>CALQTN020000018.1 GCA_943333505.2 Asaia bogorensis | reverse complement strand
GATTCCGCAGCGAATGGGGTGCAGAGGCCTATGCTGCCTTCAGGTCGATGGGAAGCACAGCGAAACTCACCGGACGATCCGTGCTCGATGCGACCCGAAATGCGTTATTCGGATACCCGTTGGTCGGGGTGGGGTGAGCAGTTACACTCAGTGGACCTCTTGGAATATTATGAGATACACTCATCCCGAGTTGATTCATTACCGAGCCCTCAACCGCAAACTTCATTTGGTTCTTGGTCATCTTTCTTAGTACGTATGAATCTCATAAAACTCGACGAAACAACTGGCACACTTCTTCCACTTGGTCGAGAATTCATATCTTTCTCCACAATCCACAATTTTCCCCGATTCCAACAATTGTAGGAGAAGGTTACGCGAACACCGCTAAAGATACCTACCCCGCCAAAGCCCGCCCAAACACCGCCGGATCAACATTCCCGCCGCTGATCACCACGCCCACTGTCTTGCCCTTGGCATCAAACTTCCCAGCCAACACCGCCGCCAGACACACCGCGCCACCCGGCTCGACCACCAGTTTCAAATGCAAAAACGCAAAGCGGATCGCGGCCAGAACCTCATCATCCGTCACCGCAACCGCCCCGGCCAGCCGCGGCTGATTGACCGCAAACGTCATCTCCCCGGGCATTTTCGCCAGCAGCGCATCGCACAGCATCGATCCGCCGGGCGCGTTGCCCTCACGCACGCCGGATGCCAGTGACCGGCCGGTATCGTCCCAGCCCGCCGGTTCAACGGCATAGACCAACGTGCCCGGCGAGACGCCCTCAAGCCCCAGCGCGCAGCCGGCAATCAGGCCGCCACCCCCTGTGCAGACCAGCATCGCATCCATCGTCAATCCAGCGGCTTCGGCATCTTCGGCCAGTTCCATCGCCAGGGTGCCCTGCCCGGCAATCACATCTTCATGATCAAACGGCGGCACCAGGATTGCGCCGGTGCGGTCGGCAAAGGCGCGGGTGATGGCATCGCGGTCATCGGTCACCCGGTCGTAATGCACAATCTCGGCGCCCCAGCCGCGGGTGCTGTCAACTTTGATCCGGGGCGCGTCATGCGGCATGAAAACGGTGGCCTTGGCACCGACCGCGAACGCCGCGCACGCGGTTGCCTGACCGTGATTGCCGGATGAATGGGTCACCACCCCGCGCATGGCTTCGGCACCGAGGCGCTGGATTGCGTTGGTCGCGCCGCGCAGCTTGAACGATCCGGTGCGCTGCAATGGCTCCGGCTTGATCAGGATCGTCCCGCCGGTCGCCATATCGAGCACACGGTGGCGCAACATCGGGGTGCGCACCACAAAGGGGGCAATACGGGCACGGGCGGCGGCGACGTCGTCGTGGCTGGGGAGTTGCATGGCGATATCCTAGTGGCGAAGATGGGGCATCTCGGCGATCGGGGTGGCACCCGCGCGCCCGACGACACGGTAGAGCACGAAGCTTTCCGCGACCATCCCGTCGCGGGCGCGGTCGAGCCGGCCGATTTCGCGGGCTTCAGACCAGTCGGACATATCGAGCCGGTCATCGCGGCGGGCGCTGCGCAGCAAAATCCCAGTCTTACCGACGATGCCCGCGCGGGCATCCGGCAGATCGAACAACGCCCAGCGTGGTTCAAGCCCCAGCACTGCGCCCGGCGACAACCGCCCGAGCAAGGCGGCATGGCCATAATTGTCACTGACAACGAAATCCGCCGCTTCCCGCTCCCGCGCCGCATCGACTGCGGTGGCCAGCGTCTGCCAACCGCCGAGCCGCAGCAAGGTCGGGTCGGCGCGCATCGGCAAGGGGAGCGGCGCCAGCGTCGCCTGCACCCATACCAGCGCGCAAAGCCCGAACCCCAGCGCGGCACCAGGGATGTGCCAGCGCGGCGCAATGCCGGACGCGGCGAGCGCAAGCGCGGGGAACATGATCGCCGGCCAGTTGGCCTGCACCCGATCGCCGAACGCATGTTGGACAAAGACCAAGGCGGGTAGCCAGATCAGACAGGCAAGCAAGCGTCCGGCCGCATCACGTGGCAGGCGCATCATGGCAATCGCGAACAGCGCCGCGATCACCGGTGTGGCCAGACCAAACTGGCCGAGTAGCAGTTCACCCAAAAACTGCGCCGCGCGGCCGATCTGGAAATCTCCGGTTCGGCCGCCTTGCTTGATAAGGCTCACCCAGTCATGCCGGCCGTTCCAATCCAGCACCGGGCCGAACAGCAGCAACGCCAGCCCGGCCGCCACCCATGGCCCCAGCCGCCGCAACCAGATACGCAGCGACGGCACCCATATCAGCCAGATCAGAATGCCGACCGGCAGTAATATGGCGGTGTATTTGCTGTCGAGCGCCAGGCCGCAGGCCACCCCGATCAGCAGCCACCAGATCCCGTTCCCGCTCACCAGCAGTCGCGCAAGGCCAAACAGCGCCAGGGTCCAGAAGAAAATCAACGGCGTATCCGGCGTCATGGTCACGGTGCCGATGCCCAACAGCAAGGTCGCATTCAGCAGCAGCGCCGCGATCAGCCCACGCCGACGGTCACCGAACAAATCCTGCCCGGTCTGCACCAGCAGCCAGGCGCCGACCAGGCCAGAGACCTGCCCAAGCAGCCGCACCCCGAGTGCACCATCGCCGACGAGCGCGGTGCCCGCCCAAATCCACAGAGCCACCATCGGCGGATGATCGAGATAGCCAGGCGCCAGCGCGCGCGACCAGACCCAATAATACGCCTCATCGGCCGAAAGCGGCGCATTGCCGGCAACCGCCAGCCGCACCAATGTCAGCACGGCGAGCGTCAGCCAGACCCGGCGTTCAAAGTTCAGAGCGGCACGCCGGCAAGGCTGCGGCTGGTGCGGATGGTCTGCAAGGTTTGCACCCGGGCAACGTTGGCCGCCCCGGTCAGCCGGGTGGTGAGCTGATTTTCATGGGCAGTGTCGCGCGCCACCAGCTTCAGCAGAAAATCGCTGCCACCGCGGATCATGTGGCATTCGCGCACTTCCGGCCAATCGGCGACCATGGTTTCGAACCCGGTGAGCACGGTTTCCTTCTGGCTTTCCAGCCCGACGACGGCGAAGAAAGTGATTTCCCAGCCCAGCTTCTGCGGGTCGGAATCGGCGTGATAGCCGCGGATGATGCCGGCTTCCTCCAGGCGCCGCACCCGGCGCAGGCAGGGCGGCGCGGATATGCCGGCGCGGCGGGCCAACTCGACATTGGTCATCCGGCCGTCTTCCTGCAATTCGGCAAGAATGCGCCGGTCGATCGCGTCGAGCGCTTGGACGTCGACGGAGGGTGTTTTCATGGGGACGAGACTTCCGGTCGCAGTTGTGGCTTGGGACGAAATATTATTCCACTACGCCGGGTTCGCAAGGGCTGATAGGGAAATCTCCCGCGTTACCGGTTAGCCTGCCGCGACATCCTGCAGGGTTGGCGCCGCGTTGTCAGCCTGCAAAAAACCGCGAATACTGCGCAGAGCCTGCCGCAGCCGCTGCGTGTTTTCGACCAGAGCGATGCGCACATGGCCATCGCCGTGTTCGCCAAAGCCGATGCCGGGGGCGACGGCAACTTGCGCCCTGGCGAGCAGCAGCTTGGAAAACTCCACACTGCCCAGATGCGCAAAGCGTTCCGGGATTGGCGCCCAGGCGAACATCGATCCGCGTGGCGACGGCACATCCCAGCCTGCCGCGTGCAAGCCCTTGATCAGCACGTCGCGCCGATCGCGATACAAAGCCCGCATCTCATCCACACAGTCCTGCGGGCCATTCAGCGCCGCCGTCGCCGCCACCTGGATGGGGGTGAAAGCGCCGTAATCGAGGTAGGATTTCATCCGCGTCAACGCATTGATCAGTTTGCGGTTGCCCGCCGCAAACCCCATCCGCCAGCCCGGCATGTTGTAGGTCTTAGACAGGCTGGTGAACTCAACCGCGATGTCCTTGGCGCCGGGCACTTGCAGGATTGACGGCGGCGGCTCGCCTTCGAAATAAATTTCGGCATAGGCAAGGTCGGACAAAATCCAGATGTCGTTCTTGCGGCATAGCGCCACCACCTCGCGGTAGAAATCGAGGTCGGCGAGATAGGCGGTCGGGTTGGACGGGAAGTTCACAATCAGCGCGGTCGGCTTGGGCACACAATGGCGGATTGCGACGTCAATCGCGCGCAGCATGTCGGCATCGGGCGTCGCGGGAATGGAGCGCACCGATGCCCCTGCGATGATGAAGCCGAACTGGTGGATCGGGTAGGATGGGTTGGGCACCAGAATGGTATCGCCGGGCGAGGTGATGGCGGCGGCGAGATTGGCCAGCCCCTCCTTCGATCCCAAAGTGGCGATCACTTCGGTTTCCGGGTCGAGATCGACCCCGAAACGCCGGCCATAATAGCCGGCGAGCGCACGGCGCAGGCCGGGAATGCCTTTCGATGTCGAATAGCGGTGGGTGCGCGGGTCCTGCACTGCCTCAATCAGCTTGGCGACGATATGCGGCGGCGTCGGGCTGTCGGGATTGCCCATGCCAAGATCGATGATGTCCTCGCCCACGCCGCGGGCATTGGCCTTGGCGGCGTTAACCTCGGCGAAAACATAGGGTGGCAGACGGCGGATACGGTGGAATTCTTCGTTTTGCATGGGAGGGGGGGGAATCCGGCAAAGAACAAGGGGGGGCGGTGATACGGCGGCAGGCTTTATTCGACAATGCGGGCAATGCCGCCGCTGCCGATAGCTTTGGAGTCCTGGTCGATCGCGCTGATCGGCACGCCGTTTTGCGCAAGCGCGACCGCGATCGATCGGCTGCGGGCGAGCGAGAGGTCCAGCGCGGCGACCTGGGTCGCGATATCGGCGGCTTGGGCATCGCCAAAGCCTGCGACCTGGATTGTCCGGCCAGCGCGCCGCGCCGCCAGCGCGCGCAAGGATGCCAGCGCGTTTGGCGGCAGGACCGCAGAACCGGGTGCGAATGCAACGGCCACCGCTGGGCCGGCTGCCGCCAACGCAACGGCCGGCGCAGGGGCGGCGGGCGGCGCCAGGGGCGGTGGCGCGGGCACGGTGATGCCGCCCTGCCCCGGCAAACTGGCCTGGGCCGGTGGGGTCGCCGACATCGCCGGCATTGCGGCGGCATCGGCGGCCGCTGGCAATGGCAGGCCAACCGAGGCAACGGCCGCGCGCGGGGCGGCGCGCGGCGGTGCAGATGCCGCCCCCATGGTCGCCGTCTGGCTATCCTGGGCTGGCCCCAACGGCAGCAGCCGCGCTTTGGGCGGCCGGGTCTGACTGTTCGCATAGGTGGCATTGGCATGATCGGCGACCAGACCGGCGGCAATCTGGCTGCGGGTGGCAGCCGGGGTCACCGCCGGACGTTGGGGAATATTGGCCAGATTGGGAAACGGCGCATTCGCATTGGGCGGCGCTGGCCGATCGGCGGCAATGCGCCCGCCCTCAAGCTGATGCCACCACCCAACCGGCCCGCCATCGCTTGCCCCGCCGCAACCGGCCAGCAACACGCAGGCGAGCAGCATTGCGCCCACCGGCGACCCTTGAACCCGATCCGCCATCGCGCTAGATGCCGGCCCAACGAGGAACAGGCGTGTAACAGATACCGCGCTTCGCACTCTCATAACTGATATACCTCCTGCTGGCGCTGTCGTGGCCCCCTTGCCATCCGGTGTAGCAGCGAGCGCCCGCCCACGGAAAGGACAAGCAGATGGCCGATGCCAAAAAGCCGACTGACTCCAAAACGGGTCTCGCCGCCGGCATGATCGATCTCAGTGCGATAAAAATGCCCGATCCTGCGGAAATGAGCCAATCCATGGCCAGTATCGCCGAACGGTCGCAGCGTTTGGTCACTGACTGGCTGAAGCGGCAGGCGGCGGACGCCCCGGCCAAACCGGACCCGATGAACATTGGCAGCGCATTCCTGGAAATGACCACCCAGCTGATGGCCAATCCGGGCAAGATGATCCAGGCCCAGCTAGGCTTCTGGCAGGATTACATGTCGCTGTGGCAATCCACCACACGGCGGATGATGGGCATGGAAGCCGGCGGCCCAGTGATCGCGGGCGACCCGCGCGACAAACGCTTCAAGGATGCGGCGTGGAAGGATGTCGAGGTCTTCGATTTCATCCGCCAATCCTACCTGCTGTCAGCGCGCTACATCACCGATGTGGTCAAAACCACTGACGGCATGGAACCGGCGACCGCGCAAAAGGTCGATTTTTATTCGCGCCAGTTTATCGATGCGATGTCGCCATCGAACTTCCTGTTCTCCAACCCGGAAGTGTTGCGCAAAACCGCCGAAACCGGCGGCGAGAACCTGATCAAGGGCCTCAACAACCTGCTGTCGGACCTTGAACGCGGCAAGGGCGATCTGCGCATCAAGATGACCGACACCGACGCGTTCAAGATCGGCGAGAATATCGCGGTGACGCCGGGCAAGGTCGTGTTTCAGAACGACCTGATGCAGCTGATCCAGTACACGCCGACCACCGACAAGGTCTTGAAGCGGCCGCTGCTGATCGTGCCTCCCTGGATCAACAAATACTACATCCTCGATCTGCGCCCCAAGAACAGCTTCGTGAAATGGGCGACCGACCAGGGCCATACCGTGTTCATCGTCAGCTGGGTCAATCCCGACGAACGCCTGTCGGACAAGTTGTTCGAGGATTATCTCCGCGAAGGCATCCTGGCCGCGCTCGACGCGATCGAGGCCGCGACCGGCGAACGCGAGGTCAACGCGATAGGGTATTGCCTGGGCGGAACCTTGCTGTCCTCAACCCTCGCCTACATGCAGGCGCATGGCGATCACCGCATCAAGACCGCGACGTTCTTCGTCACCCTGATGGATTTCCGCGACTCGGGCGAGTTGAATGTCTTCATCGATGAGGAACAGCTCGCCGCCCTGGAAAACAAGATGAACAAGCGCGGCTTCCTTGAGGGGTCGGAAATGGCAACCACCTTCAACATGCTGCGCGCCAATGATCTCATCTGGGGTTTTGTCGTCAATAATTACCTGCTGGGCAACGACCCCTTCCCGTTCGATCTGCTCTACTGGAACAGCGACGCGACCCGGATGCCGGCGCAGATGCATTCTTTCTATCTGCGCAACATGTACCAGGCCAACAAGCTGAAGGACAAGAACGGCATTACCCTGCTTGGTACGCCGATCGACCTGTCGACGGTCAAAGTCCCCGCTTATTTCCTCTCCACCCGTGAGGATCATATTGCGCCGTGGCGGGCAACCTATCGCGGGACGCAGTTGCTCGGCGGGGAAAACCGCTTCGTGCTGGCCGCATCCGGCCATATCGCCGGGGTGGTGAACTCCCCCGACGGCGGCAAATACGGGCATTGGATCAATACCGAA
The DNA here is from genome assembly GCA_943333505.2 of Asaia bogorensis. GTDB lineage: Bacteria > Pseudomonadota > Alphaproteobacteria > Acetobacterales > Acetobacteraceae > CAITOL01. The sequence continues at coordinate 59,438 of CALQTN020000018.1, read as the reverse complement.
TTGCCTGAAGACCCCGAGGCGTGGTTCACCGGGGCGACCGAAATGGCCGGATCGTGGTGGCCGGACTGGAATCGCTGGATCCGCGAGTATGACAAGAAGCAGGTCAAGGCGCGGGTGCCGGGCGATGGCAAGCTTGCGGTGATCGAGGACGCGCCGGGAAGCTATGTGAAGGTGATCGCGAGCTAACCGCCGCAAAATCCGACCAACCCACGCGCCTTAGTCCTGGCCAAATGCCAATTGCGGCGACCTGATGGCTGCTGCAGCGCGTTCGGCCCTGGCTTACGGCAGTGAATTAGTGAACACTGGCCATCAAGGCGCAGACAGCGCTGCGATCCATAGACAGACGGGAGCGTTCAATGACCAATTCAAGACATTTGCCGATCAACCGCCGTACCTTGCTCGGCGCGACCGCCGCCACACTTGCCATGCCCGCAGTGCTGCGCGCCCAGCCGAAGGGCATCACCGATACCGAGATCAAGCTCGGCCAGACCCAGCCCTATAGCGGCCCAGCCTCGGCCTACGGCGCGGTCGGCCGTGCCGAACTCGCCTATTTCCAGATGGTCAATGATGCAGGTGGAGTGAACGGTCGCAAGATCAACCTGATCTCGCTCGATGATGGCTACGCGCCAGCCAAAACCGTCGAAATGACCCGCAGGTTGGTCGAGCAGGACGAGGTTTCGGCGATTTTCGCATCACTCGGCACCGCGCCGAACGCGGCAATCGTCAAATATCTCCATGCCAAAGGCGTGCCGAACCTGTTCATTTCCAGCGGCGCCAGCCGTTGGGGCAACCATGTCGAATTGCCGCTATGCATGGCCGGCCCGCCGAGCTACCGGGTCGAGGGGGCAATTTATGCCAAATATATCCTCGAGCATAAACCCAATGCCAAGATCGCGATCCTTTGGCAGAATGACGATCTCGGCAAGGATTACATCACCGGGCTGAAAGACGGGCTTGGCGCCCGCTTCGACAAGATGGTGGTGTCGTCAGTGTCGTACGAAGTGACCGACCCGACCATCGACAGTCAGGCGGTGACGATGAAAGGCTCTGGCGCCGATGTCCTGCTGAGTGCGGTGACGCCAAAATTCGCCGCCCAGATCATCCGCAAGATCCATGACCTCGACTGGCACCCGATGCATTTCCTCGCCAATGTCGCAATCTCGGTTTCGGCGGTGTTGAAGCCGGCCGGCGTAGAAAAGGCGGTCGGCCTGCTCAGCGCCGCCTATTTCAAGGACCCCAACGACCCGACCTGGAAGGCCGATGCAGGGATGAATATCTACCGCGCCTTCATGGCGAAATACCTGCCGGGCTCGGAAGCCGGCGATGCCGCCTACCTCACCGGATTCGGCTGGGCGGCGATGATGCACCAGGTGCTCAAGCAATGCGGCAATGATCTGTCGCGGGAAAACATGATGCGCCAGGCCAATGCGATCCATGACCTCGAAGTGCCGGTCTGGCTGCCCGGGATCAAGATCAACACCAGCCCGACCCAGCACAATCCGATGACGCAGTTGCAGTTGCAGCGTTGGGATGGGGCGAGCTGGGTATTGTTCGGGTCACTCATCAAGGCCTGACATGGCATAATGCTTGCCACGAGCGTGATGACCGCTGATAGGCGCGGTCATCACGCGCTAACGCCTGAGTATGAATGGCAAAAAATACCCAGGCCCGTTGCTATCCGCCCAAACGGCACTGGCCGCGAATCGTGCCGCGGTTGATCCGGCGATCTGGATCAGCCGCGTGCCGGACGGTGAATTTCGCGCGCAGGCGCGCGCCCTTGAAGCCGAAGGCCCGCGCGGCCGGCGGCTTTGGGGGCTTGCTTTCACTATCAGCTTTATCCGTCCATTCGAAGCCGATTGAATGAGTGAACCCCATGCTTGCGCGGCGGATGGCAATCGGCCATCACCTGCGCATGCAAGATCATGATCCCGGCGGCAAAGTAAGGCTTAACGTGGCGGCCGATGTGGTGTCAGTGGCACGGTTTTCGGATTGCCGGCGCTATCGGTTTACGTTGTCACGGACTTGGGATGCTGGGCTGCCATCGGCACTGTTTGTGATGATGAACCCCAGCACCGCCGATGAGCAGGTCAACGATCCGACGGTGGCGCGCTGCATGGGTTTCGTGCGGGACTGGGGTTACGGGCGGCTTTATGTCGGCAATGTCTGTGCCTATCGCGCCACCGACAAGACAGTGTTGCTTGGCGTGGATGATCCGGTTGGGCCGGGTAATATCGCGGCGATCATCGGAATGGCGAGCGAGGCCGATGTCACGGTGATCGCCCATGGGCAATTGCCGAAAGGGTTGCAGATGCATGCCGAGGCCGTGTGCACCGCGCTTCGTGCAGCCGGCACGAAGCTTTCTGTGCTCCGCTTGTCCAAGCACGGTGTCCCGGTGCATCCGCTCTATTTGCCGAAAGATTTGCGCCCGATCAGTTGGTCGGCGGGATAAACGGATCCAGGCATTTCGCGCCAAGCAGGTCGAAATCGCGGATATTGCGGGTTACCACCACGAGGTTATGCACCGTCGCCGTGGCCGCGATCATTGCGTCTTCCAGGAGTTGGTCGGATTGCCGATACATCAACCGCGCCCAGACGCGAACGGCGCGCATCCATCGGCAGGATATTGTAGGTCGCGGCGACTTGGTCGAGCCATGCTTCAATGCCTGCCGCTTTGACCTTGTCCTGGGTGCGGGTCATCTCGATCCCCGCCTCGATTTCGCCGACGGTCACGGCCGAGATATACAAATCGGCATCCGCAACGCCACCGATCCAGGCAAGCACCGCGCCATGCGGACGGGTTTTGCGTAACGCGGAAATGACGTTGGTATCGAGGAGGTACACGCGGCGCTAGCCCAATGGCTCCGGCGCGCGACGCCGCAAGCCGCCGCGTGCTGGCAGATCAAGATCGCTGCGCGGACTTGGCGCGAGCAGCAATTCCTTCAGGCTCGGCCGCGCCACACGCTGCAGCCGCTCCCACTCCGCGAGCGGTACCAGTACGGCCGCAGCCGCACCACGCTTGGTGACAATCTGCGGGCCTTCGGCGATGCAGGTGTCGAGAAACTCGCTGAAGCGGGCTTTGGCGTCTTGGACCGACCAGGCGTTCATGAGACCGAACCTCATCTGACTAGGATTATACCTAGTCAGATGAGGCGCCATGTCGAGAAGATCAGACGCCCTTGTTCGGGCAGATCAGGAACTTCTCCCCGGTCGCGCGCCGGTTATAGATGGCAATCTTGTCCAGTTGCAGTGTTTCGGCCAGGGACAATTCGCCTGTGTAATGGCTGGCGAAGGTCGTCTTCAGCCCGGCGACCACGCGGGCATACATCTTGGCGACCTCGGCCTGCCCGACCTTGGCGAGGTATGGCATCAGCAGCCAGCCGCCAATGCCCCAGGCCATCCCGAAGCCACGGGTGAACTCGGTCGGCGCAGTATTGAGGCCGCCATAGATATAGACCTGCTTATGGGTGGTCGAACCGTAGCGGCTATAGGTTTTGGCGGTCGCATTGGCTGCCGCTTCCATGCCGGTCAGGATCTGCCCGGCGAGTTTACCGCCGCCGGTTGCGTCGAAGGCCAAGGTGGCGCCGGTGGCGATCAGCGCCTTGATCAGGTCATCCATGAAGCTCGGCAGGCTGGAATTGCAGACATGGACTGCGCCAATGCCGCGCAGCAGGGCTTCCTGTTCGGCACTGCGGACGATGTTCACCAGGGCGACGCCGTCTTCGAGGCAGATCTTGTTGAGCATCTGGCCAAGGTTCGAGGCGGCCGCAGTGTGCACCAGCGCGGTATGACCTTCACGCCGCATGGTGCCGACCATGCCGAGCGCGGTCAGCGGGTTGACGAAGCAGGACGCGCCTTCGGCCGCGGTGGTGCCTTCCGGCAGCACCAGGCATTGGGCGGCCGGCATCACCCGATATTGCGCATACATCGCGCCGCCGAACACCGCGACCATCTTGCCGAGCAATGCCTGGGCGTTGGCGCCGGCAGCGACCACGATGCCCGCACCTTCATTGCCAACCGGCATGCTTTCGTCAGCCCGGCCAGCCATCGCCCGCATCAGGGCCGGCGGGATTGCCGCGGTCAGCACTGGGCGGGCGGCGGTTCCGGTCACAATTGCGGTGCTCATGTCGGCAGCGCCCAGCAGCAGCCCGAGATCGGACGGGTTGATCGGCGATGCTTCAATGCGGATCACCACATCGTCCGCGCCAGGCGCCGCCGTTGCGATTTCGGCCAGCGAAAGTTCGAGCGTGCCGGTGGATTTCACCAGCGAATGCAGTTGCAGTCCGGTCGTGTGATGTTCGGAAGCCATTTGCGCCCTCATACAATAGTGCAGTTGCGTGCTCTTAGCTTGTATCGAGCTACGCAGCGAATCAGATTCGGTGATGCGGCTCGATCCGGGTGCGGGGGGCAACGCAAAGAACTGAGGCAGAGCGGCCTCTGCGTAGCTGTCCGCTGGAAGGCCCAGCGGACAGCATGCGCCAGAAGTGTTTGTCTGATCGCATGCTTCACGCCTTCGGTGATCGCGTTCTAGTCTTACCGTGTCATCCTATTTTATGACGCAGTAAGACTAGGCCGAGTAGATCACCCGGCCGTCCTTGAGCGTGTGCGCCACTTTGATATCGCGGATCGCCGTCGGCGCGACCTTGAGCGGATTGCGATCAAGCACCACCAGGTCGGCCCGCTTGCCAACCGAGATCGTGCCCTTCGACTCCTCCTCGAAATATTGCCGCGCCGCGTTGATCGTCACCGACTTCAACGCCGCCATCGCACTGATCCGCTCGTCCGGCCCAACCACCACGCCAGAGCGCGAGAGTCGATTGACAGCGGTCCACATCGCCATGAGGTGATCCGGCGGCGTCACCCCGGCATCGGTGTGATTGGTGAAGGCAATCCCCTTTTTCAGCGCCGAGGCTGCGGGGCTCATGCCAAATGCGCGTTCTTTGCCCACCGTCTCCGCAATATGCCAGTCGCCCCAGTAGAATGTATGGCCGGTGAAGAAGCTTGGCACGATGCCCAGTTCCGCCATCGCATCCACTTGATCCGGCCGGATCATCTGCGCATGGATCATCACCGGGCGCAGGTCCCGCGGGCCATGCGCGGCCAAGGCCTTGCGCGTGGCGGCAATCATCATATCGGCCGCGCCGTCGCCGTTGCAGTGTACCAGCAGTTGCAGTCCGCGTTGCCACGCCACATCGAACCAGCTGTCCATCTCGGCCTGCGTCACCGTGGGATAGCCCTTATAATCCGCCCCCGTCCCAGCTGGTGGCTTGACATAAGGCTTGGTGAGGAACGCCGTCTTACCCTGCGGCGAGCCATCGGCGGTGATCTTGATCCCGCCGATCTTCAGCCGCTTGCGATAGACCCCCACCAGCACGTCCGTATCGGCCGAGATCTCGGCATTGCGGCCAGCGGCATAGACCGTGGGGCCGTTCGCCCCAGCCGTTCCCGGCGGGATGATCGCCACGTTCAGCGCCTTCGTTCCGGCAAGGACATCGTTGAAAAGATCCCATCGTGGATAGGAGACCACATCGATCATCAGTTCGTCCCGGTTCGCCGCCTCCCGCAGCAGAGCCACGTCCGGCATCATCGAAATCCCGTCTTGCGCCGTCGTGATCCCCAGGCTCACGTAATAGGCCTGGATCTCGCGTAAATTCTTCAGCCGCTGCTCCAGCGTGTGCGGCTTGAGCAACATCAGGAACGGCAGCGCCGCCAGTTCCTCCACCACACCATTGGGTGCGCCGTTCGCCTCCCGCCGGATCAACCCGCCGGCCGGGTCTGGCGTGTCGCGGGTCATTTTAACCGCCGCCAGCGCCTGGCTATTCGCCGACACCAGATGGCCGGATGCATGTATGATGACGATCGGATGATGCGCGGATGCCCGGTCCAGATCCACACGTGTCGGGTGGCGCTGCTCCGCGAGCATCGAGTCATCATAGCCCCCGGCAAACACCGCCTCACCGGGGGGAATCTTCTCTTTGGCGATATAGGCCCGCAGCGCCTGCACGATATCGTCAACCGAGCGGATTGGCCCCATCGGCGGCGGGCTGAGATTGGCTGTCCCCCAGATCATTTCGTATTGCGCGATATGGGAATGCGCGTCGATGAAGCCGGGAATGAGGGTCCGTCCGGCCAGATCGAACAGGCTTGTCATCGGCCCCTTGAACTGGGCTTCCATGTCGGCGCGGGTGCCCACGCCCACGATGATCCCGTCGCGCACCGCCACGGCCTCCGCGGTCGGGGTCTTCTCGTCCACGGTGACGATGTCGCCATTCACAAAGATAAGATCGGCGCGCGTGGAGGTGATGGGCGGGCGCGCCGGGGCAGACAGCGCCGGGGCGCTGACTGCCGCCGCCACCAACCCAACGCCGGAGGCGACAAACCGCCGCCTGCCCGCATCAACCCGATCAGCCCCCTCGCGGGCAGAGAAATAAGCTTTGAATAACGGTGTGCAGATCAGGCACATGGTTCTGAACCTTATATTAGAGCGTGATGACCGTAGGTAGAATCGCACGAAGGTCTGAATCGCGCGATCAAACAAAGAGTTAGAGCCTGGGGACCAGCGCCTTTCAGAGACCACGATCCATTAACGTACTATTAATTACATTATGATACCTTAAGGAGTGTTTAACTGACATATCTCATATGCCCGTTACATTCGGTCATCTTGGGCGAACGATATCCCCGGTTTCTGGCGGCTTCCAACCCCGGAGGTCCGGTGATCGCGCTGGTCGCCAAGTGACAGGCGATCTGCTTGCCGTTTCGACGCGAATCTCCTGCTCTCGGCCGCCATCGGGAAACATCGGGGAAATCCGAGGTTAGCTCTTATCGGGGGGGTTCACAGCCCATCGACGCACACGCGTTTCGGCGATGGCGCCCAGCCATGCAGCTTGCTGTCGATTGGCCGGTTTGCCGCCCTCCGGTGTTGGCGGTATCGTGCAGGGAATACGTTCAAGGGAAAGCATCCATGTCCGACACCGCCCAAGCCGCACCGAAAAAGCCACGTGGCCGCCTGTTTTTCGCCAATCCCGGACCGACCAACATCCCCGAGACCATTCTGCACGCGATCGGCCACCATGCGGTCGATTTCCATGCGCCGGAATTCATGAAGCTCTACGACGAATGCTGGGACGGCATTCTGCGCATCATGAAAACCAATCAGCACATGTTCATGTACACCGGATCGGGCCATGCTGCATGGGAAGCCGCCGTGGTGAACGTGCTGTCAGCGGGCGACACGGTGTTGGTGCCGGAAACCGGGGTGTTTTCGGAGAGCTGGTCGGGCATGATGCGCGATGTCGGGCTGAAGGTGGAAAAACTGGCCTGTGACTGGCGCGAGGGGATCGATATTGCGGCCCTCGGCGCAACCCTCGCCGCCGATACTGGCCATGTCATCAAGGCACTCTGCGTGGTTCAGAATGAAACCTCGACCGGCATGTTCCTGCCGGTTGATCAAATTCGCGCGGCGATGGATGGCGCCGGCCACCCTGCCCTGCTGCTGGTCGACACGATATCGTCACTCGGCTGCATCGATCTGCGGATGGATGAATGGAAGATCGACGTGGTGGTGGGTGGCAGCCAGAAAGGGCTGATGCTGCCGACCGGCATGGCGTTCACCGGGGTGTCCGACAAGGCGATGGCCGCATCGGCGACCTCGACCCTGCCCAAGCATTATTTCAGCTGGAAGGCGATGTCGGCCCGCAAGCAGCGCAGCTTCATCGGCACCGTGCCAACCAACCAGTTCTTTGGCCTGCGCGAGTCCATTCGGCTGATTGACGAAGAAGGCCTCGATGAGGTTTTCGCCCGCCATGCCCGCCTCGCCGAAGCGGTGCGGCGCTGCGTGCGGCACTGGTCGGGCAATAACGGGCCGGAACTGTTTTGCCAGAACAAGACGCGCGAATCGAACTCGGTCACCGCAGTGCTGCTGCCAGAGGGGCACGATGCCGAAGCAATCCGCAAGATTTGCAGCCAGCGCTTCAACGTCTCGCTCGGCGGCGGCCTGGGCAAGCTGAACGGCAAAGTGTTCCGCATCGGCCATCTCGGCGACCTGAACGAGCCGATGGTGCTGGGCACCCTGGGCGCGGTCGAAATGGCGCTGCGCATTGCCGGCGTGCCGCATAGCGCCGGTGGGGTCGGCGCGGCGATGGAGTATCTCGCCAGCCTTTAGATCATCATTCGTTCAATCGGCTTCGATTGGACGGATAAAGATGATCGTGAAAACAAAACTCTAGAGCGTGTCTGCTGATTCAACTTCAACAGATTACACTCTAGATCAGGCTTTACAGGCTTGGTTTGCCCTGGAAACTCATGCTGGCGGCGGGCTCTGCGTCCGTCGTCGGCAGATAGGGCTTGATGTCGATCAATGGCGTGCCATCGACGCAGTCGAGATAGCGCACCCGTAATATTCCGGGCGCCGCCAGGCCGTCGAACTTCACCACCGACAGCCCGATCGGGTTGGGCCGCCGGGGCGTCCGGGTCGCGAAGACGCCACGCGGCACAGTGCCGCGCGGCGGGGTGAAAATCATCTCGGGCGGGCCAGCGCGATCGAGCCAGTACAGCAGGATCAGGTGTGAAAACCCTTCAATGCTGTCGAGGCCGTCGACGAATTCCGGGTCGAGTTCGACCAGGCATTCCGGTGGTGGATCGGCGCGGCGCCCGTTGCGCGGGCATTCGCTGGTGGTTTTCCAAGGCGTGCGCAGCCGGCCGATCGGGCGGACTTCAAACATCCAAGGGCGGACGCTTGTCGGCCCAGGGTCGCGCGGCCTCAAACGCCGCCGAGGCTTGCAGCACACCGAGATCGTCAAAGCGACGCCCGACGATTTGCATACCGACCGGCAGGCCGGCGGCGGTGAAGCCGCAAGGCACGCTGGCAGCGGGATTCCACGACATGTTGAACGGATAGGAGAATTCGGCCCAGCTCATCCAGTCCCAGTCATGTTTTGGCCAATCCGACGGCATAAGTTGCTCTGCCGGGAAAGCGGCGACCGAGACGGATGGGGTAATGAGAAAGTCCCAATCCTGGAACCAGGCATGAATGGCAGCGACATACTCCATCTTGCGCAGGCGCAGTTCCTGGTAGTCGGCCATCGAAACGGTTTCGCCGCTACGGATGCACGCGACCAGACCAGGGTCCATGCGCGCTTCGAACTGGGGAATGAATTTGGCGAGCCGGGTCAAATGCGCCGACCACATGCCTCGGCCGATGTCCGGCCCAAGCTTGCCCCAGCCTGGGGTAACGTCGTGCAGCTCGTTGCCGGTAGCACGGGCGAAATCCTCGGCAGCGCGGCGCACCAGAGCTGCCACTTCCGGATCGACGCGGGCATGCCCGAGATCGGCGCTGAACGCGATGCGGCGCTTGGCAACACCGTCGTGCAGCCGTGCGAGATAATCCGCCGGCCAAGCTTCCAGAGAGGTGTGATCGAGCGCCGCCGGCCCCGACATGACCTGCAACATCAGCGCGCTATCGGCGACTGTGCGGGTCATCGGGCCATTATGGCTGGTGTAATCACCGGTGCCGGCAACCGGATAGGACGGCACCCGGCCATAGCTCGGCTTAAGGCCAAATACGCCACAGAAATGCGACGGCATACGGATTGATCCGGCACCGTCACTGCCCTGATGCAACGGGCCATAGCCGGCAGCGGAGGCGACGCCGGCGCCGGCCGACGAAGCCCCGGCGTTGTAGCCGTGCTTCCAGGGGTTGTGGGTGATCCCGGTCAGCGGACTGCGCGAGACCCCGGTCCAGCCAAATTCAGACGTGGTGGTCTTGCCGAGGATCACCGCGCCCTCGGCCCGCAACCGGGCCACAAACGGGGTGTCGGCGGCCGGCATGGTGCCGGCGGTAATGTGGCTGCCGGAGTCCATTTTGATCCCGGCGACGGCGGCAAGATCCTTGATGGTGACCGGCACGCCGTGCAGACGCCCGAGCTTGTCGCCCGCCATCAGCGCTTTTTCCGCAGCACGCGCCGCGTCCATTGCCTGATCGGCGGCAAGGGTCGCGAAAGCGTTCAGCTGCGGCTCGAGCGTTTCGATCCGGCGCAGCACCGCGCTGGTGACTTCGACCGGGGAGATCTGCTTAGCGCGGATCATCGGGATCAGGTCTGTCGCCGGCAGAAAGCCGAGATCGGCGTCGTTCATGGCAGTTCACCTTCCGTCTTCAACATCGCAAGCGCCTCGGTGAAGGCCGCCACGGTTTCGGCAACATCGGCCGCAGTATGGGTCGCAGAGGTAAAGCCGCCGAGGCGCGGATTAAGGTCCACGCCGTTGGTCAGCATCGCCAGGCGCATACGGTTGTTGAGGCGCGGATCCTGGCTTTTCAACTCGTCAAATTTGGCTGTGCCAGGATCGAAGCCATGCGGGGTGATGGCGCGTCCCGTCGGGTTCATGAACAGATGAAAGCCCGATGATGTGCCATAGACCGACCACGCGACGCGGGCCTGGGTGAGCGCGTCGTTCAACCCGGCGCGCAGATCGGCCGCTGTTGCCGCCGCCGCCGCCACCGCGTCGGTTTCGGCCAGGATGGTCAGGCAGGCAATGCCCGCCGCTGCCGACACCGGATTGGCGTTGAAGGTGCCGGGATGACCGATTTTCTCGCGCCCTGCTGCCGCACTGACCTGGAAATCGAGGTAATCGAGGATGTCCTTGCGTCCAGCCACGGCCGCCCCCGGCAATCCGCCAGCGACGATCTTGGCGAAGCTCGACAAATCAGGGTGAATGCCAAAGGCAACCTGGGCGCCACCGGGGGAGACCCGGAAGCCGGTGACGACCTCGTCAAAAATCAGCAACGCACCGTGCAGGCTGGTCAGTCGGCGCAGCCCGTGGAGAAATTCGGGCGAAACCGGGACCTGCCCGAAGGACGAGCCGGTCGGCTCGATGATCACCGCGGCGATATCGGGGTTGCTGGAAAGGGCGGCTTCCACGCCGGCGAGATCGCCCGGGTCAACCAACACTGATTGGCGGGCGACGTCGGACAGCACGCCAGGGGTTGCGGTGCCGTCATAGTGGTTGGTGTAGCCGCTTGCCATCTGGTCGTGCCAGCCGTGGAAATGGCCCTTGAAGCGCAGGATCGCTTGGCGTCCGGTGAAAGCGCGGGCGAGGCGCACAGCCATCAAGGTTGCCTCGGTGCCCGATGACGTAAAGCGCACCCGCTCGGCAGATGGCACCAGGCGCTGAATGGCGCGCGCCCAGCCGATTTCGCGCGGATGGCTGGCGCCGAACTGGGTGCCTTCGGCCATGGCGGCGGCGGCGGCTTCTGTCACCGTCGGATGGCTGTGGCCGAGGATCAGCGCGCCATGGCCACCGAAGTAATCGATGTATTTATTGCCATCGACATCCCATTTGTGTGGACCCAACGCCCTGGCGATGTAGGCGCCGTAGGGGTCCAGATTGCGGGCATCATGGGCGATGCCGCTGGGCAACAAGGCGCGGGCCTGGGCAGCGAGCTCCGCAGAGCCTGGGGTTTTGGCGCGGTATGCGGCGACAATTGTGGAATTTACCCTGGGGTCTTCTAGACTGGCGCTCGACATGGGATGCTCCAAACAAAGAAAGGAAGGTAGGTCTTCTTTTTTGAAAAAAAGAAGCAAAAAACTTTTCGATACTAAGTAAGACCGAGCGCTTTCAGGCGGCGTGCCTGACGGGCGACCAAGAATTCAATATCAGCGACATCCGCCGGCAAAAGCCCCACAACCGGGCGGCGTTGCGCGGACGATCCGATTGCGCCGCGTTGGTGCAGAATGTGCTTGCGCACCGCCAGACCGGCGCTGGCCTGTTGCTCGTAGCGCACCAGGGGCAGATAGGCGTCGAAAATATCGGCGGCGCGCTGTTCGTCGCCAGCTTTATGGGCGGCGATGATCCCCGACATCATTTCGGGATAGGAAAACCCGGTCATTGCGCCATCCGCACCGCGTCGCAGTTCTTCGGGGAGGAATAATCCGCCCGTGCCGACCAGGACCGACACGCGGCGCAAATCTGTCATTGCGCGCAGCGCCGACAGCTTCGCCAGACCCGGCCAATCTTCATGCTTCAGCATCACACAGCTCGGCATGGTTTCTATCACCCGGCGGATCACCGGCACCGAAATCTGCACGCCTGATGCCATCGGATAATCCTGCAATACCCACGGAATATCGCCCAGGGTTTCGACCACCATGCGGAAATAGCCGTAAATCGCATCATCGGTGCGCGCGGCGGTCTGCGGTGCGACCATCACCCCGGCGGCACCCGCATCCATGACAGCGCGCGACAACTCGCCCATCGCGGCGAAACCGGGGCTTGATACGCCGACCACGACCGGCACCCGGCCCGCGGTGCAACGCAGCACCTCGTGGGTGAAAGCGAGCGACTCGGCGGCAGATAATTTCGGCGCCTCGCCCATGATCCCAAGGATCGTGAGGCCAGTGGCGCCGCGCTCCAGATAGAAATCCACCAGCCGGCCAGTGCCGGCGAGGTCAAGCGCCCCGGCATCGGTGAACGGTGTCACCGAAATAATATAGACGCCGGCAGCCTGTTCATCGAGCCGGGGCATTCGTCGTTCCTTACAGGGCTTTGTGGCTGCCGTCGCAGAGCGGGGACTTGCCGGTGGCTTTGCAGGCGCAGAACCAGGCGTCACCGGTGGTGGCGGCGGTGTATTTCAGCGGCACAAAGCTGCTGCCCTTATGGGTGCCGTCGCAGAACGGCTGCTTGGCGGACTTGCCGCATGAGCACCAGTAGTAATCCTTGCCAGCTTCGACGGCGACTTTGATCGGCGCTTTGCCGGCAACATGAGCGGCTTCTGACATGAGATGTTCCTTGGTTTGGCGGGGCCGGTCGGGACCGGTAAGGTGACACCCTATATCCGCATTCCGCCAGAGGGAACCCGCCTATGCGCAATCTGCTGCTCGCCGCCTTCCTGGTGCTGCCGATCGCGGTCCAGGCCGCGCCGTGCGAGGGTGTTCCGGGTGAGGCGCAGGTGACGGTGCAGCTCACATTCGGGCGCGCCCATCGCGATGGCCGCCAGATCGACGCAGCCGAATGGGCCGACTACCTCGCACGCGAGGTCAGCGCACGGTTTCCGGGGCGGCTCACGGTGATTGATGCCACCGCCCAATGGCAGCATCCTGCGACCAAACGGGTGATGGGCGAGAAAAACAGCCTCGTCGAGATCATCATCACGCCGTCGCCGGACACCTGGGAGCGGATGCAGGCGCTGCGTGAGGCCTATAAGAAGCGCTTCAAACAGGACAGTGTGGGGATGGTGACGACATTGTCCTGCGCATCTTCTTAGAGTGTTGTTTTTAGCTCATCCTCAATTTCAACGGCGGAAACGGACACAGACATGGCGCATGAAAAACTGAGCTTTGCGACCCGCCTGCCGTCGCGTTGGGCGAACGGGGCCGGACGCAAGGTCGATATCGCGACTGGGCGGGATTGGATGGTGGGGTTCGCCTTTCTGGACGCCGATGCGCCGTTCTCCGATTTCACCGGTCAGAACCGGATTATCACCTTGCTCGACGGACCGGGCTTCAGCCTGGAATTTGCCCCGCCGCATCCAACTCTGGTGGTGCACACCCCACAAATCCCCACCCCGTTCGATGGCGGCTGGCCGACCGAGTGCCGCATCCTCGGGCCGTGCGTGGTGTTGAACGCGATGTGCGACCGGGCGAAATGGCGGCATCGCGTTGAGGTACTGACGGCCGCGACCCATCTGGCCGCCCCACCGCCGGATGGCATGGCGTTCCTGGTCGATTTGACCACGCGCGACGCATTGCGGCTGGACGGAGACTGCGAAACGACCGGGCTGCCGGCAGCCTATATCCTGTTCCTACCGGTTATCTGAGCGATGTTGCAGGACCGCTACGGGCTTGCCGTTTCGACCGGGTGCGTCACCGCGCGGGATGCCTATGTCGAAGGCTGCGACCGGCTGCTGACGATGTATCCCGGCGCATTGGCGGAATTCGACCGTGCCATTGCGGCTGATCCCGATTTTGCCCTCGCCCATATCGGCCGCGCACAGATCCTGCTGTTGCAGAGCGACGCCGCCAGCGCCCGGGTGGCACGCGCCGCCGCTGCCGCACTGGCTGGGGATTTGCCGGCACGCGAGGCGAGCCACATCGCCTTCTTCGAAACCCTGGCGGCCGGCAATGGCGATGCATCCCTCGCCGCCTTGCAAGCCCATCTCGCCGACTGGCCGCGCGACGCGATGGTGCTGACACCCACTGCCTTCACCAATGGCCTGATCGGCAGTTCCGGCCACCGGCACCAGAAGCGCCATTTGCTCGCGTTGCTGGATGGTCTCGCCCGGCATTATGGCGATGACTGGTGGTTTGCCGCGCATCACGCCATGGCGCAGTCTGAAAACGGTCTGCATGCCGCCGCCGAGGCCAGGATCGAGCGATCATTGCAGCAACGCCCCAATAACGGCTGGGGCGCGCATACCAAGGGGCATGTCGCCTACGAAACCGGTGATCCGGTTGCCGCACGGCGCTATCTCGCCGGCTGGCTGACGCAATATCCGCGCGACGGACTGCTCTACAGCCATCTGACCTGGCATCTGGCGCTCGCCGAACTTGAAGCGGGCGCGCCGAACGAGGCGATGCGGTTGTACAATGAAGGATTCTCGCTCGCCGTGCATAGCGGGGCCGCGCGGGCAAAAATCACCGATGCGGTGTCGTTCCTGTGGCGCTGGGAACTCGCCGGGCATCCGCGTAACGACCAAGCCTGGCGCATCATCCATGACTTCGCCAGCAAGGCCGTGCCGCATCCGGCGATTGCGTTTTCCGACCTGCATGTGGCGCTGGCCCAGGCGGCAATGCACGACGATGCCGGGCGGGCAGCCTGGACCCGCGAAATCGACGATCTTGCCAGCGACGGGCGTTACAATTCCGGTGATCTGGTGCCGCGCCTTGCGAGTGGCTTCGCGGCCTTCCATCAGCAGGATTTCACCGCCACGATCGAGTTGCTGGCACCGCTGATCGATGACGGGGAACGGGTTGGTGGCAGCCGGGCGCAGCTTGATCTGCTCGAATTTACCCTGCTGAAAGCCTATCTCGCCGCGCAACGAACCGACGATGCGCAGCGCCTGGTCGCGGCGCGACGGATCGGGCCGGCGGGAGTTCCAGTGGCGGGGGGTTTCTCACACCAAGCGTAAATCTTAGGAAGTGCTTGTTTTTTTAGCAAACCCCACGTCGAGCGCAGTCAATAAGACAAGCCGTTCTGTTGGTAAACAAAAAGAACCAAAAAAACTTTTGATGCTTGGTTGCCTTCGGCGCGACACCCTGCGCAGGCGGGACCGAGGTCGCAACCCGACTAGGCCGGTCGCCAATACCGCGAGTGTCCCTGGCTCGGCCACTGCGACGCTGCTGAACGCCAGATGATCGATGGCAAAACCATCGCCGGTACCGGCGTTGGAAAGCCCGAACGAGGCGATAGTATCGCCCCCGGTAGCATCCAGCCGCAGATAGCCATTGCGGCTGGAAAATGTCAGCCCGGCCTGGGTTTCAGTGTCCGAACCCAGACTGGCAAGAAGGTTGCTGTTGAACAAAACGCCATTGACATAAAGACTGTCCGCCGCCTCCATCTGCTGGAGGCTGAAGCCGATCGAAATCGTATTACTCGGCAGCGTGAAGCTCACATCGGCCCAATAATTCGGCACCGTGTACCAATCGACCGCGTCGCCGACAAAAGAAGGCCCGGGATGATTGAGCAGCACGCCGCCGGCACCGCCCCAACGCCCCCGCAGAAACGCCTGCAATGGTTGGCCGAGATAGAGGGTTGGGTCGGTGCTGGGATCGAAAACTGAACTCGCCGGCAAGGTCCCAGTCGCCATAAAGTTGCCGCTGGCCGCGCCGCTGCGCGCGATCTGCAAGCCGGCGGCAAGGCTGGTGCTGTTGAAATCCTCAATCACGTAGCCGGCGATGCCCAGCGTGGCATCCGAGGCATCCCATTGTGATTGCCCAAAATAGGTCACGACCACGGCGGCCTCGGCCCGATAGGCGGCAACGACAAGGCCGACAGCAAGCAAAATCCAGCGCATTCAGGGTATACCCTCTATTCTCACAGTATGTGATCGGTCAATCGCGGCATGGCCGCAAGCAATAACCGAACCCAGCAACCAGGTCTTGATTTCTCTTCGGTTCGTCCCCGACTTGCATATCAGACATCTTAGCCAGCAAGGACACCAAGATGACCCAGCCCATCAGCGAAGGCTACGCGAAATTTCGGGACTGGCGGACCTGGTATCGGGTGACTGGCGATCTTACCACCGGCAAGCCGCCATTGGTGGTGCTGCATGGCGGCCCCGGGGTGCCGCATAATTATTTGCTGAGGCTGGCGGCCCTGGCCGAAACCGGGCGCGCGGTGATCCATTACGACCAGGTCGGGTGCGGCAATTCGACCCATCTGCCAGAGAAAGACGTGGATTTCTGGCAGGTTCCACTTTTCGTCGACGAACTGGACAACCTGTTGCGCCATCTTGGTATTCAGGACAGCTACCATCTGCTCGGCCAAAGCTGGGGCGGGATGTTGGGCGCCGAACATGGCGTGACCCGCCCAGCCGGTTTGCGGTCGCTGGTGATCGCCGACAGCCCTGCCTCGATGGCATTATGGGTCGCCGAGGCCAATAAATTGCGCGCCTTGCTGCCGCCCGCGGTGCAGGCGACACTGCTGGCCCATGAGGCCGCCGGCACCACCGAGACCACTGCATATAACGACGCCGTCCAGGTCTTCTATGACCGCCATCTCTGCCGTGTGCCATGGCCCGAGGAACTCACCGCGAGTTTTACCGCAATGACCGCCGATCCCACCGTTTACCATACCATGAACGGCCCGAGTGAATTCCACTGCATCGGCACTATACGCAACTGGAGCATCATCGATCGGCTGCACGTGATCGCGGTGCCCACCCTGCTGATCTCTGGCCGCCATGACGAGGCGACCGAAGCCGTCGTGCAGCCCTTTGCCGCGCATATCGCCGATGTGCGGTGGACGATTTTCGAGCAATCGAGCCATTTGCCGCATATCGAGGAGACTGCGGGGTTTCTCGATCTGGTGGCGGGGTTTCTCGCCCGCTGCGACGAATAGGCTTGTATCACAATTTAAATACCGCACCGAAATTGCCTCGGCCACAAACCGCCCCTTCCCTTCCCGGCTGGCTTTGCTAGCATCCCCCCCAGGGAAACCAACAGGGACCATAAAATGGCCGAAAGAACCTTACGCGGCAAAACCGCCATCGCCGGCATCGGCGAGACGATCTACTACCGGCATGGCAAATCGCCCGACAGCGAGTTCAAACTCGCGCTGCAAGCCGTGGTGAAAGCCTGCGAGGATGCCGGAATTTCGCCGCATGAGGTTGACGGATTTGCCTCCTATGGTGGCGACCGGTCGGATGCCGGACGGCTGGCATCGGCGCTCGGGATCAAGGAGCTGAAATTCTCCAACATGTTCTGGGGCGGCGGCGGCGGCGGGGTGTGCGGTGCGGTCGGCAATGCAGCGGCGGCGGTTGCCACGGGCATGGCGGATTGCGTGGTGGCGTTCCGGTCTTTGGCGCAGGGGCAATATGCCCGCTATGGGCGCGGTGCGCCGGTTGCGAGCGTAGGCGGCGATGACGCGTTTCTCGCGCCCTATGGGCTGATGTCGCCGGCGCAGCGTTTCGCCATGAAGGTGACCCGCTTCATGCATGACCACGGCATTGGTCAGAACGCGCTGCGGGCGATTTCCCTGGCGTGCTACCACCATGCCCAGAACAACCCAAACGCGGTGATGCGCGGGCGCCCGTTGGATGAGGCGACCTACGATGCGTCGCGCTGGATCATCGAGCCGTTCTTCCACCTGTATGATTGCTGCCAAGAGAATGACGGGGCGGCGGCGGTGATTGTGGTCTCGGCCGAGCGCGCCCGGGATTTGCGCCACAAGCCATCGTATTTGTTGGCGTGTGGCCAGGGCAGCGACCATCGCAGTGCGGCACCGGTGCATAACATGCCGAACTACCCAAGCTCGAATTTCGGAACAATTGCGCAACGCATGTATGACATGGCCCAGCTCGGGCCGGCCGATATTGGCATCGTGCAATGCTATGAGAACTTCACTGGCGGGGTGTTGATGAGCCTGGTGGAGCACGGGCTGGTGGCGGCCGATCAGGCGAACGAAATGCTGGTGCCGGAAAATCTCTATGTCGAAGGTGGCAAAATGCCGCTCAATACCAGCGGCGGCAATCTGGCGGAATGTTACATGCACGGATTGGAACTGGTGATCGAGTCGGTGCGCCAGATCCGTGGCACAGCGGTCAATCAGGTGAAGCGCAACGATGCCGCCATTGTTATCGGGGGGCCGATGGTGACCCCGGTGAGCTCGCTTATTCTCGGATCGGAGGCGACGTTATGAGCACGACCTATCTGCCTGCCGGCCTGCCGGCGCCGTCATCCGGCCCTGATGGGCTGGCCGAGCCGTATTGGGAAGGCACGCGGCAGAACAAGCTGCGCATTCAGAAATGCCAAGGGTGTGGCGCCTGGCAATGGGGGCCGGAATGGTGCTGCCATCGTTGCCATTCGTTTGATATGGCGTGGGAGGAAATCACCGGCGAGGGTGTGATTTACAGCTACGAACGCCCACATCACCCGGTGCATGGCGCGCTGGTCGGGCATGGCCCTTACATTATCGTTCTGGTTGAATTACCGGCGTACGGCAATGTCCGGATGGTGGGGAATTTGCTTGGTGACCCACTGCAGAAGGTCGCAATCGGGGCAGCGGTCAGTGCGGTGTTTGAGCCGCATGAGGGGTATACGCTGGTGCAATGGAAGCTGAAGGCGTAGCGCCGGGCCTCAGGATGGAATGCCGGGCGGCATTCCATCCACGGTATCAGCGCCCGGCGCGCAGGCTCATGTCCCAGAAGGCTGTTTCGAGCATGGTTGCCGCACGAAAGGTGGCAAGAAGTTCCGGGTAGCGGGCTTCGGCGCCTTTGGCGGCGCCTAGACTGTCCAGCTTTTCAATACATCCCTTGACCCAGCCGCGATATTCGGCGCCGGAATAGGCATCCATCCACGCGGCATAGGGATTGCCGTCCCGTTTGGTGGCGGGGTCGGCCAGGATGCGCGCGACCGCTTCGGCATAGCCGACAACGCAGGGCGCGAGCGCGACATCGAGGTCGAGTTTGTCGCCGGCATGGCCCCGATCGAGGACGAACCTGGTGTAGGCGACTGTCTCCATCGCCTCGGGTTCGGCTTCCATTTCGGCCTCGGAAATGCCCCAGTCGCGGCAATAGGCGACGTGCAGCGGCATTTCGATGTCAACGATGTTGGTCACCGATTGGGCGGCCGACCGAAGCTCGGCAAGGCTGCCGGCCTTGGCACCAGCGAGCGCGTAGGCCCGGGCAAAATGGATCAGGAAGAGATAATCCTGGCGCAGGAAGTGTTCGAAGGCTGGACGCGGCAAAGTGCCGGCCGCCAGATGGCGCACGAAGTCGTGAGAAACATAGCCATCCCATGCTGCTCCGCAATCGCGACGCAGACGGCCGAATAAACCTTGATCAAGCGGTAGAGCGTCCGACATCTGTGACCTTTACGATAATCGATGGACACTTATAGTCTGGAACCCATGAAAAAGCCCAACCACCGCAATGTTGCGATTAATACGACCCAGCAGATGCTGTCCGCCCGGGCGCGCACCACCCGGTTGCCAACCGCTGGACGTTCCAGTTCGATCCTGCGTGTCGGGCTGCGGGAGCCTTGGCATGGCGATCTGTACCACCGCGCGCTGACCTTATCCTGGCCGCGCTTCCTTGCGACGGCATCGCTGATATATCTATTTGCCAATGCCGTATTCGCTTTGCTGTATCTTGCCCAGCCCGGCAGCATCAATGCCGCCGTGCCGGGCTCGTTCGCCGATGCGTTCTTCTTCAGCGTGCAGACCTTTGGGACCATCGGCTACGGGGTGATGTCGCCGGCGACAACTTGGGCGAATATTCTAATGACGGTCGAAACCCTGGTTGGGATCATGCTGGTCGCGTTGACGACGGGCATCATGTTCGCCCGGGTGTCCCGTCCGACCGCGCGGGTGCTGTTCAGCAAGGTCGCTGTGGTGACCGAGCATGATGGCGTGCCGACCTTGATGATTCGGATGGGAAATGAATGCCAGAACCAGATCGTCCACGCCGAAGTGCAGATGTCGCTGGTAAGGAACGAGGTCAATCGCGAAGGCCACGCGATGCGACGCTTCTATGATTTGACGCTCGAACGCCAGCACACGCCGGTCTTTGCGCTGTCATTCCTGGCAATGCACCGAATGACCGAGACCAGCCCGCTTCATGGCGCAACCCATCCCGATTTGGTGGCCCAGGGCGCCGAACTGGTGGTGACGGTGACTGGGATGGACGAAACCCTTGGCGCGACCGTGCACGCCCGCAGGTCGTTCCTTCCGGCGGAAATCCGCTTTGGGTATCGTTATGTCGATATTTTTGGGGTGACGCCCGACGGTCGGGCCGCGATCGACTACCGGCGTTTTCATGATACGGAGGCGACATAGAGTGCCATCCGTTCGACTTGCCTACTCGATTGGACAAAACTTTGCGTCGGCCATGTGATCGGGCGATAAAATTCGATAACCCGTTAAGCGTGGAAGATCGGCATATTGCCCTCCCTCGTAAGTCAGAAGGCAAGGTCGTCCTGATCACCATTCATCAAAAACGACTCAAAAACCAACCATAGGGTACCACCGGACTGTGGGGGATAGCTGCCCGGAGGCAGACCCTGTTGCTCCGCGCCGCGCCCCGCCCTAGGTTGCACGGCTTTTTCCGCAATTGCCTGAGAGTCCCAGCCCCATGTCGCTCACCGCCGAACGTCTCGACCGTATTTCCGCCAGCATGACCATCGCCATTTCGACCAAAGCGCGGGCGATGAAGGCGGCGGGACGGGATGTGATTATGCTGTCCCAGGGCGAACCCGATTTCGACACACCCCAGTTCGTCAAGGACGCGGCGATCGCGGCGATCCAGGCTGGCGACACCCGCTACACCGACGTCGCCGGCACCCTCGCGCTGCGCACTGCCGTTGCCCACAAGTTCAAGGTCGATAGCGGGCTCGACTATAAGCCCGAGGAAATCATCGTTTCGACCGGTGGCAAACAGGTGATTTTCAACGCGATGATCGCAACCCTGAACAAGGGCGACGAGGTGATTATTCCGACCCCTGCTTGGGTTAGCTATCCGGATATCGTGGCACTGGCCGACGGCACACCGGTGCTGGTGCCGTGCGGGCAGAATAACGGCTTCAAGCTGCGTGCCGAGGATCTGGAAGCCGCCATCACCCCCAAGACCAAGTGGTTCCTGCTCAATAACCCGTGCAACCCGACCGGCGCCGCCTATTCCGCCGCAGAACTCCGTGCAATCTGCGACGTGCTGCTGCGCCATCCCGATGTGTGGATCTTCACCGACGATATCTACGAAAAGCTCGCCTATGACGGTTTCAAGCCAGCGACCATCGTCCAGGTCGAACCGAAACTGAAAGACCGTACCCTCACCATGAATGGCTGCTCGAAGGCCTATGCGATGACCGGATGGCGCATCGGTTTCGCCGGCGGGCCGCTGCATCTGATCAAGGCGCTCGATAAACTGCAAAGCCAGAGCACCTCTAACACGTCGTCGATCTCGCAGGCGGCGGCAGTCGCGGCACTGACTGGACCGCAGGACTTCATCGGCGAAATGGTGGTGGCCTTCGAACGCCGCCGAAACCTGGTGGTCGACATGCTCAACAAGGCGCCCGGCATCACCTGCCACAAGCCGGAAGGGGCGTTCTATGTCTTCCCGTCGGTCCATGGCTGCATCGGCAAGACCACAGCATCGGGCAAGAAGATCGACACCGACGAGGATTTCGTCCTGACCCTCCTGGAAGAACAGGGTGTAGCGGCAGTGCACGGCTCGGCCTTCCTCTATCCCGGCCATTTCCGCATCAGCTACGCGCTTGATGACGAAAGCCTGGTCGAGGCTTGCACCCGCATCCAGAACTTCTGCAAGGGCATGCGCTAGTGCCAGCCCTCGCCAAGCGCCTCGCCCGGGTCCCGGTCGCGGCCACTGTCGCAATGACCATCAAGGCACGGGAACTCCGCGCCCAGGGCATCAACGTGATCGCGCTCACGATCGGGGAGCCAAATTTCGACACTGAGCCGCACGCGATCGAAGCGGCCCATCAGGCTGCCCTTAAGGGCGACACCAAATACCCGGCGCAAGACGGCATTCCCGCGCTGAAAGCTGCCATCCAGCGCAAATTCAAGCGCGAACACGACATCGATTTCGCGCTCGACGAAATCTCCGTCAGCAATGGCGGTAAGCAGTCGATCTTCAATGCCTTCATGGCAACGATTGATGAAGGCGATGAGGTTATCGTGCCAGCCCCATATTGGGGTGCCTATCCGCTTATGGCGCGCCTCGTCGGCGGCGAAGCGGTGGTGGTGAACTGCCCGGAAAATAACGGCTTCCGCCTGCGGCCCGAGGATCTTGAAGCTGCAATCACGCCAAAGACCAAATGGCTGATGCTGAACTTCCCCAACAACCCGACCGGGGCGGTTTGCACCCCGGAAGATCTGCGTGCGATCGCCGATGTCATGCTGCGCCATCCCCATGTCTGGATCATGTCCGACGACATGTACGAACATCTGATGTATGCAGATTTCAAATACACCACTCTATCCGCAATCGAACCGAAACTGCGCGACCGCACCGTGATCATTTCAGGCGTGTCGAAAACATATGCGATGACCGGCTGGCGCATCGGATTCGCAGTCGGGCCGAGAGACCTGATCAAAGCGATGGTCAACATGCAGGGCCAGGCAACCGCTGGCGTATCGACCGTCGGTCAGGCCGCAGCGATCGCCGCCCTCGATGGTCCCCAGGAAGGTGTGGCGGAACGCAAGGCGATCTACAAAGCTCGCCGCGACCGGGTGGTAGATGCCCTCAATGCTATGCCCGGCATTACCTGCCACCGGCCAGAAGGCGCATTCTACGTCTACCCGAACATTGCCGGCTGTATCGGCCGCACCACACCTGCCGGCAAGAAACTCGCCAATGACGAGGATTTCGCCCTCGCCTGTCTCGAGGAAGCCCATGTCGCATTGGTCGCCGGCGTCGCCTTCGGGATGTCGCCTTACCTGCGGATTTCCTACGCCACCGATGACGAAAGCCTTGATGAAGCGATGCGCCGCATGGGCGCCTGGGTCGGAGCGCTAAAATGACCGCTGCCCCCGTCCTGCGCGCAGGACGGGATAGCGACGGCCCGGGCTTGATCGCGCTGTTGACCGAATGCTGGCTGGAATATCCTGGCTGCGTCGTCGATATCGATGGCGAAGTACCCGAACTCCACGCCCTCGCGACCTATTTCGCCAATGATGGCGGCGCGATTTGGGTCTGCGAGGTCGATCGCCGGGTTGTCGGCATGATCGGCACCCGCCCTTTGGGTAGCGCCGAGTGGGAACTCTGCAAGCTCTACGCCTATGCCAGCCAGCGCGGAACCGGTTTGGCCCTTGCGCTCTACGAAACGATGTTGGCCCATGTCCACGCTGGGAATGGCCGATCAGTGCGATTATGGACCGATACTCGCTTCGAGCGCGCCCATCGGTTCTATGAGAAACTCGGCTTCATTCGTCAGCCTGGCATTCGGGAATTGCACGATCTTTCGAACAGCCTTGAATACGAATATCTCAAGCACGTCTAAAAGAAATCAGCCGCCAGCCTGCGACCAAACTCAAAAAACAACCGCCATGAACGCCGAAATACATCGCACGTTCATGGCGATCAAAGCTAGAGCGTGATGGCCGCTGATAGGCGCGACCATCACGCTCTAGTTCTTTGTTTAGTCGCGTGATTCAGACCTTCGTGTGATTCCACCTACGGTCATCACGCTCTAATCCGCTATTTATTCTGCCAATTCGGCTTACGCTTCTCGGCAAAGGCTTTTGGCCCCTCGACATAATCCGCGCTTGTATTGTTGGCGACCTGCGCCGGATAAACATTGCCCAACGCCGCCGCCACGCTCGCCTCGCCCAAGCCGCGCATCGCCGCCTGCTTGGATGCCCGCACCGCCAATGGTGAGCATTCAAGGATCTGCGCCGCCCAGCGTTTCGCACCTTCCAGCGCCTGGCCCACCGGCACCACCTCGTTCACAAACCCGAGCGTCAACCCTTCCGCCGCCGGCACCCGGCGCCCGGTCAGGATCATGCCCATGGCGAGTTTCTGCGGAATTTGGCGCGGCAGCCGATGCACCCCGCCGGCGCCCGCAATCAGCCCAACCCTTGGCTCCGGCAGGGCAAATAGCGCGTTTTCCGACGCCACAATAATATCGCAAGCCAGCGCGATTTCGAACCCGCCCCCCATCGCCCAGCCATTGACGGCGGCAATCAGCGGTTTGTCGAGATCGAAACGATGGGTCAAACCGGCAAACCCGCTGCCGGTCCATGCCCGGCGCTTGCCCGATGCCTGCACCTTCAGATCATTGCCCGCCGAGAACGCCCGATCGCCCGCGCCAGTAATAATCCCGACCCACAAATCATCGCGCGCGGCAAACTCGTCCCAAACCTCGTTCAGTTCGTGATGGGCGTCCCCATGGAGTGCGTTCATCACCTCCGGGCGATTGAGGGTAACGATGCGTACCCGTCCCTCGTCCTGAACCGTGCAAAATTCATAAGCCATGCGTGCCTCCCCGGCAGTTGTTTGAGCCAAAGCTAGGCCGCTCGCGCGACGAACGGAAGGGGTCGGAGCCCTGGGCTGAGTATATTCCGCCCATGGCGGGGCAAACTCTGCCCGCCGGGTTTGCCTTGGCCACTGATCGCGTTCATCTTCCGACCCGCGCCATTCGGAGGATCCCAACCATGCCAGTCAACACCAATCCCGCCATGGCGATGTTCAATCTCACCGGCCGCATTGCGCTCGTCACCGGCGCCCGCCGCGGCATCGGGCGTGCGATCGCCGTCGCCCTCGCCGGCCAGGGTGCCGCCGTCGCCATCCACCACGCCGGCGCCGATGCCCAGGAACATGACGACGCAGCCGTCGTGCTCGCTGAAATCACCGCCGCCGGCGGCACCGCCAAGGTCTTCGTCGCCGACCTCACCCCCGCCGGCGCCGGCACCGCCCTCGCCGCCCGGGTCTCCGCCGAGCTCGGCCCGGTTGATATCCTCATCCTCAACGCTTCGATCGAGCTAGTGGAAGAATACACCGACATCACCACCGAACATTTTGACCGCCAGATGGCGATCAACATGCGTGCCCCCCTCGAGCTGCTCCAGGCCCTTGTTCCCCCGATGAAAACCCGAGGCTGGGGCAGGATCGTCGGTATCGGCAGCATCCAGCAAATGCGCCCGGCCCGCGACATGCTGGTCTATGCCGGCACCAAGGCCGCCCAACTCAATTGGATCGCCAATCTCGCCCGCCAGGTCTCCGGCTCCGGCGTCACCGCCAATAACCTCGCCCCCGGCGCGATCTGGACTGCCCGCAATGATGCCCGGATGTCGGACCCCGAACACCGCGCCGCCATGGAAGCCCGCATCCCGGTTGGGCGGCTGGGTCGGGCGGATGATCTGGTCGGGGCGGCTTTGCTGTTCTGTTCCGATGCTGGGCAGTATATTAATGGGGCCAATCTGTTTGTGGATGGCGGACTTAGCGTAACGTAAGGTCAGTAAGGTCTTCTTTGTTCGAAAACAAAGAAACAAAAAAACTTCCGAGCTGTTGCCTTGTTCCGCCTCGTGGGTGCGTCGTCAGGGAGGAGTACCCGCGCTTAGGCCACGAAAGCCTCCGGCCCTGCTCAGCCCTTCTCTACAATACAGCCAATCCCGCCGGCCTTGGCCTTGACGCAGAACATCGCTGCCTGGGATGCGTCGGTGAACCCGCTGGTGCGCAGACGCCAGAACACCTTGCCGTCGCGCTCAAGTTTGGTCACCAGTGGCTTATGCCCGGCAAACACCTCCGGCATTTTCTTTGCCAACCGTTCCCATTCAGCATGTGCACCGGCTTCGGTGACCAGGGCGGCGATCTGGACCACCGGACCCGATGGCGCTGGCGCAGACTTAGCAAGCACTGATGGCGCCGCCTTGGTTGCCAACGGCGCCGGGGGCGCCACTGGTGCCGTCCTGGCAACCGGCGCAGGTGCTGCTACTGGCGCAGGCGGTGGCTCGGCGACCCGTGCCACAGGCTTCGGCGCGGCGGCCGCCTGCGCCGCGGCGTCCACCGCCGCCTGGGCCTGGGCGGCGGCCAGTGCCTGGGCCTTAAGCACCTGCGGTGCCGGCGCTTCCGGGGTGGGTGCCAGCGTGCTCCCCCCGTCCTTGCCGCCGGTTAGAATTGTTTCGTCACCACCCTCGATCGCCAATCCACCCACCTTGTCGGGTTTGGCGCGGAGCGGGCGCGGATCGGGGTCGACCACCGGCACCCCAGCATTGCGCCGCGCTCCGGTCAGGCTCGAAGCCCCCATGATCACCGCCAGCAACACCGCCACGCCACCGGCAAAATACGCCATCTTGCGGGTGTTGGCGGTGCTGGTATCGCTGCGCCGTGGGGTGCGGAACGATGCGTTGATCGTACCGGCCCCATAGGGGGCTTGGGAAATATTAAGCTCGTCACGCATCGATCGCCGCCTCCGCTTGCGCCGAGACGGTAAGGGCTGCGCCTAGCGCATTTCCTCGACCGGATCGACGCCCATGATTGCCAGGCCCGAGCGGATCACCACCGATACGGCGGCGACCAGCGCCAGGCGCGCCAGGGTTTCGGCCTTCTGCTCCGCCTGCAGGAACCGCAGTGCAGCATCGTCCCGTCCCCGGTTCCACAGCATATGAAAGTCGCCGGCTAAATCATAGAGAAAAAACGCAATCCGGTGTGGCTCACGTGCCAAAGCCGCCGCCTCCAGCACCCTCGGCCAGCCGGCGAGGCGGCGGATCACGGTCAATTCGGCGTCATGCGACAGGCTGGACAGATCAACGCCGGCCAGATCGGCCTCGGACAGCTCTCCGCAGCTTTCCACCGAGGCCCGCAGCACACTGCGGCACCTTGCATGGGCGTATTGCACGTAGAAAACCGGGTTTTCCCTGGTCTGCGCCACGGCCTGGGCGATATCGAACTCCATCTGGGCATCGGATTTGCGCGTCAGCATGGTGAAACGCACGGCGTCGCGGCCCACTTCCTCAAGCAAATCACGCAAAGTGATGAAGGTACCGGCGCGCTTGGACATCCGCACCGGCTCGCCGTCTTTCAGGACATGCACGATCTGGCACAATACGATGTCGAGCCGGCCGCCCAGCGCCTTGACCGCCGACTGCATGCGCAGCACATGGCCGCCATGATCGGCGCCCCAGACATCGATCATCACCTCGGCGCCACGCGCCATCTTGTCGGCGTGGTACGAGATGTCATTGGCAAAATAGGTGTTGGAACCATCGGATTTGCGCAACGGCCGATCGACGTCATCGCCGAATTGGGTGGATCGGAACAGGGTCTGTTCGCGCGGCTCCCAATCATCCGGGGTCTTGCCCTTGGGCGGTTCGAGCACGCCTTCGTAGATCAGCCCAATCGCGCGCAGCCGGTCGATCACGGTTTCGGTGGCGCCGGTTTCCATCAACGCGCGTTCGGAACTGAACCGATCGAAGCTGACCCCCAGCAAATCGAGGTCTTCGCGGATCGAGGCGAAATTCATCGCCAGCGCCATTTCGCGGACGGTATCGAACCATAGTACCGGATCGGCGATGCCGCCAGCATCCGACAGCAAATTGCCATGGGTGGCGGCCAGCGCGGCGCCGACCGGGATCAGGTATTCGCCGCGATATTGCAGCCCACCCGGGACATGGGCGGCGAATTCGTCTTCGGTGATCGGGCTGCCAATCGCCTGCAAATAGCGAAAATACGCCGCCCACGCCAAAGCGATAATCTGGTTGCCGGCGTCGTTAATCAGGAACTCCTTGCTGACCACAAAACCCGCGCGGGCGAGCAGATTGGCCAGCGCGTCGCCGACCACAGCACCGCGACAATGCCCGATATGCATCGGCCCGGTGGGGTTGGCCGAGACATACTCGACATTCACCCGCACGCCCTGCCCCACAAAGCTATCGCCATAGGCCAGCCCGGCGGTCAGGATCGCCGGAAGTTCGGCACGCCAGGTCGCATCCGACAGCTTCAGATTGACGAAACCCGGACCGGCCGGGGTGGCCGCCGCAATGCGTGGATCGCCGATCAGGCGTTCGGCCAGGGCGGCGGCGATGTCCTGCGGCTTGCGCCGTGCGGGCTTGGCGGCGAGCAGTGCCGCGTTGGTCGCCATGTCGCCGTGCTCAGGGTCGCGGGTGGGCGTCACTTCGACCCGTGCTGCAATTTCCGGCGGCAGATCGGGGATAATGTCATACAAAGCGGCGAGCACGACGGCCCGCAAATCGGCGAATATATTCTGGGTCATGTCAGGGTACCTGTCAGCCGGAGACGGAAATATCCGTCAGCCGTAAATGTTCATCCATGGCGAAGCGGTCAGTCATGCCGGCGATGTAGTCGCACACCACCGCGGCGGTTCGTCGGTCATCGGTGCCGGCGCTCGCGCGGCGGCCCCAATCATCGGGCAGGAGATTGGGGGCCGAATTGAGGATCGTGAACAGGTCCCCGGTGATGCGGCGCGCCTTGTGATGCATCCGCGCCTGGCGCCAGTGGCGATACATCCGCGCGTAAAGGAATTCCTTGATCACCCGGTTGGCCTCACCGATCTCCTCGCCAAAGGCCACCATGGTGCGCCCGGCCTGGCGGATATCCTCGGCGGTTTTTGGCCCCTGTGCGGCAAGCCGCGCCCGGCTTTCGCCCACCACATCGTTGATCAGCGCATTGATCACCCGGCGGTTCATTTCATGGCGCAGCCGCGATGTCGGCACATCGAGGCTCGCGCGCCGGGCCATGGCGAGCGCGGGCCCGACCACCGGCAGATGCGCGATATCGTCAAACCCGAACAATCCGGCCCGTAGCCCGTCATCGAGATCATGGCTGTGATAGGCGATGTCGTCGGCAAGGGCCGCCACCTGCGCCTCGGCTGAGGCATGGGTCCCGAGATCGAGCCGGTGCAGGCTGTCATAATCGGCGAAATACGGCGCCGGGCGATGCAGAGGCCCGTTATGCTTGGCCAGCCCCTCCAGCGTTTCCCAGGTCAGGTTCAGCCCGTCAAAGCTGGCGTAGCGCGCTTCGAGCAAAGTCACCACTTTGAGGCTCTGCGCGTTATGGTCAAACCCGCCATAGGGTTTCATCGCCACCGCCAGGCCTTCTTCCCCGGCATGGCCGAACGGCGGATGGCCAAGGTCGTGGGCGAGCGCCAATGCCTCGGTCAGATCCTCATCCAGGGCCAGTTCGCGGGCAATCGACCGCGCGATCTGGGCGACCTCGATACTATGGGTCAGGCGGGTGCGGTAGAAATCGCCCTCGTGGTTGACGAAGACCTGGGTCTTGTATTGCAGCTTGCGAAAGGCTGAGGAATGGATGATGCGGTCGCGGTCGCGCTGCCACGGGCTGCGGGTCGGGCTTTCCGGTTCCGGGTGAAGCCGGCCGCGCGAGGTCTCACGGCGGACGGCGTAGGGCGCATGCTGCATAAGGCGCGGATACACGCATCAAGGCGATTAGGGAAGGAAGCTCTTCTTTTTGTGAACAAAAAGAAGACCCTCCTTGTCCTGTTTACAGTCTGTGCCTATATTCCCGGTATGCCCAACGACACAGTCCCCCAATTCCGCCTCACCGACCGCGCCGCCACCCGCATCGCGGAAATCGTGGCGGCTGACGGCGGTGCCCAATCGCTCCGCGTCGCCGTGCTCGCCGGCGGCTGCAGCGGCTTCCAATACAAATTCGAACTCGACCGCGAAGTTGCCGAGGACGACGTGGTAATCGCGCATGACGCGGCCACCGTGCTGATCGATCCGGTGAGCCTCGATCTGTTGGCAGGATCGGAGCTCGACTACACCGACAGCCTGATGGGCAGCCATTTCGCGGTGAAAAACCCGAATGCGGTATCTGCCTGCGGCTGCGGCACCAGCTTTTCGGTCGACTGAGCCGACCGTGCGGATTGCCACCTGGAACGTTAATTCCATCCGCCAGCGCGCGCCCCATGTCGCCGATTATCTGACACGGGTGCAGCCGGATTTGCTGCTGTTGCAAGAACTGAAATGCGAGGAAGCCGTCTTCCCCGCCGATTTCGCCGCGCTCGGCTATCACGCGGCGATTGTCGGCCAGAAAGCCTATAATGGCGTGGCAGCACTCGGGCGGGTGCCGTTCGAGGTCGTGCACAGGAAGCTGCCCGGCCTGCCGGACGATGACGCACAGGCGCGCTACATCGAAGTCGCGGTCGGCGACCTCACGGTGATCGGGATATATCTCCCCAACGGCAATTCGGGCGGGGATGCTGGATACGACTACAAACTCGCCTGGATGGATGCGCTGCACGCCCGCTGCGCCGAATTGCTGGACCAGGATCGCGACCTGGTGGTGACCGGCGATTTCAACGTGGCACCCGAAGATGTCGATTATGCCAAGGGCGCGCTATCGCCGACCGATGCGTTGGTGCGGCCGGAAACCCGGGCGCGCTATCGGTCCCTGCTGTGGCTCGGGCTGACCGATGCGATACGGGCCATCACCCCAAGCGGCCCGGTTTACACATTCTGGGACTATCAGGCCGGCGCACGGCAAAGGAATGCCGGGCTGCGGATCGATCACGCCTTGCTGTCGCCGCGCGTCGCCGAACGGCTGCTGGCCTGCGCGCCCGATAGCGCTGAGCGCGACCGGGTTCAGCCATCGGATCATGTGCCGGTGCTGCTGGAAATCGCCTGACCGCCTAAGGCCGCGCGGTGACCACACAGGTATACAAAACAAAGCCAGAGCCATCCGGTCGGGTGCGGGCGCTCTCAATCGTCTCGACGCTGACATCGCCAAACCCCGCCGCCCGATGCAGCGCCGCCAAAGTCGCGCCATCTTTCAGATGAAAGCCAAATTCCGGACGGGCATGCGCGATATCGCCCGCCGAGCGCGGGTCGATGACCAGCACCGCGCTCATCCCGCCAGGCCGCAGCACCCGCCGAATTTCGGCTAACTCAACGGCCGGGTCCTGCCAGAAATGCAGCACGCCGATGGCGAAAACCCGATCGAAACATGCATCGCCAAACGGCATACGCCCGGCTGATCCGAGCTGAAATTGCGCCACGCCCGAGGTAACCAAGGCCGCATTGGCCTGTGTGGCTTCGGTCACCATCGTGGCCGAAATATCGATGCCACGATACGAAACCCGATCCGCCAGCCGGATAAGATCGGGGACAAAGCGGCCATTGCCGAACCCGACTTCCAGCACTTCGCACCCCGACGCCATATCCAGCCGTGGCAGGACGATGTCATAGAGCGGCTTGTTGCCGACATTGAGCGAATTGGCGATTGCAACGCCAATTTCGCCATCCGGGTTGGCGAGATGGCGAGCGCGTTCCGCCGTGGAAAGACTTTTAAGATCGATCATTGCCTTGCCCCCCTCCTACGCTGCCAGCAATCCAACCGCCTCCGCCATCGGCACCGCCCGTTTGGCCAGCAACACATCCGCCAGCGACCGGTCGGCACGGTAGAAATTCATCCCCGTCGTGTCAGAGGCGGTCGCCGTCATGCCGGGCGCTTGCGAACCAGATAGCGCTGCTTGCCGTCCATCACCAATTCGCCTTTCTGGTTATGCACCGTGCTCGCCAGCCCGATGACCCCGGTGGAGCGATTAGGGGCGATTTCGGCGACTTCCAGCGCGCCATACAGCGTATCGCCAACATAGACTGGCACCAGAAACCGGCTCGATTGATCCAAAAACCCCATCAGACTGTCTTCGACCATGAACGGGAACATCCCGGCCCCGGCTGCAGTCTGGATCAGCACCTGATAGCCATGCGCCAGCATATGCGGCATGCCGCGCGCCCGGCAGAACGCAACATCGTAGTGGATAGGGTGATTATCCCCACTCGCCGCCTGAAAGGCGAGAAACAGCGCCTCGGTCATCGTCCGGCTTGGCAGCAGGAAACGTTCACCAAGGCTGAAATCCTCGAACCAGCGCTGGGCGGCCAGCCGATGCTGGGTCGGATCAAACGCCATGTTTCTGTGCCCGGCGCACGTCGGCCTCGGCGAGGAAGTGGCCGAGCGCCCGTTTCGGCTCGTCGCTGTCGAAGGCTTGGGCGAAACTGTCGATGCCAGCCTGGATCGCCTCGGCCAATGGCAGCTTCTCCCAACGCCGCATCAGCGCCTTCTGGCTCCGCACTGCGAGCGGCGTGCTGGTGAGCAATTTGCCCAGCCAATCCGCGACCGCGGCATCAAGATCGGCATCCGCCACGACCCGCTCCACCAAATTCCACCGCGCCGCGTCGGCCGCCGAGAAGGTTTCACCCAGCAGCAACATCTCCCGCGTCCGGCCCCACCCGACCAGGCCGGGCAGTAATGCCGCCTCGATCACGCTGGGAATGCCGAGCTTGACCTCCTGCATCCCGAAGCTGGCGCTGTCAGCCGCCACCCGCAAATCGCAGGCGGCCGCGAGTTCGAGCCCGGCACCGAAACAAAACCCCTGGATGCGGGCGATCACCGGCACTGGCAGGGTTCGCACCGCGTCGCAGCAGCGATGCACGCTGGTGATGAAGGCGCGCGCCTGGGCCGGGGTTTCGATTGCGCCCATTTCGGCAATATCCGCGCCGCCCACGAAGCTTTTTGGGCCGGCGCCGGTTAGCACCACCGCGCGGAGATCGGGGTCCGTGGCAAGAGTTGCAAATACGGCGACAAATTCGCTGATCAACGGCGAGTTCATCGCGTTGAGCTTTTCGGGGCGGTTGATGGTTACTCGGGCGATTTGGTTTTCGATAGACACAAGAATGAGGCTCATCAGCATCTCCAGGGAAGCCAAGCAGTTCTTTTTGTGAACAAAAAAAACCAAAAAAACTTTTTGATAATAGTGCGCCGTGGCCGATGCGAACACAGAACCAAAGCAGGAAAGTTTTTTTGCTTCTTTTTGTTCACAAAAAGAAGACCTTCCCTCCCCTTATTTCTTCACCCCAAGCCCGCGCATAAACCGATCCCGCAACTGCGGCGGATCACGCTCGGTCTGCCCGAACGGTTTCTGATCATCGGTGCGCACCCCCACCAGCATCGGCGCGTCGGTCACCAACGCCTGATCCATCAATGCGCCGAAATGCGCCGCGTCGCGCGCCCATTCGGCCTGCGCGATGCCGGCGCCGCGCGCGATCGCCACGATATCCGCCCCCTGCCCGGTCGCGGTCATCTGCCCGCCGGTGATCTGGTAGGTGCCATTATCCATAATCACGATGCACAGATTGCCGACCGCACGATTGGCAACCGTCGCCAGCGCGCCAAGCTGCATCAGCACCGAGCCATCGCCTTCGAGCGCAAAAACTTTCCGGCCGGGCTGGGCGATCGCCACCCCCATGGCAATCGGCACCGCAAGACCCATGCTGCCGAGCATGTA
Source organism: Asaia bogorensis (assembly GCA_943333505.2). GTDB lineage: Bacteria > Pseudomonadota > Alphaproteobacteria > Acetobacterales > Acetobacteraceae > CAITOL01. Next base: position 26,013 of record CALQTN020000018.1, on the reverse strand, counting down.
GAAATTCTGCGGCCGGCGGCCAGAAGCCCACAAGTCCCAGTTGGTGTGGCCAATGCCGCCAATCACGGCTTCGTCCTTGTGCAACCTGGCAACCAGCGCCTTGGTGATATCGAACCGGCCCATCACCTTGGCCTGATCGCGGGTGAGTGTCTCGTTTCTCATGGCGCCTTCCCCCCGGTCAGCAATGGCGACAGGATCAGACACGCCGGTTGCTGGGTGGTCACCGCCTGGCGGATGGTGCGCTCAACGATAAATCCGACCTCATCCAGCCGGGTCAGGGTATGGTGTTCAATGCCCATTGCATCCAACGCCGGGCGCATGGTGCGGGCGACCATCGCCTGGCCGATGTTGAACTCGCCCAAAGTGCCGCGTTCGGAGACCACCATCAGCACCGGGATCTGATACGGCACCGCAAGCGAGGCCAGCACGTTCGGCAAAGTGGCGAACCCCGAAGTCTGCATCATCACCACCCCGCGCATCCCGCCCATCCAGGCACCGGCGACAATGCCGACGGCTTCTTCCTCGCGGGTGCAGACGAAGGCATTGAAGTAGTCGTCAGCATGGATCGCCTTCAACAACGGGTTCAGCACGTTGTCGGGCACATAGGTCACCAGCTTGACCTCGGACTGCTTCAAGGTATCGCGAACGATTTCCCACCACAGGGTCATCCGCGCAGTTCCGGGATGATCCAATAGGCCGTCTGGCCACGTGACACGCGCTCGACATTATCAAACGCGTTACGGAAGCGTTTGGCACGATTTTCATAGGTCGGGCCGGCGAGATGGGCGGTCAGGATGCAATTTTCCAAGGTGAATAGCGGATTGTCCGACGGCGGCGGTTCCTGGTCGAGCACATCGAGGCCCGCCCCGGCGATGACGTTATCCTGCAATGCCTTGATCAACGCGCGTTCATCTACCACCGGGCCACGGCAAGTGTTGATCAGAAAGGCTGAAGGTTTCATCAAGCCGAGTTCACGGGCGCCGATCATGTGCTTGGTGTCAGCCAGCAACGGGACATGCAACGATACCAGGTCCGACGTCGCCAGCACTTCGTCCATCAATCTGAAACGTGCGCCGATCGCGTCCTCGCCATCTTCGTTGAGGCGGATGGTATCGTAATATTGCACCCGCATGCCGAATGCCTGGGCGAGGCGCGCGACCTTCTTGCCGATGGTGCCAAGCCCGATAATGCCGAGCATTTTGCCCTGCAATTCATAAACATGCTTGTCCTGCCAGTCATTGCCGCGCCACACGCCCGACGATACCGATTTATGCTGCCAAACCAACCGCCGACTGATCGCCAGCATCAGCATCAACGCATGTTCGGCAACCGCGACGGCATTGGCGCCGCCATTATTAGCGATCGGCACCGCAGCGCGGCGCGCGGCCTCGACATCGCATTTGTCGTAGCCAGCGCTCAGCAATTGTATGAGCTTCAGCTTCGGCGCCATCTTGAAAAACGCGTCGTTCATCTCGGGCGCCCCGAAACCGACCAGGAATTCGGCATCGGCAAGATGGGCGTTCATCTCCGCCGACCCGAGCGCGCACTCGATCAGTTCGTAACCGGCTGGCACCAGGCCCGGCGCGATACCACGGTCTGCGTCGCCGCTCGGGGCGTACAGGATTTTTTTCGACATGGGGGGTTCCTCCAGATTCTGGAAAGACTTTAGCTTGGGTGGATTGGAGCGCAAGCGGTCGCCGGGCCTTGACGTAATTTCCGTCATACTGGAATATTTCCACTATGACGGATGAACCTGACCTCAATGCTCATATCGCCACAAGGGTTCGGGCCTTGCGCGGCGAGTTGGGCCTGACCTTGGACGGGCTCGCCGAACGCAGCGGCGTGAGCCGTTCGATGATCTCGGCGGTGGAACGCGGCGAAACCAGCCCGACAGCGGTTCTGCTCGAACGTCTCGCCGCCGGGCTGAACGTCACCCTGGCGGCCTTGTTCGATCGGCCCAACCATAAGGCCACCCCCGTGGCACGCTTTGCCGATCATCCACCGTGGCGCGATCCGGCGTCCGGCTATCTGCGCCGCAACGTCTCCCCGGCCGGCGCATCGACCCCGATCCAGATCGTCGAGGTCGAAATGCCACCAGGCGCGCATGTCACCTACGAAACCGGCCCGCGCGATGCGTTGGTGTATCAGCAGGTCTGGGTCTTCGCGGGCGCGTTGACCGTGACAGTGGGGGACGCATCGCACCAGCTCGGCACCGGGGATTGCCTGGCCTTTGTGCTGGATCGGCCCACCGGGTTCCACAACCCGACACCCCTGCCGGCACGCTATGCGGTGGTGATCGTCAGCCAGACCGATATCAGGAGGTAGCGACATGATCCAAATTCGCCAGATCACCGCGCCGACACCAACCGAATTGACCCAACTCGCCAACCTCCTGATCGATTGTGTCGCGGGCGGCGCCTCGGTGAGCTTCATGCATCCGCTGTCGCAAGACCGCGCGCTGGGTTTCTGGCGGGATGTGGCCGACGCCGCCGCAGCCGGGGGCCGGATCGTGCTGGTCGCCGAGGATGCGGGCGGGATTGTCGGCACCGTGCAGATCGTGCTCGACCAGCCCGAAAACCAGCCGCATCGCGGCGACATTTCCAAGATGTTGGTCCATCGTCGCGCTCGCAAAGCTGGGATCGGCGCGGCGCTAATGACAGCGGCCGAGGCAGCGGCGCGTGATACCGGCAAGACCCTGCTGGTGCTCGATACCGCGAGTAGTGACGCGGCGCGCTTATATGAACGCGCCGGCTGGACCCTGGCCGGGGTTATTCCGGATTACGCCCTGCTGCCGCATGGCGGTTTATGCGAGACGGCAATCTATTACCGCCGGCTGGTCTGATGGCGCTTTCCCTGGTTGCCGCCGCCCTGCTGAGCGCCTTGCTCCACGCCGGCTGGAATGCCGCAGTGAAGTCCGCCGCGCGGCCGGCGGAAACCATGACCGCGCAAATGCTGCTCGGCGCGGCGATGGTGCTGCCCGCGCTGTTCTGGAGCGGCCTGCCGGCGATGGCGTCCTGGCCCTGGATCCTGGCCACGACCTTGACCAACACGATAACCGTCACCGCTTTGCTGCGGGCCTATGCACTTGGTGGATTTGGGGTGGTCTATCCCGTCGTGCGGGCAATGTCGGTGTTGTTGGTGGTGCCACTGGCGGCATCCCTTGCCGGTGATCAGTTGGGCATCGGCGCGCTCGCCGGGATTTTTCTGATTGTTGCCTCGCTCGGCCTGCTTGGGGTCTCGGCCGGGCGCGATGCCAGCTTTCCCCTCGCCGCAATGATCTGGACCGGCATCGCCGGGCTGTCGACGGCGGTTTATGTGCTGTGCGATGCCCAAGGGGTGCGCGCATCGGGTTCGGCGATGGCTTATGGTTTTACCGTGTCGATCTGCAATGCCGCCGGCATGTCGTGGCGGTTGCGCAAAACCGCGTCGCCGCTCGCCATCATGCGCGGTAACTGGCGGATCGGCTTGCCGGCGGCGGTGGCGTCGATGGCCTCCTATCTGCTGATCCTGTGGGTGTGGACCCAGACCGCGATTGCGCCGGCTTCGGCCTTGCGTGACACCAGCGCGGTGTTCGCCATCCTGATCGCGGCGATATGGTTGCGCGAACGCTTCACCGTGCCGCGGCTGGTCGCCGTTGCCTTGGCCGCAATCGCAGTGCCGTTGCTGCGCCTGGGCTGATCAGGCCGCGCCGATAATCCAACTGCGCGCATCGGCCGCCGACCACCAGCTGACCACCAGATGCGGGGCCAGCGCCGCAATCCGGATCGACTGCTCGGCATCGCTTTCGACATAATGGGTGCAGCCCCAGCGCGTCGCCGCTTCGGCCTTGTAGCGGGTCACGCTTGCCAGATCATTGCCGATATCAGCCGGGCGCGATTGCACCGGCAGCCCGCCATGGCCGTGGCGCGCAAGCCAAGCCTCGGTCAGCGCCTGATCGCTCGCGGGCCGGCCGGTGATCACCACCGCCCGTTCCGGCGCGAAGGCCGGCAACTGCGGGAATGGCAGCAAGCCATGCCGCCGTTCAAGCGCCGCCGTGAGATTGGCGTCGTATTCCGCCAAGGGGATATCGGGCAGAAACACCCCATCAAGATCGAGCCCGACAAACGCCGCCTCGTACGCCATGTTGGCCGGCTCCCCCAGCATCCGTCGCGCCCGGGCAGCAGGCGTTGCCTCGCCGCGCTCCCAGGGCAAGCGGAAGAACTCCCGCATCGGGTGCGACAAATCCGGGATGTAGCCGCTGGTTTCCGGATCGTGGACGATGGTCAGGCTCAGCGCAGGTTGATCGAGCGACGCCAACACGCCGCGCATCGTCGCCCCGGTGGCGCAACAATCATCGACCACCAGCAGCCGTCCGGCCGGTTTGGGTCCGAGCCAGGTGACCTGCCCAGTTTTACGATCCCAGACCACCATCGCCAAAGGCCGTGCCAGCATCGCTGCCGCCATCGTCGCCGGCACCAGCCCGCCCCGCACAATCCCGACCACCACATCCGGCTGCCAGGCGGCGGCACGATCCATAAGGGCGGCGACCATGCGCTCGGCCTGATCATAGCCGATGAAATGCGGCATGCGGTCGGTCGCGAGCCCTTTCCAGGGCAGCGGCGTTTCTATCGCTTCAACTCCATGCCCACGCGACGATTGACGAAGCGGGTGGTGTAGGCCTTCGACAGGTCGATGCCCGGCTTGTAGACGCCAACTGCCGCCATCGACTGGTAAAATTCTTTCCAGCGTGCATCGGTCATCGCGCCAATCCCCAGGGTTTCGCTATCGCCACTATCGACGATGCCGTGGGTAACCATGATCGCGCGGCCGTAATTCAGCATCGCCTGGGTCATTTCCGGATTGGTCTCGCGGATGATCTTATGGGCCGGCGCCGGATCGCCGTAGAGATACGAGTACCAGCCCTCGGCCGAGGCATCGATAAAGCGCTGGGCGAGGTCGGGTTTTTCTGCAATCAGCTTGGCGGATGTGGTGATGATATTGGCGTAGCCGCGATAGCCGCCATCCGACAGCAGCAACACCCGCGGTTTGAACTTGGCTTCGGTTTCGATCAGGAATGGTTCGGAGCCGAGATAGCCCTGCTGGATCAGATTTTTATCAGCCAGAAACGGCGCCAGATTGAAGGTGTAAGGGCGAATTTGGCTGTCGCTGTAGCCGTATTTCGCCGCCAGAAACCGCCACCAGCCATTGCGCGTATCGGCACCGATGGCAATCGGCCTGCCCTTGAGCGACGGGAAATCATCGCTGCCGACGCCAGGATGGGCGATCAGCACCGCTGGTTCCTTCTGGAAGATCGCCGCGACCGCCATATAGGGCAGGCCTTCTGCGGCGAATTCGATGGCGCGGCCACCACCGAGATTGAAATCGAGCGCGCCGGCCATCAGCAGCTGCATGTGGTTCACCTGCGGGCCGCCCTGGCGGATGGTCACCGACAAGCCGCGCTTGGCATAGAACCCGTTGGCAACTGCCTGATAATACCCGCCATATTCGGCCTCGGCGACCCAGTCGAGCCCGAAGGTGACCTTGTCCTGGGCGCGTGCCGAAACGCTGAACAGCACCAGTGCGGCGGCGAGTAAACGGGTGAGCATGGCAGTAACCTCCTCAGCAACGACGCCGAACTGTAATCACTACCACCAGCCGCCGTCGACTACCCAGTTTTGTCCGGTGCACATCCGGCTGTCATCGGCGGCAAGCCATAGCACCATGCGCGCGATATCCGGCGGATAGAGCATGGCCTTCAGGCATTGTGCCTCCAAGGTCGCGCGCTCCGCCTCCGGCGTCAGCCAGAACTGCTTCTGGCGTTCGGTGATGATCCAGCCCGGGATGATGCAGTTGACCCTGACCCCGTCCGGCCCGAGATCGCGGGCGAAGCTGCGGGTCAGCCCCTCGACCGCCGCCTTGGCAGAGGTATAGGCCGGCATCCCGCCCATTTTGAGGTGCCAGGAAATCGAGCCGAAATTGATGATCGATCCGCGCCCAGCCGCCTGCATAGCGGGTGCGACCGCCTGGATAGCGAAGAACTGGTGGCGCAGATTGACCGCCTGGCGGTTATCCCAGAACTCGGGTGTCACATCCCGCCAATCATGACGCTCGTCATGGGCGGCGTTGTTGACCAGGACCTCGATCGGTCCAAGTTCGGCGGCAATGGCTGCGATCGCCACCCTGGTGGCGGCTATATCGGTGAGGTCGCAACGCTGAAACGCTGGTGCGGGCAGGCCCTCGGCAACAAGTTCGCCGATCACCGCGCCACCATCCTGAATATCGAGGAACCCGACCCTCGCGCCCTGGCGGGCAAAATGGGCGACGATGCTGGCGCCGATGCCGGACGCGCCGCCGCTGACCAGCACCACGCGGTTTTTCAGGCTGGGATAAATCGCGTCGGACATCATTGGCACTCCCTTATTGCTTACCTCATCGCATAATCAGCGCCGGATTGTCAGCCCGGCATGGAAAGACGAAGATGAACCCAACAATCGGGAGCCCCAAGATGGAAGACCGTTACCTCCGCACCGGCGTATTCCTCGCGCCGTTTCACGCCATGGGTGAAAACCCCACCCTCGCCCTCGAACGCGACATGGAGCTGCTCGAACATCTCGACCGGCTGAATTATCACGAAGCCTGGGTTGGCGAACATCATTCCGGCGGCTTCGAGATTATCGCCTGCCCGGAAATGTTCCTGGCCGCCGCCGCCCAGCGCACCAAAAACATCCGGCTCGGCACCGGCGTGGTATCCTTACCCTACCACAACCCCTTCATGCTGGCATCGCGGATGATGCAGCTCGACCACATGACCCGCGGGCGGGCGATGTTCGGCGTTGGACCGGGCGCGCTGGTGCATGATGCGGCAAAGATCGGGCTTGACCCCGCCGATCAACGTAAAATGATGAATGACAGCCTCGATGCGATCATGACCTTGATGCAAGGCGGCGTGGTCAACATGAAAACCCCGTGGTTCGATCTGCGCGATGCCCAGTTGCAGTTGAAACCCTATAGCCAGCCGATGATGGAAATGGCGGTGGCCTGCGCGCGGTCGCCAAGCGGTGCGCTCGCCGCCGGTCGGCACGGCATCGGCATGCTGTCGATCGGTGGCACATCGGACGACGCACTCGCCCAGCACGCGTCGAACTGGGGCGTCTATACCGAAAGCGCGCAGACCGCCGGCAAGGCCGTGGACCGCAGCAAATGGCGCATCGTCAATTTCTGCCATATCGCGCCAACCCGGGAACAGGCCCGCGCCGAGGTCGCCTATGGTCTCGCCGATTACTGCAAATACTTCACCGACGTCGCCACCTTCCCGATCATTCCGCCGGGCATCGAAAACCCGCTCGACTTCCTGACCGAAAACGGCATCGCCTGCATCGGCACCCCCGATGACTGCATCGCCCATTTCGAACGGCTCTGGCAGGGCTCGCAAGGCGGCATGGGGGCGATATTGCAACTGGCGCATAACTGGGCGGATTGGGAGGCGACCAAACGCAGCTACGAATTGATGGCGCGTTATGTCCATCCGCATTTCCAGCGCCAGTCCAATGGGTTGCGGGTGCGGAGCTACGATACGGCGACCGCGAGCCATGGGACTTATGGGATTGCTTCGGCCAAGGCGGTGGAGGCTGAAATTCAGCGATATCAGGCTGCTAAGGCAGGTTAAGCAAGGTCTTCTTTGTTTGAAAACAAAGAAGCAAAAAAACTTCCAACTTTGTTGCCGTTGGCGTGGGACCATGGAGGGACCCGAGCCAACGGCCACACTTGAAAGAACGTTTTTTTGGTTCTTTTTGTTCACAAAAAGAACACCTTCCCTCCCGTTTTCTCCGCTAGGCCGCCAGTGAACATCCACGTCCCGCATGACCCGTCTCCCTCCCGCGCAAACCTCGTCATTGAGGTCGTGCACGATCTCGTCTGCCCGTGGTGCTATCTCGGGGTGCGCCGCCTCGCCCGCACCCTGGCGCGCCGCCCGGATATTTCGGCCGAGTTGCTCTGGCGGCCTTTCCTGCTCAATCCCGACATGCCACGCAGCGGCATGGCGCGCGATGACTACGTGTTGCGCAAGTTCGGCGGTGAGGATCGCGCCCGCCGGCTCTATGCCTCGATCAGCGATATCGGTCGGGCGGAGGGAATCGATTTCCGTTTTGACCGTATCGTGCGCACGCCGTCATCGGTCGATGCCCATCGGCTGGTGCGCTGGGCGAGCCTTCAGAATAGCGGCACTGCGATCGCCAACGCGGTGTTTCGCGCCCATTTCACCGAGGGCCTGGATATTGGCGATCAACGAACCCTCGCCCGGATTGCCGGCGCCTGCGGGCTGGAGGCAGACGCGGCCTATATGTGGCTCAACGGCGACACCGATGCCGAGATCGTGCATGCCGATAATCTTCGCGCCCATCGGCTCGGTATCAATGGCGTCCCGTGTCTGGTCATCGACGGCCGCCATGCCATCGCCGGCGCGCAGGATGCCGAGGTCATCGAACGCCTGCTCGACGTGGCACTTGTGGCCGTGAATGAGGGTTAGAGGCTTGCGATAATGGTCATTTCTATCCGATCGAACAGGCACGTCGATTGGCCGGATATAGTGTGGTTCCAGGCGTCCGCCATCGATCCACCTCCAACGCCCCAACCGGGCCTGCCCATGCAGCCCAGCAACAGAGTATTGCCTGGGAAGGATCAAAAATCCTTTGGGCGATCGGACCTGCGCACCCTTGCCGACCGGGCCGGGGCGGGCGATATGCCCAATCATGATGGTTCCCCGTTTAAGACTGGCCTTGCTGGTCGCCGCCCTGGCCAGTGCCGCTGTGGTTGGCGGCGCCGTTGCCTCCGAAGTTTGGGGCGGGTTGGTGCCCTGCGCGCTGTGCCTGATCGAGCGCTGGTCGTGGTATGCCGCTATCGCAATCGGGCTGGCCGGCACAATGCTGCCGCGCGTATCAGCCCGCATCGCCATGGCAGTCCTGGTCCCGGTGATGCTGGCAGGCGCAGGCGTCGGCAGCATCCATGTCGGGGTTGAAGCCGGATGGTGGAAAAGCCCGTTGCCGGAATGCGCGGCCCCGCGTTTTGGCGGTGGCAGCATCGCCGAGCGCCTGGCGCGCATGCCGGACAAACCGTCCAAACCCTGCGATGAACCGACCTATCTGGTCCCCGGCCTGCCGGTTTCGATGGCGATGATGAACCTGCTGGCCTCCCTCGGGGTCGCCTGCGGTTTGGCATGGTTCTGGACTACAACCCGACGGAGCGACCTATGACCGATTTACCCGGCGACCCGCACCAGGCAGCTAAAATCGCCCGGATGATCCGCGTCGATCATGCCGGCGAATATGGCGCCAAACGCATCTATGCTGGGCAGTTGGCGGTCCTTGGCCAAGGTGAACACGGCGACACGCTGCGCCATATGCAGGCGCAGGAACAAGTCCATCTCGACACCTTCGCCGAATTAATCGCCCGTCGTCGGGTGCGCCCGACTGTGCTGCTGCCGATCTGGCACCTCGCCGGCTTCGCACTCGGCGCCGCGACCGCGGCCATGGGGACCCGCGCCGCGATGGCGTGCACGGTCGCGGTCGAGGAAGCGATTGACGAGCATTACCAGGCGCAGGTCGCCGAACTCGGCAATGCCGAGCCTGCGCTGGTCGCCACCATCGAAAAATTCCGCGCCGAGGAACTCGAACACCGCGACATCGGGTTAGCCAACGACGCCGAACTTACGCCGGGCTACACTGTCCTGCGTGCGGCCATCAAGCTCGGCTGCAAAGTGGCGATCGGGTTGAGCGAGCGGGTCTGACCCGCCCGATCTAGAGTCTTGTTTTATCGATCATCTTTATCCGTCCAATCAAAGCCGATTGAACGGATGATGATCTAGTGTCTTGTTTTCACGATCATCTTTATCCGTCCAATCGAAGCCGATTGAACGAATGATGATCTAGTGTCTTGTTTTCACGATCATCTTTATCCGTCCAATCGAAGCCGATTGAACGAATGATGATCTAGTCCCCCGCCGCTGCCACCAGCCGATCGATCGCGACGCCCTTGCCCAGGCCCTGGCGCACTTTGAACGCCTCGGTATCGAGTTCGTCGAGTTCGATCTCGCGGCTGAGCACTTTCGCCTTCCAGGCCTGATGCTCGGGTTCCATCGCATGGAATTCCGGCATCACTTCGCGCGCGAACAAATCCAGGCTTTCGCAGATGTGTTCATGGGTGTTGCGCCCGGCCTGGTTGAGCAGAATGATGCTGTCGACCTTGGATTCCGCGAATTTGTGCAGCTTGGCGCGGATCGTCGCTGGTGATCCGATCAGGCCGCCACGCAGCGCCTTGTCGGCGGCTTCGGGGTTGGCCTTCTTCCATTTCTGGTATTCGTCCCAGATGCTGACGGTGCCCGGCGGCGGGCGCATACGGTTTTGCGAGCCGCTGTAATAGGCGAGCGAGAACTGGAAGAATGTTACCCCATCGGCGCGACGGCGGGCTTCCTCATCGGTTTCGGCGCACATGAAGTAGCTGACCATGGCGATATTGGGATTGGACGCGTAGTCGGCGAGTTTCTGCTGGCGTTTCACGAACGCGTTGTAATAGGCATGCACCCAGGCATGCGCCATATCGGCCGACAGGAACTGGAAGCCCAGCGCGCCAATGCCGCGGCGACCGGCCATTTCGATGGTTTCAAGCTGGGAACACGCGACCCAGAGCGGCGGGTGCGGTTTCTGCACCGGCTTAGGCAGCACGTTGCGCAGCGGAAACTTGAAGAACGGGCCCTCGTATTCGGTGCCACCATCCTTGAACATCGGCATGATACAGCGCACCGCGTCTTCCCAGATCGCCCGCTTGTCTTCCATCTGGCGGTCGAACGGGCCGATTTCGGTAATGCTGCCACCCTCGCCCATGCCGAATTCAACCCGGCCATTGCTGACCAGATCAAGCGTGGCGATCTTTTCGGCCACACGGGCGGGATGGTTGGTGGTGAGCTGGATGATGCCGTGGCCGATGCGGATGTTCTTGGTCCGCTGACTGGCCGCGGCCAGAAACACCTCAGGTTGTGGGGAGTGCGAATATTCTTCCAGGAAGTGGTGTTCCACCTGCCACGCATAATCATAGCCCAGCTTGTCGGCGAGTTCGACCTGGGTGAGCGCGTTCTGGTAAAGCTGGCGCTCGTCATCCACGCCCCAGGGACGCGGCAGCTGCATTTCGTAGAATACACCGAACTTCATGGTGAACCTCCCTGGGGCCGTGATTTTGAGAGGATGCTAGAGACTTCATCGGGATTGGCAAGAAAAATTACGACGTATTGCCGTTGGCGCGGTTCCTTCAGCAGACCCGAGCCAAAGGCAATAAATCATTGAAGTTTTTTTGCTTCGTTGTTTTCAAACAAAGAAGACCTTTCTACCCCTTACGCCTGATTCCAAACCTGCTCCCCCGGCACCCAAGTGGTATGAAACCCTGCGGAAATACGGTGCGGAATGCGCACCTTGGCGATCGGCCCACGCGAAATATCAGCCGCATCAAACACCAGACAGGAAGATGACCAGTTATTGGTATCGGTGGTAAAGGTCACCACATAAGCTGCGTCTTCAGGCGTATCCGGGGTGCTACCGCGCTTAGGGGCGACCGGGGATTCCGCGCCAAACACGCCCTCACCATAGTCGAAGCGTTGGCGCATGCCGGTATCGGTATCGTAGCGCACCAGCGCATCGAATGTCTGGCAGCGGCCGGACAGGCCTTCCTCGCCCGGTACCGGGAGATACTGGTTGAACGCAAGCCGCGATTTATGTCCCAAGCGCCACGGATTGAGCCGGGGGAACTCGGTGTTGAGGTCGTCGATCGGCCCTTCGCGCACGTCCCCTGTCACCAGATTGAACGACCAGCGATACAGCTCGTGAATGCGCCGACGGTAGGACATTGCGGCCGCCAGCTTGCCGTCCACCGGATCGAGCTTGCTGCCCGGATTGGCGATGCGGCAGCCGATCTGGTGCAGCCAGTCGCCTTCCTCGTAACAGTTGACGATATGGAGGATGTAGCAGGGTTGGGCCTCGAACCAACGCACATCCTTGCTGCTGCCGTAGCGTGGGATCACCCCGAAACGGGCCGGAACGTCACGGTGGAAGCGGATCACCCGGCGGTTTTCGCGCGCCAGAAGATCGGCATCCTGGAATAGCGGGAGATCGTGCAGCACGCAGTAATTGGCGCTCAGGCCCATGTCGTGCGGGGAGCGCGGGCCGGGGATGTCGATCGGCACATCATGCAGCAATTTGCCATCGGCGCTGGCCACGCCGTAGCGCATGTACGGGGCTTCATTGCCATAGGTGAAGAAGAACAATTCGCCGGTGCGCGGATCAACTTTGCTGTGCGCTGACAGGCTGTGGTTGAGCTGGCCGCCGAATTTCTCGCGCCCCTTGGTTTCGAGGGTAACCGGGTCGATCTCGTAGGGCTGGCCGGCCATGTACCACAGGCTCAACAGCTTGCCGTTGTAGAAGATCACGTCGGTGTTGGACGAATCCTTGATCGGCGATCCCGGCAGCATCGGGTTATAGGGACCTGCAAGGCCCGGCCAGATCGATTTGCCGGCGATGTTTTCGACGGTGAACGCCTCGTTCCTGATCCAGCGCTGGCGGAAAGATGCCTTTCCATCGCGGAAATAGATCGCTCGCAGCATCGCATCGCCATCATAATAATGATAGCGATTGGCCGGGGTGAAGCGTTGCGATGGCCCGTTCATCACGTAGGCGCCATAGAGATCGGCCGGCAGGGTGCCTTCGATCACCAGATTATCGGCATCGTATTCGCGCGCCGTGGGGGCGAACCAACCGTGGAGATACGGGTGATCTGTGCCCCAGATCCAGTCCGGCGCATCGGGCGGCGGCGTGCCGTCGGGCGCCAGCAGCCGCACATTGGCGCGGGTTATCGGCAGGTCGGTCAGGGCGTGGCGCAGATCGTGGTCCATTTTTTGGCTCCCCCAGGCGGGTAGGTAAGATGTTCTTTTTGTGAACAAAAAGAACCAAAAAAACTTTTCATCACTTTGTTGCCGTTGGCGTGGGACACCGGAGGGACCCGAGCCAGCGGCAACAATTGAGCGCGTTTTTTTGCTTCTTTGGTTTCAAACCAAGAAAACGCTTCCGTGCAATCCTAAACCTTGGCCGCCTTCCACGCAGCAGCTTCTTCCACGCTGCCCACCCCACCATGCGCCTTTGACCACGCAACCGGGTTTTCCAGGAATTTCCGCACTTCCGACAGCGCGCTTTCCGAAAAATAGGGCCGTTCACGGCAGGCTTCCAGCACGTCCCACCAGGTCGCCAGATAGTGCAGCTTGAGGTCGATCTTCTTCAGGATATCCGCACCACCCGGAAACACCCCATAGAAGAACACCACGAACGTGTGGTCGCAGATCGCCCCGGCATCCCGCAGCGCCTGGCAGAACTGCACCTTGCTGCCGCCATCGGTCGTAAGGTCTTCGACCAGCAAAGTCCGCTTGCCCTCTGGCACATCGCCCTCGATCAAGGCATCACGGCCGAAGCCTTTGGGCTTTTTGCGCACATAGGCCATCGGCGCATTCATGCGGTCCGCCATCCAGGCCGCGAAGGGAATGCCCGCGGTTTCGCCACCGGCCACCGCCTCGATGGTTTCAAAACCGATATGGCGGTCTACCTTCTCGACCGCCATATCCATAATCTTGGACCGGGCGCGTGGGAAATAGATGGTGCGGCGGCAATCGATATAGACGGGTGACTTCCAACCCGAGGTGAAAGTATAAGGTTCTTCAGGGCGGAAATTGACCGCCTTGATCTCCAACAGGATCCGGGCCGTGGTCAGCGCGGCGTCACGATCCCAATCGGTCATATGCATTCCGGTCATGGTATTTCTCTCTCACTTCGACGGCAATTGTTTCCGGGTTTCTCCTAGCCGCGCGGCGGGCGCGCGTCCATGACAGAACTACGATCGCCGTCGCCCGCCACCTCCGGCAAGGCCGATCCCGCCCATCCCCGTATCTGGGTGCTCGACGATCCGCGCCCGGGCACCTCGGCCCAGGCGCTGGGGATAGCCGAACGGCTGGGCGAGCCGTTTCGTCGCATTCCGCTGATCTGGAACTGGAAAACCCATTTTGCCGGGCTGGTCCCAGGCGGGTCACTGATGGGGTTGGGCAGGCCTGGGATCACGGCCACCGATTTGTCGCATCCGCCCGAACTGGTGATTTCGGCCGGGCGTCGGTCAGCGGCGGTGGCGTTGTGGATGAAGGCCCATACCGGCTGCCGGATCGTGCATTGCATGTCGCCGGGTGTTGCGGGCCTGCTGCGGCGGTCGGAGTTTGATCTGCTGGTGTTGCCCGAACATGACCACGCCGCCCCCGCTCCCAACGTCTTCACCATCCTCGGCGCCCCGCATCGCATGTCACAAGCCGCCCTCGCCGTCGCACGCGAAACCTGGGACGAGCGGCTGGCCCATCTGCCGCATCCCCGCGTAGCCTTGCTGATCGGCGGGCCGCCCAAATCAACCAACATGGCTCCGGCGCTCGCCCATCAGATCGGCCAGCGTATCGCGCGTCTGGTCGCGGTCACCGGCGGCTCAATCATGGCAACAACCTCGCGCCGCACCGGGCGGGAGGCGACCGAAGCGCTGGCTGCCGGCCTCGGGCCATGCCTGCATGTGCTGTATCGCTGGGGCGAGCCGGGGGAGAATCCCTATCGCGGCTTCCTCGCCAACGCCGACGTGATCGTGATTACCGCCGACTCGGTGTCGATGATCTCGGAAGCCTGCGCGACCAATGCCGCCGTCTATGTCGCGTTGCCGGAACTCGCCTCGCGGCGCCAGCAGCGCCTGTCGAAATCGCTGTTCGATGCAGGCCAGGCGCGCCCGTTCGACAAATCCATCGTGCCCTGGCAGCGCCCAACCCTGGATGAGGCGGATCGCGTCGCCACCGAAATCCGCCGTCGCTTCGGCCTGGGCTAGCCTGCCCGGCGGTACTGCGCGATAAGCCCGCACGAGATTTGCGGAGAAACAGCGCCATGACCAGGACCCATCGCATCGCCGTCATCCCCGGCGACGGCATCGGTAAGGAAACCACGCCCGAGGGCCTGCGGGTGATGGATGCCGCCGCGCGGCGGTTCGGCTTCGAATTGAAGCTCGACCATTACGACTGGTCCTGCGAAACCTATGCCAAGACCGGTGCGATGATGCCGGAAGACGGCATGGACCAGCTCCGGACCTCCGACAGCATCTTTCTCGGCGCAGTCGGCTGGCCCGGCGTTCCCGATCATGTCTCGCTTTGGGGATTGCTGATCCCGATCCGCCGCGGCTTTGACCAGTACGTGAATTTACGCCCCTGCAAGCTGCTGCCCGGTGCTGTCACGCCCTTGGCCAACCGCACCGAAAAAGACATCGATTTTTATGTCGTGCGCGAAAACACCGAGGGCGAATACAGCAATGTCGGCGGCCGCAGCTTCGTCGGAACCGACCGCGAATTCGTGACCCAGCTTACCGTCATGAGCCGGGTTGGCGTTGACCGGATCCTGAAATACGCCTTCGAACTCGCCAAGACCCGGCCGCGCAAGCATGTCACCTCGGCGACCAAATCCAACGGCATCATCCACACCATGCCGTACTGGGACGAACGTTTTGCGTTGATGGGCGCCAACTACCCCGAGATTAAAACCGATCAGTACCACATCGATATTCTCTGCGCCCATTTCGTCCAGCATCCCGACTGGTTCGATGTCGTCGTCGGATCGAACCTGTTCGGCGACATCCTGTCCGATCTTGGCCCGGCGATCGCCGGTTCCATCGGGATCGCTGCCAGTGCCAACATCAACCCGGAACGCATTTACCCCTCGATGTTCGAGCCGGTGCATGGCTCCGCCCCCGACATCGCCGGCCGCTTCATCGCCAACCCGATCGGCCAGATCTGGTCAGGCGGGATGATGCTGGAACATCTCGGCGAGGTCGAAGCCGGCCAGACCATTCTGCGCGCCATCGAAACCCTGCTGCGCGATGGCGGCCCCCGCACCCGCGACATGGGCGGCCAGGCGGGCACGGTCGAAGTCGGCAAAGCGCTGGCAGAACTGGTCGCAACCGTCTAGAAGGCGGCTATCAACCGGAGCCTGGATTGAAGATGGGACGCGATTTCAGCCATATCGCCCGCACCTGCGAACGCGCAGTGCTGACCGCCTATCGCGATCTGCGCGGCCTCGGCAATGCCGACATGGCCGCCTTCCAGGCTTGCACAACGCTTTACCGGATCCACCACCCCGAAGCCTCGGTGAACGAGGCTCGGCGGTTGGTTGCGGAATGGATCGACCATCATCTGGTGCGCGGGGCCAGCGGGCCGACCGATGGCTGCGTTTGCGAGTAGCGCCTGGGCTGATCAGCCCAGGCGCGCCTGATTAAGCAGCGCCACCGATTGCGCAACACCGGCCCCGGGCGACAACGCCAAGTCTTCGTGCTCAATCGACAAAACGTCATGGTAGCCGGCAGCCCTCAGGGCGCCGCAGAACTGTGTCCACCATGCGGCATCATGGCCATGCCCGAGCGTGACATAGGCCCAGGACCGCGCCGCCAGCTCAACCATCGGTGTGGTATCGATCATCGAATTCACCGCGGCGTTTTCCGCGATAATCCGGGTGTCCTTGGCGTGGACATGGTGAATTGCCGGCCCAAGCCCCGCCGCCGTCGCCAGCAGATCCTCGAACGGCAGGTGCCCAAGACTGTCGGTGACCAGCCCGATCTTCACAGCACCACCACCTGCCCAAGCTGTGCCGAACGGGTCGCCGCATCGGCCAGGCGCAGGGCGGCAAGCCCGTCAGCCCCGTTGGGGCCGACGCGGGCATTGGTGATGAAGCAATCAAGCTCGGCCCGGTAGGCGGCAGCGTAGCGTTCCAGGAAGAATGGCAGCACAGGGTCGCCGGTGACGCCCGACGCATTGGCCAGTTCCACCGTGCTGACCGGCACATTGCCGGCCCGCAGCATCCCCGCCGCGCCATGGGCCTCGATACGCTGATCATAGCCGTAGGTGGCGCGGCGGGAATTGGAAATCTGGCACAACCGGCCCGACGCGGTGCGCAAGGTCACCATCGCGGTATCGACATCGCCTGCGGTGCCGATCGCCGGATCGACCAGGACAGATGCGGCGGCGTAAACCGAGACCGGTTCTTCCCCAAGCAGAAACCGCGCCATGTCGAGATCATGGATCATCATGTCGCGGAACAACCCGCCGGATACGGCGACATAAGCGGGCGGTGGCGGCGACGGATCACGGGAAATGATGGTGAGCATTTCGAGCCGGCCGATGGCGCCCGCATCCAACCGGCGCTTCAGTTCGGCGAAATGCGGATCAAAGCGGCGATTGAAGCCGACCATCAAGGCAACCCCGGTGCGGCGCACGGTGGCAAGGCAGTCTTCGACCCGCTGGACCGACAGATCGATCGGCTTTTCGCAAAAAATCGCCTGCCCAGCATTGGCCGCGGCTTCGATGAAGTCGGCATGGGTCGGGGTCGGTGAGGCGATCAGCACCGCCTGGGACGAAAATGCGGCATCGAGGCTGATGACCTGCGATCCACAAATTTGCGCCAGTCTGCTCGCGGCGCAGACATCGGGGTCGGCGATGCCCACAAGGCGCGCGCCTTGATGGGCGGCGATATTGCGGGCATGGATCTGGCCAATCCGGCCGGCGCCAATAACGGCGATGTCGAGCATGGGGCATACCTCCGTGGTGGCGGAAGCATAAGGAAGGGCTTTCCAATGTCCAATGTCCGGCTGACCACCGCGCAGGCGCTGGTGCGCTTTCTGGCCGCGCAAACCAACGCCGATGGTGCGCCGATCTGTGCCGGGGTGTGGGCAATTTTTGGCCATGGCAACGTGGCGGGCATGGGGGAGGCTTTGCAGGCAGCGGGCGATGCGTTGCCGACTTATCGCGGGCAGAATGAACAATCGATGGCGCTCGCTGCAATCGCCTTTGCCAAGGCATCCAACCGCCAGCGCTTCATGGCGTGCACCAGTTCGATCGGGCCGGGGGCGACCAATATGGTGACGGCCGCCGCGGTTGCGCATGTCAACCGACTGCCGGTGTTGCTGCTGCCTGGCGATGTCTTCGCCAACCGCCTGCCAGACCCGGTGCTGCAACAGGTGGAAGATTTCGCCGATGGCACAGTCTCGGCCAATGACTGTTTCCGTCCGGTGAGCCGCTATTTCGACCGTATAACCCGGCCTGAGCAATTGCTCACCGCCCTGCCCCGCGCCATGGCGGTGCTGACCGACCCTGCCGCCTGCGGGCCGGTGACCTTGGCGCTATGCCAGGATACCCAGGCGGAAGCTTATGAGTATCCGGAGAGCTTCTTCGCGCCGCGCGTCTGGCGCATCCGCCGGCCTGTGCCGGACCGCAGTGAACAGGCCGACGCGATTGCCGCGTTGCGCGCCGCCCGGGCGCCGCTGATCATCGCCGGCGGCGGGGTGCATTATAGCGGCGCCTGCGCCGCACTTGCCGTCTTCGCCAGCGCGCATGGCATTCCGGTTGCCGAAACCCAGGCCGGCAAATCGGCCCTGCGCCACGATCATCCGCTGAACCTGGGCGCAATCGGCGTGACCGGAACCGAGGCCGCCAATGCCGCAGCGGCGGAAGCCGATCTGGTGCTGGCGGTTGGCACAAGGCTCGCCGATTTTACCACCGGGTCCTGGGCGGGGCTGCGCGCGCCAATTCTGGCGTTGAACGTGCAGACATTTGATGCCGGTAAGCATGGCGCGCTGCCATTGGTCGCCGATGCCGCCGAAGGACTTGCGGCCCTGAGCGGTGACTATCGCGCGCCCGCCGCCTGGACCGCGCGCTGCACAGCACGGCTGCCAGCCTGGCGGGCAGCGGTGGCGGCCGCTACCGCGCCGGCCAATGGCTTGCCGAATGATGCCCAGGTGATCGGCGCAGTGCAGCGCTGGGCAGGCGAGGACACCATCGTGGTCGCCGCCGCGGGGGGATTGCCGGGGGAATTGCACAAATTATGGCAGGCCGGCGCACCGGGCAGCTACCACCTCGAATACGGTTATTCGACCATGGGCTACGAAATCGCCGGCGGCCTCGGGGTCAAGCTTGCCCGACCGGATAACGAAGTGGTGGTGCTGCTCGGCGATGGCAGCTGGCTGATGCTGAATGCGGAGATTTTTACCTCCGTGATGCTCGGGGCGAAGCTGATTGTGGTTCTGTTGGACAATGGCGGCTTTGGCTGCATCGACCGCCTGCAGCGCGGCACTGGCGGGGTTGGGTTCAATAATCTTCTCGCTGATGCGCGGCACGTGGCGATGCCGGCCCTCGATTTCGCCGCCCAGGCGCATGGGCTGGGGGCGCTGGCGATCACAGTCGATGGCATTGTCGACCTCGAAGCCGCCCTGCTGACCGCACGCGGGGCTGACCGCACCACGGTGATCGTGCTGCGCAGCGACCCGCGCGCCAGCACCGAAGCCGGCGGGCAATGGTGGGATGTCGCGGTGCCGGAAGTCTCCGCACGCCCAGACGTGCAGGCCGCGCGTGCCGACTACGAAACCAAACTGAAGGAGCGCGGGCCATGAATGTTCGTATCGGTACCAACCCGATTGCCTGGTCCAATGACGATCTGCCCGCGCTCGGCGGCGATACGCCGCTTGAGGTCTGTCTGGCCGAAGCCCGCGCAGCCGGCTTTGTCGGCATCGAACTTGGCAATAAATTCCCCCGCGACGCGGCGCTGCTACGCCCGATTCTGGCGGCGCATGATCTGGCGCTGATTTCCGGCTGGTATTCCGGAGCGCTGTGCGCGCGTGATGCGGCGGCAGAAATGGCGGCGTTGCGCCCGCATCTCGATCTGCTCAAGGCGATGGGCTGCAGCGTGCTGATCTATGCCGAATGCACCGGCACCGTGCATGGCAGCCAAAAACTGGCCTTGTCGCGCCGCCCGGTGATGGCAGAAGCCGATTGGGCGCCGTTCGCCGCCCGCCTGACCGCACTCGCCGAGATGACAGCGTCCGAGGGCGTCATGCTGTGCGTGCACCACCACATGGGCACCCTGATCCAGACCGGCGCTGAGATCGACCGGATGATGGCAATGACCGGGGACGCGGTGAAGTTGCTGCTCGATACCGGCCACGCGACCTGGGCCGGCGCCGATCCCGCGACCCTCGCCCGCCGCCACCGCGCCCGCATTGGCCATGTGCATTGCAAGGATGTTCGCGCGGCGGTGATGGCGGAGGCCAATGCCGGGGACTGGAGCTTCCTCGATGCGGTCATTGCCGGGGTCTATACCGTGCCGGGCGATGGCATGATCGATCTTCCGTCCGTGTTGCGCGAACTGCCAGGCTATGAAGGCTGGCTGGTGGTCGAAGCCGAGCAGGACCCGGCGCGGGCCAATCCGCTGCAATATGCCAAAATCGGACATGCGAGCGTGATGGCCGCGTTGCGCCGATAGGCTTGCCGCGATCCCCCGCACAGGGCAGCATTGATCATCACGCCCAATCACCCGAGGAAACCATTCCATGAGATATTTACCC
Organism: Asaia bogorensis; assembly: GCA_943333505.2. Classification (GTDB taxonomy): domain Bacteria; phylum Pseudomonadota; class Alphaproteobacteria; order Acetobacterales; family Acetobacteraceae; genus CAITOL01. The sequence continues at coordinate 5,559 of CALQTN020000018.1, read as the reverse complement.
ACCGCCGCCCCGGAAACCGTGGGCCTGGCCCCAGACCGCCTCGCCCGTATCGATACCTGGCTCCACGGCATGGTCGATAGCGGCAAGCTGCCTGGTGCGTCGGCCGCGATCATGCGGCGCGGCCAGGTTGCCTATTTCAAGGCGGTCGGCAAGTCCGACATCGCCCGCGGCACGGCGATGGACGCCGACACGATCGTGCGGATCTATTCGATGACCAAGCCGCTGACCTCGGTCGCCATCATGATGCTGTACGAGGAAGGCCGCTTCCAGCTCGACGACCCGATTTCCAAGGTTCTGCCGGAATTCAAGTCGAGCCATGTCTATGTCGGTGGCTCGCGGGCTAAATACATGTCCGTGCCAGCCGAACGCGGCATTACCTACCGTGATCTGCTGACCCATACATCGGGCCTCAGCTACGCATTCATGGAATCGACCACGGTCGATGGGCTGTACCGGACCAACAAAATTGAATACAATACGCCTGGCGACCGAAATTTGCGTGAGATGACCAGAGCGATCGCCGCAATGCCTCTGCTCGCCCACCCCGGCAAGGCTTGGAACTACTCGAACGCCACAGACGTATTAGGCTGCCTGGTGCAGGAGATATCGGGCGTGCCGTTCGATGATTTCATGCGCACGCGTATTCTGGCGCCGCTCGGCATGGTCGATACCGACTTTACGGTCGCGGCCAGCAAATTGCCGCGCTTTGCCACCAACTACTACACCAACCCGAAAGACGGCTCGCTTGGCATTGTCGATGACGCCCAGAACAGCCCGTACTCCCGCCCGCTTACCGTAATTTCCGGCGGCGGCGGCTTAACCGGCACGATCGGCGATTATTTGCGCTTCTGCCAGTTCATGCTGAACAAGGGCACCCTCGACGGCGTGCGCCTGCTCGGCCGCAAGACGGTGGAGTTGATGACGTCTAATCACCTCAAAGGCGACATGGCGGCGATGGGCGCCTCACGCTTTTCCGAAACCACTTATGATGGGATCGGCTTCGGGCTGGGCTTTTCGGTCACGCTCGATCCGGCGCAGGCGCAGATCATGGGCAGCGCCGGCAGCTATGCCTGGGGTGGGGCGGCGAGCACGGTGTTCTGGTGCGATCCGGTCGAGGATATGGCGGTGGTGTTCTTCACCCAACTGATGCCGTCTTCGACGTATCCGGTGAGCAAGGATATGCGGGTGCTGGCTTATCAGGCGATTGTTGATTGATGGGAAGGGGAAGGAAGGTCTTCTTTTTGTGACTAAAAAGAAGCAAAAAACGTCCCACTTTGGAGCCGTTGGCGTGGGACTGCGCCAACGGCACGGAATAGCTAGAAATTTGTCACGCTTCCTTCCTGGAGCCTTCGTATGAACATCACCACCGACATCAACGGCGCCGTCGCCACTGTTACCATCAACCGCCCCGAGAAAATGAACGCGCTGACCGCCGAAATGCGCCAGGGCCTGATCGCGGCGTTTGAGGCCATCCGTTTTGACACCGCCATCCGCGCGGTGATCCTGACGGGTGCCGGCACCAGCTTTTGCGCCGGTGCGGATGTCGACAAGATGGCCGGGCGCGATACCGGCCTACCCGCCGGGCGGGCGCGGCTGCAAAGCCTCAGCCACGTCTATATGCGGCTGCTGCATTCGCTGGAAAAACCGGTGATCGCGGCGGTGCGCGGCCATGCGGTGGGCATTGGCATGTCGCTGGCACTGGGCTGCGACATCATGCTGGCATCCGATACCGCCAAGTTTGGCCAGACCTTCCGTCGCATCGGTTTGGCGCCCGACGGCGGCGGCATCTGGTATCTGGCACGCCGCCTGCCGCTCAATATCGCCAAGGAACTGGTGTTCACCGGCCGGGTGATCGATGCCGCCGAGGCCAAATCGCTCGGGCTGGTCAATCATGTTTATCCCGATGCCGAACTGATGGATCGCGCAAACGCGATGGCGGCTGAAATGGCCGAGGGGCCGACCTTTGCGCTCGGGCTTTCGAAGAAATTATTCCATGTGGCGAGTGCGCCGAGCATGGAGGATTATCTGGAGTATGAGGCATTTGTGCAGCCTTCGTTGCAGGCGAGCGACGATCATCGGGAAGGCGTGGCGGCGTTCCGGGAGAAGCGGAAGCCTCGGTTTACAGGGAAGTAAGATGTTCTTTTTGTGAACAAAAAAACCAAAAAAAATCATCCACTGGTTGATTTTAGCTTGGTCGGGCGACGATCCATGCGACTGATGAAGTGAAACTTGCGGTCCGAAGGCTGGGATTAACGCCTGCCACACCTTCAAACATGGTGACCGCGCCTATCAGCGGTCATCACGCGCTAAATCAACGGGAGAACATCATGGTGCGGATCGGCTATGTCGGGGTCGGATTGATGGGCCATGGCGCGGCTAAGAACATCATGTTGGGCGGATGGCCGCTGACCATCCTCGGCCATCGCAACCGCGTGCCAGTCGATGACCTCGTGGCCCAAGGTGCCGCCGAGGCAAGCGATGCCTCGGACCTGGCCAACCGCAGCGACGTCGTGTTTCTCTGCCTGCCCGGCACTGCCGCGGTCGAGGAAATCATCCTCGGCACCCATGGCATGCTGGCCGCGCTGCGCCCAGGCATGGTGATTGTCGATAAAAGCACGGGCGACCCGGACTTCACCCGTAAACTCGGCGCAATCCTCGCCGCGCGTGGCGTTGGATTAATCGACGCGCCGATTGGGCGCAGCCCGAAGGAGGCCGAGGCCGGCCAGCTTTCCACCGTGGTCGGTGGCGATCCGGCGCATATCGCGCTGGTGCGCCCGATTATTGCGACCTATGCCGACACTATCATCGAGGCTGGCCCGCTCGGGATGGCGTTGACGGTCAAGATCGTTAACAATTTCGTCTCATTCGCCAACGCGCTGGTGATTGCGGAAACCTTCGCCACTGCGAGCAAACTCGGCGTCCCGTTCGAACCACTTTGCGCAATGATTGAGGCCGGTGGGTCGAACAGCACCATGTTTCAATGGATCAAGCCGTGGATCCTCGCAGGCGACGACAGTCGCGGCCGCGGGCGGCTTGGGGCGGCGACGGGAGTGCTCGAAGCCTATCGCGCTGCTGCCCATGCCGGCGGGGCGCCCGTCCCGATCGCCGATACAGCCAGCGCAATGCTGGCGACGATCTTGGCTGCCGGGCATGGCGAGCGGTTCATTCCGCATTTACCTGGGGTGCTGGCAGAGATGGCCGGGGCCGGGTTTCGCGACCCCGGCACGGGCGACCTGGACTGATCAGGGCTTTACCGCCGAAATACCGCCCGCGCATTGCCACGATAAAACGCCGCCTTCTGCGCCTCGGTCATCTGCGGCGCAGAGGTGAACGGGTCGTCGAAATCCCAATGCGGATAGTCGGACGCAAACAGCAAGCGGTCCCAACCAATCCAGGCCGCCGCATCCAGCGCGTGCTGGCGCGGCTCGGGTTCTTCCATCGGCTGGGTGGTGAACCAAACCTGCTCGCGGACATACTCGCTCGGTGGCCGCTTCACATGCGGGGTTTCCGCCCGCAGCTTTTCCCAGGTCCGGTCAAGCCGCCAGCACAACGATGGCACCCAGCCGAAGCCGGCCTCGATCAGCACAAGCTTCAACCCGGGTAGGCGCTCGAACACGCCTTCCATGACCATGCTGACCAACTGGCCCTGCATCGATTGCGAATGGCCGACCATGTCCTCGATATAATAGCTGCCCCAGCCCGAGGAGGTGTTCTTGTTGCCGCCGAAGCCGAACGCATGCACCGCGACCGGCAGGCCAGCGCGGGCGGCGGCCTCGAAAATCGGGAAATAGCGCCGGCTGCCCATCGGTTCGGCGATGCGGGACAGAAGACCGACATGGGTGAAGGCGGGGTTGCCGGCGCAACGGTCGATCTCGGCGACCGAGGCCAGCGTGTCCTCTGAATTCACCGTGATCGAGGCGCCCAGGCGGGGTTCCGGCCTGACCAGACATTCGACCTGGAATTCGTTCATCGCGGTTGCCAGCGCGTTGGCAAGGTCCTGGTTCGTCGGCGACTGGCTGGCGAGCGGTGGGTTGATCACCCCGAACTGGACGTTATAGGCATCGAGATGCTGGGCCTGGACAAAGCCGAGATCGCTGCCGGGGAATTTGCCCGACGGTGGCCAGGCATCGCGCCGCATGGCGGCGGCCTGGGCTTTGGGATAGCTGGCAGCGCCAAACTGCATGCCCGTGCGATGGCTGACGCCAAAGCTTTCAATATGGCGCGCCCATCGGCTTTCCATAAAGGGATAAAGATCGGCGAGCGTGTTCGGTCCGAGATGCAGATCACAGTCAGCGATGGCGAGCTTGCTGGTCGTGGCAACGGCGGCGATCGGGCGTGTAGAAACATTCATCGTTCGATATCTCCCAATTTAGACTACCCCGCCGTCACGCGATTTGGCTACAGAAATACGCACGCATTTATATTCACACGACATGAATTGATAGCGGACGTAGAACGACGATGTTCTGAGAGGAGTACGCCATGCCCGAAATCGACCTGACGGCCCCCTTTCCTCCAATCCCGCAAGCGGACACGCTGGACGGGTTGGTGTGGGGCTATCGGTTTGCCGACACTGGGGATGCCGAAATGCTGAGCGGCAGTGCCCTCACCGAAGCTTTGGAGCGGCAGGACAGCTGGTTGTGGCTGCATTTCGACCTCGGCGACAAACGTGCCCACACCGCAATAGCCAGCCTGCCGCACCTACCGACCGGCGCCGCCGACATGCTTCTGACGAGCGATGATCGCCCGCGTATCGAGAATTTTGGTGATTGCATTGCCGGCGTGGTTACCGATTTCGAGCGCGCCGATACAGTCGACGTACGTCAGATGGTGCGCTGGCAGTTTGTGATGGGGCCGCATCTGTTTATCTCGGCCCGCCGGCGCCCGCTGCAAACCCTGAACCAGCTGCATCGCGACCTGCAATCCGGCCGCCGTATCCCGGGCGTGCTGCATCTCTTCGACGCAATCATCCACGCCTTCACCACCGCAATGGCGACGTTGCTGCACGAGCAGAGCGAGGCGCTCGACGCGATCGAGGAAGGCCTGCTCGGCGACGACGACCGCGCCGATTACGAGGATTTGGGCGTCGTGCGGCGCCGCATCGTGCGGCTGCACCGCCAGGCGGTGCCGTTGCGCGCGACCCTGAACCATTTGCTGACCGAGCGGCCGGCCTGGTTCACCGAACACGCCGCTGAGGATTGCGGGCGGGTGGCAGCGCGGCTCGATACGCTGGCCGGAGATTTGCAGGCACTGCAAGAACGCGCGCACAGCCTTCAGGATGAACTGCACATGCGGGAGTCCGAGACCACCAATAAGCGGCTGACCGTATTGTCGGTGCTGACCGCGATGCTGTTGCCACCGACGTTGGTGACCGGGCTGTTCGGGATGAACGTCGAGGGGTTGCCGTTCAAGGGTAAGCGTCTGGTCTTCACCGTGTAGCGAAGCATGCGAAACTCGGCGATTTTGCTGATCTCTGGAACGCCTCTCTGGACTCCAGAAGGAGGTATGTTTGACGGAAGTAGACATTCTGGCACCTTCGGATCGGCGTCGGATATGGAG
>CALQTN020000017.1 GCA_943333505.2 Asaia bogorensis | reverse complement strand
GATCACCGCCGCCCAACCTTCCGGATTATTCCAGTGTTTGCCTTGCATCGATGCTTGCACGGCGATGCAGACATAGGGTTCGGCAATCGGCCGGCTGTCATCGGTGTAGCTCAGCTTCGGCGCCACTTCCGTCGGGTCAACCCCGAGAATATAGCCGGCGGTGCGATGCAGCCCGACATAGCGGAAGTCGCAGGGTTGGTAGATGAAGTCTGCATCATCGAAGAACAGGCCGATATTATAGGTGGCGTAGAATTGTTCGGCGTTGATCGCCTGATGGACGATAAAGGTGATGTCGGGGTAGGCATCCTGGAATAACGGGATCAGCTTGGCGCCCATGGCACAGGTCAGGCGGCAGCCATGGCGCTGCTGAAACTTCACCGCATAGGGAAACCATCCCATGGTATCGCCGATGGTGCCGACCGGTAATTGCACCAGCACATCACGATCGCGCGGGTCGTGTTCGTGGTGGAGCACCAGATCCCCGGCCGACCAAACCTCGACACCAAAGCGGATATAGTAGCGTTTGGAGCTCGCAATTGTCCCGCCGGTAAAATCGGCGGAGGATTCGAACAGGATATTGCCGGTATCGAGATCGGTCAGTTTCACCCGCCAGGGCTTGTCTGACAGCGGCACCTGGACGCGGCAGCCCTCGTTAAAGTCGAAGCGGATGCCGAGCGGGCCTTGCTGGGTGGCGAGCGGGGCGGCGGGCTGGTAGGCGGGGGCTGCCGGGACGGCGGCCTTGCTCGGGCTGGCGGGGGTGTCCGCGTCTTCAGAAGGAGTCAAGATACCGCACTCATGTCAATACTCACCCCGGGACAGACCGGATTTATGTCCGATTCAATCAAAAGTATTTAGTATCACTAAGAGACGACAGAACAGGGTATTTTTTTTGGCGAACAATAAGTATAAATGTAAAAGAGTGTCTCGGCGCGGTCATCACGCTCTAACTCTGCGTTTGATCGCGTGATTCAGACCTTCGGTGATTCCACCTACGGTCATCACGCTCTAAGGCCTCGCCGCGCAGTGTCGGTCTTCAACGAACGGTCGGGGGATGGGGCCGGACATTAGTTAATTTTAATTGACAACATTACACGAAAATGTTAGTCACAATTCATGATCACCTTCACCTCCATCCTCACCGACCTGCAAGCGGCCATCGCGGTGGTGGCTGCACGCGAGCGCGCCCTGACGGTGATGCTGGTCGCGGTGTGGGGGCGGATTGCGCGGATACGGGGCCGGTTGGAACGGTTGATTGCGCGCTGGCGGGCCGGGATTGAGGTGCCGGCGCGCACATCCCGCGCTGGGAAAGTGCGGAATTCAGTGCGCGCAGCGGCGGCGTTGCCAATCGCGCCGGGGTGGCTGCTGGTACAGGTTGGCGCGGCGGCGTCCTATCGGGGGCAGTTGGAGCATTTGCTGTCGCAGGCTGAGTACGTGGAATTTCTGGCGGCGGTGCCGCAAGCCGGCCGCATCCTACGCCCGCTGTGCCGGATGTTGGGGATTGGGGTGCCGGCCGCGAAGCTGCGCAAAAATTTGCCGGAATGGGGACCGCCTGGACCGGCGCCGGTGATGGCGCGGGCCGGGCTGGTGATGGGGCCGGGCGGTCGATTTTTCTATGTTTGAGGCGGCGGGGAAAATTGCGATTTTTTTGTTTCGATATCGTAATTAAATACAGCCCGCAGCGTTCTATCCAGTAGAAAAACGTTGATGCGATCGCGTATTGCGCCAGTGAACCCGACTTTGTCACGGATTTTGTCAAACGGCTTTGGCATTCGGTGAAATACGGAGAGGTTGACCGTTATGCCAGGGGGCATTGTGGCACAGGCGCAGATGGTGGATTTCGCGCTGACCAACCAGGATCGCAGGGAACGCGATTTAGTCGCTGATGAACGGCGTGGGCCGGTCGGTGGTGGCTGGCACCGCCATTTGATTTGACAGACCTTCCAGGCGGTGTAGCGTTAAGGGCGCGCCACTTGGTTGCGCTTACGTGGATAAATCCCAGCAGATGCTTTCCAGCAAGTCCAAATACGCATTACGTGCGGCGATTTTTCTTGCCGAACGTTACAAAACGCAGGACTGGACGATGGCGTCCGAAATTGCAGCAGCCGAGACAATCCCCAAGAAATTTCTTGAGGCCATCCTGGTTGAACTGCGTGAGCATGGCTTGGTGGAGAGCCGTCGCGGACGTCATGGCGGGCATCGTCTGGCGCGGCCGCCGGCAAAAATTGCCGCCGGGGACCTGATCCGCGCGATTGACGGCCCCTTGGCGCTGACGCCGTGCGCCAGCCGAACCCAATTCGGCCCATGCGATGATTGCGTCGATCCGCTGCTCTGTGCGGTAAGACCAACGCTGCTTCGGGCGCGCGACGCGGTCGCCTCGGTGCTCGACGGATGCAGCCTGACGCGGCTGGTGCGGGAACGCCGTGGCATCGCGACCCAGGAGGCGGAAAAACTAAATCATACAAATTGAGTAGATTTACTGATTGCAATCGGTTGTTAACATGTGCAAGGATTTGCATATGGAGATCAGCATGACCGTGAAATTTCCTCTCGTTCTGTCCCGCCGTATCCTGACCATCGCGCTTGGTGCCAGCGGGTTTGCCCGTCCGGCGCTGGCCGAAACCAGCTTGCTCAACGTGTCCTACGATCCGACCCGGGAGCTTTATCGCGACATCACCGCCGCCTTCCTGGCAACCTTAAAGGCCCAGGGTGGCGAGGCGATTGCCGTTCGCACGACACATGGTGGATCAGGCGCGCAAGCACGCGCAGTGCTTGACGGGTTGCCGGCCGACATGGTGACCCTGGCGCTGGCATCCGACATCGACGCCCTGGCGCAGCGCGGATTGCTGGCGCCGGACTGGCAGTCCCGCCTGCCCAATAATTCCACGCCCTATACCAGCACGATCGTGTTCCTGGTCCGCAAGGGCAACCCGAAACGGTTGAAAAACTGGAGCGATCTGGTTCAGCCCGGGGTCAATATCATCACCCCGAACCCGAAAACCTCGGGCGGGGCGCGTTGGAATTATCTCGCGGCCTGGGGCTGGGCACGGCGGCAACCGGGCGGCACCGATGCGTCCGCCGAAGTCTTTCTCGGCAAGCTGTTCAAACAAGTGCCTGTGCTCGACAGCGGCGCGCGCGGCGCCACCAACAGCTTCGTCCAGCGCGGCCTGGGGGATGTGCTGCTCGCCTGGGAAAATGAGGCACTGCTGGCCGTCGATGAACTCGGGCCCAACAAGTTCGACATCATCTATCCGCCGATCAGCATCCTTGCCGAGCCACCGGTCGCGGTGGTGGACAACGTCGTTGACCGGCGTGGCACAAGGCGCGCGGCGGAAGCCTATCTGCGCTTTCTCTACACCCCAACCGCGCAAGACATTGTCGGCAAACGCCATTTTCGTCCGCGTGACGCGGCGGCACGGGTTAAGTACGCGGCAAAATTCCCAGAGATCGACCTGTTCGACATTGCCGCGCTCGGCGGCTGGACCAAGATCCAGGCGATCCATTTCGCCGATGGCGGGGTGTTTGATCGCATTTATGCGCCGGGCAAGTGACACGGCGTGCCGCACGGGCGGTCCCCGGCTTTCGGCTGACCCTGGGCATGACGTTGGTGTGGCTGATCGCGATCGTGATGATCCCGCTCACCGCGTTGGCGACGCGCCCGTGGTCGCTGGGGTTGGCAGGCATTGTGCAATCGCTCGCCGATCCGCGGGTGCTTGCGTCCTTGCGGCTCAGCTTCTCGACAGCACTTGGGGCGGCGCTGATCGATGTGCCGCTCGGCCTGCTGCTGGCCTGGGTGCTGGTACGCTACCGCTTTCCCGGGCGGCGGATACTCGATGGCCTGATCGATCTGCCGTTCGCGCTGCCCACCGCAGTTGGCGGTATCGTTTTTGCCGCCCTCTACGCCGGCAACGGCTGGCTCGGGCACCCTCTTGCAGCGCTCGGCATTACGATCGCCTACACCCCAACGGGCATTTTGATCGCGCTGGCGTTTGTCGGTCTACCGTTTGTGGTGCGCACAGCGGAGGCGTTGTTGCGTGACCTGCCAGCCGAGGTTGAGGAAGTTGCCGCCACGCTTGGCGCACGGCCAGGCCAGATCATGTTGCGGGTTGTGCTGCCCGCGCTGCTGCCTGCGCTGGCAACCGGGTTCGGCCTCGCCTTCGCGCGTGCGGTCGGGGAATATGGCTCGGTGATCTTCATTGCCGGCAACATGCCGATGCGCACCGAGATCGCACCGCTGATGATCGTCATCCGGCTTCAGCAATTCGATTATGCCGGAGCTGCAGCCCTGGGACTGGCGATGTTGCTGGTATCCCTCGCCTGCCTTGCCGCGGTGGCGTTGCTGCGCCGCCGGCTGGAGGTTTGATGCGCCTTCTGTTGATCCTGGCAGCCGTGTTGGTCGCGCTGCTGATGTTGGTGCTGCCGCTGGCAGTGGTGTTTGGGGAGGCGGTGTCCGGCGGGTCCGAGCGCATCGTTGCGGCGCTGACCGACCCCGACGCGCTCGCCGCGATCGGGCTGACCGCGCGCGTCGCCGCGATCAGCGTCACCATCAATACCGTGTTCGGCGTTGCGGCGGCCTGGTGCCTGACCAAACATGATTTCCGGTTGCGCGGGGCCTTGGTGGCGTTGATCGAACTGCCGCTGAGTGTGTCGCCGGTGGTATCGGGGCTGGTGTGGATGCTGGTGTTCGGGGCCCAGGGCTGGCTTGGGCCGTGGGGCCAGGCGCACGGGATCGGCGTGGTGTTCGCGTTGCCCGGCGTGGTGCTGGCGACTGTGTTTGTAACGTTTCCGTTCGTTGTGCGCCCGCTGCTGCCGTTGATGCAGGCCCAGGGGCGCGAGCAGGAAGAAGCCGCCGCCCTACTTGGCGCCGGACTGTTCCGCTGCTTCTGGCACGTTACCCTGCCGGAAATCCGGTGGGGATTGCTTTCGAGCGTACTGCTCTGCAACGCGCGGGCGATGGGTGAGTTTGGCGCGGTGTCGGTGGTGTCGGGTCATATCCCGGGACTGACCGAAACCATGCCATTGCGGATAGAGGCGCTTTACAATGATTTCCAGGCGGCCGCCGCTTTCGCCATGGCGGCCTTGCTGGCGGCGTTGGCGCTGGTGACCCTCGCCGCGAAGGCAGCCTTAGAATCCCATACCGGCAGCCGAGCGTAACCGGGATGAGCATTTCCTTCGATCACATCAACAAGCGATTTGGCGCGGCCACGGTACTACGCGACGTCTCACTCGACATCGCCACTGGCGAATTTGTCGCCCTTGTCGGGCCTTCCGGGTCGGGCAAGACCAGTTTGCTGCGCCTGATCGCCGGGTTGGAACGCGACTATGATGGCATCATCCGAATTGATGGCATCGATGTGGCGCCGATACCGGCACGCGAGCGCCGCATCGGTTTTGTGTTTCAGAATTACGCGCTGTTCCGCCACATGACTGCCGCCGACAATATTGGCTTCGGGCTGAGGGTGCGTCCGCGCGCCAGCCGCCCATCGGCCGCCGCGATCCGCCAGCGCGTCGACGAACTGCTCGCCATGGTGCAACTCGATGGCCTGGGCGGGCGCTATCCCCATCAGCTTTCCGGCGGCCAGCGCCAGCGTGTGGCGCTGGCGCGGGCGCTGGCTATCGAGCCGGAGGTGTTGCTGCTGGACGAACCGCTCGGCGCCCTCGATCCACCGATCCGGGTTGAACTGCGCGCCATGCTGCGGGCGCTTCACCTGCGGCTCGGTCTGACCACCATCCTGGTGACCCATGACATCGCCGAGGCGGCGGAACTTTCAGATCGCTTGGTCGTACTGCGCGCCGGGCGGATCGAGCAGGTCGGGCCGGCGGCGGCGCTGGATGCGCGGCCGGCCAATGCGTTCGTGTTCGGCTTTCTCGGCGACGCGGCCGTCTTGGAAGGCATTGTCGTGGCTGGTCGGTTCAAGGCGCAGGACCTCTCGCTTGCCACCGACCTGGCGGATGGGCCGGCTTTGGCGGTGATCCGCCCCGATGAGATCGGCCTGCGTGCCGGCGATGGCCCCGCCCGGGTTGTCGGCGTCCATTCGGGCCTGCGCCTGACCCGTTACACAATCCAACATCGGGATTGGCGGCTTGATGTCGTGCGGCGCGGCGGGCCTGAGCCCGATCTGGGTGTGGGCGACACCTGCACAATCGATTTGTCAGCTGCTCGGATGGTGGCCGTACAATAGTTTCAAAACGCAAACAATTGTTGTGCGGTTCCAAACAGAACCCGCTCCAGATCTGCGGCTGGCAGCGCCATGCCACGCGCTGCCCGGACAGTGCGCGCCAGATCGAGCAACGGATAATCCGACGCGAACAACACCTTGTCGCTGCCCCGGGTGCCATGCCAGCGCCCGCCCATGAACTCCATAAGGTCAGCAGGATAGGCTTTCGGTGACCAGGCCGAAGTGCAGATATAGAAATTCGGATGTCGGGCCGCGAGGCGGATCGAAATATCAGTCCACGGATCACCGATATGATGGGCAATGATCACCAGATCGGGGAATGCCAGCGCGACATCTTCGAGATGCGCCGGGTTGTTCGGCCCCATCGGCCAGAGCGGCCCGGGGGATGGCGCCTGCATTGCCGAGCCAGGGGCCATGCAGAAAGCTGTCGATCACCGGGCCGTCATACATTCACGCATTCTCCCATTCTCACTCGGGACTTTCCGCGTGGGGCAAACAATGTCAATGCAGGTGGCAACAACGTTTGGAGAATGAGATGAAGGCCTGGGCAGTCGTGGCGCATGGCGCGCCGTTGGAATGCGTCGAAATCGCAGATCTGGCGCCGGCCGGGACGGAGATTGTGGTCACCGTTACGCATTGCGGGGTGTGCCATTCCGATCTCCATCTCTGGCATGGCGGCTACGACCTCGGCGGCGGAAAATTCCTGTCGGTGGCCGATCGCGGGCTGAAACTGCCGGCAGCCCCTGGCCACGAAATCGTTGGCCGGGTGACACGGATGGGGCCGGACGCGACCGGGGTGGCAATCGGCGATGTGCGGGTGGTTTATCCGTGGATCGGCTGCGGCACATGCGATCGCTGCGCCACCGGCGACGATAATTTGTGCCTCGCCCAGCGCAGCCTCGGCGCAGTGGTCAATGGCGGGTTTGCGCGCGAAGTGATGGTGCCGCATGCGCGCTATCTGGTGCCGTTTGGGGGTGTCGATGCGGCGCTGGCGGCGACCTATGCCTGTTCCGGGATTACTGCCTATGCCGCCGCGCGCAAAATCCTGCCGCTGCCGGCGGATGCACCGGTGGTGGTGATCGGCGCGGGCGGGGTGGGGCTGGCCGCGGTGGCAATGCTGAAAGCGCTCGGGCATCGCAACATCGTGTCGGTCGATCGCGATGCCGGCAAGGCAAATGTTGCGTGCGCTGCTGGTGCCGCGCAATTCATCGATGGCACGGGCGACGATGTCAGCGTCCGCGTTCTTGCCGCCTGCGGGCCGGTTGCCGCAGTGCTGGATTTTGTCGGCGCGAGTGCGACCGTCGCAACCGCGATGGCGGTGCTGACCAAGGCCGGGAAGTTGGTGCTGGTCGGCGTGGGCGGCGGTGAACTGACCTTGTCGGTCACCGGCACCATCTTCCGGGCGCAAACCGTCCAAGGCAGTCTGACCGGCAGCATCCAGGATTTGCACGACGTGCTGGCGCTCGCCCGCGACGGGGTTCTGGCGCCGACCCCGGTGACCGAAATGGCCAAGGATCGCGTCAATGAGGCGATGACGCGGCTCGAACACGGCGGCGTCGCCGGGCGGATGGTGCTGGTCGAGGCGGCGTAGCATACTCTGGGCAAATCCGGCGTTTGAAATATGATAATACCAAATCTAGCGTAAAGGACCGCCTTATGATCACCGTCATCCCCAACCAGGCCATACTCGGCGCCACCATCCATGGCATTGATGCCGCCCAACCCATTGCGGACGCTGATTGGGGCCAATTGCTGGCAGCCCTCGGCCGCTACGGCGTGCTGCGCTTTCCCGACCAGCATCTCGACCCGACGCAGTTGAAGGTGTTTTCCGAGAAATTCGGCGACATCCAGGGCTCGATCACCAAGGCCACCAAGGAAGAAACCCCCGAGGTCAACGTGCTGTCCAACATCAAGGAGGACGGCGAGTATATCGGCATGCACGATGCCGGGCAGGACTGGCACACTGACATGTCGTACCGCGACGTGATGGGCTTCGTGAACGTGCTCTATGGCATCACCATCCCGCGCCGCGATGGCCGCGCGCTGGGCGGGACCGAATTTTCCAACATGCAGGCCGCCTATGACGATCTGCCGGACGAGATCAAACAGCGCCTCGCCGGGATGACAGTTACCCACGACTTCGACAAGTTCTGGGAAATGATGCGTCTCCGTCCCGGCAGTGTGAGGAAGCCGCTGACTGCCGAACAGCGCCGGCTGCGCCCGCCGGCAGTGCATGACGTGTTCCTGAACCACCCGATCACCGGGCGGAAATCACTGTACTGCAACCCGGGCTACGCAATGCGGATCAACCAAATGTCCGGTCCGGAAAGCGACGCGATGCTGACCTATCTGTTCGATCACCAGTTGCAGGACAAATATCGCTACACCCATGTGTGGACCGAGAACGACCTGCTGGTGTGGGACAATCTTGGCACCATTCATCGCGCGATCGCGGATTATTTGCCGGAGGAGAAAAGGTTGATCCGGCGCTGTCAGGTGATGGCGACGAAGGTGTTTGAGCCGGGTTTTTTGCCAAAGGCGGCGTGAAGGAAGGCAAGCTGTTCTTTTTGTGAACAAAAAGAACCAAAAAAACTTTTTGATACTTTGTTGCCGTTGGCGTGGGACCACGGAGAGTGGGCACGCCAACGGCAGCAACCAGATCATCATTCGTTCAATCGGCTTCGATTGGACGAATAAAGATGATCGTGAAAACAAGACTCTAGAGCGTGTCTGCCGATTCAGCCTCAACGGATCACCCTCTAGTGAAGTTTTTTTGCTTCTTTGTTTTCAAAAAAGAAGATTCTTGCCTATAATTTCCTTGGGGGAAACTCTAAAATGAAAAGATTCACGATCTCGCTCTGCGCCATCGCCCTGCTGCCCACCCTCGCCTGTGCGCAAACTCTGCGCTTCGGTGTTGGCGCGCAAGTGACCTCCGCCGATCCGCACTATCACAATATCGGCCCCAACAACGCTTTTTCCGGCATGGTCTATGATCGACTGACCGATATGACGCCAAAGGGCAAGCTGGTACCGTCGCTGGCGTTGTCCTGGCAGGCGATTGCCGCCGATGTGTGGGAATTCAAGCTCCGGCCGGGCGTGAAGTTCCATAACGGCGCAGATTTCACCGCAGCCGATGTGGCAGCCACCATCGCACGGGTGCCAAAGGTGATCAACAGTCCTGGATCTTTCCAAACCTATTTGCAACCGATCATTAAGGTGGAAATCATCGATCCGTTGACGCTTCGTTTGCATACCCGCGCCCGCGCCCCCTTGCTGCCCGGCGACCTGACCCAGCTGCCGATCATTGCCGCAACAGTCGGCACCCCCGGTAGTGACGAATTCAACAGCGGCGTTGCGGCCATCGGCACCGGCCCGTTCCGGATGGAGAAGTTCGAAGCTGGCAACAAAGCGGATTTGCGCCGCAACGAATTATACTGGGGCCCCAAGCCCGCGTGGACGCAAGTCGATTACCGAATGGTTACCAATAGTGCGAGCCGGGCATCGGCGATTTTGGCAGGCGATCTCGATATCATCGATCAGGTGCCGACCAGTGATGTGGAACGCCTGCGTAAAGACCCGAAAATCACGATCTCTGAAATCGACAGCATGCGGATCATGTATGTGGCACTCGACCGTGCACATGCCGGGCCGTCGCCGTTCATCACCACGCTCGATGGCAAGCCAATCGATCCCAACCCGCTGAACGACATCAGGGTGCGTCAGGCTTTGTCGCTGGCATTGGACCGTGACGCGATCGTGGCGCGGGTGATGGAGGGGGTCGCCACTCCCACAGTGCAAATAATGCCACCCGGCACCTATGGCTTTGTTGCTGATCGTCCAGCGCCGAAAGTCGATCTGGTGGCGGCCCGCAAGCTGCTTGCCGATGCAGGGTTCCCCAACGGTTTTGCCATCACCTTGCACGGATCGAATGACCGCTATCCCAATGACAGCCGCATCTCGCAGGCAATCGGACAGATGTGGACCCGGGTCGGGGTTCGCACCAGTGTAGAGGTGGCCCCTTACGCAAGCTTCGTCACCAAAGCATCGCGGCAGGAATTTTCGGCGTTTTTGGTGAGCTGGGGCAGCTCGACCGGCGAACCAACGGCCGGGCTGCGGTCAGTACTGGGCACATTCGATGCCAAGACCGGCTTTGGCAGCGTGAACCGCTTCCGCTATTCCAACCCAGCATTTGACGCGGGCTTGCTGGCCGCGATGGCCGAGGGCGATGACACCAAGCGCGAGCAGATGTTGCAGGCGGTAACCCGACTGGCGGTGGATGACGTGGCGTTCCTGCCGACCCATCTGCAAAAGAATGTCTGGGCGATGCGGCACGGTTTCGCCCATACGCCGCGGATCGATGAACGCAGCCTGGCGCAGGATGTGACGCTCGCGAAATAGGAGACGCTGATGCTGCCGATAGTTGACTGCGCGGCGCTGGGACAGTCCGATGCAGCCGATCTGCGGCTTGGGCAAGAAATCGATGTCATCTTCCGAGACAACGGTTTTTGCTACTTTCGCAACATCGGGATCGGGCAGGATCTGGTCGATGGCCTGTTCGCGGCGTCCCGCCAGTTCCATGCCCAGGATGAGGCCAGCAAACGCGCCCTGGCAATGAACGACACACATCGCGGCTACATGGCACCGAATTCGTCGGTGATCGTGACATCGTCGGTGGCCATTGTGAAACGGCCGAACTACTCGGAATCGCTGATGCTAATGCACGAAGTCGCAGCGACCGACCCGCGCTTCGGCACAGAAGTACACGGCGCCAATCAATGGCCGGATCTGGTCGGGTTTCGGCCAGCGGTCGCCGCATACGAAGCTGCCATTGGCGGTTTCTGTCAGCGCCTGTTACGCCCCCTGGCATTGGCGCTTGGCTTACCGGCGGACTGGTTCGCGCCGCATTTTGTGCATCCCACCACCTTCCTTCGCCTGCTGCATTACCCGCCGCAACCGCTTGACAGCCCCGAGGACGCATTTGGCTCAGCACCGCACACCGATTATGGTTTTCTAACGATATTATGCCAGGATTCTGCTGGTGGGCTTGAAGTGCGCCATGCCGATGGCAGCTGGATCAAGGCGCCCCCCGTCCCCGGCACCTGGGTGGTCAATGTCGCCGACATGCTGTCGCGCTGGACAAATCGGCGGTGGCAGTCAACGCCACATCGGGTGAAGAATCTGTCAGGTGGCGACCGGTTCTCGGTGCCGTATTTCTTCGATATGGATATGGACAGCGTCGTCGAATGTCTGCCGGGATGTTCGGATATTTCCAACCCACCGCGCTTCGCCCCGGTGCGCTATGGCGATTACCTGATGGAACGGCTCGACAAGAACTACGCTTATCGGCGGTCATCACCATCTAAATAATCGCGGCCCGCACCTTGGCCGAAACCCATTCTGAAACAATCACTGTCACCAGAATTGCTGCGAACATCACTGTGACTTCCGGCCACGCCAGCCGGGAGACACTTGCGTTGAGCTGCAATCCGATACCACCCGCGCCCACCAGACCCAGCACTGTCGACTCGCGGATATTGATGTCCCAGCGATAGACCGAGATGCCGGCAAACACCGGCATAATCTGCGGAAGGAAACCGAAAATCAGCCGCTGCCCCTTTGTCGCGCCGGTGGCGGTGATGGCTTCGATCTGCTTGGCATCGGTTTCCTCCAACGCCTCATACAGCAGCTTGCCGATGAACCCGATGGATCGCAGCGCAATCGCGATGATCCCCGCCAGCACCCCGGGCCCGAGGATCGTCACCAGCAGCATCGCCCAGATAAGCGCGTTGATCGAGCGCGACGATACGATGATCAACAGCGCAACCGGCCGCGCCACCGCCATGCTAGGGGTCGTGGTGCGCGCCGCCAGAAATGCCACTGGGGCACCCAGCACAATGCCCAGCAACGTTCCCAGCGTCGCCATGTTGATCGTATCCCACAGCGGCGCCCACAACCGATCCAGCAACGACCAACGTGGCGGCCACATCCGGCCGAGCAAATCACCCGCTTGTTCGGGGGCGTCCCACACGAAATCCCAGATGGTTTCCGCGTTCATGATGTCCCAGCACTGGACGACGAAGAGCACGCCGACCAGCCAAGCGAACAAGATCGCCAGACGCGCCCGCCCGGTACGGCGTTGCCACGAAATCCGGCCGTCAGAAATTGTGCTGGTTGGCATTACTGTAACCGCTTGCGGATAATGCCGGAGCCATATTCGGCCGCCATCACAATGGCGATAATCAGCAGTAGAATTGCCGCCGTGGTATCGAACTCATAGCGATCGAACGAGGTATTCAACGTCGCACCAATCCCGCCGGCGCCCACAATGCCGATCACGGCGCTCTCGCGGAAATTGATGTCGAGCCGGTAGATCGACAATCCGACAAACCGCGCCAGCACCTGCGGCTGCACCGCGTAAACCAGAATTTGCGCACTGCCGGCGCCGCTTGCGCGCACGGCCTCAACCTGGGCTTCGTCGATATCCTCCAGGTCCTCGGCCAACAGCTTGGCCATGAAGCCGATGGTGGCGAAGGCGAGGGTAAACATCCCAGCCAGCGGGCCGAAGCCGAACATCTTCACCAACAGAATGGCGATAATGATTTCAGGGAAGGTTCGCGACAAGGCGATCAGCGCGCGGCAGAAGCCATAGATCGGCAGTGGCGCGAGGTTACGCGCCGCCCCGATGCCAACCGGAATTGCCAGCAATACGCCAAGCACAGTGGCGACCACTGTCATGGTCAGGCTTTCGATGATGCCTTCGCTGATCTCCGCGCCTCGGCTGGTGAAATCCGGGTGGGCGAAGGCGGCAACAAAGGTCCCGCCCCGTACCAGGCCTTCGGCCAACCGTGCCCAGTTTACCTGCAAACTGCCAAATGCGAACGTCAGATAAAGCGCCGCACCGCCATATAGCCCCCAGCGCAGCCAGGGATTGGCGATCAGCGGCGCAGGCCTCCAGCGCAATGTGCCGTTCATGCGGCCTCGTCATCGGCGGGGGGTGCGCTCGCGGCCCAGTCTTCTTCGCCATAAATCTCGGTCAACATGGCGTCCGTCAACGCTTCTGGCGGGCCATCAAACACGATGCGGCCGGCGCGCAGGCCAACAATGCGCTGCACGAACATCCGCGCCAGCGCGACGTCGTGGATGTTGACGATGGCTGCGAGCGATCGTTCGGCGCATAGCTCAACCAACAGCCGCATGATCTGGCGCGACGTCTTGGGATCGAGGCTCGCAGTCGGTTCATCGACCAGTAGCAAGGCCGGGTTCTG
This sequence comes from Asaia bogorensis, assembly GCA_943333505.2. GTDB lineage: Bacteria > Pseudomonadota > Alphaproteobacteria > Acetobacterales > Acetobacteraceae > CAITOL01. The sequence continues at coordinate 54,309 of CALQTN020000017.1, read as the reverse complement.
GATCAAGGCCCGGCAAATCCCGACCCGCTGGCGTTGCCCCCCGGATAGTTGGTCGGCGCGCTTATCCTGCATTCCGCCAAGCCCGGCGCGGTCCAGCAGGCGAAAAGCCTCGTCCACATCGGTCTGCGGAAAGCGCCGCAGCCAGCTTGCCCAGAACCCGACATAGCCAAGCCGGCCGGACAGCACGTTTTCCATCACCGACAGACGCTCTACCAGCGCGTATTCCTGGAAAATCATTCCCATCCGCCGCCGGGCGAGCCGCAATGCGCTCCCGCCGATGCCGGTGACCATGGCGCCATCAACTTCAACCGAGCCCGAACTCGGCTCGACCAGCCTGTTGACGCAGCGGATAAGCGTGCTTTTCCCCGCACCGGACGGCCCGATCAGCGCCATCAACTGCCCCGCGGGCACGTCCAGATCGACGCTGTCGAGCGCCCGATCGCCGCCGCGATAGGTCTTGGTCAGGCCACGTACGGTTAGCATCGGGCCGCTATTTGCACGCGTAGGACACCTTCATCGCCGCGTCGATGTCACGCACCACCGTCCAGTGTTTCTGGTACGAAATCGGGATGAACTTCTCCTGCGGCGGCTGCGACAGTTGATATTCCTTCAGTAGCGCGGTGCCTTCCCATTTGAAGCTGAAAAATGCTTCGCGAATTTTGGCAGTGAGTTCGGGCTTCAGGTTGTAGACCGTGCCATAGCCGGTGGTCGGAAAGGTTTCGGATTTGTAGATCGAGCGCAGCTTGCTGCCATCCACGACTTTGCGGGCGACCATGCGGGTCATCACCGAATTGGCAATCGCGGCTGCGTCATAGTCGCGATTGGCAACCCCGATCACCGAATTGTCGTGCTTGCCGGAAAACGCCGGCTTGAAGTCGCGATCGGCAAGCAAACCGTATTTTTCCGCCAAAATCGCCGATGGCGCCTTGAAGCCGGAATTGGAGTTCGGATCGGTGAAGGCGACCGTCCGGCCTTTCAGGTCTTCCACCTTGCGGAGTGCCCCGTCGGCCTGGACGATAATTTCCATCTCGTAGCCGAATTCGTCCTGCTTGGACGCCATCATCGCGAACGGCACAAACCCTGCGCAGTTGACCGCAATCGGGTTTGACCCAGTATTGAAGCCGGCAATATGCAGCCGCCCGGCGCGCATCGCCTCGATCTGGGCGGCGTTGGACTGCACCGCGAAGAAGCTGACCTTTTTGCCAGTAACCACCGAAATATGTTTGAGAAAGTCGTCCCAGACCTTGCGATAAACCTCAGGGTCTTCGACCGGGGTGTAGGCGAAAATAAGGGTCGAAGGGTCGATCCACTGCTTGGGATCGGTGGGGACATCGGCGACCATGTCGCCATTGGCGTCCTGATAGCGACTATCGAGCGCATAAGTGGGGGCTGCGACCAGGGATGCCAGCAGTGCCGCAATTGTCCAGGTTTTCGAGCGCATAATCTTGTCCTCCCGCAAATTAACGTCTTGCTGGAGCGATGTCCTATCAGAACGCAACCCCGCCGGCGAGGTGGCAGCGCGTAAAGTGGCCGGGCATAATTTCGCGCAACGCTGGCGCCTCGGCCCGGCACTGCGCTACCGCATGCCGGCAGCGTGGATGGAAATAGCAGCCCGATGGCGGAGCGGCCGGGCTTGGCACCTCGCCTCCCAAAATCCCGTCAATCGTGCTCACCCGCGGATCGGCCACCGGCACCGCCCGCATCAGCGCAGCCGTGTAAGGATGCTGCGGTGCACGGAAAATCCCATCGGTTGGCGCCAATTCCACCAACTGACCGACATACATCACCGCGATGCGGTCGGAGATATGCCGAACCACCGACAAGTCATGGGCAACGAACAGGAAGGTCAGCTTCATCTGCGCCTGGAGTTCCAGGAGCAAATTCAGCACCTGCGCCTGGACCGACACATCGAGGGCGGACACCGGTTCATCGGCCACCACCAGCCGTGGATTGGTGGCAAGCGCCCTGGCGATGCCGATGCGCTGGCGCTGGCCGCCACTGAAGGCATGCGGAAAGCGGTGCATGAACTCGGGTCGCAACCCAACCAGGCGCAATAATTCAGCGACCCGATCGGCCCGTTCGCTACGGTTGCCAATCCCATTGACCAGCAGCGGTTCGCCGACGTTATCGAGCAGCGTCATCCGTGGATTAAGCGAGCCAAACGGATCCTGGAAGATCATTTGGATCTCGGCCCGCAGCGGCCGCAGTTCCGCCGGCGTCAGTTTGGCGAGATCGACCACCTCGCCATTCCTGGTCTGGTAATGGATCTCACCGCCAGTCGGATCGATCGCGCGCAGGATACAGCGCGACGCGGTGGTCTTGCCGCAGCCACTTTCACCCACCAGGCCGAGGGTCTCGCCCTCATGAACCGTAAAATCCACCCCGTCGACGGCACGCACATGGCCGACGGTGCGTTGCAGGAACCCTTTGTTGATCGGGAAGAATTTCTGCAGGCCACGTACGTCGAGCAGGGGTTGGGCGGGCGCGTTCATACCGTTTCCGCCTCGTCATGATGCAGGAAGCAACTCGCCAATTGGTCGTCCCCTGCCGGCATCAGGCGCGGCACGCCGACCGAGCACGCTGGCATCGCATCGGCGCAACGTGGATGGAAAGGGCAACCCGGCGGCCGATTGAACGGATGCGGCAACGTGCCGCTGATCACCGGCAGCGCCACCCTTGTTTCGCCATGCATGCTCGGGATCGATTGCAGCAGGGCGCGCGTGTAGGGATGCTTCGGGGAGTGAAAAATCGCGTCCACCGGCCCCTGTTCCATCACCCGGCCAAGATACATCACCACCACATAGCTCGCCATTTGCGCGATCACCCCGAGGTCATGGGTGATAAAAATAATCGCGGTGTTGTACTTCGCCTGCAAATCGCGCAGCAGGGCCAGCACCTGGGCCTGGGTGGTGACGTCAATCGCGGTGGTAGGTTCATCTGCAATCAGCAGACGCGGCTTGCAGGACAGTGCCATGGCAATCATCGCGCGCTGGCGCAGGCCGCCGGATAATTGCCAGGAATAGGCATCGACCCGCTGTTCCGGCATAGAAATCCCGACATCGCGGAACAGCCCGATGGTGATCTCGCGTGCCGCGCGCCGGGTGATCTTGCGACCGGTTTTTTCCCAGCGATGGCTGTGCAGCAGGATCGCTTCGATGATCTGGTCACCGACGGTGTGCACCGGGCTGAAGGATGCCATCGGTTCCTGCGGGATCAACGCGATTTCGCCGCCACGGATTTCCCTGATCGTCGCACCACGCGGGGATAATTTCGCCAGATCGACGATTGCGCCATCAGAGCGCAGGAATTTGATCTCGCCCGTATCAATCTGGCCCGGTCGATCCACCAGTTGCAGGATCGCCTTCATGGTCACGCTTTTGCCGCAGCCGCTTTCGCCGACAATGCCCAGCACCTGGCCGGGCAAAACATCGAAGCTGGTGCCCTCGACAGCCCGAACCACGCCTTCATCAAGCTGGAACGATACGCGCAGATCGCGCACAGATAGTAGCGGGGTTTCCTCGTTCACCGCGCCCTCAATGACTGTACGGGTCAGCGGCATCGCGCAGCCCGTCGCCGACCAGGTTGAAAGCGAGCACTGCCACAATCACCACCAACCCCGGCGTCAGCAGCCAGGGGGCAAGCGCCAGGGTCTGGATATTCTGCGCCTCCTGCAGCAAGACCCCCCAGCTGATCGCTGGCGGACGGATGCCGAGGCCGAGGAACGACAACGATGTTTCATTAATGATCATCACCGGGATTGCCAACGAACTTGTGGCGATGATATGGCTGGCAAAGGTCGGCACCATATGGCGCAGAATGATCCGCATCCGCGAACAGCCGGCGAGACGGGCGGCCAAAACGAAATCCTCCTCGCGCAGCGCCAGGAAGCGGCCCCGCACTTCGCGCCCCAGCGTGGTCCAGCCGACCAGCGACAAGATCACCGTGATAGCGAAAAACACCTGGATCGGCGTCCAGTCGCGCGGCAGGGCGGCCGAGAGCGCCAACCAGATCGGGATGGTCGGCACGGATTGCAGCAGTTCGATCACCCGCTGGATCACCTGATCGGTTTTGCCGCCGACATAGCCCGACAAGCCGCCGAGCACGACGCCGAGAACCACGCTCAATGCCACCGCCACCAACCCAACGGTCATCGATGTTTGGGTGCCGTGCATGATACGCGACCACTGATCACGGCCGAGCCGATCGGAGCCCAGCAGGAATATCCGCTGTGCCGGATCAGCCGGCGCAATCAGATGCACATTGGTCTCGAATAGTCCCAGCACCCGATAGCTATAGCCGCGGGCGAAGAACCGCACCCCGACTTTGCGCGCCGGATCGGCGGTCCACTCCATCCGCAAGGTCACCGGATGGCGCTTGCCGATGATCGCCGGCACCCAGGGCGATAAAGCACCGTCGTCGAAGAAATGCACCATCTGTACCGGAATGAAAGCCTGGCGCGCATCGGTGCGCTCGGGGTCCTGCACCGAGAAGAAATCCGGGGCCAAAACGATCAGATACATAAAAATCAGCAGCCCCGCGCTGATCATCGCCAGACGATGGCGGCGGAACCGCCACCACACGAGCCGCCAGTTGGAGGCAACCGCGACGCGGTCTTCGGCATCGCTGCCAGCGATTGCCATCTCTAGCTCTCCACCCGGATACGCGGATCAATCAGCGCCAACAGCACGTCCGACAGCAACGTGCCGACGATGGTCAGGAACGAGTAGATCAGCAAAATACCACCGGCGAGATACATGTCCTGGTTGATCAGTGCCCGCAGCAGCAGCGGCCCGATATTCGGCAAATTCATCACCGTCGCCACGATCAGGCTGCCAGAAAACAATGCCGGCAAATACCAGCCGATCGTGCTGACCAACGGATTGAACGCGAGCCGCACCGGATACCGCAGTACCAGCCGCCATTCGCGCATGCCTTTGGCGCGCGCGGTCACCACATACGGTTTGTTCAGTTCATCGAGCAGATTGGCCCGCATGATCCGACTTAGCCTTGCCGTCCCGGCAATACCGAGCACCAGCCCAGGCAGCCAGATATGGAACAGCAGATCGCCAACACGCGCGAACGACCATGGCGCATCGACGAACTCCGGCGAGTAAAGCCCTGTTACGTTGATGTCGAAATAGGCGAACGCCCCCCACATCAGCATCAGCGCCAACATGAAGTTGGGCGTCGCAACCCCGACATAATTGATCACAGTCAGCGTGTGATCGATTAGCGACCGCGGATGGGTTGCCGAGTAGATCCCGGCCGGTACGGCGATCGCCCAGGTCAGCACAAAGGAAAACAGCGCCAACGCCACGGTCAGCCCAAGCTGTTCACCGATCAGATCGGCGTTGGGACGCTGATATTCCAGCGACAGGCCGAAATCGCCGTGGAATAAATTCTGCATCCACAGAAAATACTGCACCACGAATGGTTGATCGAGGCCGTATTGATGCCGTAACGCCGCGATCTGGTCCGTCGATATCGACGACCCTGACGATGCCAGAGTCGCGACATAGGCGGTGAGAAAATCCCCAGGTGGCGCCTGGATAATCACGAAAATCACGAACGAGTAGATCAGCATCAGCAACGGCAAGATCAACAAACGTTGGGCGATGTAACGGGTCACGCCGCCCCCCGCATCATCATTTCGAGAAGAAGAACTGTTCGGTGCGCGCATTGCCAGGGCTGCGCAGCGGCCAGTCATTGCCCAGGGTGGTCGGCACGTTGCGGAACTTGGCGCCGGCAACGACCACGCCTTGCACCATCGGGGTCAATCCAATTGTGCCGATTTCGTAAACATTGTCGGCCCAGTTGCGATAAAGCTCCTGCGACAGCGTGACCTGTTCTTCCGGCCCGACCGTGCGCGCCTTGTCGACGATTTCCACAATGCGCTTCATTTCGGGGGATGGCTCCACCCCGTCCTTGCCGCCGGTCGCGTACCAACGGCGCCACAGTGGCCCCATGGTCAGGATCGGGGCGTTACGCGGATCCACCTTGGCGTTGCCGGTATAGGGGAACGCACTGGTATCCTCGTTCCACACTTCGGCCATCAACTCGTTGTTTTCGCCCATCTTGAAGTGGAGCGCGCGTTCACGGATCTGGACGATGGTTTTGATACCGACCGCTTCCCAATCCTTGCCGACCAGCAGGGCCACGTCCGGCCAGGCACCGAAGGCCGGCACCACGCTGATTTCGATCGTCGCCGGCTTGCCGTTGGACAGCAGACGGAAGCCTTGCGCGTCTTTTTTGGTCAGGCCGATGCCGTCCAACAGCTTATTGGCCTGGTCGCGCTTGAATTCAGTGTATTTCTGCGCCCATTCCGCCCCGGGGAAATACGGATGCCACGGCGCCGGCACGCCTTGCCGGGCTTCACCGAGTCCCAGGAACACGCTTTCCTTGATCTGGTCGCGATTAATCGCGAACGATAAGGCCACACGGAAATCCTTGGTCGCCATGACCTTGCCCATCACCGGATCGGCGGCATAGGTCTGGTTGATCGCGATCACCGCATCCGCGCCGCCAAATGTCGGCCAAGTGATGACGCGGTATTTCCCGGTCTTTTCCTGGTCCTTAAAGACCGGATAGTTGGTCATGTTGATGTGACGTTCCTGCATGTCGAAATTCCCGGCGATCGCCGCGAGGTTCAAGGCCTGGACATCAGCGAAGAAGGTGAAGCGCACCTCATCGATATAGGGCAACTGATTGCCGGCGGTATCAACGCCAACATAATAGGGGTTGCGCCGCAAGGTGAAGACCGGATCGGACGCGCGTGAAATTGGCGCCCAGGCCGCCATGGTCGGGCGTTCCGGGTTTTCCGGTGGGGCATTGCGATTGGCGAACAGCTCAGTCCAGGTCTTGAAGCCGGCGGCAGTGGCGGCTTTCTCGATATCGGCTTTGGCGGCATAGGCTGGGTGGAATTTCTTCAAATAATGCCCTGGCAGGAACATCGCGAAGGTGCGGTCGGCGCCGTCCTGGTTCGCCACTGCGGTCAGGAACAAGGTGGCCGGTGCCTGATAAATGAAGCGCACCGCGGTTTCGCTGGCTTTTTCGACTTTGGCCGCGGAGCCATCGGCGTTACGGATCCAGCCCGGTAATGTTGGCGTCAGTTCCTTATTGAGCAGGACGTCATTGTACCAGAACAGAATATCGTCTGCGGTAAACGGCGCGCCGTCCGACCAGCGGGAGCCTTTGCGCAGATTGATTGTCCAGACCTTATAATCGCCCGATGGCTCGGCACCGGCGGCGATTTTCGGTTCGATCTTGGCGCCATCGGGGGAAAAGCGGAACAGGCTGTCATAGACAACCCGGACGTAGTTGTTGGAATCGGCCGGCCCGAGGAAGGCGCGACGCCAAACCCCGCCATAATCGCCCACCCGCTCGACAACCGGCACCACCAGGGGGTTTTCCGGCAGACGTGCTTCGACCGCCGGCAATTTACCTGCACGCACCAATTCGGTGACGGATGCCGCCTCCTTATAGCGGCCGGCTTGGGCCAGGACCGAGGACCCGGTTGCCAGCACGCCCGCGCCCGCCGCCAAGCCGATCAATGCAACCCGCCGCTTCACATCACGTACCATGACCGTTTCCCTGGGTTTTCCCGCGCCTGTCGCCGGGTTATGATAGCGCAATCGTCAAGCCGATAGGGCGGCGAGTCAAGCCGGATTTGAAAGGTTCACTGGACCAACCTGAACCGTTTTGCCTTGCAGCAGGATGTCAGCCACAAGCTGCAATGGCACCGCATCGAGCGAGGATGCGCCAGTCTGTACCAGCGTCGCAAAATGGCGATAGATATCGGCATATTCGCCGCGCTCACCATCGACCAGCATTGTGCCATCCACGCTCAACCGGCGCCCGCTTTCGCTGAGCACGAGCACGCTGCCGGCCTTGGTGGTAACAGTGACCTCGCGCTTCGGAGCGCCCACCCAGTCCCAGTCGAATGACGCGGTGAGCGGCGCGCGGCCGTCGCCAAGTCCGAAGCGGACCTCGGCGGCAATCGGCATCGCCACGTTGTCGGGCACCCGTAATTCGGCCGCCAGCACGAACGGTACCGGATCGAATATCGCTGACATCACCGACAGGCCATTGATCGCCATGTCGAAAACACCAAAGCCACCCGCGTCCCAGACCCAACGCTGGCCAGGGTGGAAGTCGAGAAAATTTTCTTTCCAATCCATGTGCATGGCAGAAATTTCCTGTCCGGCAAGCAAATCGCGCATCCGCAGAACGGCTGCATTATATTGCGAGTGCCAGGTGGCGTGCAGCACACGCTGTTGGCGTGCGGCAACTGCGGCAATATGGGCAAACTCCCCCAGGGTTGCCGCCGGCGGCTTTTCCAGCATCACGTGCTTGCCCGCCAAAAGCGCATCGATCGCAACCTCGCGCCGCGCCCGCGGCGGGGTGCAAACGACGACGGCGGCGATCTCGGGATGGGCCGCCAGCATGGCCTGATGGTCGCGATAGACCGGCACCGCGCCCGCCGCGCCATCATGGCTGGCAGCGGCCACCAGATCAAACGCCGGACTGGCGATAATCGCCGGTAAATGCTGCTTCTGGGCAATCTGGCCGAGTCCGACCAATCCAACGAGGAGTACCATCGCGTGTTCCTTTCCCTCTGCGTCGTCGGCTGCTGCGATCGACGCTTTATCGCTTCAAATAGACCTCGAACGCGGCCAAGGTGGCGTCGGACACATGGTGCTCGATCCCTTCGGCATCCTGTTCGGCCGCTTCGGCTGGCACGCCAACAGCGCGCAGCAAATCGACCACCAGGCGATGGCGCAATTTTACCCGGGCGGCCAGCGCCTCGCCGGCTTCGGTCAGAAACACGCCGCGATAAGGCCGTGATGTCGCCAGCCCTTCCCGCTTCAGCCTTGCAACGGTTTTGATTGCGGTCGCGTGGCTCACGCCAAGACGCCGGGCGATGTCGGTCGGCCGCGCTTCACCCACGCTTGCCAGCAGATCGGCGATCAGTTCGGCGTAATCTTCGGCGATTGCGGTGGATTGCGCAGTACGGGTCTTGCCGAAGCGCCGCGCCTGGGTCGGTTCGGTTGGCAGGCCGGTATTTGATTCAGGTGGACGCGACACACAGGGCTCCCAACGACGGTGGCGGACCATGGCGAAGCGGGCCTGCAATATCAAGCGGATTACGCCCTTGACCCTGAATTGTAGTCGCGGCTACACTTTCCGGCATGAGCGACATTGCCCTGCCCAAATCCAACCTCACCGCCCGTACCATCGCCGCTGGTCAGGCAAGTCTGGCCGGCCAACGGCGCGGTGTCCGCGGCTTCATGCCATTTGTCGGGCCGGCGGTGATCGCCTCGATCGCCTATATGGACCCGGGCAATTACGCGACCAACATCCAGGCCGGGGCCAAATACGGCACCACATTGCTGTGGGTAGTGGTAACGGCGAACATCATTGCGATGATGTTCCAGGCGATGTCGGCCAAAATCGGCATCGTTACCGGACAGAGCCTCGCCAGCCTCTGCCGCAGCCATTTCCCACGCCCGCTGGTGTTTGTGATGTGGGTGGTGTCTGAAATCGCGGCGATGGCGACCGATCTGGCCGAATTCCTCGGCGCGGCGATCGGGCTGTCACTGCTCACCGGGATCGGGCTAATGCCGGGGCTGGTGATCACCGGGATCATTACATATGCGCTGTTGAGCTTGCACAACCGAGGTTTCCGGCCGCTGGAGCTTATCATCGGCGGATTCGTGGCGATTATCGGCCTCGCCTATGTCGTTGAATTGTTCATTGCCCCGCCGCTCTGGGGCCGGGTCGCGCACGACGCTTTTGTGCCGCATATCGCCGATGCCGGTGCGCTGATGCTGGCAGTGGGAATTGTTGGCGCAACGGTCATGCCGCATGCAATCTACCTGCATTCGAGCCTGACTGCGACAAGAATGCCGGCTGCCAATGACGGGGAGCGCCGTCGCATCCTGCGCTATTCCAATCGCGAGGTGCTGATTGCCCTCAGCCTTGCCGGCATGGTCAACATGGCAATGATCATTATGGCGGCCGTGGCGTTCCATGCCACCAATCCCGAAATTGCCACTATCGAGACCGCCTACGCGACCCTCACCCCGCTGCTCGGCGGGTTCGCCGCCTCGGTCTTTCTGTTGAGCGTGCTGGCGTCAGGCCTGTCGAGTTCGGTGGTCGGCACCCTCGCCGGGCAAGGGATCATGCAGGATATGGTCCATTTCCGCATTCCGCTCTGGGTGCGCCGGCTGGTCACGATGGCGCCGGCCTTCGTCGTGGTGGCGCTTGGCGCCGACCCAACCGATAGTCTGGTGATGAGCCAGGTGGTGCTGAGCATTGCCCTGCCAGTGCCGATGATCGCGCTGCTGGTGCTGGCCGGGCGGCGCGATGTGATGGGCATCTTCACCAACCACCGCTATGTGCAGGTGGCGGCGGTGATTGCGGCGGTTGCGGTTCTGGCGTTGAATCTGGTGTTGTTGGCGGGCGCCGCCGGGGTGGATTTCTTCTGACACAAGGGAACAGCGCGATGCGGCTAGCGGTGGTGTTGGCCGTTTTTCTGATCGCCCTGGGGGCACGTGCCGAGCAGGTCGAAATTCCCGGTCCGGATGGGATCACGCTGCAAGCGGACTTATTCCGACCCAACAGCCCCAAGCCAATCCCTGCCATTGTTGCCCTCCATGGTTGCGGAGGCGCATTCCCGGCACGCGACAAGCAATGGCGCGAGATCTTACTGGAAGCTGGCCATGTTGTGGTCTTCCCCGACAGTTTCGGCTCGCGCGGGCTGAAATCGCAATGCCGGGTGCGCGACCGGATTGCCACTGCCAACGGCTTGCGCCGACTGGATGCCCTGGCAACAGCCACCTGGCTCTCCGCGCAACCCGGGGTCAGGCCGGGCGGGGTTATGCTACTAGGCTGGTCCGATGGCGGCAGCACGGTTCTGGCCGCTGCAGAAACGCGGCCGGACATGCCCCTCGGGCTGATACGGGGGATGATCGCCTTTTATCCGGGGTGCTCGGTCGCCGCCGGCAAATCCGGTTGGCAACCAGTGGCAAAACTGATGATCCTGATCGGCGAGTCCGATGACTGGACACCAGCCGCCCCATGCCGAAGGCTTGCCGGACAAGTCGGTGCGCAACTGGACTATATCAGCTATCCCGGCGCCTATCACGACTTTGATGCGCCAGTGCCGCTTCGGGTGCAGCAAAATATCCCGCGCAGCACCAATGCCGACAAAACCGTGCATGTCGGCGGCGATCCCGTGGCGACCCAGGATGCAATACGCAGGGTGAAAGCATTCCTCGCTGGGCGTTAGAGCGTGATGACCGCTGACTGGAGCGGTCATCACGCGTTAATCCAAAAGCGGAACCTGCGCCGCGATCACGAACGGCGCCCCAGCTTTGGCCTGGGCAAACAGGGTGATCGCCGTGACCCGGCGCGGCCGCGCCAAGGCGGCTGCAAAATGCGCCTCCGCGGCCGGCAGCCAGATGGCACGTTCAGCGTCGGTCAGCCGTTTTGTCAGGGTCATGTGGAAAAACCACGTCGCAAACACATACGGATAGCCCCAGCGTACCAGATTGGCGTCCATCGCCGGGCTGAGCCTGGATTGACGGCGCTTGGCCAATTCATCCGCATCAGACGCCTTGCGCAAATGATCGAGGCCGGCAACGCAGGCATCCGCGAGCGCCTGTAAATCCGTGCTCGGTGCGGTTTCACGCAGCGCCAGGAAGCCGTGCAAATCAGCGACAGCGAGGCGCGGCAGGTCGAACGCCGGGATGGTCGCGGAAAGTGCGGTGGTCTCCGCGAGCAGTTCATCCCAGGTGACGCCATCGCGCAACCGCATCGGCGGTTTCAACGTGGCGTGGAAGCCGTAATTGCCAGCATCGCCTGTAACGCCCGCGATCCCGGGGATATCGGGCTGGGTGCAGGGTGCGTTGCTGTCGGCATCGCGCCCAAGCCAGGCCGACGCCGCGTGATGCAAGGGATCGGTAATGTCTGGCGCGTAATAGAGCGCGAACCGGGCGGTCATCACGCCACACGCTGGCCAGCGCGCCACACTGCGCGCAGGATTGGCAGTGATCCGTGCAATTGCAGCCGCGCCAGATCGGCACGCAGGCCCGGCTCGATCCGCCCGCGATCGGCGAGGCGCGCCATTTTTGCCGGAGTGTCGGTGACCATTGCCACCGCATCGGGGAGCGACATGTCGGTCTGCTCGGCGGCGAGGAAAGCGGCTTCGGCCAAGGCCGCAGGTACGTAGTCGCTCGCCAGCGCATCGACGCCATTGGCGCGGATCAGGTCGGTCACCTTCACGTTGCCGGAATGGCTGCCACCGCGCACGATATTCGGCGCGCCAGCAATCGTGGTCATCCCCAGCGCCCGTGCCGCTTGGGCTGCTTCCACCGTCACCGGAAATTCGCTGATCCGGATGCCGTCGGCGTAATTTTCGTTGATTTCCTCGATCGTGCGATCGTCATGGCTCGCAAGCGTCACATCAAGGGTCAGCGCCTTGGCCAGCAGCGCCGCCCGGTTTGGGCCGCGCATTCGGGCACGCTGGGCGAGCAGTTTCTCAATCCGCGCCTCAATCACCGCGGACGGCATGCCGTCGCGGCCGCGCATCGCGCGATAGGCGTCGAGATTGGCGTACTGGCCCACGCCGGGCGAATGATCCATCAGGCTGATCATCCGCACCAGCGGATCGTCAGCGACCGGGAAGAACAATTCGAGGGTGTCCTCGGCCGGCAATTCACAGCGCAGATGGAGGTAGTGTTCGGATTTCAACAACCCGGTAGTCACCAGCGCGTTGAGATCAATCACCGCGTCCTTGAACGTCCTGATCCGCTCGCCATCGAACCCCAGATCGCCCAGACACAGCGCATCCAACACTGTGGTAACCCCGGCCGCAGCACATTGCGCATCATGCGCCACCATGGCTGACCGCGACGGCCAACGCGCGGAAATCCGCGGCTGAACCTGGCGTTCCAGGTTGTCGGTATGGACGTCGACAATGCCGGGGATGATATAGTCGCCCTCGCAATCGGTCGCGCCAGGAACCCCGGTGCCACCACTGGCGACATCGGCGATGCGGCCATCGCGGATATGTACGGTGCCGGTGACGACCTCGTCACGCAGGACCAGTTTGGCGTTGGTCAGAACAAAATCGGTCATGCGGCATCCTGCAATGGGAGGACCTGAAACACACGATCGGCGACCCGATCGCGCACGGTGGCATCATGGAAAATCCCGACAATGGCAACCCCTGCCGCCTTCGCCTCGGCAATCATCGCGATGACGATTTCAGCGTTGGCGGCGTCGAGGCTGGCGGTCGGTTCATCAAGCAGCAGGATCGGGTGGCGCCCGATGAAACCGCGCGCGAGATTGATACGCTGCTGTTCGCCGCCCGAGAACGTCGCCGGCGGCAGCGCATGCAGGCGGGCCGGGATGTTGAGGCGCAGCAGCAATGCACGCGCGGTTTCCCGCGCCGCATCCAGACCCATGCCACGCGCTGCCTCGGCGACGATGTCGAGCGCGGGTACCCGTGGCACCACGCGCAGGAACTGGCTGACATAGCCCAGGGTGCCAGAGCGGACCGCCACGATCTGGCGCGGCGCGGCGCTGGCGATGTCAATCATTTCACCGGCATGCCGGACCCGAATGCGCCCGCTATCGGCGCGGTAATTGCCGTAAAGACTGCGCAGCAAAGTGGTTTTACCGGCGCCTGACGGCCCGACGAGCGCCACGCACTCGCCCGAGGCAACGGTGAAATTCACGTCATCCAGCACCGGGATCGAAATTCCATCGCGCAAATGCAGCACGAAGCATTTCGACAGGGCTTGGGTTTCCAACATATTCATGCCTGCAACACCGAACTGACGAGTAATTGCGTATAAGGGTGCTGCGGATCATCGAGCACCTGATCGGTCAAACCGGTTTCCACCGCCACCCCGCGCTGCATCACCACAATGCGGTGGGCGAGCAAGCGCGCCACCGACAGATCATGGGTGACCAGTACCGCCGCCAGATTGAGCCTGGCGACCAGACTCCGGATCAGATCAAGCAGACGCGCCTGCACTGAAACGTCCAGCCCGCCGGTCGGTTCATCCATGAACACAAGGCGCGGATGGGTCACAAGGGTACGGGCGATCTGCAAACGTTGCAGCATGCCGCCCGAGAATGTGCGTGGCAGGTCATCGACCCGGCTTTCGTCGATTTCAACCTGACGCAACCAGTCAATCGCCTCGGCGCGGATATGTCCGTAGTGGCGCGCACCCTGCGCCATCAGCCGCTCCCCGACATTGCCGCCAGCGGTGACGCCCATGCGCAGCGCTGCGCGCGGGTCCTGCTGCACAAAGCCCCAATCCGATCGGTGCAATGCCCGCAAAGCCGGCGCCGGCATTGCGTGCACGTCGGCAAGTTTGCCCGCCGGATCGCGATACCACACCACGCCGTCATCGGGCCGCATCCGGCCGGACAACACGTTGAGCAACGTGGTCTTGCCGGAGCCCGATTCGCCCACTACCGCGAGCACCTCGCCTGGCCAGAGATCGACGCTGACATCGACCAGGGCCGGAATGGCACCAAAATGGAGAGACAGATTACGCGCCGCAATCAGGCTGTCTGTGGCAATCATGACTCGGTTCCCACATGGCCCGCCGCACGGCGGGTTTCGCAATAATCGGTGTCCGAACAGACAAACAGCCGCCCGCCCGTGTTGTCAACCACGACTTCATCCAGATAGGACGTCTCCGATCCGCATAGTCCGCAAGGATGCGGCGCGCGGCCGGCACGGAACGGATGGTCATCGAAATCGAGGCTACGCACCTCGGTATAAGGCGGAATGGCGTAGATGCGCTTTTCCCGCCCGGCGCCGAATAATTGCAAAGCCGGCATCATGTGCAGTTTCGGGTTATCGAAGGCCGGGATCGGGCTCGGCGCCATCAGATAGCGCCCGCCGACCATCACCGGATAATCATAGCTGATCGCGACATGGCCGAAGCGGGTGATGTCCTCGTAAAGCCGGACATGCATCGATCCGTATTCGGCAAGCGCGTGCATCCGCCGAGTTTCCGCCCGGCTCGGTTCAAGTTTGGACAAGGGTTCCGGCTGCGGCACCTGATAGACCAGGATCTGGTTTTCGCTGAGTGGAAATTCCGGGATGCGATGGCGGGTCTGGATGATGGTGGCCGACGCCGTATCGGTGGTGGTCGCCACCCCCGCGGTTTTGGCGAAGAAGCGCCGAATGGATACCGCGTTGGTGGTATCATCCGCGCCCTGGTCGATCACTTTCAGCACATCATTCGGCCCCAGCACCGCAGCGGTCACCTGAATGCCGCCGGTGCCCCAGCCGTACGGGAGCGGCATTTCGCGGCTGCCGAACGGGATCTGATGGCCGGGGATGGCGACTGCCTTCAAAAGCGCCCGCCGCAGCATGCGCTTGGTCTGTTCATCCAGATAAGCGAAGTTATAACCTTGCAAAATCGCGTTCATTGACCTGCCTCCGCCCGCATTCGACGAATGGTTTCCAGCTCGGATTGGAAATCGACGTAATGTGGCAGCTTGAGATGTTCGACGAAGCCGGTGGCCTCGATATTATCGGAATGATACAGCATGAATTCGATGTTCTGCGCCGGCGCGGTTGCATCCTCGCCGAGTTCGCCCGCGCGCATCGACCGATCGACCAGCGCCATGCCCATCGCCTTGCGCTCGGCGTGACCGAAGGTCAGGCCATAGCCCGAGGTGAATTGCGGCGGAACCGTCTTCGATCCGGCGAACTGGTTGACCAGGGCGCATTCGGTCAACGTCACGTCGCCGATGTCGATGGCGAAACCAAGCTCGGGCGGGGTGATCTCGACCGTGCAATCGCCGACCCGCAATTCGCCGACGAACGGGTGGCTGCCGCCATAGCCGCGTTGGGTCGAATAGCCCATCGCCAGCAAAAACCCTTCATCGCCGCGCGCCAGCGCCTGCAAGCGCACATCGCGGCTAGCAGGGAAGCGCAACGGTTCGCGCGTCAGGTCGCCGGGTTCGCGGCCATCGTCTTCATGGGTTTCGATGAGGCCTTCATGCCCGAGAATATCGGCAACCCTCGGCATCGCGGCCTCGGCGGCGACGCCCTCGGCGGCCGCAGGCGGCGTTGTGCCGGCGGCGAGGGCGAAATCGAGCAGGCGATGGGTATAGTCATAGGTCGGGCCGAGGATCTGGCCACCGGGAAGATCCTTGTAGACGGCTGAAATACGCCGGCGGATCAGCATCGCCGCCGTATCGACCGGTTCGGCCATCGCAAAGCGCGGCAAGGTGGTGCGATAGGCGCGCAGCAGGAACGCCGCCTCGATCAGATCGCCCTGAGATTGCTTGATGGCAAGTGCTGCAAGTTCCGGATCGTAGACCGAACCTTCCGCCATCACACGATCGACCGAGCGGCCCAATTGTTCGGTAATCTGGGCGAGACCGACATCAACGATTTCCGCATCGCCACGGCGTTCTTCGGCGAGCCAGGCATGGGCATTGTCGATGGCGATCTCGCCACCTTTGACCGCGACATAAGCCATGTATCAGGACTCCGTAATGGCAAGGCTGCGCGGCAGGGCCACCAACCGGTCGCCGGCGCACAGGATCAGATCAATACCGCGTGGAAACAATTTATGATTTTCGGCCCAGCGGGCAGAAAAATCGGCAGGCAGTCCGGCGACCCGCAATTGGCGTGGGTGTTGCAAGCCGGGTCCCATCAGGGTGAAGGCGGCACCTTCGCCCAAGGCCGTGACCTGGACGATCACGGTTGCGGAGTCTTCTGGCCCCTCATCGCTGCCACAGGCCAGGCTCCGGAGATCAGGGAGATCTGTCGCCAGCACAAAGGCGGCGGCGCTGATATCGCATATTGGCGCCACGCCGCAATGAAACCGCACCCAGTCCGCCGCATCGGCGAAAGCAGGATCGATAAAGATGCTGGTCTCGCCATCAACCAGCGCCAAAACCACGGCGGCGGCGGCCGGACAGAGCAATGCGGGCGCGACGAGGGTGCCGCCAACCTGGTGTAGACTGCCAGGCCGCGCCATCGCATCCAGCACCGCCCGGAAGCTGGCCTGGGAATCGAGTACCGGATCGGCAAAACCCGCGAGGGTAACTGGCATTTTCTAGGACCGCATGGTTGAAAGGGTGAAGAAATCGACCTTGGTCGCCGCGGCACGCCGGGAGATCGCAGCCCGCGCGGCGGCCTGCGCATCAGCCAATGGTGTGATCACCGCCGTCTGCAGGCCATCATGGCGGGCCGGGTCCTGCAGGGCGGCATCGAGTGCGGCGGCCAACGTGGCCAATGGCCGTTCCCGCCCCTGGATATAGGCGTGCCCGACATAGCCATCCTGGTTACGCACGGTGCAGCGCGTCACCGTCATCTCGCCAAGATTGAAGCGCCCGCCAGCACCACCGGCCCGGCCGCGCAACATCACCAGGCCGTTTTCCGGGCCGCGCAGCACGACATGGGAAGGAAGCGGTGCAACATCGGCAAGCAGCGCGGTCAGCTGCGCCAGCTTGGCGCGGGCCAGAACCGCCATCCAGCGTTGGCGGGCCGCAACAAAAGGATCGGACAAAGCGCACTCCGTATTTGTATAGACATCTAGACAAATACCCTTGCGTTGGCTTATCGTCAAGTCACACTGCACCAACAGGACGTCGCCAAGGATGAATATCGCATGACACAATCATCGCCTGACGATGACCTGCCACGCTGGCGTCAGATCATGCTCAGCCTCGAAGCCCAGATCGACAGCGATATGCTGCCACCCGGCGCACGACTCCCGACCGAGGCGCAACTGGCCGCTCAATTCGCTGTCAACCGCCACACTGTGCGTCGGGCCTTGGAAGAATTGTCACGCAACGGCTTGATACGCATCGAGCAGGGACGCGGTAGTTTCGTCGCAGAGGACGTGCTGGATTATCGGATCGCCAGCCGGACCAGGTTTTCGGAATGGATCCGGCGCCACAATAAGGAGCCGTCAGGCGAGGTGTTGCGGTTGGAGGAAATTCCAGCCGAGGCGAATGTCGCTTTGGCGTTGCAGGTGGCGTTGGGCTCACCAGTGGTGCTGCTGGAACGGCTGGGTTTTGCCGATGCCCGTCCAGTGAGCGTCGGCAGCCATCATTTTTCCAGCCTCGCTTTGCCCGGCCTGTTTGCCGCGCTGAAAGCCAATCCGGCGATATCGGAGGCGCTGGCATCGGTCGGCGTGCTGGACTATCGCCGCGCGGTGACGCGGGTTTCGGCGCGGATGCCGACAGTGGCGGAGGCGGCTTTATTACGCATGCCGCGTTCGCGGCCGCTGCTGGTGGGCGAGAACATCAATGTCGACGGCGCCGGGCGGGTGGTGGAGTTTGGGATTGCGCGTTATCCAACGCCCAGGGTGCAACTTGTATTTGAACCTTGACGAATGGCCTTCCTACTGTTCCCCCAAAAACGCCTTGCTTAGCTTTATCGTATTCATAAGGATTTCGTCTCGTGACAGCCCTCACCTTCTCCAACGGCCAAGCTCTGATCAACGGCGCGCTTATTCATGCTGATATTTTTGTGGCAAACGGGATGATTGTCGAACAAGCCGCGCAAGGCGCCCAGGTGATCGATGCCACCGGCCTGCTGGTACTGCCCGGCATTATCGACATCCACGGCGACGCCTTCGAGCGCCAGATCCAGCCGCGCCCCGGCATCAATTTCCCAATCGATCTGGCGCTGGCCGATACCGAACGGCAATTGCTCGCCAACGGCATCACCACAGCTTTTCACGGCGTGACCTTGTCGTGGGAGCCTGGGCTGCGCGGCATCGAAACCTGGCGCGTGCTATTGGATGCGCTCGACACCCATGACAGTGTCTGCGACATGCGGGTGCATTTGCGCTGGGAGGCGTTCAATCTCGACGCACTGGACACCGCCCTGGCCGACATCGCCGCCGGCCGGGTGCATTTGCTGGCATTCAATGATCATACCCCGTCGATCATCAAACGCCTCGCCGACGACGCGAAAACCAGCAAATACAGCGAGCGCGGCAATGTCTCGCTCGACGCGTTTCGCGCACTTGGCCAAGTAGTCGCCGCCCGTGCGCCCGCGGTTCCGGCGGCGCGCGACCGCATTGCGGCCGCCGCCCGTGCAGCCGGCCTGCCGATGGCGAGCCATGACGATGACACCATCGAAACCCGCGCGCATTTTCGCGCATTGGGTGCCGCAATCTGCGAATTCCCGATGGAGGAGGCGGTGGGGCGGGCGGCGATCAGCGCCGGTGAGGCAGTGGTGATGGGCGCGCCGAATGTGGTGCGCGGCGGATCACATCTCGGCTGGGCGTCGGCCGCAAAAATGGCCGAGGCCGGCGTGTGTTCCGTGCTGGCGTCAGACTATTACTATCCGGCGATGCTGCGTGCAGCATTCATCCTGGCCGGGCGCGGGGTGCTGACCCTGCCGCAAGCCTGGGCGCTGATTGCGGAGAACCCGGCACGGGCGGCAAAACTCCAGGATCGCGGCACGATTGCGCCGGGCAAGCGCGCCGATCTGGTGCTGGTGAATGGCAGCGGGCCCACACCGGTGCTGCATGCAACCATTGCCGGCGGCCGGGTTGCGTGGCGGTCGCCGACCTGATTATCGCCGATGCACGTCATGCACACGCACGCCAGGTGTTGTCGGCAGTTCCAGCCAGTGGCGCTGGCGCAAGGTGCGAGTGGTGTCCTCGTAGCCGCTCGCCCAGTGTTCGCGCATCGACGTTTCCGAGAACTCATGGTCCTTGGCGTGCCCCTCATAGGCTTTTTGCTGATAGATCAGATGCAGGATAGAGATCGCCGGCAGATCGGCGAGTTCGGCTTTCAGCGCGCGATCGGCATCTGACAGCAGCGCATCCGGCATTTTGTCGAGCGCATCGCGCAGCCGGGTCTTCCAGGTCATCAGGGTGCGGTAGACATCGGTCGTCAGTCGGGTGCGCGACGAGTACATAATGTCCTTCTGGCGGCCGAGCACGTCCTCCATGTCGCGCGGCAAGGCGCCACGGGCGCTGAACAGATCGACCTGGAACACCACGGTATTCTTGCCGTTGGTGTTGTCGAGTAGATGTTGCAAGGGCGTATTCGAAACGATACCGCCATCCCAGAACACCTCACCGCCGATCCGCACCATTGGGAATGCCGGCGGCAGCGCGCCGCTCGCCATAATATGCTCGGGGGTGATGATTTCGACTGCGTTGTCGAAATAGATGAAATTGCCGCTCAGCACGTTGACCGCGCCGACCGCGAAGCGATGCTTGCAGCTGTTGATGCGGTCGAAATCCACCAGTTCCAGCAGGGTCGCGCGCAGCGGGGACGTATCATAGAATGCGGTGGCCGTGGTGGCACCAGCCAGGCTGAACCAGGCGCTAATTGGGTTGGGTTTGAAAAAACCGGGTTGGCCGAGAGCTGTGGTCATTGCGGTGCTGGCGGCGTTCTGCATCCGCCGCCAAATGTCGCCGTCGGGCAGCGTGGTCCAGGTCGGTCGGTCGGTAATACGCTGCCAGAATGCCCGCAACCGTTCGAGGCGAAGTTCGCGCGGGTTGCCGGCGATGATCGCCGCATTGATCGCCCCGATCGATACGCCGGTAACCCAGTCCGGTTCGATCGCGTGTTCATGCAGCGCTTCGTAAACCCCGGCCTGATAGGCGCCCAGCGCGCCACCGCCCTGGAACACGAGCGCGATCTGCTCACAACCCTCCGGCTTCCACAATCCGGTTTCGTCGCTGGCCGTGCCGGCATCGACGCCTGCGGGGATCGGAGTGATCGGTTTATCCAAAGGTTCGGGCCTGCTCGGAAAGAGAAACTGAGATCAGTTCCCCGCCAAGATGGCCGCGCCCTCGGCGGCCAGCAAGGCCTGCTTTCGCGCCACACCCCAGCGATAGCCGTGCATCCGGCCATCGCCGCCGATGACACGATGACACGGCACCGCTAATGCCACCGGATTGGCGGCGCAGGATGTCGCCACCGCACGGACCGCCTTGGGCGCACCGATCATCGCGGCGACCTGTCCATAGCTGCGGGTTTCACCGGTTGGGATGGTGGTGAGCGCCTGCCAGACACGGAGCTGGAACGCAGTGCCACGAATATCGAGCGGCAGCGCAACGCCCTCCGCCGGTTCGACCATGGCGCGGATCACGGTGCTGAGTTCGACGGCCAGCCCGGCATCGTCGGGCATAATCTCGGCCTTGGGAAAGCGCCGCCGCAAATCGGCATCGAGCGCATTATCCGGCTCGGCAAAGCCGATATAGCAAATTCCGCTGGCGGTGGCGGCAACGAGCAGCCGGCCGAACGGGCTGTCGGCGCGGGCGCTACGGATGGTTTCGCCCATGCCCCCGCGCCGCAACGCGCCTGGTGTCATGCCGAGCAGCTTGCCGGTATCCTCGTAGACCCGCGATTCCGAACCGTAGCCCGCATCGCTGATCGCATCGATCACCCGCGCCCCGCCCGCCAGCGCCGTTTGCAACTTTCTGGCACGAAGCCCTTCGGCAAAGGCGCGCGGGGTAAGGCCGGTGTGATCGCGGAACATCCGCAGGAAGTGAAAACGCGAATAGCCGGCGCGGGTGGCGAGCGCTTCTAGCGACGGAATGCTGTCCGCCGCCGCCATCGCGGCGCAGGCATCTTCCACCACCGCGCGTGCAAGCGCCGCCCTGGTACCTTTCGGGTCACAGCGTTTGCAGGCGCGAAACCCTGCCGCTTCCGCCGCCGGCGCATCGGCGAAATAGCGCACATTGCCGGGGCGTGGCCGTGGCGACGGGCAGATAGTGCGGCAATAGATCCCCATTGTCGGCACAGCGTAGAGGAACGGCGCCGGCTCGCGGCGCAGGACCAGATCCCAATTCGGGTCAGAGCTGATGTTCATTGCGCCATTTTGATCATGGGAGTGAAGCTCGGCCATCCGCCGGTTGCGGTCACTCTAACGTGGTTGTCGCCCGCGCGCCGCACCGGTATGCACGCGCCACCACATATTCTCGCAGAACGGAGTCGTGACATGCGCGCTGGAATTCCCTTGATCGCAGCCTTGCTATTGCTGGGTTGCGCGCAGCCCACGCCACCATTGCAGGTTACGCTGCAGACAGCACCCTATGTCGAAGGCCCGTCACCGACCGCGCCAATTTGCGCGAAACCAGCGGAAATGGCCGCTTTCAATATGGCAGCGACGAAAGTCCGTGCCTATGTGCTGGCGCGCAATTGCGGGATGATCGATGCATATAACGGTTTCATCACCACGAACCGGCCCGCGCTAGGCGCACATGATAAAGCTCTGCTGGGGTATTTCGCCCGCGCCAAGCTCAAAGGCGGCGCGCAAGCGGCCAAGGACGACTATGACACCGGCCTCGCCAACGCCCAGTCGCAGCGCTATGGTTATGATAGCGTGTCTGAATGCAAGAACGCCCCAACCTATTTTGCGGAACTCGCAGCAGCAAAAAACACAGTCGCGTTGGACGCCGCCGCCGCCGCACTCGCGGTCAGCCAGCCGATGAAATTGAGCCACTGCCCGTCATAGGTGTTTTGGCGGAAGAGAGCGGGAGTCGAACCCACCCAGGGCCGCTGGGCAGCCCCAACCGGCTTTGAAGGCCGGCCGGCCCACCGGGGCCGCTTCTCCTCCGCCGCCACGCTACCCTGCTTGCCGCGCCAAAGCCAGACAGACGACCGCCCATCATCAAACTGTGATATTTTCGCCACAGGTGGGCCAAATATCATTGCTTGCATGGCATATCGTCGGTTTGCCTACTGGCTAGGCGGGCGGCAAATGCTAAGTAGGGAACACTACGAATCCACCAAATAATTGGGTTGGTTTGGACTTGCAGTAGCGTAGATGGTGCTGTGATTTGAAATGAATAAGGAGAGTGAAGTCATGAAGCTAAATACTGGATTGCTTGCAGCCGGCCTGCTGGTCGCCGCGAGCGCCGTACAGGCCCAGCCGATCAGCGGCCCCTATATTGGCGGCGGCGTCGGCTACAACATGCTCAGCGACATTAACGTGAATTCGCGTACCGTTGGCGGCGTGACCACCAACTTCACAGGCAGCAACAAGATTACTAGCACCGGTGGCATTGCCGGCGTCGGCAGCTTCGGCTGGGGCTTCGGCAACGGCCTGCGGGTCGAACTCGAAGGCAACTACCGTACCCAGACCAGCCGCGGCACTGGCTTCACCATGACCGGTGGCAAGCAGCAGACCTACGGCGTGATGGTGAACGGCCTGTTCGACTTCGACGTCGGCAGCAAGATGTTCTACCCGTACCTCGGCGCCGGCGCGGGCTACGAAATGTCGGCACTGCGCGGCAACGTGGCTGGCCCACAGTCCACGACGTTCACCGGCAGCAAGGGTGGGCTCGGCGTCCAGGCGATCGCCGGCGTGGCGATCCCGGTTGGCGTTCCCGGCCTGTCCGTGACCGCGGAATACCGCATGCTCGCCCGCGTCTCGAATGAGAGCAACGGCGCGACCATCGGCGCCGCTACGGGCACTGTTAACACTGGTTCGCATTACAACCACAGCTTCATGCTCGGCCTGCGCTACGCCTTTGGCGCCCCAGCGGCCGCTGCCCCGATCCCGGCCCCCGTGCCGGTCGTAGCGCCTGCCCCGGCCCCAGCCCGCACCTATCTGGTGTTCTTCGACTGGGATAAGGCGGACCTGTCCGCTCGCGCCCGCCAGATCATCGCCGAAGCCGCTGGCGCCTCGACGAAAATGGCAGTTACCCGCATCGAAGTCGCCGGCAATGCCGACAAGTCCGGCACCCCGGCCTACAACAAGATGCTGTCGCAGAAGCGTGCTGACGCGGTTGCAGCCGAACTGGTCCGCCTCGGCGTCGCCAAGACGGCGATCTCAGTCACCGCGTTTGGTGACACTAAGCCGATCGTCCCGACCGCCTCTGGCGTTCGTGAGCCGCAGAACCGCAACGTCGAAATCGTCCTGAAGTAATTCAGCCGACAAGATGGTAAAAAAGAACCGGCCCAGGAAACTGGGCCGGTTTTTTTGTGTCAGGACGGAGGAAGGTGCATGGATCAAATCAACCGCTGTGACCTATTTATTCTTAGCCCTGGTTAGAATGCTAGAGCACGATGACCGCTGATAGGCGCGGTCACAATGCGCTAACTCTTTGTTGGGTCGCGTGACCAGACCTTCGTGTGCTTCCACCTTCGGTCATCAAGCACTAGACAATGCCCTTGGCGCGTAAGGCAGATACTTCGTCGGCGGAAAGGCCAAGCCCGCCCAGGACTTCATCGGTGTGCTGCCCCAGGGTCGGCGGCGGCAAACGGTAATCAGCTGGCGATTCTGACAGGCGGACCGGATTGGCAATCACCTTTACATCAACCCCACTGGCGTGGCGCATCTCCACCACCGCTTTGCGGGCCACCACTTGCGGATCGGCAAACACCTCGGAAAGCTTGTTGATCGGGCCACAGCCAATCGACAAAGCCTCCAATCTCTCAATCCAGAACTCAGTTGGATGGGCCGCCAGCACCGGGGTCAAGGTGTCGGTTACAAATTGGCGATTTCCAACCCGCGCGGCATTGGTGGCAAAGCGGGCATCCTGCAGCAGATCCGACAGCCCAAACCCATCGCAAAACCGCTTGAACGTCGCGTCGTTGCCCACCGACAGAACAATATGCCCGTCCGAGGTCCCGAACACCTGATAGGGAACAATATTGGGGTGCTGATTGCCCAAACGCGGCTGGTTTTCGCCCGTCGCCAGGTAATTCATGCCCTGATTGGCCAACCACGCCACATGCGTGTCCAACATGCCAATATCAACCTGCTGGCCAACGCCAGTTGCCTCGCGATGCCGCAACGCCGCCAGAATGCCTATACAGCCATATAAACCGGCAAACACATCAGCGACCGGGATGCCGACCTTCTGTGGCAGGCCCTCAGGCTCCCCGGTCAGCGACATCACCCCACCCATCGCCTGGATCAAG
Organism: Asaia bogorensis; assembly: GCA_943333505.2. Taxonomy (GTDB): domain Bacteria; phylum Pseudomonadota; class Alphaproteobacteria; order Acetobacterales; family Acetobacteraceae; genus CAITOL01. The sequence continues at coordinate 29,415 of CALQTN020000017.1, read as the reverse complement.
CTGTCATAGCCGGGCCGGGCCGCATAAGGCCCAGTTTGCCCAAAGCCGGTAATCGAGCAGTAAATCAGCCCGGGGAATTCCGTGTGCAGTTGGTCGTACCCCAGCCCATACTTGGCCAACGCCCCAACCTTGAAATTCTCCACCAGAATATCACTATCCGCGATTAAGCGACGCACCAAAGCCTGGCCCTCGGGTGACGCAATATCCAGGGTCACTGATCGCTTGTTGCGATTGACACCAATGAAATAAGCGCTCTCCCCGGTCCCCGGCATTACCGGCGGGGCAAAGCCGCGCGTGTCATCCCCCGCCCCCGGACGCTCAATCTTGATGACCTCAGCCCCCATATCCCCCAACATCTGCGTGCAGGTCGGGCCTGCCAAAACACGCGTCAAATCAAGCACGCGAACCCCGCGCAATGGGCCAGTGGATTCGGGAAGGGACATGGTGGGTCTCCATACGGCGGAAGGAAGCAAGGAAGGCAGGTGCCGGGGCGCTGCCCCAGACCCAGCCAGGGCCGGGCCCTGGACCCCATCCCAAGGAAGCGAGGCTAGAATGAAGAGGGGGCTTAGGGAATGGTTCGAACCAATACCTAAGCCCCCTCTTCATTCTAGCCTATTCTTAAGGGTTTGGCGTCCAGGGAACTTCCCTGGCGGGGATCCAGGGGGCAGCGCTCCCTAGCCTTACCTCCCTTAATTCTTCGCCTTATCGACCAACGCGTTCTTCGCAATCCACGGCATCATCGCGCGCAGTTTGGCGCCGACGTCTTCGATCGGGTGGGCGGCGTTGCGGCGGCGGATGGCTTTGAAGCTGGCTTGTTGGGCTTTGTTTTCCAGCATCCAGTCGCGGGCGAAGCGGCCGGACTGGATGTCGGTCAGCACGCGCTTCATTTCGGCTTTGGTTTCATCGGTGATGATCCGCGGGCCGGTGACGTATTCGCCGTATTCGGCGGTGTTGGAGATTGAGTAGTTCATGTTGGCGATGCCACCTTCGTAGATCAGGTCCACGATCAGCTTCACTTCATGTAAACACTCGAAATAGGCCATTTCGGGCGCGTAACCGGCTTCGACCAGGGTCTCGTAGCCGGCGCGGATAAGCTCGACGAGGCCACCGCACAGCACAACCTGCTCACCGAACAGATCGGTTTCACATTCTTCCTGGAAGGTCGTTTCGATGATGCCAGCGCGACCGCCGCCGATGGCGGATGCGTAGGACAATGCGATTTCGAGCGCATTGCCGGACGGGTTCTGGTCAACCGCAACCAGGCAGGGAACGCCGCCACCACGCTGATATTCCGAACGGACGGTGTGACCGGGGCCTTTGGGCGCGATCATGAAAACGTCGATATCGGAGCGGGCTTCGAGCAGTTTGAAATGCACGTTCAGGCCATGGGCGAAGGCCATCGCGGTGCCGGGACGCATATTGGCGTGCAGGCTGTCGCGGTAGAGGTCGCCCTGGCCTTCATCGGGGGTCAGCACCATGATCACGTCGGCCCATTTGGCGGCAGCGGCCGGGTCCATGACCTTGTGGCCGGCCGCTTCTGCCTTGGCAATGCCTGCCGAACCCGGACGAAGGGCGACGACAAGTTCCTTGGCGCCGCTGTCTTTCAGGTTGTTGGCATGGGCGTGGCCCTGGCTGCCGAAGCCGACGATGGCCACTTTCTTCGACTTGATCAGGTTCACATCAGCATCGGTATCGTAATAAACGCGCATGGCGTAGGCTCTCCTGTGGGGAATTAGATGATGACGGTGCCGCGGGCGAGTGCCGCGACGCCGGTGCGGGAAACCTCGGCGAGGCCCAAGGGCCGCATCAGGGCTGCGAAGGCATCGAGCTTGTCGCTGCTGCCTGTCATTTCGAAAACAAAACTTTCCGTAGTGGCATCTACCACCCGGGCGCGGAAGGCATCGGCGAGGCGGAGCGCTTCGGCGCGGTTTTCGCCGGTGGCGACAACCTTGAGCAGCGCCATTTCCCGGGCAATATGCGGGCCGCCCAGAGTAAGGTCAGCGACCTTGTAGACCGGAACGAGGCGATCGAGTTGGGCCTTGATTTGTTCGATCACCATGTCAGTGCCGGACGTTACGATATTGATGCGGCTGCGATGGCCATTATCATCGACCGGGGCGACGGTGAGGCTGTCGATATTATAGCCGCGGCCAGAGAACAGGCCGACTACGCGCGCTAGCACGCCGGCTTCATTTTCGACCAGCACCGAAATGGTGGCCGAACGGATAGCGGGAGACGTCATAAAATTTTACTCTCGATCAGGGCTCAGACCAACGCCATTCCGGCATCGGTCAGTTTGGCGGCACCAGCATCGGCGATGTTGGCGCCATGTTCGGTGCCGAGGATCATTTCGTTGTGCGGGGCGCCCGACGGGATCATCGGGAAGCAGTTTTCCTTCTGATCGACGCAGATATCGGCAATCACCGCGCGTGGCGAGGCAATCATTTCACGGATGACGTCATCGAGTTGATCTACGCTGGTCGCCCGCAGGCCGGTGCCACCGAAGGCATCGGCGAGCTTGACGAAATCGGGAAGCGCGTCGGTGTAGCTTTCCGAATAACGGCCGCCATGCAGCAATTCCTGCCACTGGCGCACCATGCCCATATACTGGTTGTTCAGGATGAACACTTTAACCGGCAGACGATATTGGCACAGCGTGGACATTTCCTGAATGTTCATCAGGATCGATGCCTCGCCGGCAATGTCGATCACCAGCGCGTCGGGATGGGCAATTTGGACCCCCATCGCCGCTGGCAGGCCGTACCCCATGGTTCCGAGGCCACCCGAGGTCATCCAGCGATTGGGTTTGTCGAAGCGGAAATACTGCGCGGCCCACATCTGGTGCTGGCCGACTTCAGTGGTGATGAAGGTTTCGCGGCCGAGTTCACGGGTGATGTCATACAAACGCTGGATCGCGTATTGCGGCTTGATAATCCCGCCCGCAGCCTGGGTCTGTGTGAATTTCAGGCAATCAATACCACGCCATTCGGCGATCTGCTTCCACCACTCGGCAATCGCGGGGCGATCAACTTCGGTCGGGTCAGCGTCCCAGGCTTCGGCGAGCATAGCGATGGCGCGACCGGCGTCGCCGACAATGGCAATATCGACGGGGACGTTCTTGTTGATGCTCGATGGGTCGATGTCGATATGGATTTTCTTCGAGTTCGGGCTGAACGCGTTCAAACGCCCTGTCACCCGGTCATCGAAGCGGGCGCCGATGTTGAGCATGACGTCACAGCCATGCATCACAAGATTGGCTTCGTAGGTTCCGTGCATGCCGAGCATGCCGAGGAATTGCGGGTCGTTGGACGGATAGGCGCCAAGGCCCATCAGTGTGTTGGTGATCGGGTAACCCATCTTGCGCACCAGGGCGGTCATCGCGGCCCCCGCGGCGGGGCCCGCATTGATCACACCGCCGCCCGCGTAAATCACCGGACGTTTGGCCGATTTCAGGAGCGCCACAGCGCGGGCGATGGCAGCGCGATCGGGCTCGGTTTGCGGGCGGTAGGACCGGTGCTCGACGGTCGGCGCGCCAACATAGGGTGCGCGGCCGATCAGGATGTCCTTAGGAAGGTCAATAACCACCGGGCCCGGGCGGCCGGAGCGGGCAACGTAAAATGCTTCGTGCACGACACGGGCAAGGTCTTCCGGGCGCTTGACCAGATAATTATGCTTGGTCGCCGGGCGGGTGATGCCTGTCGTATCGGCTTCCTGGAAGGCATCATTGCCGATCAGATGGGTCGGCACCTGTCCGGTGAGGCAGACCAGCGGGATGCTGTCCATCAGCGCGTCGAGCAGGCCGGTGACCGCATTGGTGGCGCCGGGGCCGGAGGTTACCAGCACGCAGCCGACCTTGCCGGTGCTGCGGGCGTAGCCCTCGGCTGCATGCACGGCTGCCTGTTCGTGACGAACGAGGATATGGCGGATCGCGTTTTGCTGAAAAATCGCGTCGTAGATCGGGAGTACCGCGCCGCCGGGATAGCCGAAAATAACCTCGACGCCCTGTTCCTTTAGCGCGCGCAAAAGCACTTCGGCGCCGGCTTGTTGGGTTTCGACGGGCTCAGGGGCAGTCAGGATCTGGCTCATACGGCGTGGTCTAGTCTGCCTGGGCGGCTGCCGTCAACCCGGCCCTTGAATAAACGACAATAAATTGAACGATTCTCTTTCCGAAAATTGCGCAAAATCGGCTATTCTATTCTGGATTGTATGCGTCCGCTCGGCAGCCGCCATGCGTCGGTGGCGGAACCAGGTGGCCTGGCGCTTGGTGTACTGGCCGGTGGCGGTGGCGATGCGGCGGATCGCCTCGGGCAGACTAGTCTCACCACGGAAATGGGCGGCGAGTTCGGGGACGCCATGGGCGCGCATCGCGGGCAATGCCGGGTCCAATTCCAAGGCAAGGAAATCGCACACTTCTTCGACCATGCCCGCCTCCAGCATGGCGGATAAACGGCCGTTGATCGCAGCGCGCAGGATGTCACGCGGCGGGTCGAGCACAATCGCGGTGAAGCGCCACGGGGCAGGAATGGGCGTTTCGGCCTGCCATGCCGCGAGGCCCCTGCCCGTTCCGCGCCAGACTTCCCAGGCGCGCGCGACCCGTTGGCTGTCACTCGGCCGCAACCGCGCCGCTGTTGCCTGATCGACCTTGGCGAGGGCAGCGTGCAAGCCTTGCGGTCCGTACTCGGCAAGAAGAAAGCGTGCCTCGGCACGGGCCTGCTCACCACATTCGGGTATTTCGGCGATGCCGTCGGTGAGGGTCGAAAAATACATTCCGGTCCCTCCGCACAAGATAGGCAGGCGGCCTTCGGCATGGGCGGCGCCCATGGCGGCACGCGCTTGCGCGCGCCACCAGGCAGCGTTACCGGGCTCGGCCGCCGGACGGATACCGTACAGGGCATGCGGGGCCTGGGCCTCATCCCCCGGGCTTGGGCGGGCGGTGACGATGCGGAGTTCGCGGTAGCATTGCATCGCATCGGCGTTGATGATGGTGCCGTTCAAGCGCTGCGCGAGGCCGAGCGCGAGGGCGGATTTGCCGCTCGCCGTGGGGCCAGCAACAATCAAAGCATGCGGGAGACTTGCCCCGCCGGTCGGTTCCTCGCATATCCCGCGCATGACCTATGTTCTTACCCTGATCGCCGACCGTAGCGCCACCACCCTCTCACCGGGCCAGATCGCAGCAGTGCGCGATGCGATCTATGGAGCGCCTGCGAAAATCCTGTCCGACGGGGAGGCCTGCGACATCGCCACCCGCACGCCGCCGAATATGGCAGCCGTTGCGGCAGCGATCGGGGAGGCTCGGATCGATGTGATCACCACCGCCGCCCGCAACCGGCGCAAGGCGGTGCTGATCGCCGATATGGACAGCACGATTGTGACGTCGGAAACCCTCGACGAGATCGCCGCCTATGCCGGGCTAAAAGACGAAATCGCCGCGATCACGCGGGCGAGCATGAATGGCGAAATCGACTTCGCCGAAGCGCTGCGTCAACGCGTGGGGATGCTGAAAGGCTTGTCAGTCGACGCGTTGGAACAGACCTGGGCGAAAACCGAGTTGATGCCAGGGGCGCGGGAACTGGTGGCAACCATGCGGGCCCATAACGCGCTGACCGCCCTGGTGTCCGGCGGGTTCACCTGGTTTACCGGTCGGGTGGCAACGCTGGTGGGGTTCGATGAACATCGCGCAAATACGCTGCTCGAAGCCGATGGCGCGCTGACTGGGGAAGTGGGCGAACCGATCCTCGACCGCGATGCGAAATTGGCGACTTTGGTGGCCTTGGTGGCCGAACGCGGGGTGCAGATGGCCGCGACACTCGCGATTGGTGACGGGGCGAATGACCTGGCAATGCTGCGGGAGGCGGGGTTGGGGATTGCCTACCACGCCAAGCCGATTGTCGCCGCTGAGGCACGGGCGCAGATCCGTTTTGGGGATCTGCGGGGGGCTTTGTTTGCTCAGGGATATTCCAGCAAGGATTTCAGGTGCGAGTAGGGCCTTCTTTTTTAGAAGAGAAGAAGCGAAAGACCTCCAGTAGATGCTTTCGGACATCATGTCGGAGATGCCGCGGCCTTGGCGGAAGAATGCCCGGCAAAGTCGGTCTGGTCACAAAAAGAAGACCTTCCTTCACACCATGTGCGCCGCCCGATGCGCCGGTCTTCAGATCGTGTTTGACCAACCCTGTGAATAGAAACCAGCCCAGCTTGGCCTGGGCGGAATAGGCGTAGCGGTAAGGCTCGCCGGCGATGCGCTGATTGATCATGCCGAATTCGAGGATGCGTTCGTCCAGGCGTCCCTCTCGCGTCGCGCCGGTCTGCAGGTTGAAGCGCCAGTTGGCGTGGAGCCGGTAGCCTTCGCCGCACTGATAATAGGTCGACAGCACCTGGCCGGCATGAACCACGACATCGGTGCTTGACGCATCCTTGATCGCGCCATGCGACCCCCAGTCCGGCCGGCGGGATTTCTTCGGGTTCTCCATCGTGCCAGCCCAGATTGACCCGCCCGCTTCCTGTTCGGCGATAAACCCCTTGGTGCGAACCACCCGGTTGCGATAGCTCGCCTTGCCGTCGCGGAAACTGATCGCGTGGATCATGCCGTCCCCGTCGAACGGTTGGAAGCGGCCGACCGGTTGATGGATCTGGTTCTGGGTGTTGCGGAAATAGACGCCGTTGAGATCGGTGGGGATACGACCCTCGATCACGTCAAGACGCTCAGCATCGACTTCCTCATGCAGCGGCAGATGCGCACCATTGAGGATAAGGGTGATCATTGGGCGTAAGGCTCGCGGCCACGATTTCGCGATGGGTAATGCGCATCCATATTTCCTCCCCGTCCAGACGCCGACTATGTTCCATCGGCAAGCTGCGTGCCAAGCCTGTCCGCTTGAGCTTGCAGGTGGGGGGGGATTGGGGTCGTCGCCGGGTCCCATGGCAATGGCGGCATAAAGCTTCTCCCACCCGTGGCACCGCCATCATGACGGGCTGCGACGCCACGCGCAGGTTCCCCAACTAGCGCTTGAGACCGTTCAAAAGCGGCTGAGAGCAGCTTGTCGAGCGGCTCTTGCTTTTCGACGCAGGCCAGATTTGGTGGCACGCGCGATCCCCGAAAAGACTGGAATGATTTTTCGCGCGGGCCTGCAGATGCTACGCAAAACCGCGTGACCAACGGGCGCTATCGGACCACAGCGAGCGAGCATGAGTGAGATGATTTCACTGATTTCGATCGCCACTGCCCGAGGTCACCTCGTCGCGCGCTGGCGATCAACGATTATAATAGCTAGAACTCTGGACAATCCGACGCCAAATTCCCTTTGACGGTGCATGTGATTGCTGCAACACTGCCAATTGCAAGTTGAATGAAGGCGGCGATGATCGCCCGCTTGCGAAGGGAAAACCGGACGCTCCGATTGTATCGGCAGGCATCCGGAAGGGAGGTTCATAAAGCTGCTCAGCAGCGCTGGCCCTAACCTTGTCTTGTGTGAATTTGGGGGATGCGTATGGGGCGGCAAATTATCCATCGGCTGGTGATCTCGTTCCCGGCCCTGGTGGGGGTGTTGTTCTTGTGCTTCTGCCTGCTGCAGGTGGTGCCGGCCGATCCCGCGATGATTATCGCCGGTCCCGACGCCAAAGCCGAGACCATCGCCGCGATCCGGCTGGAGCTCGGGCTCGACCGCCCGATCCCGGTGCAATTCTTCGAGTACATCCTCCGGGTGGTTAAAGGCGATCTGGGGCGTTCGATCATCTCGAATAAAAGTGTGGCCGAGGAATTGGCCCACACCGTCGGGCCAACCGTGGAGTTGATGATCGGCGGACTGCTGCTGGCCATCCCGATCGGGATTACACTCGGCACGCTCGCCGCCGTGAAACGCGGCAGTATTGTCGATCGGCTGATCATGGCGCTGTCGGTTGCCGGCGTGTCGATGCCGATCTTCTTTATCGGCCTGTTGCTGATCCAGTATGTTGGTTTCAAATGGGATTTGCTGCCGTTCACCGGGCGCACCGGGCCAGTGTGGGATGGCGGATTGCCCAGCTTGATCCTGCCCTGCCTGACTCTGGGAGCGGTGCTGATCGGACCGATCGCGCGGCTGACCCGCACGGCAGTGCTGGAAGTGCTGGGCGCTGATTTCGTCCGCACCGCGCGCGCGAAAGGGTTGCGTGAGTCGACCGTAGTGATGGGCCATGCCCTGCGCAACGCCTTGATCCCGGTGGTGACGCTGATCGGTTTGCAGGCGGCGTTCCTGCTCGGCGGCGCGGTGGTGACCGAAACCATGTTCTCCTGGCCTGGGGTTGGACGGCTTGCGGTCGGCGCAATCATCTCAAGCGATTTCCCAACTGCCCAGGGCGCGATCATGATACTGGCTTTGGCGTTCCTGTCGATCAACCTGATTGTAGACGTACTCTATGTCTATCTCGACCCGAGGATGCAACGGTCATGAGCGGCGAGACAATTTCCAGCGCCGTGGCTTTGGATGCGTCGTCAGACCTGTCGCGCCGCGCTAGTCTCTGGCGCCGCCTGTCGCGTGACAAGGTGGCTTCAGGGGCTGCGATCATCATGAGCGTGGCGATCCTTGCGGCGATCTTCGCCCCCTTGATATCGCCGTTCGATCCCTATTTCACCGATCTGACCAAGGTGATGCAACCGCCGAATGAGGTGAATTGGCTGGGCACGGACAGCACCGGGCGCGATATTCTCAGCCGGTTGATCTATGGGACGCGCAACACCTTGATGATGGGCCTGGTCGGGGTGGTGTTCGGCGGTTTCCTGGGCGGGTTTCTTGGCATCATCGCCGCGTTCTACCGCCGGCTCGACGGCTGGATCATGCGCATCGTGGATGTCATGCTCGCGTTCCCGGCCATTCTGATTGGCCTCGCAGTTGCAGCCATCGCCGGCGCCGGGATCACCGCGGTGGTGATCGCGCTCGTGGTCGCCACAATCCCCGATGTTGCACGCGTGGCCCGCGGGGCGGCGATCGGGGTGATGGAGCAGGAGTTCATGGAGGCCGGGCGCGCGCTTGGGGTTTCCGATTTCACACTGATCTGGCGCTACCTGACCTTGAACTGCATTTCGACAATCTTTGTGTTCCTGACCCTGCGTTTCGGACAGATCATCCTGATCGGCTCGGCCTTGAGCTTCCTCGGCATGGGCGCGCAGCCGCCGACCGCGGAATTGGGCATGATGGCAGCCCAGGGGCGTGATTTCCTGTTCATGGCCCCGCATATCGCGACCATCCCCAGCCTGGCGATTTTTGTCATCGTGCTGTCGGCAAATCTGCTCGGCGATGCGATCCGCGACGTTCTCGATCCCCGTCTCCAACAATAACCCTCGGAGGGGTATGCCATGTTCGGTCGTTTCCTGGCACTATTCGGTGTGTTTGCCTGCGCCACGCCGTTGGCAGCGCAGACCTTGACGATTATTCGCAACATCGATGCCCCCCATTATGATGGGGTGCGCACAACATCGGGTGCAACAGGTGAGATCCTGTTCATGACAGGCGATACGCTGGTGGCGCTGGACTATGACCTCAAGACCGTGCGGCCCAGCCTGGCGAAATCCTGGACCGTGAGCCCCGATGGCCTGCGCTACACCTTCGAATTGCGCGATGATGTCACATTCTGCTCTGGCAAGAAATTCACCGCCGCTGATGTGGTTTATACCTTCGAGCGGGTGCTCGACAAAGCCACCAAAGCACCGTTCGTCTGGCGCATGGGCGCGGCCAAATCGGTGCGCGCGACCGGCACCCATACTGTCGAGTACGAGCTGACCGCGCCGTACTCCGAATTGCTGCTGAACCTGACCAATTTTCACGCCACCATTGTCAACAACGAAAATGTCGAGGCGCTGGGGAAGGATTTCGGGATCAAGGGCATCGATGGCACCGGACCGTATTGCTTCCAGTCCTGGGAGCCGCGCAATCAGGCGGTTCTCACCCGGCATGAAGCCTATCGCTGGGGCCCGCCGATTTATGAGAACCGGGGCCCAGCGAAATATCAGCGCGTCGTTTGGAAAATAGTGCCCGAGGAAGGGGCGCGTCTGGCTGCGATGGCATCTGGGCAAGGCGACCTCACGATGGTGATGCCGGACCAGTACCTGCCGCAGATCGCTAAAATGCCCAACCTCGCGATCTTCGAACCCGCAGCCAACCTCAATCTGTTCTATCTCGGGTTAAAGATCACCCGGCCAAATCTCGCCGATGTCAGAGTGCGTACCGCACTGAACATGGCAATCAACCGCAAGCAGTTGGTAGACGCGATATGGTTTGGTAATGGGGAAGCAGCCAGCACTTATATCCATTCCAAAGCCCAGGACTTCGACCCGAAGACGCCCACCGACCTCGGTCGTTATGATGTTGCTGAAGCCGGCCGGCTGCTCGATGCAGCAGGTTGGGTGATGGGGGCTGACGGGTTACGCATCAAGGACGGCCAAAAGCTGACCCTGCAACTCTATGGCTTCGCCGGAGGCAGGTCGCCCAAGGTCGCCGAGGCGGTGCAGGGTTTCTGGCGCAAGATCGGGGTGGATTTGCAGCTGCAGATGTGGGACGGCACCATAATTTTCTCCAAACTTGCCCAGCAGGACTACGATATCTGGTCGATTTCGTTCCCGTATTCCAGTGCTGGAGATGCGCTGCGACTCTATTTTCATTCGGCCAACATGCCAGCGCCGAACCGGATGAACTGGAACGATCCGGCGACCGATGCAGCACTCGATCGCGGCACCGGCGCGCTTGATGACGCGACCCGGATGGCGGCCTTCGCTGATGTGCAGCAAATTATACATCGTAACGCGCTTTGGGTGCCGTTGGTGCATCAGGGGCTGCCACTGGTGGCCAATAAGCGGGTGAAGAATGTGCGTGCACATCACGTCTATGGGTCGTTGATCTACAAAGGCCTCGATCTCGCGCCGTAATCGCCGATCAATCAGACGGATACTGGGGGCGCCATGAAAACCATAAGACTGATCGCACGAGGGCTGGCATTGGCGACGATACGCCGACCTTTGATGTCCATCGCAGCACCTGATCGCCGGCCGGCGACATCTTCAACGTGGTGCGGGAACAAGTGACTGGGGAGCATTTGTGGGTCCCGGCGCTCAACATCGAAATGTACATGGCCACCAGCAGGCGGCCCAAAGGCGCACGCGCCCACACGCTGTACCAGACTGTTTTCTACAAAGGCCTAGACTTCAGCTACTGACATGAAAGGCGACGACGATGGCGTTTAAGAAGAGTCTCACGCTGGCGGCCGGGCTTCTTGCGGCCGGCATTGCGGGCACAGCCGATGCCCAGACATTGCGGATCATGCAGTATATCGACGCCCCGCATTTCGACGTCCAGCGCACCAGCTGGGGACCGGGCGGCAGCATCGGCAACATGACGCAGAGCACGCTGGTGGCGATGGATTGGGATGGCAAGAAGGCCCTGCCCTATCTGGCGAAATCCTGGGACATCAGCCCGGATGGGCGCACCTACACCTTCAAGCTGCGCGATGACGTGACCTTCTGTTCAGGCAAAAAATTTACCGCCGAGGACGTTGTCTATTCCTTCAACCGGCTCAAAAGCCCGGAAATCAAGGGCCCGTTCGCATGGCGCGCTGGCGACATCAAGGGGCTGCGGGCAATCGATCCCTATACCGTCGCCTATGAGCTGAACGAACCGTATTCCGATCTGCTGCTGCAATTGACCATGTTCAGCGCCAACATCGTGAACAAGGAGACTGTCGAAGCGCTGGGCAAAGATTACGGCACCAAGGGCATTGACGGCACTGGGCCGTGGTGTCTGGTCTCGTGGCAGCCACGCACCGAAACCATCATGCGGCGCAACGAGGCCTATAAATGGGGCCCGTCAATGTTCAAGAACCCCGGTCCGGTGAAATACGAACGCCTGTCAATCAAGATCATGCCGGAGGATTCCGCCCGCGTCGCCGCCATGCTGTCCGGCCAGTTCGATTTCACCGCGAGCTTCCCGGCGGCCTTCATCCCGCAGGCAAAAGCGTCACCGATCCTCAACGTCGAAAAAATCGATGCCAACTTCCAGATCCTGTACTATGGCTACAAGATCACCCGGCCGATGGTATCCGATGTGCGGGTGCGCGAGGCAATGAACATCGCCATCAACCGCGCACAGATCGTGACCGGGGTATTGCTGGGCAATGCCGATGCCTCGCCGACCTACGCGTCGCCTATGTCGCTCGATTACGATCCGAAGACCGCCAATATCATCAAGGAGGATGTCGGGCGCGCGATCAAACTGCTGGATGAGGCCGGTTGGAAGCTCGGCAGCGATGGCATTCGCGAGAAAGACGGGATCAAGCTCGCGCCCAAGGTCTACGTTACCGGCGGCGGCAACTCGGTTAAGGTCGGCGAGGCGATCCAGGGTTTTCTGCGCAAGGTCGGCATCGACTGGCGCCTCCAGGTCTGGGATTCGACCATCGCCCCGGTGAAGATGGCCGAACAGGACTATGAAATCTGGTCGGTGACCGTGCCCTATCTGTCGGCTGGCGATTTGATGAGCCTCTATTTCGACAGCGCCAATATTCCCTCGCCCAATCGGATGAACTGGAAGGACGCTGAGACCGATAAATGGCTGGCGCAGGCCAAAGCCGCGCTGACGCCGGGTGACAAGGCGCTGAACTTTGGCCTAGTGCAGGAACGAGTGACGCGGGAACATCTTTGGATGCCGGTTGCAAACATCAATTTGTATGTCGTCACCAACAAAAAGGTCAAGAACGCGCGCGGTCATCCGATGTATGCGATCGGCTTCTATAAGGGCCTCGACTTTACGCCATAAATGTCCGTCTTGACACTACGCTCAATCCCACCACCGGATCTCGGGAACTCTGAATGACCGATACGCTGCTTGAGGTCCGCGACCTGCGGACTCATTTCGACACTGATCGTGGATTGTTCCGCGCAGTGGATGGTATCAGCTTCGACGTGCCCAAGGGCCGCACGGTGGGGCTGGTGGGGGAATCCGGCTGCGGCAAGTCGGTGACGTCACTGTCGATCATGGGGCTGGTGCCAAGCCCGCCCGGCAAGATCGCGGCGATATCGCTGAAATTCCAGGGCCGCGACATTCTCGCCATGTCGGCCGATGAGCGCCGTAAGCTGCGCGGCGGGCAGATGTCGATGATTTTCCAGGAACCGATGACCTCGCTGAACCCGGTGCGGACCATCGGGCATCAGATCATCGAGGCCATTCGCGCCCATACCGACCTGTCCTACGCCGCCGCCCGGGCGCGGGCGATCGAGGTGCTTGATCTGGTGCGCATCCCGTCGCCGGCGTCGCGGGTGGACGAATTTCCGCATCGGCTGTCGGGCGGGATGCGCCAGCGCGTGATGATCGCGATGGCGTTATCGTGCAACCCCGCGCTGCTCATCGCCGATGAGCCGACAACAGCGTTGGATGTAACCATCCAGGCGCAAATCCTCGACCTGTTGCACGACCTTCAGGCCCGGCTTGGCATGGCCATCCTGATCATCACCCATGACCTTGGGGTGATCGCCGAAATCGCCGATGACGTACTGGTTATGTATGCCGGCAAAATCGTGGAATCGGCGCCAGTGGCGGCGATCTTTGCTGATCCGCAGCATCCCTATACGATCGGGCTGCTTGGTTCTATCCCGCGACTGGGCGAATATCGCGACAGGCTTGCAACCATCGAAGGTTCGGTCCCGAGCCCGGCCAACCAGCCCAAAGGCTGCCGGTTTTCGCCGCGCTGCCCGTTTGCCGACGCGCATTGCCGGGAACAGCAACCCCCGCTGCGCACGCTCGGTACCGGGCATCAGGTCGCGTGCTGGAAGGCGCCGGTCGAACAATTCGCGGGGATCGCGGCATGAACGACATTGCACCGACGCCGGAGCCGATCCTGCAGGTCAAGCAACTGGTCAAGCACTTCCCGGTACGCCGCGGGGTGATCATGTCGCGGATTGTCGGCCAGGTGCAGGCAGTCGATGACGTGAGCTTCGACATCGCGCGCGGCGAAACCCTGGCGCTGGTGGGGGAGTCTGGCTGCGGCAAATCCACCACCGGACGGCTGATCCTGAAACTGCTGGAACCGACCTCCGGGTCGGTGCGCTTCCAGGGCAAGGAAATCGCCGATCTCGACAAGACCGCGATGCGGGCGATGCGCAAACATTTGCAGATCATTTTCCAGGACCCGTATGCGTCGCTCAATCCGCGCATGACAGTGGGGGAAATGCTGGCCGAGCCGCTCGATCTGCACGGCATAGTCGACAACGAACAGGCCCGCAACGCGCGGGTGCGCGAGTTGCTCGATGTGGTCGGGCTGCTTCCCGAACACGCCAGCCGCTACCCGCACCAGTTTTCTGGGGGGCAGCGCCAGCGTCTGGTGGTGGCACGCGCGCTGGCGGTCAAACCGGAACTGATTGTGTGTGACGAGCCGGTTTCGGCGCTGGATGTGTCGATCCAGGCGCAGGTGGTGAACCTGCTGCAAAACCTGCAACAGCGCTTTGGCCTGTCCTATTTGTTCATCGCCCATGATCTGGCGGTGGTGAAACATATCAGTGACCGGGTGGCGGTGATGTATCTCGGCAAGCTGGTCGAAATTGCCGATAAGCGCGCGCTGTTTGCGACGCCGCGGCATCCCTACACCCAGGCGCTGCTATCGGCGATCCCCAAGCCCGACCCGACGATTGCCCGCCATCGCATTCTGCTGCCCGGCGATGTGCCCAGCCCATTATCGCCGCCCAGTGGCTGCCGGTTTCACACACGGTGCAGCTTCGCCCAGGCGCGTTGCAGCCAGGACGTGCCGGCCTTGCGGCCGGTCGGACCTGGGCATCAGGTGGCCTGCCATTTCTTCGAGACTTTGCCCGTGCCCGAAAACCTGGCCGGCGGCCCCGGCGATGCTGGCGGCAAGTTCCCTGAGCGGCTGGCCCTGTTCGAGGCAGCGAAGCGCCAGCGTGGCGCGACGGTGTGACGACCCAGCGACGGATCGAGTACTTCCTGGGAACTGCGTGGTCTGCTAGCCTGTCCTTCGAGGGCGTTCAAAATGGCAATGTGGAAAATCCAGGCTGCATTCTGAGGTTTGAACCCTCCCTGGCGTCGGGTGGCGGCAGGGTCAACGACGTCTTTGTCTCCACGGGGTGCACGTGAAAACTTCGATCAGGTCTTGGCTGCTCTCGGCGTGTCTGGCAGGCGCGACGCCCGCGTTGGCCGCTGACTATAACACGGCGGCAACGCTGGTTTATTTCGACAGTGCGGGAAACGAAACGCTCGACCCCGCCGAACCGCAGAACAACAGCAGCTTTTCGCATGAAACATTGCTGGCGCTTTATGATACGCTGATCCGCATGGACCAGGCTGGGGTGCCCGGCCCAGGGCTGGCGGAGTCCTGGACGCGAAACGCCGACCTTACGGAGTTGACGCTGAAGCTGCGCAAAGGGGTGAAATTCCACGATGGCACCCCGTTCGACGCCCAGGCGGTAAAACATAATTTCGACCGTATGGCGGCCCTTGGCCGGCGTGCCTCCGGGTCGGTAGTGGAAACCTTCAATCTGATCCAGTCGGTCGATTATATCGGCGACGATACGGTGAAGCTGAAGCTCAAATCTCCCAACGGGCAAATCGAATACTGGCTCGGCGGCAACTCCGGCATGATGCTCAGCCCGGCGGGAACCAAAGGCGACGCGTTTGGCGGGACGATCACCGCGATCGGAACCGGGCCCTACAAGCTCAAGAAGTTCGAGGCCAACGTTACCACCTCGATGCTCCGCTCCGATGATTACTGGGGCGGCACTGCCGGCCGTCCAGCCGGTTTCGATCACCATTATATCCCGGATGGACGCGCGCGCCTGAATGCGCTGCGCTCGGGGCAGGCCAATATCGTGACCCTCGATGCCCGCGCAATCCCTGAAGCAAAGGGCGCCGGGCTCGCGGTTCTGGTGATCGACAAGAACGCGTTCTGGGATATTTATCCCAATCTGAAAAAAGGCCCATTGGGCGATGTTCGTATCCGGCGCGCGATCATGCATGCGATCGACCGCGAGGCGCTGGGGGATGCGCTGACCAATGGCAGCGGGAAAGCGACCCAGCAGGTATGGTCCGCGAAATCACCATTTTACGTCAAGGATATCGAAAACCGCTATCCGTTCGACCAGAAGAAGGCCCGCGCGCTGATGGCCGAGGCCGGCTTCAAGGACGGGTTTGAGCTATCGTTGTTGTTGCTGAATTCGTCCGAGTATCGCCTGCTGGCAGAGGCGTTGCAGGCCAATCTCGGCGAGGTCGGAATCCGGCTCAAATTCGACGCGGTCGACGTGTCCCAGTTCCCGCTGTTTTTCAAGCAACCGCCGCGCGGCGATATATTGCTTGCGCGCTATGGCGGGCGCAGCGATCCGGTGCAATCGGTGTTCGAACTCGTCGGCACTGGCGGCAGCTACACCCCTGGTGGAGCGGCAAGCCCGCGGATCGACGACTTGCTCAGCCAGGCCCGTGGCATGGCGGCGACCGATCCCAAGCGCCTGACGGTGATGCACGATCTGGCCCGCGAAGTTTCCGAGATGGTCGGGACCATGCCGGTCATCAGCCGTGCCAATGTGTATGCGGCCAAACCGGGCTGCATCCTTGATCTTGACGCCTATCTCCCGTCAGGCGATGACCGGTTTAATGACGTTAAAATTGCGGCAGGATGCAAATAATGACACTTACTCGATCGCTTAAGGCCGCGTTGCTGGTCTGTACCCTCGCCACCCCGGCCGCTGCCGCCGACGTCAACACGACGGCAACGCTAATTTATTACGATGCCGTCGGTAATGAAACCCTCGACCCCGCGGAACCGCAGAGCGGCAGCAGCTTCTCCCAGGAAGCGCTGGTGGCGATCTTCGATACGCTGGTTCGCTTGGATGATGCGGGCAATACGACGCCTGGACTGGCTTTATCCTGGAAAGCCAGTCCGGATCTGATGTCGTTCACCTTCGTGCTGCGGCCCAACGTGCTCATGCATGACGGCACAAAGCTGACTGCTGAACTGGTCAAACAGAATATCGAGCGCAACATCGCGCTGGGCAGCAAAGTCAGCGGTACGATGGCCGAATCGACCCGGCCGATTGCCAGCATTGAAGTGTTGGGCGAGCTCGAGTTCAAGCTTCTGCTGAAATCCGCCAGCGGACAAATCCCCTATTTTCTCGGCGGGATTGGCGGGATGATCGCCGCTTCAAGCTCGATCGGGCCTGATGCGTTCGGGGTCAATTTCAAGGCGGTTGGGTCCGGCCCATACCGGCTGAAATCCTTTGAATCCAACGTCAGAACCATCATGACGCGGAACGAACAATACTGGGGCGGGACCGCCGGCCGGCCGGCCGGCTTCGAGCATCACTACGTCCCTGATGGGCGCGCGCGCTTGAATGCGCTGCGATCGGGGCAGGCCAATGTTGTGCTGATCGATCCAAGGCAAATCCCGGAAGCCAAGGGCGCGGGGATGCAGGTGCAGATCAACGAGAAGAACGGCGTTTGGGACATCTACATCAACGTTGGGCGCCCGCCACTGAATGATCTGAAAGTGCGCCAGGCCTTCATGCACGCCATTGACCGCGAGACCCTGGCCGAGGCGCTCAGCTTCGGCAGCGGCAAGGCAACGGTGCAGCTGTTCGCGCAAAGCTCTCCGGTGTTCGATCCGGCGCTGGAAAAGCGCTATCCGTTCGACCCGAAGAAAGCCAAGGCGCTGCTGGCCGAGGCCGGATACAAAAACGGCATCGACATCAGCCATTTGCTGCTCAACACCAGCGAGTACAAGCAATTGGCCGAAGCGTTGCAAGCAATGCTGGCGGAATCGGGCATTCGGCTGAAGTTTGACGTGGTCGATGCTTCGCAATTCAACCTGTTTCGTCGCGCTCCCTATCGGGGCGATATTCTGATGGCGCGCTGGGGCGGCCGGGCGGACCCAATTCAGACCTTCCAGGAACTGGTTGCGACCGGCGGGACCTATAATCCGCAGGGCGTGGCGACGCCGGAAATCGATACCCTGATCGACAAAGCCAAGCGCTTGCTACCGGAAGACCCGGAACGGCTGAGCGTGGCGCGGCAGATCGGGCGGGTCGCAGTGGAATACGCCTCCAACTTGCCATTGATGACGCGCTCGAACGTCTATGCCTACAAGCCTGGCTGCATTCTGGATCTGACGCCGTTCCTGTCCATGGGCGATGACCGCTTCAACGATGTGAAAATCGCCGCAAAGTGCAAGTGAACAGCGCAGCGACAATCCTGTCTGACGGGCGGCCTGAGCGGTGAACACATTCCGGTATTTCTATCGCCGCCTGATTTCCACGATCCCGATGCTGGTGATGGTTGGGCTAATCACCTTCCTGCTGATCCACATCACGCCGGGCGACCCGGCGGCGGTGGTGGCGGGAGAAAACGCGTCGCAGGAAGCGATTGAAGCTGCACGCCACCGGCTTGGCCTCGATCAGCCGTTTCTGGTGCAGTTCTGGCACTGGCTGGTCGCGGTGCTGCATGGCGATCTCGGCACCTCGTTCACCAGCGGCAAGCCGGTGACCGAGCTTATTTTCAATCGCATGCCAATCACCCTGTCGCTGACCGCTGGCGCGACGCTTATCGGGTTACTGATCGCAGTGCCGCTCGGGGTGTTCGCCGCGACCAAGCGTGGCTCCTGGCTCGACAAAACGACCATCTTCGGCACCTCGCTGGGTATTGCCGCGCCGGAATTCTTCATCGGCCTGTTGCTCGTGCTGCTGGTCGCGCTGGAACTCGGCTGGTTGCCGGCAACCGGCTATATCCCGTTCGAGGATGATCCGGTGGAATGGGCACGGCGGCTTGTTCTTCCCTCGATTACACTGGGCCTCGGGGTTGCGGCCGAACTGGCGCGCCAGGTGCGCGGCGCGATGATCGATGTGCTGTCACGCGACTATATCCAGACGGCACGCGCCAAAGGCCTGTCGAACTATGCGATCATCATCAAGCACGGACTGAAAAACGCGGCCATCCCGGTTGTCACCGTTCTGGGCCTGCAAATCCGCCGCCTGCTGGGCGGCACGGTGATTGTCGAGCAGGTCTTTGCGATGAACGGCGTGGGGTCGCTCGCAGTGCGCGCGGTGTTCCTGCGCGATCTTCCCGTACTGCTGGGCGTGGCGCTGACCACGGCGGTGATCGTGCTGATCGTCAATCTGCTGGTGGATATGTCATACGGTTATTTTGATCCAAAGGTGCGCGCAGGATGAATGCCACGACCAACCCTGTCGCGGCCGTCGCGCTGCCGCCGACCAGCAGCTTCCTGCAACGCTATTGCCGGAACCGCACTGCGCTGATTTCCACCATCATCCTGATTGTCATCGTGATGATCGCGGTCCTGGCGCCTTATATCGCCCCGCATGATCCGGCGCGGTCGTCGCTGCGCAACATCATGAAGGCGCCCAACGCCGTCTATCTGCTAGGATCCGACGATCTCGGCCGCGATGTGCTGAGCCGGCTGATGTATGCCTCGCGCCTATCGCTGGTCGCCAGCGTTCAGGCTGTCGCCATCGCGCTGGTCATTGGCATGCCACTGGGATTGGTCGCCGGCTATATTGGCGGCTGGGTCGATACGGTGATTTCACGGGTCAACGACGCGTTGATGAGCTTTCCGGCCCTGATCCTGGCCGTGGTGATCGTGGGCCTGATCGGACCAAGCCTGAACAATGCGATGACGGCGATCGGATTGGTCTATGCGCCGCGCATCATGCGGGTGGTGCGGGGCAGCACGTTGAGCGTGCGCGAGGAAGTCTATATCCGCGCGGCCCAGGCGTTGGGATGCAGCGATGCCCGCATCATCGCGCTGCACATCTTGCCCAATGTGACCGGACCGCTGGTCGTGCAGGCGACCGTTCTGATGGGCCAGGCGTTGCTCGCCGAAGCGGGTCTCAGCTTCCTTGGCCTCGGCGTGCAACCCCCCGAAGCCAGCTGGGGCGCCATGCTCGGGAACGCTTTTCCCTATATGGCCCAGTCGCCAACGCCGACCATCGCCGCCGGCCTGGTCATCTCCGTCACCGTCCTTTGCTTCAATTTGATCGGTGACGGCATCCGCGATTCCGTCGGTCGCATGCGCCGGGCGGGAGACTGAGTATGGCCGATCAACCGGACAAGTTGTTGGAGATCCGTGATCTGACGGTTCAGTATCCGTCGGCGCATGGCTGGCTGACGGTCGTGGACCGCGTCTCGGTGAGTGTTGGCCGCAACGATATCGTTTGTATCGTCGGCGAGTCGGGCTCGGGCAAAAGCGTTACCACCCAAGCGGCCGTTGGCCTGGTGCAAGCAAAAGGTGGGCGGATCACGTCCGGCAGCGTGAAGTTCGCCGGCCAGGAACTGGTCGGCATGGGTAACAGACAGCTCAATCGTATTCGCGGCAACGATATCGGGTTCATTTTTCAGGAGCCGATGTCGAGCCTGAACCCAGCCTACACCGTCGGAGAGCAGATCGCTGAGGTCGTGCGCCGGCATCGCGGGGCGTCACGCGCGGATGCCTGGAAGCGGGCGGTGCAAATGCTGGATCGGGTGCATATCGCGTCCGCCACATCGCGCGCGCATGATTACCCGCACCAGTTTTCCGGCGGCATGCGCCAGCGGGTAATGATTGCGATGTCGATCGCCTGCGACCCCCAACTGCTGATCGCCGATGAGCCGACCACAGCACTCGATGTCACGATCCAGGCGCGCATTCTCGAACTGCTGAAAGAGGTGCAAAGGGATTCCGGAATGTCGGTTCTGTTCATCACCCATGATCTGGGCGTGGTGGCCGAAATCGCGCGCAGCGTGGTGGTGATGTATGGCGCACAGGTAGTGGAGGCAGCCCCGGTGGACGAATTATTCGCCTCCCCTCGGCATCCGTACACCGCCGGGCTGCTCGGTGCGATGCCGCAAGTGGCGCTGGCCAAGGGCGTCGATCCGATTTCCATCCCGGGCACCGTCGCCCAGGCGCATGCCTGGCCTACCGGGTGCCGCTTCAATCCGCGTTGTACCTATCGCCAGGACGGCCCCTGCACGACCACCGCTGTGCCGTTAGCGCCCGACGATCATGGCTTGGTGCGATGCGCACTGGCCGCGACGCTGCGGCCGACGCTGCGTGAAATGGTAGTTGCATCATGACGCCCTGTCTGTCGGTCAAGAACCTCAACGTCATTTATGACGTTGGCGGCAAAAAGCTGCATGCGGCCAAGGATGTTTCACTGGAAATCGCTCCTGGTGAGACACTCGGACTTGTCGGCGAGTCAGGTAGCGGCAAGTCCACTGCAGGCCTCGCGATCCTGCGATTAATCGAGCCAGCATCCGGAGAGGTTCGACTGGGTGACACCGATGTGACCGCGGCCGATCGCGGCGCGCTGCGCGTGATGCGCAAGCGCATGCAGATGGTGTTTCAGGACCCTTACTCGTCATTGAACCCGTCGATGACGATCGAACAGCTCTTGTCCGAACCCTTGGTCATCCACGCCAAGATGCCCAAGGCGGAACGTCAGGACCGGGTTGGACGGATGCTCGAGTCGGTTGGATTGCACGCCGGTTACGCGGCCCGCTATCCGCATGAATTCTCCGGCGGGCAACGCCAGCGCATCGCGATTGCGCGCGCGATGATGCTGCATCCGGAGTTGATCGTGCTGGATGAACCGGTCAGCGCGCTTGATGTGTCGACACAAAGCCAGATCATGAATTTGCTGCGGAAAATCCAGGATGGGTCGGGGACAGCCTTCCTGCTGGTGGCGCATGATTTATCGGTGGTGCGGCTCATGAGCCCGCGCGTCGCGGTGATGTATCTAGGCGAGATCGTGGAAACCGGCCCCAGTGCCAGGGTCTACGACGCGCCGCGCCATCCCTATAGCGCGGCGCTGATCTCGGCGGTGCCTTTCCCCGATCCGAAACGGAACCGGGAGGCGACGCGGATCATTCTTGGCGGCGATCTGCCCAGCCCGCTGAACCCGCCCACTGGCTGTCGCTTCAGAACGCGCTGCCCGTTCGTGATGGAGGTCTGCGCGGAAGCCGCGCCGCCGCGGATCGACCTGGAAGGTGGCGGATATGCAGCATGCCATCTGCACACCAGCGGCCCCAAACTGCAAGGCGACTCACTGCTCGGGTTCATGGCGTCGTCGCGTTCCTCCTTGAAATAGCGCCAGCGGCGCCCGGCCTCACGGGGAGGATCGGCGCGAATCATCGCGGATGATTTGCCCTGTTGAAAGTGTGAATCCTGGGGACAACTCACTTTGCCCCATTGGTCACGGTCGGCGATTGCGCTAAGTTGCCTTTTCGTTCTCTCCAGCCATGTCCGGAATGGACCTCGACCACCCTATCTAGTGTGAATGACGCATGGATGCGCCACATCTAGTTAAATTTGAATTGACGTGCGCAACCCATTGGGCAGGATAGGGAACGAGTCGAGTGGGTCCGGTGATTATGCCGTGGCTGCACGCAGGAGGGTTTGGCGGTGCTTGATGTTGTGCAGATGCAGGGACACCACGAGGTTCGGGTCGACAGGAGCCGGGATGCGCTGATTACCGATTTTGGCCGGGCCACGTTGGACGACCGCTATCTGCTGCCAGGCGAAAGCTACCAGGACCTGTTCGCCCGGGTGTCGAGCTTCTATGGCGAGGACGCAGCCCACGCCCAACGGCTCTACGACTACATGTCCAAGATGTGGTTCATGCCCGCGACCCCGGTGCTGTCCAATGGCGGGACCACCCGCGGCCTGCCGATTTCCTGCTTTCTGAACGAAGCCAGCGACAGCCTTGATGGCATTGTCGGACTGTGGAACGAGAATGTCTGGCTTGCTTCCAAAGGCGGCGGGATTGGTAGCTATTGGGGCAACCTGCGCTCCATTGGCGAAAAAGTCGGGATGAACGGCAAGACCTCGGGTGTCATCCCGTTCATCAGGGTGATGGACAGCCTGACGCTGGCGATCAGCCAGGGCAGCCTACGACGTGGCTCGGCGGCGGTTTATCTGCCGCTGTCGCACCCTGAGATCGAAGAATTCGTCGAAATTCGCCGGCCGACCGGCGGCGATCCCAACCGCAAGGCGCTCAACCTGCATCACGGCATTCTGGTGCCGGACGCTTTCATGCGCGCAGTTGAAGCCGATGAGGAATGGGCGCTGACGTCGCCCAAGGATGGCGCGGTGGTCCGCAAGATCAATGCCCGCGCCATGTGGATCCGCATCCTGATGGCGCGGATCGAAACCGGCGAGCCGTATCTGATCTTCTCTGACCACGTCAATAACGCCCGGCCCGAGCACCACAAGCTTGCCGGGCTGGAGGTTAAGACCTCCAATTTGTGCAGTGAAATCATGCTGCCGACCGGGATTGATCAACACGGCCAACAGCGCACAGCAGTGTGCTGCCTGTCGTCGCTCAACCTTGAGTCCTGGTTTGAGTGGAAGGATCATCCGCTTTTCATCGAGGATGTGATGCGCTTCCTCGATAATGTCTTGCAGGATTTCATCGATCGCTCGCCGCCGGGGATGGAAAAGGCGCAGTATTCCGCCGCGCGCGAACGCTCGGTCGGCTTGGGGGTGATGGGGTTCCATTCCTTCCTGCAATCGCAGAACGTGCCGTGGGAATCGGTGATTGCGAAAGTTTGGAACAAACGGATGTTCGCCCATATCCGCGCCGGCGCCGACAATGCCAGCCGCTTGCTGGCCGATGAACGGGGCGCATGCCCGGACGCTGCCGAATATGGCGTCCATGAACGTTTCAGCCATAAGATGGCGATCGCGCCGACCGCGTCGATCTCAATCATCGCCGGCAATGCATCCCCCGGGATCGAGCCGATCGCGGCCAATGTGTTCCTGCAGAAAACCCTGTCAGGCAGTTTCTCGGTGCGCAACCGGCATTTGCAGAAATTGCTCGCACTCAAGGGCCAGGACACGGACGAGGTATGGTCGTCGATCACCCTCAACAAGGGCAGCGTCCAGCATCTCGATTTCCTCGATGACCAGGACAAGGCGGTGTATCGCACCGCGTTCGAGCTTGATCAGCGCTGGGTGATCGAGCACGCCGCCGACCGCACGCCGTATATCTGCCAAGGCCAGTCGGTGAATTTGTTCCTGCCGGCCAATGTCCATAAGCGCGATCTGCACCAGATCCACATGATGGCGTGGAAACGTGGGGTTAAGTCGCTGTATTATTGCCGCAGCCTGTCGATTGCGCGGGCGGACTCGGTGTCGGAGAAAGTGGTGCGGCCGGATGAATTCACTGGTATCCCGGTGGCCAATGATCAGGGGCAGTTGCCGCTGGTGGCGCGGGCGGCGAGCACGGATTATGAGGAGTGCCTGGCTTGTCAGTGACGAACAAGGCAAAATTCTCCTTTGTTTGAAAACGAAGTATCAAAAGAAAATTTTGGTTCTTTTTTGTGCACAAAAGAACTGCTTGCCTCCCTTTTTTGCTACATCTTGTGTGTGCTCACTGTCTCCCAACCATATGCTGGGCTAAACTGCCCCGACTCGAACCCCAGGCCCCCCGCATGAACGCCAGCGCCCACCCGCCGACCCAGGACGAAACTCCGGTGAAGTTCGACCTGCTGACCGCCAACCCGGTCTACAAGCCGTTCCGCTATCCATGGGCGTATGAGGCTTGGCTGATGCAGCAGCGGGTGCACTGGCTGCCCGAGGAAGTGCCGCTCGCCGATGACGTGAAGGACTGGCATCGCAACTTGACGCCGTCTGAACATAATCTGCTCACCCAGATTTTCCGCTTCTTCACCCAGGCCGATGTCGAGGTGAATAACTGCTACATGAAGCATTACAGTCAGGTGTTTAAGCCGACCGAAGTGCTGATGATGCTGTCGGCGTTTTCCAATACCGAAACCATCCATATCGCCGCCTATAGCCATCTGCTCGATACGGTAGGCATGCCGGAGATCGAATATACCGCCTTCCTCAAATACAAGGAGATGAAGGACAAGTTCGACTATATGCAGGGCTTCACGGTTGATAACAAACACGAAATTGCCAAAACTCTGGCAGCTTTTGGGGCCTTCACAGAAGGGCTGCAGCTGTTCGCGAGTTTTGCCATTCTGCTGAATTTCCCGCGCTACGGCAAAATGAAGGGCATGGGGCAGATCATTTCATGGTCGGTGCGCGACGAGTCGCTGCATTGCATTTCGGTGATCCAGTTGTTCCGCACCTTTGTGCAGGAAAATCCGGAAATTTGGACCGAGCAGTTGAAGCGCGAATTATATCTGTGCTGCGCGACCATCGTTGACCACGAAGACGCCTTCATCGACCTCGCCTTCGAGCTTGGCGACATTCAAGGCCTGACCGGCGCTGAGGTGAAGCAATATATCCGCTATATCGCCGATCGCCGGTTGACCCAGCTTGGCCTCGACGAGCTGTACCATGTCGAGAAGAACCCATTGCCGTGGCTCGATGAGATGCTCAATGCGGTCGAGCACGCCAATTTCTTCGAAAATCGGTCCACCGAATACAGCAAGGCATCCACGGTCGGCAGTTGGGAAGAA
Source organism: Asaia bogorensis (assembly GCA_943333505.2). Taxonomy (GTDB): domain Bacteria; phylum Pseudomonadota; class Alphaproteobacteria; order Acetobacterales; family Acetobacteraceae; genus CAITOL01. Next base: position 3,991 of record CALQTN020000017.1, on the reverse strand, counting down.
GCGTTCGGCGACGTGACCGCGGCGATGGCAACCGCAGATGGCAATGCCTTCGCCCCGCGATGATGTGATCTGGCGCGACGCATGATACATCCCGCGTCTGAAAATTGACGAGGATTGCGGCATGCGTCGTGTGAGGATTGGAGCTTACGGGCTGATTGTCGTGGTCCTGGCGCTGTGGGGCGGCTGGTGGTTCGCGAGTTCCGGCGCCAAGCGGTTAGGCCTCGATGGTGACGGGCTTGGGATAACGTCCGGCGTATCCGTGGGCGGGCCATTCAAGCTGGTCGACTCCGCTGGTAAATCGGTCAGCGACACCGATTTTCGTGGCAAGTGGATGCTGGTCTATTTCGGCTACACGTTCTGCCCTGATGTCTGCCCAACTGAATTGCAGGTCATCGCCACCGCGCTTGACGGTCTTGGCCCGGACGCCGTGAAAATCGCACCGATTTTTATCACCATCGACCCGGAACGTGACACCAAGGAACTGATCAACGGATATGTAAAACTGTTCGACGACCGTTTGATCGGCCTGACCGGCAGCGTGGCCGAGATCGCCGCGGTTACCCGCGCTTATCGGGTTTACTATGCCAAGGCAGAACGCAAGGATGCCACGCAATACCTGATGGACCACTCCTCGTTCATTTATCTCATTGGCCCGGACGGCAAATTACGAGGATTGTATCGCCCAGGGAGCACGGCGCAAGAATTGACTGCCGCCTTGCGAACAAGGCTAGCAGGAAAATGAATGTGTCGGTATGATGGGAAACGTTAGGGATGTAATTAGGGCGGGGTCTGAGTGAGCGTAATAGACGACATAAGTCGCGAACCGTCAGCCGCAATGCCGCCACGGCACAGCCGCCGTTTGTCCGACAAGATTCTGATTGCGTTCCACCACGCCTGCGATCAGGGCGATTTCGACATCGGAGAACAATTGTTGAACGTGTTGGAGAACATGTTACGCCAGCCCCCGTTGGCGGCCGATGCCAATCGCCGCCGTAGCCTGGATAGCTTGGTCGCCGCCTATGAACGGCTCTGGTATTTGCGTCACCCAGCCCAGGTCTAGCGACGGTTGCGCATTAATCGGTTGCCTGCTCGGCGCGGGTAAATCGAAGGACTGCCGTGATGCTGTTCAGTACGTTTTTGTTTACTTTTGTCTTCGCGCCCGTCACCCTATTTGGCTTCTTCCTGATCTCGCGCTTTGGCAATATTTATGGCGCCCTGTGGCTCGGCCTAGCATCTCTGGTGTTCTACACGGCTTGGGATCCGCGCTATTTGCCGCTGCTGCTGGGATCGATCGCGGTAAACTTCATGGCCGGTCGTGGCTTGGCACTGTTATCTGCCCCCTCGGCCCGCACAAGGCGCACCGTACTCCTCGCATTGGCGACAAGCACGAATATCGCCGTACTCGCTTACTATAAATACGCGAATTTCTTCATCGACAACTTCAATCGTGTCCTCGAAGCTCCCATCCCAGTCTTAAACATCGTTCTGCCGCTCGGCATATCCTTCTTTACCTTTACGCAGATCGCCTATTTGGTCGATAACTACCGCGATGAGGTCAAGGAACGGAACTTCATACATTATTTGTTGTTTGTTACCTATTTTCCGCATTTGATTGCTGGCCCAATCCTGCATCACGCGGAGATGATGCCGCAATTTCGGCTGGCGCGGGTTTATCGGTTCAATGCCGATCATTTCAGCGTCGGTGTCGTGATGTTCGCCATTGGCCTGTTCAAGAAAGCTATCCTTGCCGATGGCGTGGCGCACTACGTCGGGCCGGTTTTCGACGCCGCCGAACTTGGCGCGGCCCCGCTATTCTTCGAAGCCTGGGGAGGCGCGCTAGCTTACACATTCCAGCTCTATTTCGATTTCTCCGGCTATTGCGACATGGCGATCGGGCTATCCTGGATGATCGGCATCGCCCTGCCGCTGAACTTCAATTCTCCCTACAAAGCGACCAGCATCACCGACTTCTGGCGACGCTGGCACATGACGCTGTCACGCTTTCTACGTGACTACCTCTACATCGCCCTTGGCGGCAATCGTCGGGGGAAGGCACGCCGCTACGTCAACCTGCTGGCGACTATGACGATCGGCGGCTTCTGGCATGGTGCCGGCTGGACTTTTCTGGTTTGGGGTGCCCTACACGGCGGCTATCTGGTGGTCAACCACGCATGGCAGGTAGTGCAAGGCCGCCTGGGGCTGCGCTTGCCAGGGCGGATTGGAGTGGTCGCGTCCTGGTTGCTGACCTTTGTCGCGGTGGTGGTGGGTTGGGTGTTCTTCCGCGCGGACACCCTGGCCGGAGCAGGTCGCATTTTGGCTGGGATGGCCGGCGCCCATGGTTGCGTCCTACCAGGCGGCTGGTTGGGCTGTGCCGCGAACGATCCGGCTGCGATGGCCATAATTCCGGCGATGTCGGTGTGGATCTGGTGCGTGCTGCTGGCGGGCATCGCCCTTGGGCTGCCGAACACGCAAGAGATCATGCGCCAGTCGCTATCGGGCATCACACGTCCAACCACGATCGGTCCTGCGGTCCTGTCAATTGTATTCCATCGCTCCGCCGCGTGGGCGATTGCGGTCGCTGCCCTGCTCGCGGCCGGTCTGGTGAACCTGCCGCAGCCGACCAGCTTCCTCTATTTCAATTTCTGAGGTCCCGATGGACGTCCGGCCCGCGCCCCTGTCACCCCTTGCCTATCTCGGCCTGATGGCAGGTGCGATGGTGCTGATCGTGGTCGGCATCTGCTTGCTTCCGCATAGCCGCCTGGTGCGCTTCAACAGCCTGACCGAGCCTGCCGTCATCAAGGCTGGCTGGATTTATGAGCGCATCCATCACGATCGGACCCCGCTCGACGTGGTGTTCATCGGCACATCACGGAGCGTTTTCGGCGTCAACAGTGCCGCAGTCGAGAGCGCCTATGGCCAGGCCACCGGACAAAATTTGCACGTCGTCAATTTTGCAGTGCAGCATCTAGGCCGCGACCTGCATTATCTGCTGGCCCGGGAGGCGCTGCTGAACCGGACCGTTAAGCTGCTGGTCGTGGAGGTTAACGAAGACGAACCGCGGGACCTGCATCCCGCCTTTGGCCCGCTCGCCGAGGCATCCGATATCCTGTTTGCGCCGCTCTTCATCAACGTGTCGTATTTGGCTAATCTCGGGCGTCTGCCGCTGCGACAAATGCAGCTTTTCCTGCGGACATCCCTGCCCGGCGCCTATGGCACGACGCCGGAGTTCGCGCCGGCGAAATATCGCGGTGCACAATGGGACGATACCTATGCCGCAACAGGGTCTTTTGACCACCCGATCCGCCCCGTCGTGCCGCGCTTGCAAAGCCATACCGACGCCGAACTCGAACAGCAGCGGCTGCAATCTGCCCGCGCAATCGCCCGCAAGATGGCCTTGCCGCCGGCGTTCAACCATCTGGAGCGGCGTGCCAACCTGTCGTACGTCCAAGCGATCGCTGAACTAGCCCGCAAGCAGGGCGTCGAAGTGCGATTTCTCATGATGCCGCAGCACGTTCCAGCACCGCCGGCGTTTTCGGCATTCTACCAACAATACGCCCTGATCTGGTCGCCGGGACCAGCCATAGCCGAAACGAAACTATGGTTGGACATCAATCATCTGAACCATGCCGGAGCGACAGCGCTTGCCCCGTGGCTGGCCGGCCAGATCGCGGCGGCGAAGCTGAAATAATGCCTGCGGCGGCGTCAGACGACTTCGAGATAGTCCCGATCCGACAGAGCTGGAAATACCAGAGCGTGATCCGTTGCACTTGGTTCAGCAGACACGCTCTAGAGTCTTGTTTTCACGTTCATCTTTATCCGTCCAATCGAAGCCGATTGAACGAATGATGCTCTAGGGTCTGTTGAGATTGAGGGTTCCGGCGCGGCTTGGAGTGTGATTCAAGCTTTGTATGGAACGCTTTATATTGACTGATGCCCAGTGGGCGAAGATGGAACCGCACTGCCTGGGCAAGCCCACGGACCCAGGACGCAG
>CALQTN020000016.1 GCA_943333505.2 Asaia bogorensis | reverse complement strand
GCCACCGCTGCGTCCTGGGTCCGTGGGCTTGCCCAGGCAGTGCGGTTCCATCTTCGCCCACTGGGCATCAGTCAATATAAAGCGTTCCATACAAAGCTTGAATCACACTCCAAGCCGCGCCGGAACCCTCAATCTCAACAGACCCTACAGCGTGATGACCGCTGATAGGCGCGGTCATCACGCTGTAACCCTTTGTTTGGTCGCGTGATTCAGACCTTCGGTGATTCCACCTACGGTCATCACGCTCTAGCCGATTTACCGGTAGGGATCAGTTGTCCGTAGAAAGCCTGTGACGTAGGCGGTGACTCCGGCTTCAAGCGGTGTCATCTGCGATGTATAGCCAAGTTGGCGCAAGCGGCTGATATCAGCGCAGGTGTAATATTGATAAGCGGGCCGGATTGCCTCGGGCATTTCGACATAGTCAAATCGCGGCGCCTCACCGCAGGCCTGGATCGCGGTGCCGGCCAGATCATGGAAGCTGCGTGCGATGCCGGCGCCGAGATTGAGGATGCCGGCACTGCATTTATGCGTGTGCAACCACTGCATGACCGCGACCACGTCATCGATCCAGATGAAGTCGCGTAACTGCCAGCCATCGGCGAAATCGGGACGGTAGGATTTGAACAGACTAACCGGTTTGCCGGGCTGATGCGCCGCGACGATCTTCGCCACCAGGCTTTGCATCGCGCCCTTATGGTATTCATTGGGGCCATAAACATTGAAGAATCGCAGTCCGGACCAATGAGCGGGGGCGGGCTCGCCGCGTGCGATGCTGGTCAGCACCCAGCCATCGAACAGGTATTTGCTCCATCCGTAGAGATTGAGCGGCCGCAGAGCGCGCAAATCGGCCAAGGTATTACTGTCGACGAAGCCTTGATTGCCGTCGCCGTAAACTGCGGCTGAGGAGGCATAGATGAAGCCGATGCCATGCCGTGCGCAAAGGCGCCATAGTGCCACCGACAGGGCAAAGTTGGTTGCGACAATTTCATCACCGTCTGTGGCTGTCGTGGATGAATTGGCGCCGAGATGGAAGATGGCCTCGATCGCGCCGGCATTGGCGTCAACATAGGCCAGCAACGCTTCGGGTTGAATAATGTCGCGCGGCATACGCTTGGCGATGTTGCGCCATTTCGATCCATCCAGCAGCCGGTCGCAAATGACGATGTCGGTCGCGCCGGTGGCTTCCAGTGCGGCAACGAGGTTGGAGCCGATGAACCCGGCGCCGCCGGTCACGATGATCATGATAGCGTGCTAACGGTGCTGGCGGCTGCCGGCAGTGTGCTCTCGCACGCCGGTTATCAGCAGAAACACGATTAACCCGCCGATGACGTTGAAGCCAAATACGGTTGTGGCCAGAGCCCAACGCTGCGGCATGATGGCTGCGTCAGGTAGGCCGGGCTCGACCACACGTTCGAGGAACAACTGTTGGCGCCTTGCTTCGATACGCGCCGATTCCATTGAAATCGTGGTCTGCGCCAAGGCCCTTATGGCAAATTCGTCTTCAAGCAGCAGCCGTTCGTAGCGCTCGATCTTGTCGGCAATTCCGTTTGCTTCGCCCGCGACCTGCAGGCGTTGCAGTTCGATCTGGCGATTGATCGCATCAACCCGCTGCTGTTGGGTCAGCAATTGCGGACTGTTGGGTGCGCTCGCACGGGTCTGGTCCAACATCATTCGCGCATCGGCAAGTTCGCTCGATAGCCGGCCGATCATGCCGATAATGCCGGCCGACTCCTTGTTTGGGTCCAGCGTGAGTTCGCGCGCGCGGAACGCCGTCACCGCAACCTGGGTGGTGATGCGGCGTTCCTCCGCACGGGCGAGTTCACTCGCAGCAAGACGAACTGCGTCTTGCTGGATGCGCGTGTTCAGCCGATTGACTTGTTCTTCGCCGAGGTCAAGCAAAATACGGGTGACCTGTTGGGCATCTTCTGCGCGGAATCCTTGCACTCGCAGAGTTGTCAGGCCACTGCCGGTGTTGACCACCGCAGTTAGCATGGTGCCGAAATAGCGAAAAAACGCCTCATCGCTCGGGCCATAGAGGATCGAGGGGAAGCGGGCGAGGAAATCGGCGTCGGCCACGCCGTAGCGCGGGCGCAAAGGCAGGCGGGCGTTGAGTTCGCGCAATGCATCGCGGGAGGTCAGGTAGTCACGGACTGCAAAGGCGTCGTCCTGCGATCTTTCGAGCCCGGCCAGTTGCAGCAATGCGCTCAGGCCGCCCATGATGCCGCTTGGTTTGCTGGCGGTATGGATCACAAAGCGCGCCTCGGAGACATAGCGATCGCTGGCAATCAGACCGTAATAGATGGCCGCGAAGATGCTGGGCGACAGGATGACGGTGAGCCACAAGATCCGGCGCAGCCGGGCGCCAAACGCCGCAGCCGCGCGGCCGCCTGCAGCGGCAATATCGGTGGCGCTCATGATCTCTGCCTTGACGAGGAAATGGGCGCAGATTGGCCCATGCCCAAACATCTTAGCACATTACGCCACATGTTGCGCGCCGAGCGTCTGGTCGATCATGCGGTCTAGCGCGTCCTGCCAGTCCGGGAGCCGGACGCCGAAAACACGGGCGAGTTTCTCGCAGTTCAGTCGCGAATCGGCGGGTCTGCGCACAGGGGTGGGCCAGTCCGCGGTGGTAATGGCGATCACCTCGGGCGGGGTGCGGCCGTGCCGGGACGCGGCGGCGAACGTTGCACACGCCAAGCCATGCCAGCTTGTCGAACCGGTGCCGGCCGCATGAAAAATGCCGGCGTAACAGTCGCGCCACCCCGCACCGAGTTGGTCTGCGATGGCGAAGATCGCAGCAGCGAGGTCCGGCGCTGCTGTCGGGCAGCCAATCTGATCGGCAACCACGCGCAGGCTCGACACACGCTGTGCCGCACCGAGCATGGTCAGGACAAAATTGCGACCGTAGGGGGCGTAAACCCAAGACGTTCGCAATATGACGGCTTTCGGGCAAGCCGCCAGCACCGCGATTTCCCCTGCGCGCTTGCTGGCGCCATACACACCGATCGGGTCGGCGGTATCGGTTTCGACATAGGGTACGCCCTTGGCGCCGTCGAAGACATAATCGGTCGAGACATGGATCAGTGGAATGTCGGCGGCTGCGCAGTACTGTGCCACGATTTCAGGGCCGGATGCATTGGCACGATAAGCGGCTTCGACGTCGCTCTCGGCTTTGTCGACAGCTGTATAGGCGGCGGCATTGATGATGAGCGAAGGCTTACGGGCGGCTAGCAGCGCGGGGATCTGCGCAGGCTGGTCGAAATCGAGTGTTGGGCGTGCCAACACGACGATGTCGCGCCCGTCTGCCAGCTCAGCGAGCGCCGTTGCCAATTGGCCGGTGCCACCGATCACCAAAATGCTCATGCCTGGAACCAGGGGGCACAGGAAGCCAAGCGGGGGAGGATCGCGTCCTTGTCGGACAGCATCGCATCCTCCGCGGCAACCGGCCAGGGCAGGGCAAGATCGGGATCGTTCCAGATCACTCCGCGCTCGGCATCACGGTCATATCCGGCAGTGACCTTGTAGAGGAACTCACAATCCGGTTCGAGCGTGCAAAACCCGTGCAGGAATCCGCCCGGCACCCAAAGCTCCACACCATTTTCCGCGCTCAGGATCGCCGAAACGTGCTGGCCATAGGTTGGGGAGCCGTGGCGGATATCGACCACGACATCCCAGACCGAGCCGCGCACGACCCGGACGAGTTTGCCCTGTATGCTCGGGGTGATCTGGCAGTGCAGGCCGCGAATTGTGCCCTTCGGCCCGGAATACGAGTGGTTGTCCTGCACGAACGGACCGGCAATGCCGGCCGCCTGGTAGCGTGGCTCGTTCCAACTTTCCGCGAACCAGCCGCGCGGATCGGCGAAGCGACGCGGGGTGATCAGCAGCACGCCCGGGATCGCCAGTGTTTCGACCTTCATTATCTGGCTCTCCGTTTAGTCTTCGCCATCAGCGAGCAGGGTCAGCACCCGGCCAAGTTCGGTTTTGCCCAGCGCCCGTGCCTCGGCCCGCAAGGCGGCCGCGTCAATCCAGCCCATGCGGAAAGCGACTTCCTCGGGGCAGCCAACCAGCATGCCCTGGCGCGATTGGATGGTTTGCACGAAGGTCGAGGCTTGCAACAGGCTGTCGGGCGTGCCGGCATCGAGCCAGGCACAGCCGCGCCCGAGCTTTTCGACCTGCAAAGCGCCTTCTTCGAGATAGATGCGGTTGAGGTCGGTGATCTCCAACTCGCCACGCGGTGAGGGGCGCACCCGCTTCGCCAACTCGGTGACGCGTGCGTCGTAGAAGTAAAGACCGATTACCGCCCAGTTTGAAGCGGGTGAAGTTGGTTTCTCGACGATTTCGAGGGCGCGTCCATGGTCGTCCATGGTGACGACGCCGTAGCGTTCCGGATCACGCACATGATAGGCGAATACCGTCGCCCCTTCTGTCCGTGCCGCGGCGGCTTGCAGCATGCGGGAGAAATGCTCGCCGAAAATCAGATTATCGCCCAGCACCAGCGCGCAGGCTTGCCCGGCGAGCCAGTCCTCGGCGATATGGAAAGCCTGGGCGAGCCCCTCGGGCTTGGGCTGCTCGGCATAGGTGAAACGCACCCCCAAGCGCGAGCCGTCGCCGAGGAGGCGGCGGAATTGCGGCAGGTCGGTCGGCGTTGAGATCACCAGAATATCGCGGATGCCGGCCAGCATAAGCACGGTGAGCGGATAATAGATCATCGGCTTGTCGTAGACCGGGAGCATCTGCTTGCTCGATGCGATGGTCATCGGATGCAACCTGGTGCCGGAGCCGCCTGCTAGAATAATGCCCTTCATCGTATCACGCCTTTCCCAGCCGTTGACCGGCATAGCGTGCGGACCGGATCGGTGCCCACCAGGCCTGATGGGCGAGGTACCAGTCAATCGTCTTGCCGAGGCCGGTACTGAAATCATGTGGGGCACGCCAATCGAGGGCGGCCTCGCTCCTTGTCGGGTCGATTTCATAGCGGAAATCATGGCCGGGCCGATCGGTGACGAAATGGATCAGTCGCCGACGGGGGCCAGCCGGATCGGGCAGGCGGGCATCGAGCGCATCGCAGATCGCGTGCACAACTTCCAGGTTGGTCCGAGGCTGGCGGGCGCCGATGGCGTAAGTTTCGCCGGCGCGGCCCTGTTCGAGCACCCGTACCAGAGCGGCGGCGTGATCTTCAACGAACAGCCAATCGCGTTGTTGCGAACCGTCGCCATAGACCGGTAATTTTTGCCCTTCCAGCGCATTGAGGGTCACTAACGGGATCAATTTTTCGGGGAACTGCCACGGGCCGTAATTATTCACCGTATTGGAGACCATGGTAGGCAAACCAAAGGTATGAAACCACGCCCTTACCAAATGGTCGGACGCGGCTTTGCTCGCCGAATACGGGCTGCGCGGATCATAAGGCGTGGTTTCGGTAAAGGGCGGATCGTTCGGGCCGAGTGCGCCGAACACTTCGTCGGTGGAGACGTGGTGAAAGCGGAAGCGTGCCTGGCGCGCAGCCGGCAGCCCGGCAAAGTATTGCCGCATCACATCGAGCAGCACATAGGTGCCAACGATGTTGGTCTGAATGAATGGCCCCGGCCCATCGATCGAGCGATCGACATGGCTTTCGGCAGCCAGATGCATGATGGCGTCTGGCTGATGGGTGCTGACGATCCCGGTCATCGCGGCATGATCGCAGATATCGGCGCGGATCAGCTGATGCCGACGGTCGGCAAGCCCTTCCTCGAGCGCGTCTTCCGATGCCGCGTAGGTCATTTTGTCAACATTGACGATGCTGTGATCAGTGTGGCGCAGAATGTGGCGCACCACAGCCGAGCCAATGAAGCCACATCCGCCGGTCAAAAGAATGCGCATGAATATCCACCTACCCTGAATTCACCCCGCGCCGACGCGCGGACTTTGATTATCTTAGACGCCAGCGCGCTGTGATCGTGCTTGCTCGCATATTAGCCGCCTGCTCGGCAAGAGACGGCTTACGATCATGCAACCCAGCGACATTATTGGATTTGCCCCTTTGACGTGCTAGATTGGATTATCGATACCGATGCTTTTACCATAGGTTTGTGAATGCCGCCTGAAGCGCCGGACTCCTGGATCGACCTTATACCGATTGCGGACATGTCCCGGTCGGGGCAGAGCAGCCACGCGCCGCGCCGGGGGGGCATCGGCCGGCGGACGCGTAGCATCCTGTTTCGCTTTTTGTTGCTGGTGGTCCTGCCGGTCAGCCTGACCACGGGTTATTTTCTGCTGATCGCTGCAGATCGCTATGTCTCGGAGGCGAAATACGTCGTTCGCCAGCCCGGGATGGCCAATCGCCTTGGCACCCAGATCATTTCCACCGAAGAGGCTCCGAAAACCGCGAGTGGTGAGGATTCTTATGCCGTCCGCGATTACATCCTGTCCCGTGATGCGATGCGGTTGGTGATCGCTGAGGCTGGATTGAAGACTATGCTGCGGGATGCGGGCATGGACTGGTTTTGGCGTTTCCCCAGCCCGATTAACGGCGACAGCGATGAAAGCCTGTATAAACTTTACCAACGCCTGGTTTCGGCGGAGTTCGAGAGCAGCACTGGAATGACCACCTTGCGGACCCAGGGCTTCACGCCCGAGGCCGCCCAGCGCGTCGCGCAGGTGTTGATGAAAGGGGCGGAGCGGCTGCTCAATACGCTCAACGCCCGTGCCCAGCGCGATGCTGTTGCCATTGCCAACGACGAAGTTGAACGCACGCGGGCGATTGCGCGCGCTGCCGAGGCGCGCTTGACCGCGTTCCGCAGCGAAATTGGCATGGCCGATCCATTGTTGATGGCCAAAGCGGTACTAGAAACCATTGCCATGCTGAAAATGCAGCAGGTTGAAACCGCAGCCCAACTCGATATTATCCTGCAAGCCGCGCCTAACAGCCCCCAAGTCGCCCCGATCCGTGCCCGGGTGCGCGCCCTGCAAGCGCAGTTGGCGAGTGAGCAGGCGAGTCTTGCCGGCGGCGGCGCAGCGTTCGCGCCGAAGATCGAGATCTATGAGCGCTTGCTGTTGCAGCGTGAATTCGCCGAGAAAACTTACCTCGCAGCCCTCGGCGCCCAGCGCACGGCGGATTACGAGGCGCGTAAGCAGCAAAGCTATGTTGAGGCGGTGGTCATCGCCGGAAAGCCGGATCACGCGCATTACCCATGGCGGCTGCTTTGGATATCGGCGGTACTGGTCGGGGGGCTGAGTTTTCTGATGATCGCGTGGCCGGCCAAGGTGCTTGCCGCGACCGGTATGGGGCGCCCCTGATGAACGCACCATTTTCCTGGGGAGCAAAGCGGCGTGCACCTCCAAGCGAAGTGCCGGCTGATTTTGGCCTTGATATCAAGGATCGTGCCATCGTGGTGCGCGATCTGGTCAAGGAATTCCCCACCGAGAAGGGTAACCGTCGCATCCTGGACGGCATTAACTTCCGCTGCGGTCCTGGCGAGCGTATCGCCTTCCTGGGCGGCAACGGGGCTGGAAAATCGACACTGATCAAGCTGATGGCGGGGCTGCTTTTGCCCACCAGCGGCACCATCCATCGTGGGCTGTTCATGTCATGGCCGTTGGCGCTCGGCGGCGGCTTCGAAGGCCAAATGACCGGCTATGACAACATGCGTTTCATGTCGCGCATCTACAACACCCCGTTCGAGAAGATGCTCGATTTCGTCAGTGACTTCAGCGAACTCGGCAGCTACATCTACGAACCTGTGCGGATCTATTCCGACGGCATGCGCGCCCGTCTTGCGCTTGGGATATCGCTTTCGGTTGATTTTGAATGCATGTTGATCGACGAAGTGCTGGCCGTCGGAGACAAGCGCTTTCAGGAAAAATGCTATCATGAGATTTTCGAAAAACGCGCCCATTGCGCGATGATCATGGCCATCCATAGTGTCGATGCGGTTAAGGCCTATTGCAGCCAAGCGCTGGTGCTAAAGGGAGGGCGCGGCCGGGTTTTCGACGACGTTAATCTGGCGTGCGATATTTACGCAACGTTTTGATCTGCACCGCGTGACCGATCATCATGGATAACCCCGCCCCAGCAGTTCCTGCGCGCACAGTCCACAAGGCCTTACGCGTTGTCGGCTTCCCTGGTCCCTTTACCAATTGGGTGATCGAGGCCATTGCAGGATTGCTTGCGCAAGCCGGGCACGAACTTACCGCCGTTGATACTCTGACCGACGATCATCCCGGGGTGCAGATGCTGTTGGGCCTGGACCATTCCAGCCATCACCGTGATCTTCCGCTGATTGTATGTCTTGATGACCCTGGGCAGGCGTTGCAGCGTCTGGTGGTGCAGGGTGGCGACGTTATCAGCCATACGCGCGCGCTGACCGCAGTGATTGCCGGGTTGAATCGGCTGCATCGACGGCCGGATGCACTGGTGATCCGTCCTGCGGATGCTGAAGTCGTCTCTGGAAAACTTGCCGCACTGCTCGGCATTGGTCTGGGTAACGTTGCCCCCCCGCCGCTGCCAGTGCTCGAATTCACAGCGCTCACCCGTCGGATTGCAGATGAATTCCTGACGCCGATTATCGATATGCTGCTCAGTGGCACACCGCGTGATTTCCTGCTGCCGCGCGAATGTCTGATGTGCCGGACGCACGAACAGGCCTCAGCGGTTGTCGAAATCGCCGGCCCGGCAAGACCGCTGTACTTCGGCCCGTTTTTCCATTTTCCCTCTGGCGCATGGGGGGTCGAACTGGAGCTCTGGTTTTCGGACGATGTTGGCGATGCGAGCTTTGCTGCCGAATTTTTTACCGGCGTGTTGTTATCGCGCGCGCGGATGCGGCCGGGCAGGGGCGGGTGGTACAAGGCGGTTTTTGCGGTGCAGATCGATCATCCCGAAACCCCGATCGAACTGCGCATCTGGGTCGAGCGTGGCGCGATCGAGGGCCAGATGGGTTTACGACAGATCAAATTCAAACCGATTATCCCATCGTCATAATCTCGACCCCGATGACCGTCGCAGAATAACCCTTCCGGGTAATCAGGCGGATTTCCACGCCGGACAGGTCGGTTGCCGCAGTGAAATCCATCACAACAACATCGCCCGGACCGATTGTTGTATCGGCGAGCCGCGTTGCCCCTGCGTCGCACACTACATCGGCGAAGGCTTTTCCGATCCGCGGCGCGTCGGCTTGGAACTGAATGCGGGCCTGGTAGCGCCCTTGTGGCAGATCGATATAGGGGCCGAACAGCCCGGTCCCGGCAGCAGCGGCCGCAAAAACAATTCTGTCGCCGTCGCGGGTTCCGGTCTGGGTCTGTAATTTCGGGTTGCCGCCGGAATAGGCCCAACGTGCCGCGGCAAGATGGCGGGCTTCCCATACATCCAGCGCATCACCGCCATCAGCGATGGCGCGATGATGGGCGCTCCAGCCGCAATGGGCGAGCGCCCGACGGAAATAATCGGTGCGAAATCCGAGCTCGAGCCAGCCATTCTTCCGGATCGCCCATAGCGAGTTACCGTCGAGCCGTATGCCCCAAGGCTGCGGGAAATCGGCCATTATCGGCTCGGCGCCAAAGAAAATCCGACCTTCGGGAGCGACGATAGGTACCAACGCCATTAACAGGCGGAGGTGATCGTCGCAATGATGAAAGCAGCCCTGAAACATCACTGCGTCAAACTGGCGCTGCTGGCCTTCGATCCAAAAAAAATCGGCGTTGACGATCTCGATTTCCACGCCTTCATGGATGGCACGGCGTCGGATCAGCTCGCAAAAACTCGGCTCGATATCAACGATGGTGACGTGATGGCCCAATTGGGCGAGCCAGACCGACGATATCCCCCAGCCAGCGCCAAACTCCAGCACCCGCGATCCGGCCGGCAACGCCATACAACGCAGCAAATAGCCGATCGCCATGAAATAGGCGCCGGCGGTGGCGGTGCTGTTGGTAATGAAGGGGAATGGACGGCGGGATAAGGCATCGACATCGAATTTCGTCGCTTCATTGGTGAGCGCATAGGGCTTGCCCGCGATCGTCCGATAGAACACCATCTGTGCCTGGCGGTAATCTTCGGAAAATGGATCGGCCGGCAGGCCCTGCGGAGGATCCATGCGGAAGGTCGGGAACACAGCGCGCATTGCGTCATCCGAGATCGCCTCGGCAGTGTTGCACTCCTCTATTTTGCGGTCGAGTTCCTCGAGCGTGTGGACGATCTGCATCATGGGGACCTTTCAGGGCAGTCCGTCCGCGCCGAGCAGCGCGATGGCGACCCAGGGTTGGGTTTCCGAATTTGTTTCGCCCGACAGCACCGAGGTCCGCACCTCGATCGCGTCGTCGCGGACCCGGAGGCATTGCTCTACCCGTGCCCGCATCAGGCCTTCAAGCACCGTGATGCGCGGCGCCTGACGGACCCACACCGCCTGCAATTCGGGCACTGGGCTCGCACGCAAGGCGTTCAACATGCGCAGGGTGAGACCGGAGTGATAATTCCAGAATGCTGGCATGGCGTGGCGCACGCCGTCCGTGGCGAGGTAGTCGACCGCCACAAGATCCTGCTTATAGAGCGCTTTGCCAAACAGGACCGATTGAGTGTCCATCCGGAAGGCAGACAGGCCGCGATCGATCGAGCGTTCCCAAGTCGCCTCGCCCAGCACATTGCTCGCCCGCACCAGGGCCAGGAGGCAGGCGCTATGGCAATCGACATGCGGCTGCGCGCCGGCTTCCCGCCCCATCACGAATGCGGACTGGGGGTGCCCGGCGACATCGGCGTTGACCCGTTCGAAGGTCAGAATGATCTCGCATGCGTCGCGCAGCGCAGCTTCATAGGCCGGATCTTGGGTTTCTGCGAACATCTCAGCATAGGCGAGCGCCATGAAGGCAACCGAACGCGAGAAAACAGCAGACACCCCGGCTCGGAACGGGGCGATGAAATGGGCCTGATAGAAGTCGCGAAAACCATCGATGCGGTCGCGCAACTCAGCGCGTAAGCCGGGATCCTCAACTGGGGGGGCTGGGGCGCACAAGCTTCGGTAGCATTTGGTCAGCGCCAGCACCTCGGCACCGTAATCATAAGACACCGACACATCGATCGCCGGGCCGCCCGCATCCGAAAGCGCCGCCTGGGCTGGCAGCATGGCGGCATAGGCGTCGGCATCCTCGTAAAAGCCACCCGAAGTGATCACCTTGCGCTCACCGGCCACCAGTGTGCCGGTCTGACGGCCTGCAAAGCGATGCTCGGCGACCAGCCAGTGAAATTCGGCGGATTTATTGCTGGTCGCGTGGATGCTGTGCAACGGCGAGCCAGGCCGAGGCAGGCTGTGAACTGCGAGGGCAAAGCCGTTGATCTCGGATGTTTGGGCGATCGACCAGTAATGGCAACCCTGCGCCGGAATCCGGATTGCTTCCATGCCGGCCTTGTGCACCGTGGGGGGGGAAGCCGGAAACGCGGCGCGCAAGGTTTCGTAGCGGACATTGTTCAGCCCGTGGCTGGCATCATCGAAACCGAAGGTCAGGCTGACATCCTCGACAGTGATTGCCGGGTCGAGGGTAAGGGCGGCCTCGACATCTACGAATACCGAGTTGGCCCTGACGTCGATGCGGTAGACCACGCGGCCGACCCGCAGCGTGGAGCCAAACCGATTGGGGCGGAAGGATAATTCCGCTTCGAACGTCAATACCAGGCGGTCATCGCTGAGGTCGATCGCGTGGGCGACGATGCCTTCCTCGACATCTATGGCGTAGTTTTTATCGCGATAGCGGAATGCAACATAGTTGCCTGTAAAGGTAATGTTGCGGGCATCGCGGCCGTCGTGGAAGCGCATCCCGAGCGTGACCATCCCGCGCGCGAGGTCGCAATCGATGTCGAGAAGGCTATGGACAAAGCGGGCCCGGCCGCCATCCTGTTCGAGCCGCAGCAGTCGATTACGGGCAAGGCGGCGGAAAATGAAGCGACCGTTACACATACCGGTCAGGAAGCGCAGAATATCGGCGACATCATCGGGGGAATGGCGCCAAACCGCTGGCAGCGCCATCAGTTCGAGCACCTTGGCGTTGTCGTCGGTCCAGAACCAGTCATCCCCTTCGGCGGGGTATTCGGTTTCGGTCACCGCGCGCGGCGACGGCGACTTTGGCGGCAGGGTCCGCAACAGGATCGTGCTGATGAAGGCCGCAAACGGCAGTGGGTCAGACACAGAAACGGTCATCGACGTGCCAGTGCCGTCTACTTCGCGTAGCTTCGGATAACGGCGGCGCTGACAATTGGCGTGGTCAGCAGATTGACCAGGTTCAGCACCTTGTTCAGCTCATTGGCCGGCGCGTTGGTGACGTAGAGAATATCCTTGTTGCGCATGGGGAATTTTCGCGCCAAGAACAGGTTAGCGGGGTCGCGCATGTTGATGTGATAGACCACCGGCACGAAGCCGTTCTCAGCAAGAACGCCACTTGCCTGCGGTATGGCGGCAGCAATGACGGCCGGTTCGTAGCGGACGACAAACACTCCGGCCGGATCGGACTGCAAATCGATCAATCCGCCACCCTTGGCGACCGCTTCATCGAGCGATAATTTCAGTGTGTCAAAGCCGATCACGCTGTTGCGTCCGGTCGCCCCCATTGCGGTGAAGGTCTGCGGATCGCGCACCAGGCCGATCACATCGCCGGCTTGCAGGAACACATTTTCCCGTTGATCGTCCATCACTGCCTGCAGCGGCACCCGGATGCTGCGGCCTTCGCGCGACAGCACCACCGTCACATCCTGCGGTCCGATCCGCGATCCGCCGACGCTTGCGAGCACTTCCAGCAGCCGATCGCCACGCGGCGTGAGCCCAACCCGGGCCCCGAGACCGCCTTCACCCATCAGGGTCACGGTGTTGCTGATATTGCGGGTGATGGTGACCAATGCCTGCGGGTCGATCGCCTTGTCAGAGAGGCGCTTGACGATGTCGATTTCGACCTCGGGCGGGGTGCGATTGATCACCGCGATGCGGCCGGCAAACGGCACCGTGATTGAGCCATCGCGGGCGACAACCTGTTCTGGGATGGTGGCGGACCGCGTGCCGGCGCTATTGCGATCAACCACCGGGCTGGAGAACAGCCCGCCGGCCGCAGCTTCCCAGATCACGATCTGCACCGCATCTCCCACGCCAATGCGGGTTTCGCGTGCCGGGCGATAATCGCCGAATGCCCCGACAAGGGATGCGGGCTTGGCATTGGCAAGGGTCTGCACGGTTTCCGGATCAAGCGCGACGATCGCGACCTTATTGGTCGCGCCGGCCGCCAGCATATCTGACCGGGTCGGTCCGACATTGGGGAGTGTGCCGCAGCCAAAGAGGGCCGCAGACAGCAAAACCGGCAAAATCAGTGTGTTGATACGGCGCAACGGCGCGATCTCCATCATGTGCTGCCTCTCATAGCCGGATCACGCGACGGGGCCAAATCAGCTGCACATCAGATCGCCTATCGCCCGTCGCAAGTCGGCGATGCCAGTCTCGGCGTGGCGGGTGGGATGAACGCGGTTGGTCAGCAAAGTCCATGCCCGGCCGGTGCCGAAATCAATCCACAGCCCGGTGCCGGTGAAGCCGGTATGGCCAATGGTAGTGTCCGGGCAGCGATCGCCGCCGGACCAGCCAGGGTGCGGGATTTGCCATCCTAATCCGCGATCAAACCGCTGCGGGGTTCGCAGTGCGGCAATGCTGGCGGGCGCGAGCGCGGTGGCATTTAGCAATCCGCCAGCAAAATCCAGCAATGCGTCGGCGGTGCCAAACAATCCGGCATGGCCCGATGCGCCACCGAGTGCGAAGGCATTTTCATCGTGAACCTCGCCGCGCATCATCCGGCCGCGCCAACTGCAAGCCTCGGTCGCGGCGCATTTCTCAGGATCGGGGCGAAAGCTGAAGCCGGCTGGCACTGGCTGGTCGATCAAAGCCCGCCCGGTCAGCCGTTCAATGGCGATGCCAAGCAGGATGAAGTTGATGTCGGAATAGACGGCCGGCCCGGCGATCCAGTCGCGTTGCAGCACGAAGGCCCGCAGGGTCTGTGGGTCCTGGCCATAGGTATAAAGCGGCTCGACTGCGGGCAAATGGGTTTGATGCGACAGGCATTGGCGGAAAGTCAGCGCACGTTCCGGGGCGGTGCCGACATGGTATTGGCGCAAATCCGGGATCGCGACGGACAAAGGATCATCCAATCCAATCCGGCCCGCCTCAACCAACTTGAGAATGGCGGTGGTGGTGAAGACCACCTTGGTTAGGGATGCGAGATCGAACCAGGTGTCAGCGGCCATCTTCACCGGGTCTGGCATCAGGGCGGCCATCCCGGCGGCGATGATGTGTCGTGTTCCATCCGGTGCCAAAACGCCCAGAACCGCGCCGGGGATACGCCCGGCGGCGATGGCGTCGGCAACCGGGGCGAATAGTGTGTTCAGGCCCGACACAACTCCCCCCCCAGCATCGGCGCGGGCACGCCGGTGGTGCCAGGAAGGCTCAGTGGCAGGCCGGCCTGGGAGCGGACGGCGAGATAGGCAAAACATTCGGCCTCAATGAAATCACCGTGCCAGCCTACGATCTCGACCGGATCGACCGGTACGGCGAGGATTTCACCCAGCCGGCGCATGAAGGTTGCGTTATGCCGGCCACCGCCAGTGACCAGCCAGCGTTTTACCGGCTTGGGCACCAGAGTGCGGGCAGCCGCGACACTCGCGCAGGTGAATTCGGCGAAGGTTGCCGCCCCGTCGGCGTCCGGCAGGCCATCCACCGCCTGGGCCCAGGCATGGAAATCATTGCGGTCAAGCGATTTCGGCGCCGGTCGGGAGAAATAGGGGTGCGCCATCAAATTTGCCACCAGCGACTGGTCGGCCTGGCCTGATCCCGCCAGTGCGCCACCTGCATCGTAAGCAAGGTCCCGCCGGCGCTTGATGAAGTCGTCCAGCAAGGCTGATGCCGGCCCGGTGTCGAAGGCAAGGATAATGTCGCCATCGATATAGGTCACGTTGCCGACGCCACCGAGGTTCAGCACCATCACTGGCTGGTCGAGCCCTTGCGCCAGCGCCTGGTGATACAGTGACGCAAGTGGTGCCCCTTCGCCGCCCGCGGCGACATCGGCGTGGCGGAAACGATAGATTACATCGATCCCGAGTGTTTTGGCGATCCGGGCGCCACGCCCTAACTGGCGGGTGAACCGCCGTTTAGGTCGGTGCAAAATAGTCTGGCCATGGATGCCGACCAGCTTGATCGTGGCGAGATCGATGCCGAAATCCTGGATGAATTGCGTGACCGCGCCGGCGTGGGCGTCGCTGACGGCATCCTCCAATGCATCGAGCGGATCATTGGAGCAACGTTCCGGGTCGGCGATCAGGGCGAGCAGTTCGGCACGTAACGCGGGCGCGTAATCATAGGTTCGCCCCGCACCCGCCTCGACGACGGCAACGCCATCCGTGCGCAGGAGCGCCACATCGATGCCGTCCATTGATGTGCCACTGATCACGCCGATCGCTGTGATGGGATCCATCGCATCCGTCCCTTGTTTTTGCTACCCTGTGGTCATAGCCTTATCAGCCAAAGTTTTACCAGGGAGCAACCTGCCATGGCCGCAATTTCGCTGCGCAATATTTTGCTGACCGGCGCCATGCTGGGTGCTTTGGCGGTGGCGCCGATGGCCAGCGCGCAAATTCTCGAAGTCGGTGTCGATGCGTCCCCGGTCGGGCTTGACCCGCATCTGATCACCGCATTCCCGTCCTTCCAGGTGGTGAGCGGCACGATCTACGAGGGCCTGACCGCGATCGACAAGGATTTGCGCGTCCAACCTGGTCTCGCCGCGTCGTGGACAATCAGCGCTGACGGCAAGACCTATGTTTTCAAGCTGCGCCCCGGCATGCATTTCCATGATGGATCCCCGGTTGAGGCTGCCGACGTGGTTGCCAGCATCCGCCGGGTGAAATCGAAGGACATGGCGTCCCCGATGGCGAGCCGGGTTGGCACCGTCGATCAGGCCAACGCGATCGATGCGACCACCGTCGAATTGAAGCTGACCGAGCCGACTGCGCCGCTGCTGATCTCGATCGCGACCATCGCCATCGTGCCGCGCGGCTTCGAGACCGATAAGGCCAGCCTGCAAAAGGCCCCGGTTGGCACCGGCCCGTTCAAGTTCAAGGAATGGCAGCCGAACGGCTTCATCCAGCTCAGCAAGTTCGACGGTTACTGGCGCGCTGGCGCCCCGAAGCTCGATGGGGTGAAATTCAACATCGTGCCCGAATCGGCGACCCGCCAGGTCGGCGTCAGCAGCGGGCAGTTCAGCATGCTGGCCAATATCGACGCCGCGACCGCGGTACAGTTGAAGGGCAAACCCAATGTCCGCCTCGCCGAGACGCTGGAGCTCGCCTATTCGCTGATCGGGATGAATACATCCAAGCCGCCATTCGACAACGCCAAAGTGCGCGAGGCATTGAACTACGCGCTCAACCGACCGGAAATCATTGCCGCCGCGCTGTTTGGCGCTGGTGTGCCGGGCGGGCCGCTATCGCCGGCACTGAAGGATTGGGCGGCCGATACGACCAGCTTTCCGTGCTACAAATACGATCCCGCCAAGGCGATGGCGTTGCTGAAGGAAGCCGGCGTTGCGATGCCGGTCACCATCACCATGAATGTGCTGCCGCGCCAGGACATCAAGGACATTGCCCAGGTCGCCCAGGCCCAGCTCAACAAGGCCGGCTTCAAGGTCGAGTTGAAAAACCAGGAACTCGGGCAGTTCATCCAAGACTGGCGCAATACCGCGTTTGATACGTTTGCCTCTACCAATGGTGGCAGCACCGATCCGGACGATTATTTCTATCGCACCTTCCGCACTGGCGGGTCGACCAACGTGTTCAAATATTCCAACACCGAGGTTGATGGCCTGCTCGACAGCGCGCGGCAGATGCCCGACCCGGCGGAACGCAAGAAGGCCTACACCAAGGTGCAGGCGATCCTGGCCTGCCATGGGCCGATCGCGCATATCGCCTATGGCCAGATCTTCTCTGCGGTTCGCAGCAATGTCGCGGGGTTTGAGCAGATCGCCAATCGGTCCCTGGTGACCTTGTCGGATACTGTGATCAGCAAGTGATCGCCTGATCACCAAGTGATCCGGATCATTGCGGCGCGCCTGGTTGATCTCGGCTTTGTGCTGATCGGGATTTCGCTGCTGGTGTTCTGCATGATCCGGTTCATTCCGGGTGATGCGGTGGCAATCATGCTGGGGGCGAATACCGAGGTCACGCCCGATCGGGTGGCGGCGTTACGCAGCCAGCTCGGCCTCGATCAGCCGCTGCTGGTTCAGTATGGGCGCTGGGCGTGGGCGGCGCTGCATGGCGACCTTGGCACCTCACTATGGACGGGACGACCCGTGGTCGCCGAAATCGCGCTGCATATCTGGCCGACGGTGCAGTTGACGGTGCTGGCGCTGCTGCTGGGCGCTGGCCTGTCGGTGCCGGCGGGTTGCCTGATGGCGCGGCTACGCGGCGGGACGGCGGATACGCTGCTGCGGTTGGGCAGTGTCGCGGGCCTCACCATCCCGAGCTTCTGGCTTGGCATCGTGATGATCCTGGCGCTGGCGACCTTGGCGCCATCGTTGCAATTGCTGGGTTACGTGTCGTTTTTCGATGATCCGATCGGCAATATCGCCCGGCTGCTGTTGCCGGCGATCTGTCTCGCCTTGCCGATCCTGGCCAATTTGTCACGACTTGTGCGATCAGCGTTGTTGGAGTCGCTGGGCCAGGATTACATCCGCACCGCCCGTGCCAAGGGGCTGGGGGAGGCGCGGGTGCTGTATCGCCACGCGCTCGCCAACGCGATGATCCCCTTTGTGACCAGCCTTGGCATCATGACTGGCTATCTGCTGGGTGGTGCGATCGTGGTCGAGCAGGTTTTTGCCATTCCAGGGCTGGGGCGGTTGATCCTGGGGGCGATCAGCGAACGCAATTACCCGTTGCTGCAAGCGGTGATCCTGCTGGTGACGGCAGGCTTCGTGGTGGTGAATTTCGCCGTCGATCTGCTGTATCGGGTGATTGACCCGCGGTTGCGCGGATGAAAATCTCCGGGCTTTTGCTGTTCGCGTTCCTGGCGGTGCTGGTGCCAGGGTTGCTGGCGATTGGCGCTGATTTTGTCGCCCCGTATGATCCGGTGGCGCAGGACATCATCGCGCGGCTGCGTGGGCCGATGGCCACGCATTGGCTCGGCACCGATCAGCTGGGGCGCGATGTGCTGAGCCGGATTTTATACGGCAGCCGGGCGTCGTTGCTGGTGGCCGCCGGATCGGTCGGGGCGGCGCTATTTCTGGGCGGCGGGCTGGGCTTGCTGGCCGCCTATTACCGCGGCTGGCTCGAACGCATTGTGATGCGGCTGATGGATATTCTGTTCGCCTTTCCGGTGATGCTGCTGGCGATCGGGGTGGTGGCGGTGCTGGGGCCAGGCGCGGTGACGGCGGCGATTGCGATCGCGGTGGTCTACACCCCGATTTTCGCCCGGCTGCTGCGCGGGCCGGCGCTGGTGATCTGCGGTGCCGACTACGTCGCGGGCGCACGGGCGACCGGTGCCACCGACGCGCGGATTTTGCTGATCCATGTGCTGCCGAATCTGATGGGGGTGATCCTGGTGCAGACCAGTCTGCTGCTGTCATCGGCGATTTTGGTCGAGGCGTCGTTGTCCTTCCTCGGGCTTGGCGCCCAGCCGCCCAACCCGTCGCTTGGCTTGATGCTGGCCGAGGGGCGCAACGTGCTGCTGCTGTCGCCGTGGTGCGCGCTGTTTGCCGGGGTTGCCATTCTGGTGCTGGCGTTCGGGTTGAATTTGCTTGGTGACGCGCTGCGCGACCGGTTGGACCCGCGGCTGCGCGAACTGTGATCGTGCGGGCGGCAACCGAGGCCGATATTACCGCGACGGCAACGGTGGCGTCTTATGGCGCGGCGTTTGCCGAAATCCTGGGCGCGGACATCCTCGCGCGCTACGATCAGGGGTTTTTCGTGGCGAGGTTTGTCGTCAGCCTGGCGCGGTTGCGGGTTGCCGAGATCGAGGGCGCGGTTGCCGGATTTTCACTGGTGACGGATGGGCATTTGGACATGTTGTTCATTGCGCCGGCCGCCCAAGGGCGTGGCGTCGGGCAGGCGTTGCTCGCCGATGCCAGGGCGGGTGGGGCGGTCAGTCTTGAATCATGCCGCGATAATCACACGGCGCGACGCTTCTACGAACATTTTGGCTGGCGGTTGGCGTCGGAGTATTCGCGCGTATTTGCAGGCGCAACACGGCATTTTGTTTGGTACCGCAAAACCTAGAGCGTGAGCCGTTTGATTTGGACACGATCACCTTTGTCCGATCGTATCGGCAAGCTGATCGGATGATGCTCTGGAGCGACGGCGGCGAAAGGTCCAATTGGCCTGCCGTGACAAAACAGAATCTCTGCCGCCGCTGCGGGATGGCATCTACCTTTGTGGCAACCAACGCCAAGCTCCCGGCGACCGCGGCAGGGATGATTGCCGGGTCGCCTTTGGTGATACCTGAGTTTGGAATCTGTGTACGAAACCTACTACGCCTTCGCCCGCCCCGGATACGACTTCGCCATCCCGTCGCGGACATCCTGCTGGATACCATATTGCGGGAACGGGTAGCGCAGACCGTTCTTGGCCAGCGCCTCCATCCCGGCAATCGCTTGCGACAGATAGGAATGCGGGGCGGCCATTAGCATTTCGTCGTCGAGCACCCCGCCATAGCGGCGTTCTGCGAAACACGGGATCGACAGGGACGGGGTGCGGGTTTTCAGCGCCCGGCCCCAGCTATCCGCGCATGAGCTTTCGCCCACCACGCCCCATTCGAAATTCTTGTAGCCAGCCCATTGCAGGCCGTTGATGAAATAGATCATCGCGCCCGGGGTGGCGTAGAACAGTGCGATGTCGGGCGGGTCCAGCCGGCCGGCGGATAGCGGGGACACCGCCAGCGCCTCGTACTGGCCATCTTCAACGCAGGTCATCGACGCCTGATGGGCGGCGGCATCTTCTGGGGTGGAATACCAAACACCGACCATCGATTGGCCGGACTTCCAACCCGCGTCCTTGGCGTTACCCAATCCCACCACTGCGCGGCATTGCGCGCCGACGAGATTGTCTGCGGTGATGCCGACTGTCCAGCCGAGGCGGGCAGCCTGGCCGACGACCTGATCGAGCGTATGGACATTGCCCGGTCGGCGAATGCGGGGAATGGCCTCCATCTCTGCGGTGGTTGCGAACATTTTCATCCCGAACGGCGCGTTGCGCAGCCGCAGCAGGCGGGTGAGGTCGTCGCTGATGCGGGCTAGGTCTGCGGACATGATGTGCCTCCGGCATTTGGTTGTGGCACGCTGGCGTTTGCCGGGCGTGCGGTGTAACTCTTTACCCACTCGCCGTGCCAACGCAAACCGCGCCCGTTGATGAGAACACGCCGTTGATGTCCTGCCGCATGCGATCCTGGCTGTCCCGGCTGCACGCTGCGTTGCTGGCGTTCCTGCTGATCGGCCAGATCCCGCCAGTTGACGTCGTCGGGTCCGCGGCGCCACACGCCTGGCAGATGGCAGCTATCTGCCTTGCCAATCCGAGCAGCGATACCGCGCCCCCCGTCGTCGAGCATCACGACCAGTGCGCGCTCTGCCTGACGTTGGCGGGCCCGATGCTGCCGCCGGATATGACCGCGCTCCCGATCCCGGCTGGTTTCGCGCAATCCGAAGCGATTGCTCCGATGCGGACTGTGCAGCGCCCGCTCGCCCACCGACCCTACGCCCCGCGCGCTCCGCCGATGATGGTCTGATCGCATCCGCGTTCCGTTCATCCGAAGGAGTCTCCCATGGACCGCCGTTTTATCCTGCTGGCAGGGGCCACAAGCCTTTGCCTGCAAGCGAGTCTTGCAGCCGCCCGCCGCGATGTGCGTTGCGCCAGATCAAGCTGCCTGGGCCGAATATGCGGTATTAGCCGATGAAGTGACCTTGCCGGACGGTGCCTGGTTCACCGCCGATGCCAATGGTTGGCTACGCCAGCGTGGCGCAGGCCCGGCCGAAACAGCCTGGCAGAAAAGTCGTGCGGTACCTTTGGCTCTGACCGACCACCCGCATTCCCAATAACCACGAAAGGACCACACCATGCGTTTCCGTTCCCAGGTTTTCGCCCTTTTCACCTTTGCCCTGCTCGCCCCAGGTCTCGCGGTAGCCCAGGTCACCATCGACATGCCCTGGGCGCGCGCGACCGCCCCACAAGCGCTCGCCGGCGGTGCGTTCATGACGATTACCAGCGCCAAGGCGGATCGGGTGACCAAGGCGGAATCGCCGGTCGCCAGCACGGTGGAACTGCATCAGACTGTAGAGGAATCCGGGGTGATGCGAATGAAGCCAGTGCCGGCGCTGGTTCTGGTGCCAGGCAAGTCCGTCACCCTAAAGCCCGGCGGCTATCACGTGATGCTGATCGGGCTCAAGGCACCACTGAAACAGGGCGAGAGCTTTCCGCTGACCTTCCATTTCGCCAATTCGCCGCCGGTGACGGTCGAAGTGAAAATTGCGGCGCCCGGCGCTGCTGGGCCTGCTGTGCATACGCATTAGGCCAGATAGACAGTTGCAGCTTGCGGTTTGTTTGGTCAGGATCGCTCCACAAGAAACTGCCTGAGGAACGCCCAGCATGGCCGACGTGATACCACCCGTCATCCCGACAAATCCCGTAACGCCGGAGTTGTTGGCGCAAATCCACGCAATTGTCGGCGATCGGGGCATGCTGACCGATGCGGACGCGATGGCGCCCTTCACCCGGGACTGGTCAGGATTGCGGCAAGGCAATGCGGCAGTGGTGGTGCGGCCCGGGAGCACCGAGGAAGTTTCGGCGGTCGTCAAGCTCTGCAATCAGCATGATGTCGCGATCGTGCCGCAGGGTGGCAATACCGGGTTGATGGGCGGCGCGACGCCGTGGCCGGCCCATACCGGGCTGCTGCTGTCGCTCGGGCGGATGAACCGGGTGATCGATGTCGATGTTGAGGGCTTCACCATGACGGTCGAAGCGGGCTGCGTGCTGCAGACCTTGCAGGAAGTCGCGGCGTCGCATGATCGGCTGCTGCCGTTGAGCCTCGGCGCGCAGGGATCGTGCATGATCGGCGGCAATATCTCCACCAATGCCGGCGGGGCGCAGGTGCTGCATTACGGCAACACGCGCAGCTTCGTGCTGGGGCTGGAGGTCGTGCTGCCATCGGGCGAAATCTGGAACAAATTGCGCGCGCTGAAGAAGGACAATACCGGCTACGACATGAAGCAAATGTTCATCGGCGCCGAGGGCACGTTGGGCATCATCACCAAGGCGGTGATCAAGGTCTGGCCCAAACCGAAAGACGTCGCGACCGCCTGGATCGCGATCAAGGACCCGCAGGCCGCGGTCACCATGCTGTCCGAAGCCCATTCTGCGAGCGATGATACCGTCACGTCCTGCGAGCTGATCAACCGGACCGGCATCGATGGCGTGTTCCGCCATGTCCACGGCACGTCGGACCCGCTGCCGCATAGCAGCTTCTGGTATCTGCTGATGGAATGGTCATCGACCCGCGCCAAAGCCGATGGCGAAGGCGGCATGGCGGAAAAGATGGAAATCTTCCTGGCCGACATGCTGGAACGCGGCCTCGCGCTCGACGCGGTGATCGCGCAATCGGAAGCCCAGGCAAAAGCGATGTGGAAAATCCGCGAAGGCCATGCCGAGGCAGGGCGCGCCGATGGGCCGGCGATCAGCTACGACATGTCTGTCGCCACCACCAAAATCCCAGCCTTCGTCGATCAGGGCATTGCGGCTGCCAAGGCCATCCTCCCCACCATCCGTCCGCAACCGCTGGGCCATATCGGCGACGGCAATCTGCATTACGGGTTTCGCGCGCCCGAGGGCATGACGCGGGAGGCGTGGAACCAATACACCCCGGCGATCACGCGGGCGATTAACGATCTGATCCGTGATTTCGGTGGCTCGATTTCAGCCGAGCATGGGATTGGGCAGGAGAAGCTGGACGAGCTTGCGCATTATGCATCTCCGGTCGAGATCGCCACGATGCAGGCGGTGAAGCGGGCCTTGGATCCGAAGAATTTGATGAACCCCGGGAAGATTTTTCGGATGTGAAAGGGAAGGCGAGGTCTTCTTTTCAAAAAAGGGAGTAATCGCTTTCGCTTAATGCCAGCCCTCGGAGCAACCAGGACATGATCGACCCCATCCTCAGCGTCATGACCGTGCCTGCCCCGGAGGTCTCCGAGGGCGAGGCGGAGGCGTTCGCGCTGGCCCATTGGGGATTGTCAGGCAGCGCCAAACTGCTAACCGGGGAACGCGACCGCAATTTCCGTCTGCGCACCGCCGATGGACGCGAATACGTGCTGAAATTCGCCAACCCGGCCGAGGAGCAGGGCGTTACCGACATGCAGGTGGCAGCCCTTGCCCACGTGCTGGCGCGGGACCCGTCATTGCAGGTGCCGCGCATGGTCGAATTGCCGGATGGCGCGATCGAAACCCGGCATGGCGATATCCGGGTGCGGATGCTGACCTATCTTGCCGGCGTGCCATTGCGCGACGCGCGGGCTGGTGCGGCGCAGCGGCGGGCGTGCGGCGTGGCGCTGGCGCGGCTGGGCATCGCGCTGGAAGGGTTCGAACACCCCGCGAGCGGGACGCCACTGGTGTGGGACCTCGCGCATATGCTGCGTTTACGCGGCGTGGTCGATGTTGTTCCCGATGCCGGGGCGCGCGCGCTGGTGGGCGAAATGCTGGATCGGTTTGAAGCCGAGATCACGCCGATCCTGCCCAGGCTTAGGCAGCAGATACTTTATAATGACATGAATGGCGGCAATGTGCTGATCGACCCGTCCGACCATGATCGGGTGGCCGGGATCATCGATTTCGGCGACCTGACCCGGACCACGCTGGCGATCGACGTGGCAGTGGGTGGCACCAGCCAGCTTACCGATATTGGAACGATTGCGCTGTCGATCAGGGATTTTGTTGCGGGCTTTCACGCGACGCGACCATTGCTGACGATGGAGTTTGCCGTCCTGCCCTTGTTGATGGCCTGTCGGCTCAGCATGGGTCTGGTGCTGCATGCCTGGCACCGGCGCACCCACCCCAATAATCCGCACTACACATCTATCACTCCGACCGACCTTCAACGCCGTCTGGCGATGATCCACGCGGTATCCGCGCCCGAAACAATCGCGGCGATCAACGCCGTAGCTGGAGCATAGATATATGGCCCGCCTAGATCCCTCGCGCCAGCCGGTCATTGTTGGCATCGGCGAAATCATTGACCGTCCCGCCGATCGCGCCGCCGGGCAGGAACCCCTGGCTTTATGGGCCGAGGCGCTGCGCCGCGCCAATGCTGATGCGGGCGGGAGCCTGCTCGCCCGGCTCGACTCGCTCGATCTGGTGAACTCGATCACCTGGCCTTATGTCGATCCGGTCGGGTTGCTCACCGCACGCCTTGGCGTAGCACCAGCGCGTCAGTTCTATGGCGAGGTCGGCGGCAACACCCCGATCCTGTTCATCCACGAGGCCGCCCAGCGCATCGCGCGTGGTGAAAGTGTGGTTGCCGCAGTCGTGGGCGGTGAGGCAACCCACACCGCGACCTGGGCGCGGCGCCAGGGCATTGCATTGCCGTGGACTAAGGTTGAACCGGTGGCGATGGCGCCGGGCGGCTATCTGCCGGCGCGGCGGCGGAGCTATCTGCACCCACTCGCCCAGGCGCATGACATCCAGGCCCCGATCACGGTTTATCCACTTTATGAAAATGCGACCGCGAAGGCTTGGGGATTGAGCCCGGCGGCGGCGCATCAGGAGTCAGCGCGCATCTGGTCCGGCATGTCCGCCGTTGCCGCCGCCAATCCGAATGCCTGGATGAAAACCGCGTTGACCGCGGAGCAGATTGCCACTGCCAGCCCCGATAATCGCGCGATCGCCTATCCCTATCCTAAGTTGATGGTAGCCAATCCGGCGGTCAACCAGGGGGGCGCAGTGCTGATCACCAATGCCGCGACCGCGCGTGCGGCCGGCATTCCGGATAGCCAGTTGATCTATATTTGGGGTGGTGCGGCGGCAACTGAGCCAAAGGACTGGATGGAGCGCGACCAGTTCACCTCCGCCCCCGCCCAGGATGTGGTGCTGGAAGCGATGCTGGCATCCCTCGGCGGCAGTATCGCGGGGTTGGCTGCCTGCGAGCTTTATTCCTGCTTCCCGGTGGTTCCGAAAATGGCGCGGCGCCGGCTGGGGCTTGCCGAGGATGCAGCTCTGTCCACCGCGGGTGGTCTGACTTTTCACGGCGCGCCGCTCAACAACTACATGACCCATGCTGCCTGCGGCATGGTGCGGACCTTGCGGGCGCGTCCGGGTGAGCGTGGATTGCTGTACGGTCAGGGTGGCTACGTCACCGCACATCACGCAATCACGGTTGCCGCCCGCCCCGCCGATGACGACGCGATCTTGGCGCCGTTCGATTTGCAAGCCCAGGCCGATGCGCGGCGGGGCCCGGCGCCGGCGATTATCGAGCGCTATGCCGGTTCGGCTGATGTTGAAACCTTCACTGTGATCTTCGCACCTGACGGCGGTGTGGCCCATGGGGCGGTGGTCCTGCGACTGCCGGATGGCGCACGCAGCCTCGCTCGGGTGGCAGCCGATGATACAGCGACGCTCGCGGTTTTGATGGATCAGGCCATCAGTCCGATCGGGCGTACCGGCAAGGTCACGACAGGTGGTGACGGCTTGTTGCACTGGGCAGCCTGATGGCCCGCCAACTCTACGAACTTTGC
This sequence comes from Asaia bogorensis, assembly GCA_943333505.2. Taxonomy (GTDB): domain Bacteria; phylum Pseudomonadota; class Alphaproteobacteria; order Acetobacterales; family Acetobacteraceae; genus CAITOL01. The sequence goes on along the minus strand of CALQTN020000016.1, from coordinate 42,904 downwards.
GGCGCAGACCCCAAACGGATATTCAGCCCGTCTTGTTGGCGATCGCGGGTGGCGCGAGCGTATGCTTGACCTGTTCGGAGCCATGCCTCGCGCAACCCCTGACGTCGCAGCCTGAGCGACTGTTACACGTCGTTGCAATTAATTGGGAATATAATTGATTTTTCGCACGTCAAGATGTCACAGGGATTGGGATCCTGATTGTATTCCCGGGGGCCGTTGATCGATCGCGGGTAACTCTTGATGATGGCAAGTAATTATGTTGCTGCGGCGCTTTCCAGGTCCGACAGGAGCCCGTTCTGCGATCGGGGTCACCATGCCTGCGGTAAGCAGATTAGACGATACGCTGGTCGAGGGTCTGACTTTGCAAGCGGATCAGTGCCTGGAACGCGGTGACATGCATGGTGCCATCCTGTTCATCGACTTAATCTATGGATTGTTTGATTGGGCTGACGACGATAGTGACCAGTCCGATGGTTTTACCGATGCAGGTTCGCGAATTCTCGAGGTGAGGGCTGATTGATGACGAATGTCGAAACCGTTCAGAGCCAACTTGACGCCTACAATTCCCGCGACATTGATCGTTTCATGGGGTTCTGGGCGAATGCCTGCCAATATTTTGCCTTCCCCGATCAATTGCTCGCCGACGGAGCCGCAGCAATCCGGGAGCGCCACGTTGCGCGTTTCCAAGAGCCCGCGCTCCATGGAGAGCTGATTGCGCGGATCGACGCCGGCGACCTGGTCATCGATCAGGAAATTGTCACCCGCAATTTTCCTGATGGCGTGGGCGAGGTTGATGTTGTCGCGATTTACGAAGTACGGAATGGCAAGATCCTGCGCGCCTGGTTCAAACAGGGGGTGCCACGCTTGCAGGGTTAAACCGTGCTTGCGTGCCGTTGTACTCCGATTTGGAGATACATATCGAAGCCGGCCGCGACCGCGCGCACGAACGGACGCCCAGCCTCGGTCACCCGGATGTGACGCCCGGTTTGTTCGACCAGACCATCGGCGGCCATCACGTCGAGCGCGCCGGTAGCAAGCGTGTCTTGGGCAAAGCCATGGGCTGCTTCGGTCGCGTCAAGATCGACCTCGAACCGGCACATGACCTGCTCGATCACATCGCGCCGCAAACGGTCTTCCGCCGTTAAGGCCACGCCACGGGCAATCGGCAAACGGCCGGCGCGGACCGCGTCTCGCCATGCCGGGACGCCGGGATGGTTCTGGATATAACCCTGTGCCAAGGCACCAATTGACGATGCGCCCAACCCGATCAGCGCCGGCGCGTCATCAGTGGTGTAGCCCTGGAAGTTACGCTTGATGCGAGCGGCGCGTGCCGAAACCGCCAGACTGTCCTCAGGCCGCGCGAAATGATCAATCCCGATTGCCTGATAGCCGGCATCGCCGATGACCCGGTCAGCTATTTCGCGCTGGGCAAAGCGCTCGGCCGGACCGGGCAGGGCGCTATCTGGGATCAGCGACTGGTGCTTCTTCATCCACGGCACATGCGCATAGCCGAACATCGCGATGCGGTCAGGGGCGATCTTCAAAGCTTGACCGACAGTGGCTGCCACCCCGTCTTGCGTCTGATGCGGCAAGCCATAGATCAGATCGAGGTTGAGTGAAGTGACCCCGACGCCCCGCAACCGCTCCGCACACTCGGCCGTGGTTTCATAGCTTTGAACGCGACCGATGCAGGCCTGGACCTTGGGATCAAAATCCTGCACCCCGAGGCTTGCACGTGTGGTGCCGATTGCGGCAATGGCACCAAGCGCGCTGGCTGACATTGTCCGTGGATCAACTTCAACGGCGATTTCGGCATCGGTTGCAAAATCGAACCGTGCCCGTAGTCTATCGGAGACTGCCACCATCGCGGCAGCCGGCAGGGCGGTTGGCGTGCCCCCGCCCCAATGAATATGGCGCACCTTCAATCGGCGACCGATCGCGTCGGCGACAAGATCGATTTCGGCCATCAGATTTTCGGCATATGCCAGCAACGGCGCGTCGTGTCGGGCAACGGTCATGTTGCAACCACAAAACAGGCAGAGCGACGCACAGAATGGAACGTGCAGATAGAGCGACAACTCGGAATCAATACCCGCGAGCCACGCGCGATATGTCGCATCGCTGTCCACCGGTCGGAAATGCGGTGCGGTCGGGTAGCTAGTGTAGCGCGGCACGCGCTGGTCGTATTTGGCAATGAGGGCTTCGATGTTCATCGCCGCAGGATCGCCGAGCCCGGCACTGATTTCATTGATTTAGATCAGGCGACGGAACCCGTTCCCGTAGTCACCCCAAGCACGCTGCAGTCAGCCAGGTTGGTGACGCAGCAGGAGATTCTGAACATTGCTAGCATTCCGCACCGTCGCGCTACACCGACGGATAAACCTTCGGATAGATCACCTTTTCCGTCGGACCAGACGGTTGCGGCGGGCCTCGTTTGCCGCACGCCGCCAGCGCCAGGCAGGCCAGCACTAGGATCGCCGCGACCCTCACGCCAAAGCTGCCAGCCAGCGCGCCGCCTGTGCGGCGACGTTCGCAGGCGCCGTGCCGCCATAGGCACGACGCGACGCGACGGATGCATCGACAGTCAGCACCCCGAAAATCTCGGCGGTGATGCCGGGCTCCTCGGCCTGCATTTCGGCGAGCGTGAGTTCATCCAGCCGCACGCCGCGCGACTCCGCCTTGGCGACCAATCGTCCCGTGACGTGATGGGCATTGCGGAATGGCAGGCGTAACTCGCGCACCAACCAGTCGGCAAGATCGGTCGCGGTGGCAAAGCCCGATCCCGCGAAATCACGCATCCGGGCGAGATCGGGCGACAGATCGCGCACCATCCCGCCAATTGCCGCGAGCGAAAGTGCCCAGGCATCGGCGGCATCGAACACTGGTTCCTTGTCTTCCTGCATGTCCTTGGCATAGGCCAACGGAAGGCCCTTCATCACCATCAGCAGACCCACCAGTGCGCCGGTAATGCGCCCGGTCTTGGCGCGGGCAAGTTCGGCGGCATCAGGATTGCGCTTCTGCGGCATGATCGAACTGCCGGTGGTGAACGCGTCCGACAGCCTAATGAAGCCGTACGGCGCGCTGCACCAGATGATGATTTCCTCGGCCAGTCGCGACAGATGCATCGCCGAGATCGCCGCCGCCGATAGAAATTCCAACGCAAAATCGCGATCAGACACGGCATCGAGCGAATTGGCGGTCGGCCGGTCGAAGCCGAGTGCGGAGGCCGTCATATCGCGGTCCAGCGGGAAGGATGTCCCGGCGAGCGCCGCCGAACCAAGCGGGCATTCATTCAGCCGCTTGCGGCAATCCGCCAACCGCCCGCGGTCGCGCGCCAGCATCTCGACATAGGCCAGCATGTGATGCCCAAACGTCACCGGCTGGGCGGTCTGCAAATGGGTGAAACCGGGCATCGGGTCGGCGGCGTGTTGGGCGGCGCGTTCGGCCATGGCGCGCATCACATCGGCGATCTGCAAATCGAGCCCGTCTATCGCATCGCGTACCCAAAGGCGGAAATCGGTCGCCACCTGGTCGTTGCGCGATCGTCCGGTGTGCAGCCGCCGGCCGGCGTCGCCGATCCGATCGGTCAGCCGTGCCTCAATATTCATGTGAATGTCTTCGAGCGTGGCATCGAATACGAACGTCCCGGCATCGATCTCGCCGGCAATCCCCGCCAGCCCGGACGTGATTGCCGCCTCGTCATCGGCCGACAATATCCCCAACTTGGCCAGCATCGCGGCATGCGCGAGTGACCCTTTGATGTCCTGGCGCCACATCTTGCGGTCAAAGCCGATCGAGGCATTGATTTCCTGCATGATGATCGACGGTCCGGCGGCAAATCTCCCACCCCATTGCTGGTTGGCTTCGGTATTGCGCAAATCCGGGTTATGATTGGCGTCGTTGTTCAACGGAGGCATCCTGCAAGATGAAGCGGTTTTCGCGCCGGGCGATGCTCGCCACCGCCGGCACGCTGGCGGCTGGGACCGTAGCGGCAGTGACCCTGGGGCGCAAACCCACCGGGCCGCATGTCTATACGCTGGTGGCCGGTGCGACGCCGGAGGTCGAGGGCGTGGTGTTGCATCCGTTTTCGATGATGACCCCGCTCGATCCGCCGGCCGCCCCTGCCACCGCCAACCTGATCGATGAAGCCGGCGTTGCCCACACGCTCGGTGAATTCCTCGGCCAAGGCCTGGTGATTAATCTGTGGGCGACCTGGTGCGTGCCATGCGTCGCCGAAATGCCGGCCTTGCAGAGTTTGGCCGCCAAAATCGCCGCCGCGAATGTGCTGGTGTTGCCATTGTCGTCCGATCGCGGTGGGGCCGCGGTGGTGCGGAAGTTCTACACCGCGCATAATATTACCGGCCTGCCGATCTGGCTCGACCCCAAGGGCATGGCCGCCCAAGCCTGGGGTGCGCGCGGGCTGCCCACGACATACATCATTGATCGCAAGGGCCTGCTGCGCGGCAAGCTCGAAGGCGCGGTGGATTGGGCGAGCGATGCAACCGTTGCGGGGATCGTGAAGCTGGTCGCTTCGTAAGGGCGGACCCGCGTCGCCTTTCGACCCCGCCACCAGATTGCCAACCCCCGACCACCCCGGCATGCTGGTGCAAATTCCGGAGGACACGATGCCGAACGATCAAACCGCCTCGATGATTGTCGAGACCAGCGCCGGTCGGGTGCGTGGCACCAGCGTCGATGGTATGCCGGTCTGGTTCAGTATTCCCTATGGGGCGCCGACCGGGGGCGCCAACCGCTTCCGTCCGCCCCAGCCGGTCGAGGCTTGGGTTGGCGTGCGCGACGCGACCGCTGTCACCAGCCAGGCCCCGCAAATCCGCGGCGCCTACCCGAACCGCCTCGAAGTGGCCGATTTCCTTGGCGCCCGTGATCCTGCCCCGCAATCGGAAGATTGCCTGACTGCAACCGTCTGGTCCAAATCCACCGCGACCAAGCGGCCGGTAATGGTGTGGCTTCATGGCGGTGCATATTCGACCGGGTCGGGCAACGCCGATTACGTGCGCGGCAGCCGTCTGGCGCGGCGCGATGTGGTGGTGGTGACGATCAACCATCGGCTGAATATTTTCGGCTTCCTCGATGTCTCCGCAATTGGCGGCCCTGAGTTCAAGGAGTCCGGCAATGCCGGCCTGCTCGATATTGTCGCAGGCTTGCGCTGGGTGCGGGACAATATCGCGAAGTTTGGCGGCGATCCGTCCTGCGTGACGATTTTCGGCGAGTCGGGCGGGGGCGCCAAGGTCAGCGCCTTGCTCGCCATGCCGATGGCGCAGGGCCTGTTCCACCGGGCCATTATCCAAAGTGGCTGTGCGGTGCGCCATCGCACCAAGGAACGTGCGGCTGCGGTCACCTCGGGCGTGCTCAAAGCGCTCGGCAGCACCAGCATAGCGACCTTGCAGGCCTTGCCAGTCGCCGAGTTGCTGGCAGCGATCGCGCCCGCCGAGGCCGCTGCCGGTCCATCGCCGTATCCGTTCTTCGACCGCTACCCGTTCGGCCCGATGGTCGATGGTGACGCGGTGCCCGCCCATCCGTTCGACCCCATCGCCTCAAGTCTCTCGGCCGGCATTCCGGTCATGCTCGGCGATACCAAGGATGAAGCTGCCGGCTTCACGGTGCATGATGATAAGATCTGGAACCGCACCCTCACGATGGATGAACTGCACGGCCGGGTGCAGCGCCTCGCGGGCGATCGCACTGATGATGTGTTGGCGACCTATGCCCAGGTCATGCCGGGCCTGAGCCCGGCGGAATGGCTGATCGCGATCACCACCGATGCGCTCTATCGTAACCGTACGGTGGTTGCCGCCTATCGCATGATGCAACGCGCGGGCGCGCCGATTTACATGTACAGCTTTGCCTGGAATTCGCCGCGCGCGGGCGGCAAACTCGCCTCGCCCCATGCCGCCGATGTTCCCTTCGTTTTTGACACGGTCGATCTGTGCAAAACCGGAGCGCCGCCGCACCAGACGCTCTCTGGCACGATGGCCGACGTGTGGGCCGCCTTCGCCATCACTGGCCAGCCGCAGCACCCGAAAATCCCCTACTGGCCGAACTACGAACGCGGCAGCCGGGCGACGATGATTTTCGAAGACAAGCCGCGCATCACCCATGAGCCAGGCTATAGCCGCCGGCGGATCTGGACCCAGATCACCACCGCGACCGAGGGCTAGGCAATGGATCTCACCTACGGCCCGGAATACGATCTTTTCCGCGCCGAGGTGCGCCAGTTCCTGGCGGATACCCGTCAGCACGCCCCGGTCGAAAGCCGCCCGAAAGACCCGCTCGCCATGGCGTGGCAAGCGCGACTGATCGCGGCAGGGTATACCGCCCGCACCATCCCGGCTGAGTATGGCGGTGCCGGGCGTACGCCTGACATTCTGAAATCGCGCATTATCGCCGAGGAGTTCGCCAGCGCCGGGGTCAGCATGGGCCTCGGCGGGCAGGGCATTTCCATGTTGGTGCCAACCCTGCTGGAAGTCGGCACCACGGCGCAGCGCGCGCAGTTCATCGCACCGACCCTGCGCGGCGACATGGTGTGGTGCCAGGGCTACTCGGAACCCGCGGCCGACAGCGATCTGGCGAGCTTGCGTACGGCAGGCGTGCTCGACGGCGATGATTTTGTCATCAACGGCCAGAAGATATGGACCAGTACCGCGCATATCGCCGATTGGATGTTCTGTCTGGTGCGAACTGAACCCCAGGCTGCCAAGCATGACGGGATCAGCTTTCTACTGCTGCGCATGGACACGCCTGGGATCGAAATCCGACCGTTGATCGACATGACGATGAACCGAAACTTCAACGAAGTGTTTTTCACCGATGTGCGGGTGCCGGCAACTCAGATCGTCGGCAAGCGTGGCGATGGCTGGAAGGTCGCCAATGTCATCCTGAAGAACGAACGCGACTCCCTTGCCAACCCGAACGTCGCGCTCGCCCGGCTCAACGCGCTCAAAGACATCATGCGCGAGGAAACCATCGACGGCGAACGCCTGATCGACAAACCCGCATTCCGTGACCGCCTGATGCGGATCGAAGGCCGGGTTATGGCGTTGCGCTTCAACGATCTCCGGGTGCTGTCGGGCCAGTTGAACCAAAGCCAGGATGCGAGCCTCGCCCGCATGGTGGTCAAGCTACAAGGCACCGAATTGCGCCATGAACTGGAACGGTTGGCGATCGATGTGATGGGCGAAAACGGGCTGGCCTATGGCAGCAATCCCTATCTCCGCGATCGCGGAAGTTGGCAATACGCTTATATGTACTACCTCGGCTTGATCATCGGCGGCGGGACCAGCCAGATCCAGAAGAACATCATCGCCGAACGCGGCCTCGGGCTGCCACGCGAACCAAAGCTGCAGGTGTCCTGATGGAATTCGGCCTGTCCGCCGAACAGCGCCTGCTCACCGATAGCGTGGTGCGCTTCCTGCGCGATCAGGCCCCGCTTGCCCGGGTGCGGCGCTTCGCCGACGCCGATGAAGGCCGCGCGGCCGACCTGATCGTCGGCATAACCGAACTTGGTATTCCGGCACTGCTGATCGCCGACACCCATGGTGGGGTCGGGCTGACCGCGCTCGATGCGTGCCTTGTGGCCGAAGTGCTGGGCTATCACGTTACCCCGGTGCCGTTCGTCGGCAACGCGGTGATCGCGCCGATCGCCTTGCAAATGGCAGGTAGCCCAGCGCAGCAACGCGCCTATCTGCCAAAACTTGCCGGCGGCGAGATAGTGTTCGGCGCGGCCCTTGCGCAGCGCACCGGCGCGCGCGCCGGTACCGGGATCACGGTCAGCAATGGTCGGTTGACCGGCGCCACCCGCTTCGTGCTGGATTTCGCGGCGGATGCCTATGTGGTCGCCGATTCCGAAGATGGCCTGCATATCGTGATGGCGGATGCGACCGGGCTGCTGCGCCGCAAGCTCGAAACCATCGACCGCACCCGCCCGCTCGGCGAATTGGTCTTCAACGACACTCCGGCGGAGCCCTTGCCCAATGCCAACGCTGCCAATATTGCGACGATCCTTGCCCTGGGCCGCGCGGCCCTGGCCGCCGATACGTTGGGTGCTGCGCAATATATGCTCGATCAGGCGGTCGACTATGCCAAGCAGCGCCACCAGTTCGGGCGCCCGATCGGATCGTTTCAGGCGGTCAAGCACATGTGTGCCGAAATGGCGGCCAACCTCGAACCGACCCGCGCCTTCATGTGGTACACCGGCAACGCCTTCGCGGCCTTGCCTGACGAGGCGCCGCGCCTTGCCAGCCATTTCAAGGCGCATATGTCCGAAGTCGGTACGTTCGTCGCCAAAACTGCGACCGAAGTGCATGGCGGGATGGGGTTCACCGACCTCGTCGGATTGCATTATTGGTTCAAGCGGATTGGGTTCAATCGCCAGATGCTGGGGTCGCCGGAGCGGCTTCGTGAGGAAGTAAGCATCTAAGCAAGCAGTCATCCTGCGATTTTGGGTACGCGCGCGCCTACGCTGGGCATCGATCAAGAACCGCGCCGCTACCAAGGCCGCCAACCCAGCCAATATCATCCCCAGCCGTCGAACAGGCTCGGCAGCATCGGCATTCGGCAGGGCAGGGGCGGTGCGTGTAGTTATGATAATAAAAAAATATTATTGCGAATGAGAATCAAAATGAATTCGCCGACCTCGTCGCGCCCGACTCGGACGAATTTCAGCCTTTGGGTAAATGCCGGGCGATGTAGGGCGGCAACTGAAAGGCGCCGACATGGATCTCTGGCGTCCAGTAATCCGTAAGGCCCAATACGCCGGCAGCCTGGGCACGCGCCCGGATCGTTTCGACCGTCACCGCTTCCAGCCCGGTTGCCTTGGCGGCAAACCCGAGGGTCATAAAGCCGCCAACGTAGGTCGGCACTGCGGCGACATAGGCCCCTACCACCGGAAAGAAATGCCGGCGGCGCTCGCTCGTCTCACGCAGTTCGTCGGCCTGCATAAACGGCACGCCGCACTGGTTCACGATCAAACCACCAACAGCCAGCACTCGCGCCGCGTTGGCATAGAATTCGTCGGTGAACAAAACCTCGCCAACCCCGATCGGGTCGGTCGAGTCGACAATGATTGCGTCAAAACTACCGTCTGGCGCGGTACGGACATAATCAATCCCGTCGCCAATGATAACCTCGGCGCGGGCGTCGTCCCACGCGTCACCACCAATGGCCGGAAGGAATTCCTTGGCCAGGCGCACGACCTCGCCATCAATTTCGACCATGACCGCGCGGGTAACATTTTTGTGCTGCAACACACGGCGCAGCACGCCGCCATCGCCTGCGCCGATGATCAGGACCCGTGCCGCCGCGCCATGCGCCAATAGCGGAACATGGGTCAGCATTTCTTGGTAGACGAATTCGTCGCCCTCGGTGATCTGCACCACCCCGTCCAGCAACATCACCCGGCCATGCGACGCACTTTCGAACAGGAAGATATCCTGGAACGCACTTTGCACCCGCGCCAATTCCCGAACCACCCGAAACCGCTGTCCCCAATCGGCATACAGCGTCTCATTGACCCAGGAATCAGTCGCCATCTCAATCTCCGGACAAGAAGGCATTGGCGCGGAAAGCTTCCCGACGCCAATGTCGAAAATTTTATATGTGAACAGAAAATACGGACCGTACCATTCGGCCCGCCGCATCTTCCCGTCGGTCGGCGGGTGCAGAACCCACCGCCCGTTGCCTAGCCCGTTACGCGCCCGCGGCGCTGTTCCGACAGATCGATGCTGGAAGGGCTGAAGGCTGCCTGCAATACCGGGATCGACAGATTCGGATCGCATGCACCGCACATGAACAGGTCGATCGCGGCAAAGCTACGTTCCGGCCATGTATGGATCGAGATATGGCTCTCCGCCAGCACAACAACACCAGATACGCCGCCATTGGGCGAGAAATGGTGAAAGTGGCTGTGCAGGATGGTGGCGCCAGCGATAATCGCCGCCTCACGCAACGCCGCATCAATATGCGCGGGATCATCGAGGCGCGAGGCGCCCCATAGATCGACGAGCAAATGCATGCCGGCGAATTTCTCGCCGTCGCGCTCAACGAAATAATCTTTCTGCGCCTCCTCGGTCCCCGGGGAGGTGATAATCGTCTGGTTCTCGCTCGGGAAATCCGAGACCATCCCCAGTGGCATGAGTGCGTCCATTGCGCAGCCCCCTGTCAACCAGCAGACGGCCTGTTGGGTAACACGACACGTGAACCGAACCGCCTACGCAGCCTAAGCAGGCGGCGCGGCCAATTCGCATGCGCGAACCCCCTGGGGCCAAGGCGGCGGAACATGGGGAAAACCGAACCGGGATGCAAGCGAAATTACAGGTCGCGTTGCCCGATGTTTGCATACCCGGGGTGTTGGCGTGGGTCGGAGCCAAATCCTAGAGCGTGATCCGTTGAAGTTGAATCAGCAGACGCGATCTAGAGTCTTGTTTTCACGATCATCTTTATCCGTCCAATCGAAGCGGATTGAACGAACGATGATCTAATTGCCCGCACCTTTGACTGCGGCCGCGAGACTGCGGGAATCTTGCGCCGATCGGGCGAGATCGCCAACCTTCTGGACCGGGCTTGAGGTCAGCAACCGCGTAAGGTCGGCGGTCTTTCCGGCCGGCATGCGAGGCAGGTCCCGTATGCGGATCCCGTTCAAATTGGCAGCGTCGCCAGCCTGGGCTGCCGCTGACGCAAAGCGCAACACGGTTCGGCTCTGGGCGTCGTCCAGCCTGCCAGTTTGCGGCAGCGACATCGCTATCAGATGTTGCAGGGCCTGCATCGTTCCCGTCCAGTTCTTCGACGCCTCCTGCAATTCGGCCTGCAAAGTAACCGCTGCCAGCGTATCCAGCGCTTCGAGAGCCGCAATGGCTTGATCATGCCGCCCGACCGCGCTGGCGGCGCGCGCATAGAGCAGGGTGCGGTGTTCAAGCAACGCAAGCGGAAGAGAACCAACGCCAAGTGTATCAGCAAGCGCTGCAAGCGCTGCCTCTGGCTTGTCCATTTGCATCTGCATGGCGGCAAGCTTCGCCCCTATTTCGGAACGCGGCGTACCCGGTTCCGACTGCGCCAACACCCGGGTCAGTAACGGGATCGCACGCTGGGGCAGATCGAGCGCGATTAGCCGATCGGCAAGCCGCGTCGCCAACGCCTCGCCTTCTTCACCTGGGCCAATGAGATCGGCGTTCTCCTCGGCGAGCGCGAGCAGCTCAAGGGGCGGCAAAGGCGCAGCCGCATCGGTTGCCAACGCCCGCATCAACGTGCCGACCAGGCGTGGCTGCAGCGTCGCCGTTGCGGTGGGCCAAATCTCGGCGGTTTCCCGCAGCAGGCGGAGCGCTGGTCGCCAGGCGCTGTTATCCGCATGCAGATCCGCCACCCGCAAGCGGGTGGCGAGTTCGCGTTCGTCCCCGCGCCAGGCATAGATTTGGCGCTCCATCGCTGCTGCCGCCTGGCCCGGCGTGATCATCTTGGCCGCGAGCCGGAGCTCGATCGCCTTGGTGGCTGCCCTTGTGTGAAGCAAACGGTCGCGGCTGGCAGTCAAACGATCCAGGCTTTGCAACGCGATCGGCAGGCGGGCAGGGTCACTGCTGGCGAGCAGAGCACGCGCAAAGTCGAGCCCTGGTTCATTGATGTTGGTTTTTGCCAACACATTCGCCGTTTCAGCCTCACCGCCCAGCACCATGGTTTCTACGACCAAGGGCAGAAATGCACCTCGCAGCGGGGTAGGGTAGTTAAGCAGCAGGCGCGATACCGTGGCGAATTGCGCGGCCGCTGCTGGCGCCCCTTCACTGCGCTTTGCGATCCGGATTGCGCGCCACAATGTCACATCGTCAGTCCCGTCGAGGCGCGGGTCGCCGATTTCCTCGGCCTCGGCAAGGCGTCCTGCGACCAGGGCTGCAATGGCTGACAGCCCCATCCGATCCCGGTCATCGGCAAGGGTCGCGTCGTCAGTCGCGGCAAGGGTCAATAAGGCTTGCGCTTCAACACCCAATCCGAGTGCGATCATCGCCTCGGCTGCCGCGATCCGCTTGCGACCGCGTGACTGCGGAGGGGCCATGGAAGCCTCGGCGACCGCCGATTGCAGGCGCCGCTGTAATTGATCGATCGGCAAGTTGGGAAAATCAAACCGACGGCTGAACCCTTGCGCGGCGCTCTCAGAAATTGTCTGCGGCACCACCGCCGACATTGCCAAGGGTCGCGGCGGATCAAGAGCAAGGACAAAACCAGCCGCAACCGGATTTAGCCGCAACGCGTCGGCTACCGGCACGATCGCAACGCCCTGCCATGTCTCCAGCACGCCGAATTCAGGGGTGCTGCGCGCAACGGGCATTCCTTGACCGGGAACGCGTTGAGTACCCACCAGGACTACGCCGCCGGTCAATGGATCGGGCACTGAGATCACTCGTCCCGCCTGATCGGCGGCAATCATCAGGCGGCCCTGGTCAACCGTCATCGTGAAGGGTTTCAAATTCGCGCTGCGGCGGTCGTCGTTGCGAACGGCAACCGACCAGCCGGCCTGCGTCCGCGCCAAGGTTAGATGTGTTTGCGCCGCCACCGGAATTCGCAGAAGCGTAGCTTCCGGCAGCAGCGCAATAGTTGCTGCGGCGAATACCGCATTGTCGCGCAACCCCGCCATGTCAATTGGCCGGCGTTCGTCAAAGACAACGAATGCGGTGTCGCCCCGCCGAAAAACCGCCGCCCCGGTCGTTGCCGCAAACGGCAGAACGAGTGCTGGATCGCCCGGCTGCGCGTCCGGTTCCGCCGTCGAAGGCGTCGCCGGACGCGCGGCAAGCGCCAGTGACCCGATCGATGGCGCAGGTGGAACCGGTACCATCGGATCTGGAAGTTTGGCCGGCGTTGGGGTGGACGCCTCTGGCACCGCGGCTTGTGCCGTATTCACACCAGTTGGCATAATCGGTTTTGGGGCTTGGTCCACTAGCGGTGCTGTGCTGTCCAACCGCGCATCCCGTGCCCGCGCCAAGCCGTCGGGTGGCGGGCTATGCGACATTCCCGGCCGCGGCATTGGCCGAGCGGTCAGGCGCGCTTCACCTGCGTCCGGCGTGACCGTGCGGGGGGGGGCGGCGGCGTCGACAACAAATCGGTTGCCCAAACGGCTCTGGCGCATCGTGGACCCAACGATGAGGGTAATCTCTGCCCCATCGGCCGATTGCGTCAGTGCTAAAACATTGCGTGGCGGTGCGCCAAAAAGAAAAATGCCCGATGGCTCGAGATGAACGGAAATCCGGGCGCCAGCCTGGACTGCCCGCGCAGTCGTCCCTGGCGGTAAATCAAACACAATTCGACCGAAACCGGCATGATTTCCTGTGCGCACCAAATTCGCCATCTGATCGGCCGCCCCGGCTGTACGCAAGCTTGTTACAGCCAGAGACAGGACCATCAGACGAAGTATGGTGCGCATGCGGGTCAATCGAAACTTGCCAATAATTTGTCGATATCGCTTTGATCCATCGCATGTCCAAGCAATTGCGGGCCATTTTCCAGAACGATTGGTGCCTGGGTAACCGCCACTTCTGTCGAACGACGACCGTTGAAAGTGTCCACGATCAAGGCAACCTTTGCATCGATGGTCTTCAGGGTCGCAACAACCTTGGTGATCCGCTGGCCGGTAATGTCCTGAAAGCTGCATGCCTCATAGATGCGGGTCGTTGCACCCTGCAACGCCTGCGCCATCTCGCCGCTGACCTCGCCGGCCACGCGGTCGAGCGTTTCACAGGTTTCCAGGATGGCCTCGGTCGCTGCGGCGGTATGGGCAACGATCGCATCCAACTCGCCGGTCGCGGACGGAATATGGCTCGCAGCGATGTCGTTAAACTGCAGCGCCGCGATCTCCGCCTTCGCGGTCGCGATCGTACGACCAAGTTCCTCCACTTCGCCAAGCAAACTGGTTTCAGTGGCAGTCAGGTCTCCCCGCATGGTGGACAAAACTGCCCTGACCACGTCAGCTACCAGATCCGGCCGCGCCGCCGGATACTTGGCCCGCAACTCATCCAGCCGCTTCTGCAAGGGCATCCCACCCAAACCCATCATTCCATCAGCCATGACCGAGCACCTTCTCGATTTTTTCCTTCAAGGTTTCGGCATTGAAGGGCTTGACGATATAGTTTGAAACGCCCGCCTGCTTGGCAGCGATCACGTTCTCGGTTTTGCTTTCGGCGGTAATCATGATGAATGGCGTGTGCTTGAGGCGGGCGTCGGCTCGCACTTCCTGGAGCAATTGGAGCCCGGTCATCGGCGCCATGTTCCAGTCGCTGATCACGAGGCCAAAATTATTGGTGCGCATTTTTGCCAATGCTTCGACGCCATCTGTCGCTTCCTCGACGTTATTGAAGTCAATCTGCTTTAGCAGATTCCGGATGATCCGCAGCATCGTCTTGTAATCATCCACAATCAGGACGTTCATTGCTTTATCAATCGACATCGTCTGGCCTTTGTTCAAGAAGTATACTAACCGGCGCTTGGCGCCGGTCTGACGTCCGTCTGCGCTGGGGCAGTCGGATTTGCCGCATTTTGCGGCGTGTTGTTTTGCGTGCGCTGGCGGGCGAGATCCGCCGTCGCTTGCCGGGCGCGATCCGGCGTCATCGCGGCGAGCACGGCCGCCGCCTTGCCGTCCTTCATCCGGTCCAAAACCGCGAGCAGGACCGGTTTGTCGAGGTCGTTGAAAATCGCCGCTGCGTCGCGCGGTTTCATCGCTTCATAGAGCTTGACCAAACCCTGCCAATTCTGCGCTTCCCGCGCTTGGCGTGCCTGTTCGAGTGCTTCGAGCTTGGATTGCAAGATCGCGAGTTCGCCCACCCGCGCGGTTAGCCGCTTCTCCGTTGCTGACAATATCGCATCCCGTGACGCCAGCGCCGCTTCCCTTGTATCGAGGTCACTCCGCCGACGCCGCAGGTCGAGCAGTAGAGCCCGCTCAGACTCGCTGATCTCGACAGGCTTGGGCGGCAGCCCAGCAGGTGTGGCTTGCGTCGCAGTCCCCAGCGGTCCGGCAGACGCCGCAGGGCCGGGCGGCGGTGCGCTCGGTTTGTGGTTGGCAGTGGCAGGTGCGGCGTCCGGTGTCGCCGCGCGCACAAGGCTGATCGCTTTCACACCTATCAACATCATCATCGTAACGATAGTGACCGGCAGCAGGCGAGGCACCGCAATCCACAAGCCGCGTTTTCTTTGCCCAGTCATGCGCGTGCCAACCGTAATGCTTTAATCAGGTCGCGTTCCGCTTGGCTCTGTGGCCGCGGCAAAGTCGCATCCGGTGGTGCAAAAACCGCAGTCATTGGTACCTTCTCGATGTCGCGTACGGGTGGCCGATCGCGGCTTTCGCGCAAGCCTACTTCGAGTTTTTCGGCAACCAATTCACCGCGATCGATCAGAAACTGCAAATCATCACGCAATCGCGCCGCCCCTTGAATTTGGCGCTCGATCTGCCGTCCTGCGCCATCAGCTGCGGAATGCAGTCGCTCAATCCCTTGCTCCGCCGCTTTGGTGGATGCGTTGAAATCGGTCACCAATGCCTCCAGAGACGTTCGATCGCGCTTCAGAACGCCCAACGCCCGTTCAAGGCGAAATGTATGAAAAATGGTGGCGGCGAGCAAAGCGATCAAAGCCGATTCCAACAACCATTCCATTCACCCCTCACATCCAGCCAGTTGGTGGCGCGGGTCATCGGTATGGCAGGGACACATGAAGATATGGTTCATTGGAACTCCCTTATCGTTCAGTCGGTGCAGTGCGCGGAAGCACGCGATCGATTTGCACCGCAACCAGGTTCTTGCGGCGCCCAATTCGCCCTTCAAACAAGACTGTATTGCCGCAACGCAGCAGAACCGACGATCCCACCGCGCCGCTCAGCACAATTTGGCTCCCGGGCTTGAGATCGATCACCTCGGACAGCCGCATGGTTTGCTCGTCGAGCACAACTTCGAGGTCGATGTCAGTGTTCCACAACTCTTCGGCAAGGTGGGTTTCCCAAATTGAATCGCGGCCGAATTTCTCGCCCATGAACTGCTGGAGAAGCAGTTCACGCACAGGCTCAAGGGTTGCGTACGGCAGCAATAACTCCATCCGTCCGCCCCGATCCTCCATATCGATGCGCAGCCGGGTGAGCACCGCGGCGTTCGAAAGTCGACTGATCGTGGCAAAACGCGGGTTAACCTCCAGACGCTCGAAACGAAACGTCACCGGGCAGAGCGGATCAAAGCTGAGCGAAAGATCGTGCAGAACCACCACGATCAATCGTTCAACCAGATTGCGTTCGATCGTGGTGTAGGGCCGACCCTCGATCCGCATCGCCGCAGTGCCGCGCCTTCCGCCCAACAGGACATCGACGATCGAGTAGATCATTGCGCTATCTACGACCATCAGACCGTAATTATCCCATTCCTCGGCTTTGAATACCGCTAGCATCGCCGGCAGCGGGATGGAGTTGAGGTAGTCGCCAAATCGCAAGGACAAGATGTTGTCGATGCCAACTTCAACGTTGTCGCTGGTGAAATTCCGTAAACTGGTCGACATGATCCGCACCAGTCGGTCGAAGACAATCTCCAGCATCGGCAGTCGCTCATAGGACACCAGACCGGAACTGATGATCCGTTGCATGCCGCTATGATGATCGTTGCCGGCTGGCCCGTTCTCAAAACCCAGCAGACTATCAATTTCCGCCTGACTCAGAACGCGTTCCGGTTGGCTTGGTGCCGTGTTATCGGTTTCCGCGCCCCAGGCGGCTGCGAGCTCGTCTTCCTCTGATTGCGCCCCGCTCATTGGATGAGCAATTCGACAAACAGCACGTCGATAATGCGCGCCGGTGCCGCAGCAACATTGGCGCGTGCTAGGAGTTCCTCACGCAACCGATACATCCCAGCGCTACCGCGTAATTCTTCAGGCCGCGTTTCACGGAGATAGGTTTGAAACATATCCATCAACCGCGGCAGGGCGGCGCGCACCACCGGTTCATCCTCGGCGCGGGCAAGTTCCAGCCTGGGCTTTATCTTGGCATAGACAGTGCGGCGCGCTGCGGAGTTCAGGTTCACAACCATATCCGGCAGTTCGAAGAACAACGACGCCTTGCCGCCTGGGGCGGTTCCGGCAGTCGACTTGGGGTCGTGCGGATATTCCTTTGGCGCGCCATGGGCAGACGGCTTGCCCGGTGCATGCGGTTCGGTCCCAGACGCATGGCTTGCCGCTTCTGATCCCATCCCCAGCAAGGACGGCAGAATACCGGAAAACCAAAGACCAGCCCCAATGCCGACCAGTAAAATCGGAACTGCAAGCAATATGATTTTCTTCTTGCCTCCGCCGGCCGGCTTATCGCCGGGCGCGGTGTCAGCCATTGTCGCGGTCTCTGCCTTGCTCATAGATTGCCCATGCGTTGCTTTTACCCAGGCGAGGTCGTGAAGCTATCCACCCGGGCCGCGCCATCCGTCTCAATGCCGCGATCATGGTATGACGTCACGCTATTAAGATTGTCTGAATCTGCGCAAATTGCCGGGCATCCGCAGCCCAACCCGGCAAAGAATGCCGACGTCTGGATGGGGCCTTTTCTTTCTTATCAATGGATTATAATCTGGCACGATGCTTGCGACACCTCCTGCGGTCCCGATGGAGTTTCGACATGGATAACATCACCAGCATTGCCCTATCCCGCCTTGTTGCGCAGCAACGCGCCACTGATGTCACAGCGATCAATCTGGCGAACGCCGGTACTACCGGCTTTCATGCTGAACGAATGGTGTTCAGTGACTGGCTGGTGCGGGCACAGGGGGCCAAGGTGCCTGGCGACAGCACCATCACGTTCACCCAGGATCGCGCGACCTATCGTGACACCCAAACAGGTCCCCTGCAGCACACCGCCAATCCGCTCGACATCGCCATCGGGGGCGATGGTTATTTCAGCGTGCAAACCCCTGCCGGTGTGCGTCTGACCCGTGCCGGTCATTTCAGCACATCTGCGACGGGCGAAATTGTTGATGGGTCGGGCAATGCATTGCTGACCACCTCGGGTGGCAAGTTGCAGCTCTCTCGTACTGATCATGATATCACCATCGCTGCTGACGGCACCGTTACTTCCAACAATGGAACGATCGGGCGGATCGGCGTCGTCAAGCCCGACAACGCCCAGGGCCTGCGTGCAGAAGGCGGGCAACTTTCGCTGTCGGGATCGCCGAGCACCCCGGTTGCAACCCCCCAGCTGATCCAGGGCGCCATCGAGGGCAGCAATGTCCAACCCACCGTGGAACTGACCCGCATGATGTCCGATCTGCGCGAATTTCAGTTCACCAGCGAATTGGTCCAGGCCGAGGCGGACCGTATGCGGTCGGCTATCGATAAACTTACCCAAATGAGGTCCTAGCGCATGCGTGCTCTCAATATCGCCGGCACCGGAATGCAGGCACAAACCACCAATGTCGAAGTAATTTCGAACAACATCGCCAACATGACCACAACCGGCTTCAAGCGCCGCCGCGCCGAATTTCAGGACTTGATGTATCAGAACCTGCGGCGGGTTGGGTCCAATTCGTCCGATTCCGGATCGGTCGTGCCCGCAGGCGCCCAGGTTGGCCTCGGGGTGAAAACCGCTGCGATCTACCGGATCAGCGAGCAGGGTAACCTGCAACAAACCTCGAACTCGTTCGACCTTGCCATTCGGGGCAACGGCTACTTTCAGGTCACGCTGCCGGGTGGTGAAACCGGCTATACCAGGGATGGCACTTTTTCGCTGTCTCCCCAAGGCGAAGTCGTGACGTCGGACGGGCATATCGTGCAACCCGGCATTACCATCCCCGTCAACGCGACGACCGTTACCATCAACTCCGCCGGCCAGGTGCAGGCCACCATCGGCGGACAGACCGCGCCGAGCACAGTTGGTCAATTGCAGCTTGCGAGTTTTCCCAACGAGGCGGGGTTGGACGCCCAGGGCGACAATCTGATGCTGCAAACCTCGGCAAGCGGAAATCCGGTCATCGGTTCACCCGGCGCGCCAGGGTTCGGGTCGGTCCTTCAGGGTTTCATTGAGACATCGAATGTCAATGTCGTCAGCGAGATTACCAACCTTATTACCGCTCAACGGGCCTACGAAATGAACAGCAAGGTGATAACGACGTCGGATCAAATGCTCTCCACTCTGACCAACTTGCGTTAAGGAGCGGCCCCATGGGATTGAAAGTCTGGCTTGCCGGATTGACGCTCTTCGCACTCACCCAACCGGCCTATGCCGCGTTTCTGCGTCCAACCGGAAGCCTTATTGCATCGGTTGTGAAACTGTCAGATTTGTTCGACGATCTCGATGCCGGGCTCGATCGCGCGATCGGACCAGCCCCCGCGCCTGGTGGCCGGATTATCGTGGAGGCCGCCCAACTAAGCGCTATCGCACGCCAGTTTGGGGTAGACTGGCGTCCCGCGTCACCGGCCGATCGGGTGGTGCTCGACCGCCCCGGCCGCGCGCTTGGCCGTGATGAGGTGCTTCCGGCGCTACGCTTGGCGCTCGACAATGTCGGCGCGCCGCTGGATGCCGATATTGAGCTCCCTGGTTTCGCACCACCATTGATCTCCGTTGACGGGCGCGCTGAGATCATGATCGAGCAGCTTGAGTTTGACAGTACCCACGGCCGCTTCGGTGCAACAATTGCGATCAGCGGGCCGGGCATCAGCAACCAGAAATTCAGGGTCAGCGGTTCGGTCATGGAAATGGTTGAAATCCCGGTCCTGGTCCACCGGTTGCAACCTGGCAGCATCGTGCGTGCCGATGATCTCAAACCAATACGGCTCCGCGCTTCATTGCTGTCCACCGAGGTCGCACGCACCCCAGATCAGGCCATTGGGCTTGCAGTACGGCGAACGTTGGGCCGCGGCCAGCCGATTGCGCTGGCTGATCTCGGTAAACCTTTGATGGTCACGAAAAACAACCGGGTTTCGGTCCAGTTGCAAAGCGGCGCGCTGGTGATTTCGGCAACCGGACAAGCCATGGAGTCGGGCGCATTGGGCGATCGCATTACAGTGCTCAATCCAAATTCGCGCGCCATCATCGAGGCGGAGGTGATTGGTGCCGGCAGGGTTCGGGTGCTCGCCGACAGCGCGCCGGTCGTCCAGGCAGGGACACGGGTCACCAACGCCGTGCTCAGCGCCAGCACGGTGCTCCGATGAGAGCGCCGTTCGCCCTCGGATTATTAGCTGTTTGCCTTGCCGGTTGCGGCAATCTCACCCGCTTATCCGAAGTTGGTCGCCCTCCGGCGATGACCCCGATTTCGGATCCCACGAGGGAGGTCAACTACCGCCCCCTGACAATGCCCATGCCGGCCCTTCAGGTCGCGGCCCCCGATGCCGGCACATTGTGGCGCAGCGGCAGCCGGGCCTTCTTCAAGGATCAACGCGCGTCTGGCGTCGGTGATATTCTGACGGTGTTCGTCAACATCACCGATACGGCGAATATGAAGAACGACACCACCGCCACCCGCACCAGCGCGGAGGCAATGGGATTGCCCCATATGCTCGGGCTGGAAAAAGCCGTGCCGCATATTTTCGGCACGGCGGCTGCGAGTTTGGTCAGCGGATCCAGTAATAATTCGAATGTCGGCTCCTCCGAGCTCAAACGGAATGAAACCGTGACCCTCAAGCTGGCCGGCGTCATCACCCAGGTACTGCCTAACGGAAATCTGGTGGTGTCGGCCAGGCAGGAAGTGCGGGTGAACTCGGAGCTTCGCGAACTCGCGGTCAGCGGCGTCATCCGCCCACAGGATATTGCCAGCGACAATACCGTTCAGCACGACCGCATGGCCGAAGCGCGGATTGCCTATGGTGGACGTGGGCAGATGACTGACGTGCAGACCCCACGCTGGGGCCAGCAAGTGCTCGATCTGGTGCTGCCGTTCTGAGTGCGGACATATCATTGATTGAATTTAACATAAATGATATGTTCCTCCTATTAACCTGAACTAAATAGGTCCATGTGTGGAATCTCTGTCAGTCGCGGACTTCCTTGCCACTGACCCACAGGCGCTGGTGGAGCGGCTCGCCTTTGCTGATCAGCAACGCTTTTCGCGCAATCAGGGACAGCAGCTGCTGGCCTGGGCCGAGACATTGCTCAGTCTGGATGGGGCGCTGCGGGCGTGGGCGGTGGCGGCGGAATGGCACCTGGTTCTCGAGTATGACATGCGACGCTTGGGCCGACGGCTCGACGCTGTCCTGGTAACCCCGCTTGCAGTCATTGTGCTGGAATTCAAAACCGGCCTTTCATCTGCCGATGCGCACGCAAGGCGCCAGGCGGATGACTATGCCTTGGACTTGGAGATATTCCATTCCGCCAGCCGGCATCACCCAATCTTTTCCATCGGCGTTGCTGAAAGTGCCATCTCCGGTCCGATTGCCTGGCCGTTCCTGTTCCCTGGCTTCATCGATGCTGGCCTGACCGCCTCGTCGTCCAGCCTGGGCGGCCTTTTGCGGGATATCTGGACACGATTGCCCCAGTCCATCAGCCCGATTGAGGTCGCCACCTGGGCGCGCGCGCCCTATCGGCCGGTGCCGGGAATTATCGATGCTGCATGCACCCTCTACGCCCAACATGGCGTCGCTGATATCAGCAGCGCCCGGGCCGAGGCGCACAACCTTACCACAACCAAGGACGCAATCCTGGCCGCGATATCCGACGCCAGGCAAAATCAGCACCACATTATTCTGTTCGTAACCGGCATTCCGGGCGCCGGCAAAACCCTATGCGGATTAAATGCCGTGTTCGGGGCAGGGCGCGATCTGAATGCGACATTTCTGACCGGCAACCCAACGCTGGTGCATGTGCTGCGGGAGGCGCTGGCCCGTGATGCTGGTGGCGGC
Organism: Asaia bogorensis; assembly: GCA_943333505.2. Classification (GTDB taxonomy): domain Bacteria; phylum Pseudomonadota; class Alphaproteobacteria; order Acetobacterales; family Acetobacteraceae; genus CAITOL01. Next base: position 21,076 of record CALQTN020000016.1, on the reverse strand, counting down.
AACCGCGACCGGTTGCGTGCCGCCCATCTTAAAACCAAGGCATCGGTTCAGAAGCTGCCCGATTTCCGTGACGAGTATGTGCGCAACGGTCATAGTCCTTCCGAGCATGTCATTGTCATCGATGAAGCGCAGCGGGCCTGGGACGAAAAGCAGGCAATTCGGGCGACGGCCACCCGTGCTGTCCCTCTCACGCAATCTGAACCCGCGCATTTGCTCGATATCATGGCACGCCATGCGGACTGGGCGGCAATCATTTGCCTTATCGGCGGCGGTCAGGACATCCACGACGGCGAAGGCGGCCTTGCCGAGTGGGGGGCGGCGTTGCTGGCGCGCCCGCGCTGGAAGGTCGCGGCGGCACCGGAGACACTGGAGGCAAGTTCGCCCCGGCAGAGGTTGCCGATAATGCCCGGCATGGACATGCAGGACAGTCTGCATTTATCCGTGCCAATGCGATCTCTCCGCAATCCAGCGGCGGCCAGTTGGGTGGAAGCCGTCCTCGCCGGCGACATCAATGCCGCCAAGGCAATCGCCGAGGCTGGCCCGACTTTGCCTTATCTACTCTGCCGCGACCTTGAAACTATGCGCCAGTATTTACGCGCCAGTTGTCGCGGCGAGCGTCGAACCGGCTTAATCGGCAGTTCATCTGGGAAACGGAGGCGGGCCGATGGCCTTGGCGTTGAGCTTGATCATCTGGACAAGGACGCAGTTGCGCATTGGTTTCTCAATCGCTGGCCTGATGATGTTCGCGCGTCTGAAGCCCTCGAAACAGTCGCGACCGAATTTGCCTGTCAGGGGCTGGAACTCGACTATGTCGGTCTATGCTGGGGCGGTGACATGCTGTGGCTGCCAGAGCAGCGCGCTTGGTCAAGCCGCAAGTTCAAAGGCACGGACTGGCAGTTGAACCGACACCCGGATGCGGTCGCCTATCGAACCAATACCTATCGCGTGCTGCTAACTCGGGCGCGTTATCAGACAGTCATATGGGTCCCAAGGGGGGCCCATGCAGACCGCACCCGCGATCCTGTTCAGTTGGATGCTATAGCCGAACTGTTGCAGGCCTGCGGCGTCACACTGTTGCAAGCTGAAAAAATATCTGAGCCCGAGACGCGTCAACCAATATTGCTATAGGTGCTCGTTCAGGCGTCAATCCCCCCTCGCCACGCCGCGCCTGACGGGTCACCAATGGCACCAAGAACGGTGTCGAAACACATTGTCTGCCGGGTTGGACGAAGATAAGGCGGCCACAACAACCCCGGGCTATGCGGGTCACCACTCTCGGCGAACTCGCACCAGGCGCTGCGAATGGCGGTGGATAAGGCGGCCATCTCCGCCCGGTTCCCGCCGGCCAGCATCGCAGCATCCGCCCAAGCGGTGAAATTGCCGAACACAAATGGCAGTTCAATACAGTGGCAGGCCTTGAAATTGTTCCCAGGCGGGGCCCAGCGAAACTCATACACCCACGCTTCCGACCCAGCCTCGGTCACCGCATCGGCGAATGCCAAAGACGGAAACAGAAACACATGATCGGTTATCAAATCGCCGAGTAGCTCCCGCTCGGTCGCGCCAAGCCGCCGACGACGATAGAGCGCCACCGCATCGGCTGACCCGGTTAATTCGCTAAAAACAGCCGCCATTGCGTCCGGGTCCGGTGGGTCCATCGCCGGGTCAGCCGCGAAGAAGGCATGCATTTCTTCCCGCGATGTCCCAATAATCATCGCAACATCGCGTGACCCGGCCTCGGACGCCGCCGCGCGCAGGAATGCTTTCGGCTCAGCAAGGTTATCAAACACCGGCAGGAATGGCGGCTTGATATCTGCAAACCGAGCACCAACGCGGGCAACCTGCATTTGAGCAGCGAGGATGCTTGCGGTCGGAATATTGACCAGTTCCGCCGGCGTGACACCGAGTGCCCTGCACAACGCATCCGCACTGGCCCGCCCTTGTGCCCGGTCCTGCGGCGCCCAGCCCGCTGGCGCGCTTTGCAGAATAGCACGTTCAAACAAGCCGCGGGTTTCCCACATTGTCAGCAGACACATGATCGCGTGGGCACCGGCGGATTGGCCAACAAGTGTCACGCGCGCGGGATCGCCGCCAAATTCGGCGACATTGTCGCGCACCCAGCGCAACGCTGCAACCATATCCAGAAGGCCCATATTGCCGTCCGCTACTCCCGGCCAATGCAGAAACCCGAGCGCGCCAAGTCGGTAGTTCACCCCGACAACAACAATATCACCCTCACCGGCCAGCACCGATCCGTCGTACCAATCCAGCGAACCTGCGCCTGACAAATAGGCCCCACCATGGAGGAACACCATCACCGCACGCTTGGCATCATCCGCGCCGGGTGTCGCGATCGTCAGCGTCAGACAATCCTCGTCCTGCGTGCGGGTAAATTCCCCCATCGCGGCCCGTAGTCGAGAGGCCGGTTGCGGCGCGATCGGGCCATGCCGCCTTGCATCAAAGGTGTCGGACCAGCAGTCAATCGGCTTGGGTGCGGCGAACCGGCTGGCAGTGGCATAGGGAACCCCCCGAAAGACCGTGACACTCGGAACGCCCGTCAAATCACCTAGCGCCGTGCGGACCGTCCTCATGCCTGGGCTCTCCAACTCAACCCAGCCGGATCACCGTCTATTGCGCACACCGCTCCCAATCGCATCGTCGGTCGGGTCGAAGTATTATAACGCGGCCAATCCATGCCCGCCAGACCAGGGGCACCAGTGCCAATGAAACCTGCCCAGCACGCGCGGATTAGCGCCGAAAGTGCCGCAATCTCATTGGGGTCGCCGCCGGCAAGCATCGGCGCATCCGGCCATTGGTTGAAATTGCCGAACACGAACGGCAGGTCGATGCAGTGACACGCCTTGAAGGGACTGCCCGCTGGCGCCCAGTCGAACTGATAGGCGTAGGCGTGGCCGCCTGCACCCGAGATCGCTTCGGCCAGCCGCATCGTTGGCCACAGGAAAGTATGATCGCTGTTCAGATCAGCCAGCCAGTCCATTGCGCTGCCTGCGGGCCGGCGGCGCCGATAGGCGGTTTCATCGCCCCCCAATCCAGCAAAGCGTTCCCGATACGCGGTCGGATCTGGCGTGGCCATCGCTGGATTGCCCGCGAAAAATGCGTGTACCTCGTCATGTGTCGCACCGATCAAAACCGGCTTGGGCTGTGCTGCGCTGGCTATTCTGCCAATCAGGGCGGCTTCCGTTGTGGCCTCGGGCAATGTTGGCATGAAGGGCGGCGTAGTTTCGCCAAACCGGGCTCGCGCCTGGGCAAGCAGGCCCTGACACGCCAATAGCTGCTCTACTGGCACAGCCTGTAAACGCGCAATCGCATCCGACGCTCCTTCGTCGATATTGAGCAAGCCGCAATACTGCGCCGTAATCGCGTGCGCGTCGGTTAAGGTCAGTGGTGCCCGCCCAAATCCGCCACTTTGGAGAATGACCTGGTGAAAATGCAGCCTGGCCGTTGGATCCAGTAAAAGCCGTCCGATGCTGGCGGCGCCGGCCGACTGCCCGCCAAGCGTCACCCGGCCCGGATCGCCGCCAAAGCCCGTAATATTTTCCGCCACCCAGGCGAGTGCCGCAGCCTGGTCCTGAGTGCCCGGATCTGCGATCGGCAGATCTGGGTGTTTGAGATAGCCTAAAGCGCCCAGACGATAATTCACCCCGACGACGACCATGTTCCCTTCGCGGGCAAGCGTCGCGCCATCATACCAATCGAGCGATCCCGCGCCAGACACCCAAGCGCCGCCATGCAGCCACACCAGCACCGGACGGGCGCCGTGATCGATGGCCGGGGTCCATATTGTCAGGGTCAGGCAGTCTTCATCCATAGGCCGGGTGAACCCGCCCATTGCCACGGCGAGGCGCGATGGCGCTTGTGGTGCGATCGGGCCGTGGGCTGTCGCATCGCGTAAACCGGTCCAGGTGGTGGGCGGCTGCGGGGCCGCAAATCGACGTTCGCCAACCGGCGGAGCGGCGTAGGGCACGCCACGGAAGACCGTCACGCCGCCATCCCGCAAGCCACCTAGGTCGCCATACGCCGTTTGAGCAATGTCTATCATTCAGTCCATCCCTAAAGCCCGAGGCTACGGTGCACGATGTCCGACGCTGTTTCCAACTCGGCACTGTTTCCGATCCAAACCGTCCGACCTTTTTCCACAATATGATGCCGATTAGCAAATTTTGTTAATGCGACGATGTTCTTGTCAATAATCAAGATGGATTGGCCTTCGGCCTTCAGTTCCGCCACGCATCGCCAGATCTCATCGCGCATCAAGGGGGCCAAGCCTTCGGTTGCTTCATCAAGGATCAGGAGATGCGGATTGGTCATCAATGCACGCCCGATCGCCAGCATTTGCTGCTCACCACCGGACAACGTGCCGCCGCGTTGGCTGGCGCGTTCGGCCAATCGTGGGAATAACTCATAGATCCGGGGCAGGCTCCATGGCCTTGTTGCCCCCAGCCGGTTCGCAGCCGTCGCGATCAGGTTCTCCCTGACCGTCAAGGTTGGAAAGATCAACCGCCCCTCTGGCACAAGTCCGATCCCGCGGCGGGCAATGGCATCTGATGTCAGTCCGTCAATGCGCTGTCCTGCAAAGTGGATCTCACCGCCGCGTGGCGCCAGCATCCCCATGATCGTCCGGACCGTGGTTGTCTTGCCCATGCCGTTGCGGCCCAGCAAGGTCGCAACCTCCCCCACGCCTATGCTGAGCGAAATATCGGTTAACACCGCGCTTGCGCCATACCCAGCCTTCAGGCCGCGCACCGCCAGCATCAGCCTGCCTCCCCGAGATAGGCTTCCCTGACCGCCGGGTCCGACTGCATGTCCGCAAAGCTGCCCTCTGCGATCACCCGGCCTGAAACCATCACGCTGACCCGATCAGCCAATGCCGCAACTGCGTCCATGTCGTGTTCCACGAGTAGAATGGTCAGGCTGCCTTTCAGCGCGGCGAGCAGTGCCGTCATATCTTGTGATTCCGATTGCCCAAGCCCGGCCATCGGCTCATCGAGCAGCAGCATCCGTGCCCCGGTCATCAATGCCATCGCCAGTTCCAACTGGCGTTGTTCGCCATGGGCAAGGTCGGCCGCCAGAATCGCGGCGCGTGGTCCGAGCCCGACCCGGTCGAGCATGGCGTGCGCGGGATCGGTCAAGTGTCGATCACCTCGGGCGTCGCGCCAGACGCGAAAGGAATGCCCAGCGCGGATTTGGGCGACGATGGCAACGTTCTCCAGAGCGGTAAATTGCGGCAGCACCGAAGTGATCTGGAAGGATCGGGTCAGTCCGCGCTTCACCCGGGCCGGGATCGCAACCTGGGTAATATCGCTGCCATCAAACATGATGTCGCCGCCATCGGCGGCGATCTCGCCCGATAGCAGCCCTATTGCAGTGGATTTTCCAGCGCCGTTTGGTCCGATGAGGGCGTGCAGAGTTCCTGGCATAACCGCAAGGGCAAAATCGTTGCAGGCGAGCAGCCCGCCATAACGCTTGGTAAGCCCGGTGGCCCGCAGTAGCGCCGTCATGGTCGCCCCGCCAGGGCACCCCAGATGCCGCGCCTGGTCAGCAGGATGACGGCCACAAGCACCGGACCCATCACAATCATCCAATGCTCGGTCCATTGCGTGAGCCAGGACTGCAGCAGCACCATGGCCGCCGCCCCGAAAACCGGCCCGACCAGTGTCCCGACCCCGCCCAGCACCACCATCACCATGAAGTCCCCGGACGTTGTCCAATGCAACATGTCCGGGCTGACAAACCGCAACAGATTGGCCTGCAATGCGCCGGCAAGCCCGGCGATTGCCCCGGCCAGGACGAAGACCGCGAGTTTGTACCGGCCGCTATCCAGCCCGATTGCCGCCATGCGCCGTTCGTTCTGCTTGATCCCGAGCAATACAATGCCAAAGCGCGACCGTACCAGGCGATGGCACGCGGCCAGCACAATTGCCAGCACTGCCAGGCAAACATAGTAGAATGCAACGTCATCGCGCGGATTGATCCACGGTAATCCGTTGCGTCGTCGGAACCCCAACCCGTCATCGCCGCCATAAGTTTTTATCGAAACGAACAGATAAAACAGCATCTGCGCAAAGGCCAGCGTGATCATGATGAACGACACCCCGCTGGTGCGCAGCGACAGCGCCCCGATAGCCAGGGCCGCCAGCGCCGAGATCAGAATTGCAGCAGGCCAGGCGATCCACGCCTCAGTCGCGCCAGGTAGCATACCCAGGAAGTGGCTGCCATCGGCCGCATGGAACGCCAGAATGCCAACCACGTAGCCGCCAAGGCCAAAGAACCCGGCATGGCCGAATGATGACAATCCTGTGTAACCGATCAACAAATCCAGCCCGACCGCGGCCACGGCGTAGATCGCGACCTGGGTCCCGAGCGCCACCAGATCGGGCATTCCCAACCGGTCAGCGATCAGCGGCAGCGCCAGCATCAGCACGGCGGTAACGCCAACCGCCAACTGCCTGCGGATCGGTTCACCCATGGGCGGGAAACAATCCGCGTGGCCGGATGATCAATACCACCGCCATCAGCATCATCGAAGCCATGGATGAAAGCCCCGCCCCAAATCCATCGGCGTCGCTCGCTGCCATGACCAGCTTGAGCAGCGCCGGCATATAGGCCCGGGCCAGAGTATCAACCATGCCGACCAGCATCGCGCCGGCCAGTGCGCCGCGAATGGAGCCCAGGCCGCCGATGACGATAACAACGAAGGTGCTGATCAGAATCCGGTCACCCATGCCGACCTGCACCGACAATAGCGGGCCAACCATCGCGCCAGCCAACCCTGCCAGCAGGGCGCCGAGGCCGAACACCAACGTGTACAGCAACCCGATACGTACCCCGAGCGCGCGCACCATGTCGCGATGCGTCGCCCCGGCCCGCACCAGCATGCCGATCCTGGTATGCACGATCAGCCCGTACAATATTGCCGCTACCGCAGCACCGACCACGATGATGGCGAGCCGATAAATTGGATAAGGTACCCCCGGGATGAACGTGACGGAACCCGACAGGAAAGCGGGGATGGCGGCCATCATCGGCTGTCGGCCGAAGATGATCGCCATCGCCTCATTGAAGAACAGGATCAGGCCGAAAGTCGCCAACACCTGATCGAGATGATCGCGCAGGTAGAGCCGCCGCAGGATGGTGACTTCCATCAACATGCCGACGACCGCCGCGACCGCCATGCCGGCACCCACCGCCAACAGAAAGCTGCCGCTGCCTGCCTGGGTCCGCGCGGCGACGAACGCGCCCACCATGTAAAGCGACCCGTGGGCAAGGTTGATCAAGCCCATGATGCCGAACACCAAGGTCAACCCCGCTGCCAGCAGAAACAACGTAACGCCGTACTGCAACCCGTTGAGGAGCTGTTCGGCGAGGAGCGTCATGCGCCCCTAGATCTTGCAGCTTTCCGAGTACGCATCGCCCCGATCGGTCAGGACCCGGGTTTTTGTCACCAATGCCAACTTGCCGTCAGCGCCCTTTTCGGCGCGTAGGCCAAACCAGTCCTGCACCGGGTGCTGGTTGGGTCCGAACTTGAACTTGCCGCGAACCGACTGGAAATTCGCTGGCAGCATGGCTTTGCGGAAGGCGGCCGGGTCTTTGACGTTGCCGCCCGAGCCCTGCAGAGCCGCACCGATTGCGAGCGCGGTGTCGTAGCCCTGGCTGGCATAGACCGTCGGCAGCCGCTGATATTTCGCGACGAACGCTGCAACAAAGGCCTTGTTCGCCGCGTTGTCGAAGTCGCTGTTCCAATGCGAGGTCACATCCATGCCAATTGCGGCATCTCCGACGGCACCCAGAATGGTGCTGTCGAGCGAGGGGGCAGCCAGTACCATCGGGATTTTACCGACCAGACCCGCCTGCTGATACTGGCGGATGAAGGCGATGCCGAGGCCGCCGGGATGGAACTGGAACACCGCATCGGGGTTGGCTGCCCGGATATTGGCCATTTCCGGCGCATAATCGGTCTGGTCGAGCTTGGTATAGCTTTCACCAACCACCTCGCCTTTGAAGAAGCGCTTGAAGCCGGTGATCGCATCCTTGCCGGCCGGATAGTTTGGTGCCAGTAGAAACATTTTCTTGTAGCCGAGCCGATTGGCGTTTTCGCCGGCACTTTCATGCAGCGTATCGTTCTGCCACGACACGACATAATAATTGGCATTGCAGTTCTTGCCGGCCAGGCTCGAAGGTCCGGCATTGGGGCTGACATAGATTGCGCCATCGTCGAGCACGTCAGGGGCAACCGCTTCCGCGACGTTGGAGAACACCACGCCGGTGAACAGGCGCACGCCCTCGGACTTCAGGAAACGATTAACCGTCTGCTTGGCCTGCGCCGGCTTCAACCCGTCATCCTCGACCAGGACCTGAACCGGCACCCCTCCGAGCTTGCCGCCATCGGCCGCCAGCATAAAAGCGTCTCGGATATCGGCGCCAAGATAGCCGCCTGGGCCGGATAATGTGGTTACCAGGCCGATTTTCACTGGCGCATTCTGGGCGCGTGCGACCAGTGGCATGGCAAGGGCAGAGGCGAGTGCGGTGCGACGGGTCAAGGCCATGTCGGCTCCTTCGGTTAAAGTTTTACCCAGCCTGGCGGCGGCAGTTTGCCGGGGTGGATCGCATCGCATTGCCGGCAGGTTCGCAACGCAACACTCTTATAGAATGTCTCATAGAGCGGCGGGAGATCCTTGACGATATCGGTTACCACGACTTCGATCCGGTGCACCCGGGCGCCACATCCGAAGCAAAACCACTCGAACGCATCTTTCGCACCCGGCGCCCGCGCGCTTTCCAAGACAAGGCCGATTGAACCCGCCATTGGTCGTTGCGGGGAATGGCGCAGATGCGGTGGGATCAGGAACACTTCGCCCTGGCGGATTGGCACGTCATGGATCTGGCCATCTTCATGCAGTTTCAGGACCATGTCGCCCTTCAACTGGTAGAAGAATTCCTCGACCGGGTCGTCATGGAAATCGACGCGCTGATTGGGACCGCCGACGACCTGGACCACCATGCCAGCGTCCTCGAAGACCAGTTTATTGCCGACTGGCGGCTTCAGAAGATGGGCATTGGCGTCGATCCATGCCTGAAAGTTGAACGGGCGTCGCGTACCGACAAAGCTCATAGGCTGGGGTTCCTATTCGGCCGCCTGGGACAGCGTCGCCAGACCGGATTGAGCAAAGGCGGCACGGATTGTGGATTTTTCCGCCTCGGTCAGCTGCAACATCGGCGCCCGGACCGGTCCACCGACCTGGCCGAGCAGCTCCATCCAGTATTTTGCATGGGCTTGCGGCTTGCCGCCCGGACGGCAAGCCTTAAACGCTGCACGCACCGGATCAAGGCTGTCGCGGATTGCCCGTGCCCGGCCCACATCGCCCGCGAAAACCGCATCCGTATAGTCACGCATCCGCCGGTCGGTGGCGGTCTGATAGAGGAATGGCGGATTGGAGCAAAGATAAACCTGCCAGTTCAGCTCGACGATGTTATCGAACCATTCATCCTCGCTGGCGGTCGAGACAATCAGTTCATTCCCGGCCAGATGGGTAAGACTGGTGTACATGTCGCGCGGAACGCTGTATTTAATCGCCACGATATTGGGGAGTTCCGCAATGCGCGCGCAAAGTTCGGGCGACATCAGATAGCCGCTATCGGGATGCGACCACATGGCGATGCCAATATCGACCTGTTCGCAGATGTGTCGATAGTACTCGAACAAGGTGTCGTCACGATCATGCAGGAAGTGCAGCACCGGGGCGTGAACGACTATGAAATCAGCGCCCGCGGCCTCGGCATGGCGGGCGAGATCGATCACCACATCCATGTTCTGATCAGAACAAGACATGATGGTGCGGCCATGCCCGCTTGTGGCCGCAACCGCGATATCGAAGCATTTCTTACGTTCGGGGACTGACATGGCAAAAAACTCGCCCTGCTTGCCGCAGACGAACACGCCATCAATCCCGAGATCGTTGGTCCAATGGCGCAGGTTACGCGCGAACCCATCGGCATCAATCGCCAGGTCATCAGGTCGGAACGGGGTCAGTGCCGCCGCCCAGATGCCACGCAGGTTTTCCCGCGCGAAAGCCTTGGCATCTGCGCGGCGATACTGCATCAGCGCAGCGACGCGTTGAGCTTGGCCAAGGCTGCCGCACCCGGCACCAGATCGGAATCCGACAGCGTGTTGAACGGGGCGTCGACCGAGTCGAGATAGCCATGCAGATCATCGGCATCGCTGTCGACGTAGAGCAAGCCCGTCACGATCTCGCCGCGTGCCTTGTGTTCCTGGAGATAATTCATCACCGCCACCCGATCGGTCGCATCGTAATCTGTGGCGATCTTCTTCAGCTTCAAATACGTGCCATCGTGCTGGCGCACCAGTTCCATCTCACCAGGCGCATATTCCGCTGTGATCGGCGCACGTCCGGTAATGACATCCATCCGGTTCACTGCTTCGTTGTGCTCTCGCACATAATCGAAGCTCTTGGTTGAACCTTCGTGGTTGTTGAAGGCCACGCATGGGCTGATGCAGTCAATGAAGGCGGCACCCTTATGCATCAACGCGCCTTCGATCAGCGGCACCAACTGGTCCTTGTCACCCGAAAAACTCCGGCCGACATAGGTCGCGCCCAGCTGCAAGGCCATCGAAACCATGTCGATCGGCTCGTCCATGTTCGGCACGCCGCGGCGGTTCTTGGCGCCCTTGTCGGCGGTGGCGGAAAACTGCCCCTTGGTCAGCCCATAAACGCCGTTATTTTCGACGATATAGGTCATGTTGACGCCGCGCCGGATGGAATGGGCGAACTGGCCCAACCCGATCGACGCGCTGTCGCCGTCGCCCGATACACCGAGATAAATCAGGTCACGATTGGCGATATTGGCGCCGGTCAACACGCTCGGCATCCGGCCATGCACCGAGTTGAACCCGTGGCTGGCTCCGAGGAAATAGGACGGGGTTTTCGAAGAGCAGCCAATGCCCGACATCTTGGCGATGCGGTGTGGTTGCAAATTGAGCTGGTAGCACGCCCGAATGATCGCGGCCGAAATCGAGTCGTGCCCACATCCGGCGCAGAGCGTCGAAACCGGGCCCTCATAATCCCGTCGCGTGAAGCCCAAAGCATTGGCCTTCAAATCGGGGTGGTGCATTTTGGGCTTGCTGAGATAGGTCATGGCACGGGTTCCTTAGCCAATCTGGCCGGCAATGGTTTCGGCAATGAAGCGGGCGGTAATCGGGCTGCCATCATAATGGAGCACTTTGGCCAGCTGCTTGGGGTTGAACTCTTCCTCGTTGATCAACAAGGTGCGCAATTGTGCATCACGATTTTGTTCGACCACAAAGACCCTGTCATGGGCGGCAACGAAATCCCCAACTGCCGCCGCGAACGGAAAACCGCGCACCCGCATAAGGTCCAGATGGATGCCACGCGCGGCAAGGATTTCCGCAGCTTCGAGCATCGCTGGCGCTGTTGAGCCATAATAGATCGCCCCCAACCGGGTCGGCACCGCCGCGTTACGACGGATCGGTGCGGGAACCAGTGCCTTGGCCGTTTCGAACTTCTTCACCAGCCGATCCATGTTGCGCTGATAGGCGGCGCCGTCTTCGGTATAGCGTGCATATTCGTCCCGGCTCGTGCCTCGGGTGAAATAGGCGCCTTTGGTCGGATGGGTGCCCGGGTACGTCCGATACGGGATCCCATCGCCATCGACATCAAGGTAACGGCCGAACACGCGACCGGCGACCAGCTCTTCGGCCGTCATCACCTTGCCACGATCAAGCTTGCGGCTGTCATCCCAGGTCAACGGGCGGCAGAGACGCTCATTCATCCCGATATCGAGGTCTAGCAGCACAAACACCGGGGTCTGCAATCGATCCGCAAGGTCCATCGCATCGGCGCCAAAATCAAAGCATTCAGCCGGGTCTTCCGGAAAGAGCAAAACATGCTTGGTATCGCCATGCGATGCATAAGCGCAGGACAGCACGTCGCATTGCTGGTTGCGCGTCGGCATGCCGGTCGATGGCCCAGCGCGTTGAACGTCGAAGATCACCGCGGGGATTTCAGCAAAATAGGCGAGGCCAATAAACTCCTGCATCAGGCTGATGCCGGGGCCAGACGTCGCGGTGAACGCGCGTGCGCCGTTCCAGCCTGCACCGATCACCATGCCGATCGACGATAACTCGTCCTCGGCCTGCACAATGCCAAAACGGTTCTTTTTGGTGGCGGGATCGACCCGGTATTTGGCGCAATATTTCATGAACGCTTCGGCGAGCGAAGATGACGGCGTAATCGGATACCACGCGCACACCGTCGCACCACCATAAAGCGCGCCCAAAGCCGATGCAGCGTTGCCTTCAAGGAAAATCCGATCGCCAACCTGGTCGGACGGGCGGAACCGCAATCCGATCGGGCACTGCAGATTAGCGAGCGCATAGTCATAGCCCAGTCGCAGCGCCTGATGGTTGGCCGCGATCAGCTTGTCACGCCCCCTGAACTGATCGGCCAGCAGGCCTTCGATCGCCTTGACATCCATGTCGAGCAGGGCCGCCAGCACGCCGACATAGATAATGTTCTTGAACAATTGCCGCTCACGCGACTGCGTGTAGGCGGCATTGGTGATCGCTGTCAGCGGCACCCCGATGACGTTGATGTCATCGCGGAACTTCGATGGCGGCATCGGCTTGGTGCTGTCGTAAAACAGGTAGCCACCCGGCATGATCGAGGCAATATCTTCGTCCCAGGTTTGCGGGTTCATTGCCACCATCAGATCGGTGCCGTCCCGCGCGCCCATATGCCCGGCTTCGGAGACCCGCATTTCATACCAGGTCGGCAGGCCCTGAATATTCGACGGGAAGATGTTGCGCGGGGTCACCGGCACACCCATTCGCAAAATCGCTTTTGCGAATAGTTGGTTCGCGGAAGCGGAACCTGAGCCGTTGACGTTGGCAAACTTCACGACGAATTCGTTGACTGCCTGTAAGGCTGGCACGGTGGATTGCGGTTGGATTTTATCGATCGCGTTCATGCCAGCACTCCCTGCCGGGTGGTCCGGGTCGTGATCGGGCTCACCTGCGCCAGATCGATGAGGTATTGCTGCATGTCCCACGCCCCGGTCGGGCAGCGTTCCGCGCACAGGCCGCAATGCAGGCACATATCCTCGTCCTTCGCCATCACCCGGCCGGTTTTCAGTCCATCTGAAATATACAGGTCCTGGGTGAGGTTGACTGCCGGTGCAGATAGCCGCGTGCGGAGTTCTGCCTCGGGCCCGTCTTCTGCGAAGGTGATACAATCGACCGGGCAGATATCGACGCACGCATCGCATTCTATACAAAGCTTGGGCGCGAACACGGTTTGCACATCGCAGTTCAGGCAGCGCTGGGCTTCCTTGAAGGCAAGTTGTTCGTCATAGCCAAGTTCGACTTCTTCCTTGATGTCCTTCAGCGCGATTGTGAGATCGAGATGCGGCACCTTGAAGCGCAAATCATTACGAATGTCGTTATCATAGCTCCATTCATGAATGCCCATCTTCTGGGAGATCACCGTCACATCCGGCGCCGGCCGATCGCGTAAATCCCCGCCATTGCAGAATTTATCGATCGAAATCGCCGCCTGATGCGCATGCGCCACCGCCCAGATGATGTTCTTCGGGCCGAAAGCCGCATCGCCGCCAAAAAACACCCGCTCATTGGTCGATTGCAAGGTCAGCGTATCGACCTTGGGCATGCCCCAACGGTCGAAATCGATGCCAATATCGCGCTCGATCCAAGGAAACGAATTCTCCTGGCCGACGGCCACCAGCACGTCGTCGCATTCGATGCGGATGGGCGCCTCGCCGGTCGAAACCAGATTGCGACGTCCGTCTGCGTCATATTCGGCGCGAACGGTATCGAAGCTCATGCCGACCAGCTTGCCGTCCTGGTGCAGGAATTCGATCGGCACCAGGAAGTTCAGGATCGGAATACCCTCGTGCTGAGCGTCCTCCTTCTCCCAGGGCGAGGCTTTCATTTCGTCGAACCCGCTGCGCACCACGACCTTGACATCGTCGCCGCCCAGGCGCCGTGCCGACCGGCAGCAATCCATCGCGGTATTGCCGCCGCCGAGCACGATCACCCGGCGTCCGATGGTCTCGACATGCCCGAACGACACCGATGACAGCCAATCGATCCCGAGATGGATGTTGGCGGCAGCTTCCTGGCGGCCAGGAATAATCAGGTCGCGCCCGCGTGGCGCGCCCGAGCCGACGAAGACCGCATCGTAGCCATCGTCGAGCAATGATTTCAGGCTGCTGACGGTGGAATTGTAGCGGGTTTCGACGCCGAGGGCTTCAATATAGCCGACCTCCTCGTCGATCACGCTTTCGGGCAGGCGGAATTTGGGGATCTGGCTCCGGATCATGCCGCCGCCACGGGCGAAGCTGTCGAACACCGTGACCTCGTAGCCAACCGGCGCCAGATCGCGGGCCACCGCCAGGCTCGCAGGGCCCGCGCCTACGCAGGCGATGCGCTTGCCATTTTTTGCCGTGGGGGGCAGGGGCATCCGCCCGGTAAGGTCACCCTTATAGTCGGCGGCCACCCGCTTGAGCCGGCAGATCGCCACCGGTTCTTCCTCAACGCGCCCGCGTCGGCAGGCTGGCTCGCAGGGGCGATCGCAGGTGCGCCCCAGAATTCCAGGGAAAACGTTGGATTTCCAATTGATCATATAGGCATCGGCATAGCGCCGATCCGCGATCAAACGGATATATTCCGGGACGGGGGTATGGGCCGGACAGGCCCACTGGCAATCGACGACTTTATGGAAATAGTCCGGATTGCTGATATCGGTGCTCTGCAAGACGTGTTCGCTCCCCGCTTCCTGACGCCGTCGGCGCCGAAATTGCCCGACAGGTGATGCCTTCGGAATATGTAGTATGACATTGACCGTGATGTGCCGGTAGGCCCCCTTCCCCTGGTGCCCGTGTCGGGCGAGACTAGGGGTTATGCGCTGTCTGCACCCCATCCTCGTCTTGCTCTCGCTCACGCTCTTCAGCACCGGTCTGGCGGCAGCCGACCTTAAAATTGCCACCTGGAATTTGGAGTGGCTGACGGACCGCCGCGCCGGCGACCCGGCCCTTCCACGTGACGTCCAACCGAAATCACCCGCCGATATTGCCATGCTGCGCGATTATGCGGTCGGGCTTGCCGCAGATGTTGTGGCTTTTCAGGAGGTTGATGGCAAAGAAGCCGCAGCTCATGTCTTCCCGTCATCTGCTTATCAGGTGCATATCACCGCCGATCGGGTCGTCCAGCGTGTTGGCTTCGCCGTCAAGCATGGGATAAAATTCACCGGCAATCCGGATTTGGTCGGATTGGACATCTTCCCCGATGCGAAATACCGGCTGCGCAGCGGTGCCGATATCACCCTCGAGATGCCGGGCGGCAGGCTGCGTTTGCTCAATGTCCATCTCAAGACCGGATGCCGGGAGGACCGGCTGACATCATCGCGGCCGCAATGTGAAATCCTGGCCCGGCAACTCGCCCCGCTTCAAGGATGGATCGCGCAGCGTCGTGCCGAGGGGGTGCCGTTTGTCCTGCTGGGGGATTTCAACCGCTGGATGGATGGATCTGACCCATTCTACGCAGGGCTTGCCGTATCCGGGCCGCTGGCCCGGGCGACCAGTGGGCAAACCAGCCCATGCTGGGGCGGCGGCGGCTTCATCGATCATATCATTGCCGGTGGGGCAGCCCGGCCATGGATGCAGGCGGACAGCCTCAGGGTGTTGGTCTACAAGGAAAAAGGCATCGGCTGGAAAGCGCGCTTGTCTGACCATTGTCCGGTATCGGTCCGCTTTCGCCTGCCGAACTGAAAAGGCGCGCATGTTCAAGACGTTTCTCCGCATCAGCCTGCCCCTCGCCGGGATGAACTTCGTGAACCAGGCCGCCCGCGGCATGATGGCGGTCGTGGGACCTGTCCTGGCAGCGCAGTACGGGCTCTCGGCGAGCGAGCTTGGCTTTCTGTCGTCGGCAGCCTTTGCCAGCTATTGCCTCTGGCAATTGCCACTCGGGATTTTGCTCGACAGGTGGGGGCCGCGGATCGTGCAGGCCCTGATGGGCCTAACCGCTGCTGCAGGCTTCGCGCTGTTTGCCGTATCTGACGGCTTGCTGGGGTTTGTGATCGCCCGGTTGTTGATAGGCATCGGGATCGCCGCTGGGCTGATGGCCCTGCTGAAGGCCCATTCGGTCTGGTTCAACCGAGCCCAGGTCGCCGGCGTCACCGGGATTGCAATGCTGATCGCGTCCTCGGCTGGACTGGTGGTTTCGACACCGATGGAAGCAATGTTGCCAAGCCTCGGTTGGCGTGGCGTATTTTGGTGTCTGACCGGTCTGGCGCTGGCCATGTCGGTGTGGGTTTTCAGCAGCGTGCGCGAAAAAGGCAGCCAGGGGCGCCGACCTTTGGCATTGGAAATTCAAGTTTTGCGCTTGATCCTGTGCGATGCGCGATTCTGGCGATTTACGCCGATGGTCTCGTTGATGGCGGTATTTAGTTTTACCTACCAAGGCCTGTGGGCGGGCCCATGGTTGCGTGATGTCGCGGGCCTGGATAGCGCTGCCCGCGCTGAGACGTTGTTTATCTATACGCTCGGTACCATGGCCGGAAGTCTGTTGGCCGGGCAACTCGCCAGCCGGCTGCAAGCCCGCGGCCATTCGGCGATGCTTGTCCCGTGGATCGGCACGATCCTGCTGATGGGCGTTCAGGTCGGTTTTCTCTGTCAACCGCAAATCCCCTGGGTGGTGACATTGCTCTGGGCGGTGTTGCCGCTGGTCGCATCTGCCTCGCCAGCCGGATATTCGGCCATCGCCCAGATGTTCCCGGTCGAGCAGATGGGCCGGGTCAGCACGGCGATTAACACGGTCGTACTGGGCGGCGCTTTTGCGCTGCAATCCCTGATCGGCTGGATCCTCGATCTTTGGCCCCGCGTGGCGGGCGACGGTTGGGACCGCCGCGGCTATGCTTGGGCAATGGCGCTGTCGCTCGGCTTGCAGGCGGTCGCTGTGCTCTGGGCGTGGCGGGGCGGCCCACGCAAAACTGTGACGGCATCCGGATGAGCGTCTTGATTCGCGCCGACGTGGGATATGCGTGGTATCTTCGGGCAGACGGCAAGGACATGTGACGCAATGATCGCGAGACCCTTCGCGCGACGTGGGTTTTTGGCGAGCGCGGGGCTTGCGCTCGCAGGCCCGACGATTGCCGCGGCCCCATCTTCGGCGGCCCCGCCTGGGGCGGATGGTGTCGACGCAAGTTTGGTGAAGCCCGGCCTGATTCTACGCAGCGCTGTGCCGCTCAATCTTGAGGCTCCGATCAGCGCCTTTGCCGAACCGATTACCGCCAATGGCCGATTTTTCGTTCGCTACAATCTGGCCATCGCGCCAACTCTCGCGGACCTGAAGGATTGGTCCCTGCGTATCGGCGGTGATGCATCCGAACGCCCGTTCCAGTTTAGCATGGAAGACTTACGGAAACTCCCGACACGGGAGGTGGTTGCCCTGTGTCATTGCGCCGGGAATGCACGCTCGCGGTTCACGCCCCCGGCAGCAGGGCTACAATGGGAAGAAGGGGCGATGGGATGCGCCCGGTGGCGTGGCGTGCGGTTGCGTGACGTACTCCTCAAAACCGGGTTCAAGCCCGAAGCGCTAGAGGTGGTCGTGACTGGCGCCGATAGTGCGCTCAACCCACAGCAGCCGGCCTATGCCAAAAGCCTGCCGCTTGAAGTGGCGATGGATGCAGGTACCTTGCTTGCCTTCGAAATGAATGGCCAGCCGCTGCCGCTGCTCAATGGCTATCCATTGCGCCTGGTCGTGCCGGGATGGTCGGCGACCTTCTGGATGAAGCATGTCACTGCGCTGGAATTGCGCAGCAGCCGTTTCGACGGGTTCTGGATGACCACCGAATACCGCGTGCCGCGCGGATTATTCCCGGTTGATCGGCCATTCGCTAGTCAGGAGACCGCGACCTCCAGCCCAGTGACTGAAAACGTCCTGAACGGCGTCATCACCAATTTGCGCAATGGCGACACGGTCAAACTCGCGGGCCTGGAACTGCGCGGGCTTGCCTGGGGCGGCGGCGGTGTGCAGTCAGTCTCGGTGTCGCTGGATGACGGCACGCGCTGGCGGTTAGCAATCCTCGGGCCTGACATCGGGCGCTATGCCTTCCGCACCTGGCGCTATGCAATCACCGGCGTGCGCCCTGGCCCATTGAACGTTCTGGTCCGCGTCACGTCCAATGACGGCCAGACCCAGGGTGAACGGGTACGCTATAACCCTGGTGGCTATCACTATAATACCCAACGGAAGCTCAGCTTGGTAACCACGACATGAAAAATTCCTCCGAGAAGCTCCCCAAACTGCTAAAGACTGCTGCGATCACAGATGGAAAAGGTTTCCGTCTGAGCGATCACAATCCGGCAGCGACCCCACGTGGTATTACTGAATCTGCTGCGACGAAATTGCTTGCCGACGGTATTGCGCGGCTTTCGACGCTGCAGGAACGGCTCTACGCCGAGGGAACCTGGTCGATGTTGTGCGTGTTCCAGGCTGTGGACGCAGCCGGCAAAGACGGCACCATCAAGCACGTGATGTCCGGGGTGAACCCGCAAGGGGTGCGCGTGCATGCGTTCAAGCCGCCTGGACCGGAGGAGTTGGCGCATGATTTTCTCTGGCGGGTCAGCCGCGAATTGCCAGCCCGCGGACAGATCGGAATTTTCAATCGCAGCCACTATGAGGAAGTGCTGGTAGCGCGTCTGCATCCCGAAATTCTCGCGCGGCAACATTTGCCGCAGGCCCGTCAGGGCGGTCATTTTTGGCAGCAGCGCCTCGCCGACATCGTGGCATTTGAACGCTATCTCGACCGCCAGGGCTGTGTGGTGATCAAATTTTTCCTCAATATTTCGCGGGACGAGCAACGCATCCGATTGCTCGCGAGGATGGATACCCCGAGCAAGCAATGGAAGATTGCCCCGAGTGATATCACGGAGCGGTCCCGGTGGGACGACTATATGGAGGCATATGAAGCAGCGATTGCCGCAACCGCTACCAAGACTGCGCCGTGGTATGTCGTACCCGCGAACAACAAATGGGCGGCAAGGCTGATTGTGGTCGAGGCGATGGTCGCGACCTTGACCTCCCTTAACCTGCGTACACCCCAACTTGCGGCGGACGACCATTTGTGGCTCGCCGAAGCCCGGCGCTTGCTCGAACAGGAGACATAACCCCATGCGAATTCTGAGCGGACGCGACATCGCAGCCTTGACCGACGTTGCTGGCTTGATTGCACCAATGGCAGCTTGCATGCGCGCAGTGTCACGCGGCGATGTGGAATTGCCGTTGCGCAGTATGGTCCGTCTGCCGGGCCGCGACATGATGGGCATGATGGGCGGCTGGCTCGGTGACCCCGCCGGGCACGGAATTAAGGTCTTGAGCCTGTTTCCAGACAACCCCAAGCATGGCCGATCCTCCCACGCCGGCTTGATGCTGTTATTTGATGCCGCAACTGGCCTGGCACGCGCTTGTCTTGATGCCGCGGTGCTGACGGCGATCAGAACCGCGGCAGCGTCCGCGATGGCCACCGATGTGCTGGCGCGCAAGAACGCGACCCGGCTTGCGATCCTCGGCTGTGGTGAGCAGGCTGCCGTGCATATCGAGGCAATGCGGGCAATCCGGCCCATCACGACGATCACTGTTTGGGGCCGAGATCCGGTGAAGGCCGCCGCCTTTGCGCATAAGCACGGCGCAAACCGGGCCGCAACTGTGGCTGACGCGGTGGCAGACGCCGATATTATTGTGACGGCCACGCCTGCGACCGGACCATTTCTATTCGCAGAGATGCTGCGGCCCGGCCAGCATATTGCGGCTGTTGGTGCGTCCATTCCAACAATGCAGGAAATCGACGCGGATTGCTTGCGGCGATTGCGGCTGTTCACCGACTATCTGCCATCGCTTGAAGCCCAGGCCGCCGAGGTGATTGTCGCGCGGCGGGAAGGCTTCGACCCGGCACCGGTGGAAATCGGGGCTGTACTGAACGGTGCAGATGGACGACAAAGCGATGCTGAAATCACCATGTATCGGTCACTTGGCGTCGCGGCCCAGGACCTTGCCGCCGCCCACACGATCCTGGCGTGGGCCGAGGCCCAGGGGCGCGGGGTGCTTGTGGACATGGCCTGAGCGTCGGTCCCTGAAGTTTTGATGTGGCCGCGCATAATTCATTGCCTTGTCCTCGGGTGATAGGCAGCGTATTGGCTTTGTGTACTATTGTTACAGCGAGGAAAAATGGACGGTCCGACGACGGGCGCTTTGGTGTTCGGTTGTCTGTTCGCAGCCGGACTGGGTGGAATGTATCTACGGCAGCACCTGCCGGACGATAGCATGGCGCAGGGCGCTGTGATGCTGCTGCGTCGGATGGTGACCGCGTTGACATTGATGGCGGCAGTTATGCTCGGGTTTACAACCGTCTCAATGAAATCGTCCTTCGATACCGCTGACCGCGATGTTAAGCGGCTGTCTGCGCAAATTATCGAGCTTGATCGCGCGCTTCGCCGCATTGGCCCCGATGCAGCGCCTATGCGGGATTTGCTATTTCGCTACACCAGTCGAATTGTCAAAGACACTTGGCCAGATCGGCATAGTCGCCTGCCGGTTGGTCCACTCGCGCCCGGCGAACTGCGTGAACAGTTGCGCAGTTCGCTTGAAGGCTTGCCGGCAATCTTTCCAACTCGGGTCCAATCTATCGATGAAGCACGGGTTATCCTGCGCGATATCGTCGCGACGCGCTTGATGATCTTCGAAGCGACCGGCTCGTCGCTTTCACCGTGGCTGGCGGCGGCGCTGGTTGTTTGGTTGATGGTAACATTTTTCAGCCTCGGCCTTAGTAGCCCGCCAAGCCCGGTCGTGGTGGCCTCCTTGGTAACTGCTCACCCCCCGCCCTGGCGCCTCGCCTCAAGTTAGCTATTTACACGGTCACGGCTCTTTCGATTCAACGTTCGGATGTCCCTCGCGCCCAACCTCAGCAGCCTGACCGATCCGCAGAAGGATGCGTTGATCCTTTCGCTT
>CALQTN020000015.1 GCA_943333505.2 Asaia bogorensis | reverse complement strand
GCCACCGCTGCGTCCTGGGTCCGTGGGCTTGCCCAGGCAGTGCGGTTCCATCTTCGCCCACTGGGCATCAGTCAATATAAAGCGTTCCATACAAAGCTTGAATCACACTCCAAGCCGCGCCGGAACCCTCAATCTCAACAGACCCTAGTCCTTCAACTGCGATGCCAACAAGGCTGGCAAGGAGAACGTCCCTGTGGTCTGTGACAAATGGTAGTTGATGAGTTCCTGGAGCTTGCCGCAGGTGTCGCACACCGCGACCGACAACAGCGCAAGCTGGTCACTGATCACCGCGGTGCCAAACCGGACATTCATTGCCGGATTGAGTTTCAGGACCCGTTTGATTTCGAACTCGTCTCGGTAAACCGCATCGACCGAGCCCGCTACCAGCGCCTTGATCACCCCATCCCAATTGGGGAAACTCACCACCTGGGCGGTCGGAAAGTTACGGCGCGCGGTGTCAGCGTAGGCGCTATTGCTGATCACCGCCACCCGACCACTGAAATGGCGCAACGCGTCGTCGAGCGCGTGGCCGCTGGCGGCGTTGGCGAGGGTCGCACGGTCATACAGCAAGGCATGGCGCAAAACGATGTAGGGCGCCGAAAACCGCACTCTCAGCATTCTGTAATAGGTTTGCGACAGTTTACTGATGCCAATATCGGCCTTCCCGCTGGCAACCGTATCAACAACGGCATCGAAGGACGACGGATCGTCGACAAACACCACCTCGACACCCAGGGCGCTACCGATCTGGTTGGCAAGATCGATCTCCGGGCCAACGAAGTTCGCGCCGTCGCGCCAGTGGAACGCAGGTAGCTTGAAGCGGGTGATGGCAACCCGCAGCGTGCGTGAAGCACGGATTGTGCCGATGTCACGGTCGGGCGCGGATTGCGCCATGGCGCTCGATGCCGCCGCAACCAAACACGCCACAACCAGGAGGATCATTGGGCCGTATCGGTGAAATTGGGGCACTTTGTTTCTACTACTCCCGCGTGGATCCATTATTCTGGCCCGCTTACCATCCCAGGATAGGTGGGTTCGGTTCCATGGCAAGCCCTCAATGCCGGTCGGAAAAATCCTGCAACCCGTCAGCCATCGCGCCTTCATGCCGCAACAGCCATTCCTTGCGCCACAGACCGCCGCCATATCCGGTAAGCCGGCCATCGGCGCCGATCAACCGATGGCACGGCACCACAATGCTGATCCGGTTTGCGCCATTCGCCGCTCCCAGCGCCCGGATCGCGGCCGGCCGGCCGATCTGGGCGGCAAGCGCGCTATAAGTCATGGTTGTCCCCACCGGAATCGCGACAAGGCCCGCCCATACCAGGCGTTGGAACGCGGTGCCGCTGCCGTCCCAGAAAATTGGTGCGAGGGCTGCCAGATCGCCAGCAAAATAATTGGCCAGCGCCTGGCGGATCGCGGCCGGTGCAGCGCCCGGCGTGACCTCGGCCTTGGTGAGCCGCCACATCCGGTCCGCACAATCGGCGAAATCGAGTGCCCGCAACACACCAGCAGTGTCAGTGACCAGCAGCATCTCCCCGATCGGGCTTGCCATCCGGTCGAGCAGCATCACACCGTCGCCAGAATGAACAACCGGCGGAACGGCAATAATGTGCTGCCATCGGCGCGGCGCGGATAGATTTTGCCCATTAATTCGGCATAGGCGGCGAAAAATCCGTCGCGCAGATCGCCCGGCAGCGCATCGAGGAACGGGCGCAAACTGGTGCCACTCGCCCATTGTGCGACGGCGTTCTCACCTTGCAAAGCGTGGAGGTAGGTCGTCTCCCAGATATCCAATTTTTTGCAGCGTGGCCGCAGAATATCCCAGTATTCGCCGGGCGTCAGGATCGACTGCGCCGAGCCAACGCCGCGCAACGCCTCGGCCCATGGGCCGGCGGCCGCAACATCATACTGTGCCGCACGCAGCGGTTCATTATGCATTGCAGGCATTTGCACCGCGAAGCTGCCACCAGACGCGAGTTGCCCGAGCAGGCGTGGGAACAGGATGTCATGGTCACCAAGCCAATGGAGTGCGGCATTGGTGTAAAGCACGTCGACCGCTTTCTCGGCCTGCCAGGTGCCAAAATCAGCGGCGGCAAAGCGGCAATCCGGGGCGGCGAGCCGGGCGCGATCCAGCATTGCCGCCGAGCTGTCCAACCCCAGCACATCGGCGGTCGCCCAGCGTTGCTTGAGGATCTGCGTGACATTGCCCGGCCCGCAGCCGAGATCAACGACATGGGCTGGTGCCACGGCCTCGATCCGCGCCAGCAGATCCAGCGCCGGGCGCAGGCGTTCGTCGGTGAAGCGCAGATATTGCGTTGGGTCCCACTGCATCGCGGCCTCCGTTAGATCATCATTCGTTCAATCGGCTTCGATTGGACGGATAAAGATGGTCATGAAAACAAGAGTCTAGGGCGTGTCACCTGATTCAACTTCAACGGATCATGCTCTAGCAGACATTGCGCTTGCTGGAGATGCCAGCAAACGTCTGAAATTTCGTTATACGCATGAGGGTTACACGACAAAAGCGCGGATATGATCGTTCATCTCCCACCACCGTAGATCATGACCCTACGCCAGGAGTACAGCCAGCTCCAGCGCCGCCCCCGGCCCATCCGCAACCGCACGAACATCGCCGCCCATGCTGCGCAACAGATCGCGCGCCAGTGCCAATCCAATCGGGTCACCCGGCCCGGATGGCGCCACGAATAATTCCCTTGTCGATGGCTGGGGCAGGCCAGGCCCGTCGTCGCGGACCAAAATGAGCAACCTTGCGCCGGAAACGCTGGCCGAAACCTGCATCACCCTCGCACCGGCCGCCGCACTATTGGCGGCGAGTTCAGCGAACGCCGCTGCGAACCCGGCCAAATTTATCCGTACCGCAACGCCGGGCGGGCTTTCAAAGACCACCTCAAGGCCGGACGGCACGCGCATTGGCAGCAAGCCCAGCGTCACCGTCTCCAGCGTCACGGCAGGCAGTTCGGCCGCCATATCATGGTCGGGGCGCAAACGATCCGTCGTCAGCGCCACCATCGTCGCCACCCGGTCCCCAGCGACACGCAGGCCCGCATCGGCGCTGCTCTGCAAACGTTCGGCAACCAGCAGCCCCGGCGATAACAGGCCACGCAGATCGTGGCACAGCATCCGCGTCATCGCGGCCTGGGCCTGCAAGCGCGCCGCCTGCCAAGCCTGAAATCGCCTCAGGGCAGTTTCGCCAGCCATCCCACAATCCGTTTGGTCCATGGCGCCAGCAACCACGACATATAATAGGTGCCGGCCGCGCGCTTGGCGGCCTCAGCCCGCGTCGGATAGGGCACAATCATCCCCGCCAGCGCACCAAGCTTGATGTTCTGGCTGATCGCCAGGGTCCAGGTGCCAATCATCTCGCCGGCATGCGGCGCCAGAATGCCGGCGCCGAGGATGCGGCCGCGGCGCCCGACCACCAGTTTGATCAACCCGGCCGTCTCCCGCTCGGCCTGGGCGCGGTCATTATCAGCGAGCGGCCAACGCAGAATGCGCATATCGCGCTCACCCGCCGCCAACGCCTCGGCTTCGGTCATCCCGACCTGGGCGAGTTCCGGCGTGGTGTAGGTGACCCGCGGCAAGGCGCGGTAGTCGAGCTTGGACGGCAAACGGAACAGCGCCCGGCGGATCACAATGCCGGCATGGTAGCTGGCGACATGGGTGAACGCCCGTGGCCCCAAACCGACCGGATCGGCGATATCGCCAACCGCGAAGACCCTTGGATTACTGACGCTGCGCAGGCTCTGATTGGTGACGACTCCATTTCGGGTCGTCTGGACGCGGCCGATATGGCAATCGAGCCCGTCCAAATTCGGCGTCCGTCCCACCGCGACCAGCAACGTATCGCCCGCAATCCGACGGCCGTCTTCCAGCAGCAGGACCGGTCCGGCCTCGACCGCCACCACCGCGACACCTTCGATAATCTCCACCCCGTCCTCGCGCAGCGCCCGGCGCAGGCCGTCCACCAGTTCGGGGTCATCGCGTCCCGCAATGCGCTGGGCTTCGACGACCGTCACCCGGACGCCGAGGCCCGCATGGGCCTGGGCCATTTCCAACCCGATCGGCCCGCCGCCGAGGATCAGCAGATGCGCGGGCTTGGGTCCACCGGCAAAAAGGCTGGCATTGGTCAGGAACGGCACGGCCGCGAGCCCGGGGATCGGCGGAATTGCGGCGCGACTGCCTGCGGCGATCACGATGCGGTTGGCGGAAATCCGGCGATCCCCCACCATCAGCGCATCGCGCCCGATAAAGCGCGCCGCGCCGGCGATGACTGTCGCGCCCAGCGCCTCGAAGCGCGCCGCGCTATCCATCGGTGCGATGGCGGCGATAACACCGGCGACATGCGCCTGGACGGCGTCCCAATCGATCTCGGGCGCGGCAAACCGCACCCCGAACCGTCCTGCGCGCATCCCGGCCTGGGCCGCGTGGGAAGCCGCCAGCAGCGCCTTTGACGGCACGCAACCGGTGTTGAGGCAGTCGCCACCCATATGCTCGCGTTCGATCAGCACCACGCGCAGGCCAAGCTGGGCGGCAACAGCGGTCACTGACAGACCGGCAGCACCCGCGCCGATGACGGCAAGGTCGAACTCAGCCACGATTTCGTCTCCACCAGCGCCAGACGATCGGCACCAGAGAAAGTGCCGCCAAGGCCATCAGCGGGCCGAACACAATCGGGCTGAAGATGATACTGAGATCCGGCGTTTGCCCCGCCGCCAGAATGGCGCCAACCCCAGCGCCGATGCTCGCGAAGATCGTGGTGGCAGGGATGATCCCGAGCGCGGTCCCGGCGGCAAAATCGCGCAGCCGCATTCCGCTCATCGCAGCGGCAAGATTGATCAGCCAGAATGGCACGACTGGCATCAATCGCAGGCTGACCACATACAGAAACCCATCCCGTTCCAATCCCAGACGAAAGCGTTCCATCAGCGCCCCGAACCGCGCGGTCAGCATGGACCTTAACGCGCCGCGCGCGACGATAAAAAGCAGACTCGCCCCGATTGTCGCACCCAACACTGCCAGCGTCGCGCCGAGTACGACTCCGAACAGCAGCCCACCCGCGACGGTGATGATGACAGCCCCGGGAAAGGATGCCGCCACCGCGATGGCATAAATCAGCACGAACCCGGCGCCGCTGGCGAGCGGCTGGGTCGCCACGAGGTCCCGCAAATCCGCCTGTCGCGCCGCGAGTTTTTGCCAGGACAGCAGATAGGGCAGGCCAAACGCATAGCCGCCGCCGAGCAGCAGCACCAGCAGCAAAATTGGCCAAAAGCGCTTGATCATGTTCACCCGTCTGCTCTGCCTCTATTGTCCCACGGCCGACGGCGCGGCGCCACAATTGACGCCGGCAGCGCAGCCGCCTATAAGCCGCGCCGTTCCCCGACCCGCCATTGGTGGTGCCGGGTTTTTCCGCCTGCGAGGTAAATGCGCAGGCCCCTATACCGAGTCTGGAGAGAAGTCGTGAAGCGCACCTATCAACCCTCGAAACTGGTCCGCAAGCATCGTCACGGCTTTCGCACCCGTATGGCAACTGTCGGCGGCCGCAAGGTGCTGGCCAATCGCCGTGCGAAGGGCCGCAAGAAGCTTTCTGCCTGATCGGCGTCAGGCGCCGCTGATGTCTGCGGCACCCGGAGCCCCATCTTGCCCGAAGGCTCTGCCCTGCCCGACCTTAAAACGGCGCGCCGAATTTCTGCGCGTCGCAGCAAAAGGTCGGAAGGCGCCGGTTCACGGTCTGGTGCTGCAAGCCCTGCCGCGTGATGACACCAATCCTGCCCGGTTTGGTTTCACCGTCACCAAAAAAATCGGCAATGCCGTCGTGCGAAACCGTACGCGGCGCCGGCTCAAGGAAGCCGCGAGGCTGTTGTTTGCAGCCAAGCCGCTCTCCGGTTTCGACCTGGTGCTTATCGGACGTGACGCCACGCGTGGGCGTGATTTTCTCGATCTTCAGGACGACATAACGCGCGCAATGCGCAAAGTCGGCGTGGCATGAGCCCGGCAGCATATGCCTTGCGGGGCGTCGTGCAGACCTATCGCTATACGCTGCGCGGGGTTATCGGCGCGAATTGCCGGTTTGAACCGAGTTGCAGCGAATACGCCTTGGAAGCGCTCGCCTGCCACGGTGCGCTGACCGGGAGTGCACTTTCGGCGCGGCGTATCCTGCGCTGCAACCCCTGGAACGATGGCGGCTTCGATCCTGTGCCGCCCCCCTCTCGCGAACGGACCACTTAGTCATCATGGACCAGAAGCGCCTGTTCCTGGCAATCGCCCTGTCGATCGCCATCCTGTTCGGCTTTCAGATGCTGCTGCCCAAGCCGGTGCAGGTGGCCCATGATCCGGCCGTCGCCTCGACGCCCGCCGGGGCTCCAATCGCACGCCCGGCAACCCCCGCCGAAGCGGCGAGTGTGGTGCCCAAGACCGTGCCGCGCCTGAAGATCGCCGCCCCGCGCCTGACTGGCAGTGTGAGCCTGCTTGGCGCCCGTATCGACGATGTGGTGCTGACCGAGTATCGCGAAACCATCGATCCCAAATCACCGAACGTGCGCATCCTGGAGCCGCGCTCGGAAGCTCAGCCTTACTACGTGCAGTTCGGCTGGTCGGCGCCGCCCGACAGCAAGATCATCGTGCCCGACAACACGACTGTCTGGACCGGCGCGGGCGAGATCGGGCCAGGCAAGACCGGAAAGCTCACCTGGGATAACGGTGCCGGACTGATGTTTGGAATCGAAATCGGGCTCGATGCCGACTTCATGTTCACCATCAAGCAGACCGTCCACAACACCGCCGGCGCCCCGGCCCTGCTGTTCCCCTGGGCCCGCATTCGCCGTGACTATGCTCCGGAGGTCTCGGGCTACTACGTGCTGCATGAAGGCATGATCGGCGTGCTCGACGGGCGGCTCAAGGAAGTGACTTATTCCAGCGCCAAGTCGGACGGCGAGAAAAAGGCCGGCATCGCGCTCGAATCGACCGGCGCCGGTGGCTGGATGGGGATCACCGATAAATACTGGCTAATCGCGCTGGTCCCTGATCAGACCGCCCAGCTTGCCACCAGCTTCCGCCACGTCAAGGAAGGCGGCAGTGACCGTTACCAGGTTGATTTCGCGTCCAAGGACCCGTCAATCGTGGCTCCGGGCGGCGACACCAGCCTGACCACCAAGCTGTTCGCCGGCGCCAAGATCGTCAAGCTGCTGGCGCGTTACGAGGAAGCCGAGAAAATCCCCACTTTCGACAAAGCGGTCGACTGGGGCTGGTTCGAGCTGCTGACCAAGCCGATTTTCTACGCCATCGACTGGCTCTATTCGGTGCTGGGTAATTTCGGCGTGGCGATCCTGGTGTTCACTGCCTTCGTCAAAGCATTGTTCTTCCCGCTCGCCAACAAATCCTACCGCTCGATGAGCAAGATGAAGCTGCTCGGCCCGAAAATGACCGAGCTGCGCGAGACCTTCAAGGATCAGCCCGCCGAGCTGCAAAAGGGCATGATGGAGCTTTACAAGCGGGAAAAGGTGAACCCGGCCAGTGGGTGCCTCCCGTTGCTGATCCAGATTCCGGTGTTCTTTTCGCTCTACAAAGTCATCTTCGTCACCATCGAAATGCGTCAGGCGCCGTTCTTCGGCTGGATCCGCGATTTGTCCGCCGTCGATCCGACCAATATCTTCAATTTGTTCGGGCTGATCCCCTACGATCCTGCGGTGCTGTCGCCCTATCTGCATATGGGCATCTGGCCGCTGATCATGGGCATCACCATGTACCTGCAGCAGAAGCTGAATCCGCCGCCGCCTGACCCGATGCAAGCCAAGCTGTTCCAGTTCATGCCGATCATGTTCACCTTCATGATGGCGGGATTTCCTGCAGGATTGGTGATCTACTGGTCGTGGAACAACACCCTCACCATGGCCCAGCAATGGTACATCATGCGCCAGACCTCCCTCACCAAACCGGGAACAAAATCCTGACCCAGGACGAGAACGACGCGCTGCGTGCCGCGGAAGACGCGCTTGCAGCAATCGAATATGGCCGCAAGCTGTTCGCCGCCGAATGCCGTTTCTTCCACGGCGCGCAAAACCAGGACCAGTTGCCGCCATCGGAACTGCCGGAGATCGCGTTTGCCGGTCGGTCCAACGTCGGCAAATCGTCATTGGTCAACGCGCTGACCGGGCATCGCGCGCTGGCGCGGGCATCGAACACGCCGGGCCGCACCAAACAGTTGAACTTCTTCAACCTCGATGACCGGTTGGGCATGGTCGATATGCCGGGCTACGGCTACGCCCAGGCGGCCAAGGCGGTAAAGCGGGACTGGCAGGGGCTGATGTTCGACTTCCTGCGTGGCCGGCCGACCTTGCGTCGGGTGGTGCTGCTGCTCGATGCGCGGATCCCGTTCAAGGACAGCGATCACGCGGTGATGAAGCTGCTGGATCGTGCTGCGGTGACCTATCAGTTGGTGCTGACCAAGGCTGACGCCGTCAAACCCGCGGCGCTGGCGACCAAGCTCGGCCTTACCGAGGCTTTGGCCCGTCGCCACGCGGCGGCCTACCCGTTCGTGCTGGTGACGTCGTCTGAAACCGGCGCTGGCATGCCAGAATTGCGTGGATCGCTTGCTGAACTGGCTTTGCCTGCCCGCGCTTGACCGGCTTGCCTGTGATGGGCAAAACCGCCCGGCCAGTTGAAACGGGACCCAGATCATGACCGAAACATCGCCCGCAGCCACGTCCGCTGCCCAGGAACAAGCCCGCATCCTGGCCCAGGCCCTGCCGTTCCTGCGGCGCTATGCCGGTGCGACGATCGTGGTGAAATACGGCGGCCACGCGATGGGCGAAGAACATCTGGCCGCGAGCTTTGGTGCTGATATCGCGCTGCTCAAGCAGGTCGGTTTGAACCCGGTTGTTGTGCATGGCGGCGGGCCACAGATCAATGCAATGCTGAAGCGGCTCGACCTGAAATCCAATTTTATTGATGGGTTGCGGGTTACCGATGCGGCAATGGTTGAAGTGGTCGAGATGGTGCTTGCCGGCACCGTCAACAAACATGTCGCCGGGCTGATCAATCGCGCTGGCGCTTTAGCGGTTGGAATTTGCGGCAAGGATGGCGGTATGATCCGCGCCACCAAATTGCGCCGAACGAAGATCGATCCGGACAGCCGTATCGAACAGGTGCTCGATCTTGGGTTTGTCGGCGAACCGGCCCATGTCGATGTCCGCGTTATCCATGCGCTGACCGGTGCCGGGCTGATCCCGGTGATCGCCCCGGTCGGTGTTGGCGATGACGGCCAAACCTACAACATCAATGCCGATACGGTGGCCGGTGCGATTGCCGGCGCGTTGGGCGCGACGCGCCTGCTGATGCTGACCGATGTGGCGGGCGTGCTGGACGCTGACAAGAATCTGATCCCGGAGCTGACCATTGCCCAGGTCAAGGAAGGCATCGAAAGCGGCATGATCAGTGGCGGGATGATCCCCAAGGTGGAAAATTGCGTCGATGCGGTGCGCCAAGGGGTCAAAGGCGCGGTGATCCTTGACGGGCGGCAGAAGCATGCCTGCTTACTGGAATTGCTGACCCAGGGTGGCTATGGGACGATTATTCGGGCCTAGGTAGGCAAGCACTTAGTGACCCGTTACCGCAGGCGTTCCATCCAACCCCGGTCCCGGGCCAACGGCTAAAAACCACAAGCGTTTTTGTTTCCTTTTGTTCTCAAAAAGAACACCTCCGTCCCTTAGATTGACCCGTTGCACCCCCGGGCGTAAGCATCGCCCACGTTTTTCCGAGGAGTCTCGCCCCCATGTCCGACGTTCGTGAGGCCCTGATGGTCGGGCGCGGTTCCACCGGTAAACCGGTCGCTCGCCCGCTCAGCCCACATTTGCAAGTCTATCGTCTGCCGCTGACGGCGATCCTCTCGATCAGCCATCGTATTACCGGCATCGGCCTGTCGGTTGGCACTGCGGTGCTGGTGTGGTGGCTGGTTGCGGCTGCGACATCGGACGCATCCTATGCCACCGTGTCGTGGTTTCTGCGCTCGCCAATCGGTTATCTGCTGCTGTTCGGCTGGTCAGCGGCGCTGTGGTATCATTTTTGCAACGGGCTGCGCCATCTCGCCTGGGATTTTGGCCATGGGCTGGAACTGGCCCAGGCGCGCGCCAGCAACCGGATGGTGCTGATCGGCACTGCGCTATTTACCGTGCTAACCTGGGTCATCGGCCTCGCGGCGCAATAAGGGGTCTCCTCCATGGCAAATCCAAACAAAGTCGATGTCGCGGTGATGCGGTCAATGTTGAGCCGCGCACGGGGACTTGGGTCGGCGAAATCCGGCACCGCCCATTGGTGGGCCCAGCGCGTCACTGCGATGGCGTTGATCCCCCTTGCGGTCTGGTTCGTCGCCACCATCATTCAATTGTCGCACCAACCGCGCAGCGCGGTTGCAGCTTGGATGGCTAGCCCCGTTCATGCTGCCTTGCTGCTCGCGCTGCTGGCGGCGATGTTTCACCACATGCAGATCGGGCTCGCGGTGGTGATCGAGGATTACGTCCCCGCCCACCGCACCAAGGTCGCAAGCCTGCTGCTCGTGCGTGCGGTGACTGCCTTGCTGTTTCTGGCCTCCGCTATGTCCGTTGTCCGCCTCGCCGTTACCGGCTGACGCTTTTTACTGGATGCGACCCTCATGAATGCGATCTCCAAACCATCGCTTGGTGCCTATAATATCGTCGATCACACCTATGACGTGGTGGTGGTCGGCGCCGGCGGATCGGGCCTGCGGGCAACGCTCGGCATGGGTGCCGCTGGCCTCAAAACTGCCTGCATCACCAAAGTCTTCCCAACCCGCAGCCATACGGTCGCGGCCCAAGGCGGCATTGGTGCAGCCCTCGGCAACATGGGCGAAGACGACTGGCGCTGGCACATGTACGACACCGTTAAGGGGTCCGACTGGCTCGGTGACCAGGATGCAATCGAATACATGTGCCGCGAAGCCATTCCTGCGGTCTACGAGCTTGAACATTTCGGCGTGCCGTTCAGCCGCACCGAAGACGGCCGCATCTATCAGCGCCCGTTCGGCGGCCACATGACCGAATATGGCAAGGCCCCGGCGATGCGCGCCTGTGCGGCGGCCGATCGCACTGGCCACGCCATCCTTCATACGCTTTATCAACAAAGCCTGAAGCACGAGGTTGAATTCTTCGTCGAATACTTCGCGCTTGATCTGATCATGGACGAAGACGGCGCCTGCCGTGGCGTGATGGCCTGGTGCCTGGAAGACGGGTCCATGCATCGTTTCCGTGCCCAGACCGTGGTGATGGCGACTGGCGGTTATGGCCGCGCCTATATGTCCTGCACATCCGCCCATACCTGCACCGGCGACGGTAACGCCATGGTGCTGCGCGCCGGGCTGCCGAACCAGGACATGGAATTCGTCCAGTTCCACCCAACCGGCATCTTCCCGGCGGGCTGCCTGATCACCGAGGGCGCACGCGGCGAAGGCGGTTACCTGACCAATTCGGAAGGCGAGCGCTTTATGGAGCGCTATGCGCCGACTGCGAAGGACCTTGCCAGCCGCGACGTGGTTTCGCGATCCATGACGCTCGAGATTAATGCCGGGCGTGGCTGTGGGCCGAACAAAGACCACATCATGCTGCATTTGGAACATCTCGGCGCCGACATCCTGCATGAACGCCTGCCGGGGATTTCGGAAACCGCGCGCGTGTTTGCCGGCGTTGATGTCAACAAAGGCCCGATCCCGGTTCTGCCGACCGTCCACTACAACATGGGCGGCATCCCGACCAATTTGCACACCGAAGTGCTGCGCCCGACCAAAGACAACCCCGACGCCACCGTCCCCGGATTGATGGCGGTTGGCGAGGCTGCCTGCGTTTCGGTGCATGGCGCCAACCGGCTTGGCACCAATTCGTTGCTCGATCTGGTGGTCTTCGGCCGTGCGGCGGCGATGCGGGCTGCAGAGACCGTCAAGCCCGGTGCATCGCAACGCCCGCTTCCGGCGCGCGCCGGGGAAGCATCGCTCGACCGGCTCGACCGTGCCCGCCACGCCAAGGGCGGCACCAAGGTTGCCGATCTGCGTGACAGCATGCAGCGTACCATGCAGGCCCATGCGGCGGTGTTCCGCAGCAGCACCAGCCTGACCGAAGGCGTTGATAAAATGGGCAAGATCTGGAAAGGCATGGACGACATGTCGGTCACCGATCGTAGCCTGATCTGGAACTCGGACCTGATGGAAGCGCTTGAGCTGCAAAACCTAATGGGCAACGCGATGACCACGATGGTCGGCGCCGAAGCCCGCCACGAAAGCCGCGGCGCCCAGGCACATGACGATTTCCCCGATCGCGACGACGAAAACTGGATGAAGCACACCCTCGCCTGGTGCGATGACCACGGCAAGGTGACGCTCGATTATCGCCCGGTGAAGATGCAAACCCTGACCAACGATGTTCAGGTCTTCCCGCCCAAGAAACGCGTGTACTGAGGTCCGCACATGGCCGAATTTTCCCTCCCCGCGAACAGCAAGATGCTCGCCGGCGTTACCCACAAAGCCCCAGCCGGCGCCACGCGGGTGCGGTCGTTCAAGATTTATCGCTGGAATCCCGATGACGGGAAAAACCCCCAGCTCGATACGTTCGAGATCGACCTCGATGCCTGCGGCCCGATGGTGTTGGACGCGCTGATCAAGATCAAGAACGAGGTTGATCCGTCGCTGACCTTCCGCAGATCGTGCCGCGAAGGGATTTGCGGGTCGTGCGCGATGAACATCGATGGTGGCAATACGCTGGCGTGCCTGAAGCCGATCGAGGAATGCGGCGGCGATGCGGTGAAAATCACCCCCCTGCCCCATATGCCGGTGCTGAAGGATCTGATCCCCGATCTGTCCCACGCTTACGCGCAGTTGCGCAGCATTGAGCCGTGGATGCAGTCCGACACCCCGGCGCCGCCGGATGGTGAACGCATGCAATCCAAGGAAGAACGCGCCAAGCTGGACGGCATGTGGGAGTGCATTCTGTGCTTCTGCTGTTCGACCGCCTGCCCGTCGTACTGGTGGAACGGCGATCGTTATCTCGGGCCGGCGGTGTTGCTGGCGGCGTATCGCTGGATTGCCGATAGCCGGGATGAAGCGACCGGCGCGCGCTTGGATGCGCTGGAAGATCCGTTCAAGCTTTATCGCTGCCATACAATTATGAACTGCACCGAAACCTGCCCGAAAGGCCTGAACCCGGCGAAGGCGATTGCCGAGATCAAGCATCTGATGCTGGAGCGGCGGGGCTGAGCCGCAGGGCGCATGTTTAAGGGCACCGCCGCCGATAAGGGCGTGTGGTGGGATAGCATGGTGATGGACCATGCCGTGCTGCGGCTCGGCTGGTCCAACTTTGCGGCGGTCATTCCGGGGAAGCTCTATCGCAGCAACCACCCGACGCCGGGGCGGCTGGCGCGGCTGCATGCGCGGTTTGGGTTGCGGACGCTGGTCAATCTGCGTGGCAAACGCGATTGCGGGTCGGACGCGCTGACACGCGATGCGGCGGCGCGGCTGGGGATGGACCATCTCGACATGGCGTTCGAAAGCCGTGGGGCGCCGCATCGGGCGCGGA
This sequence comes from Asaia bogorensis, assembly GCA_943333505.2. Taxonomy (GTDB): domain Bacteria; phylum Pseudomonadota; class Alphaproteobacteria; order Acetobacterales; family Acetobacteraceae; genus CAITOL01. Next base: position 55,804 of record CALQTN020000015.1, on the reverse strand, counting down.
TATTGCGGTTTTACGAACTGTATCAGACTATGGCGTTTCCGGCGCTGATCCATTGCAAGTCTGGCGCGGACCGCGCTGGGTTAGCTGCGGGGTTGGCGCTGATGTTTGAAGGTGGCTCCGCGGCGGAAGCGCTCGGGCAGTTGGCGTTGCGGTTTGGGCATTTCAGCCGGGCACCGACGGGCGTGCTGGATGCGTTTTTTCTGCATTATCAGGCGGTTGCAGAGGGGCGGATTGGGTTTGTCGATTGGGTGCGGGATGAGTATGATGAGGAGGTTGTGCGGGGCGGGTTTCGGGCTGGTGGGGTGGCAAAATTCGTCAACGATGCGGTCTTGCGGCGGGAATAGGTGATGCCGGTCGTGTTCCATCCCCGCACCGTCGGTTCGGTGTTGGCGGCGCAAACAGGGAACGGTATATAAATATTTTGGGCCACATGCTTGACTGTTGCCAGCCAGTCCGCCGTTCGGGCGTCAGGAATAAGCGTACAAAAGGGATTTGATCATATGGCCACCGGCTGTAGTGCATATTTGAGCATATACAACGACTGGGATATTCTTGCGCCAGCCCTGGCCTCGGTGAAGCCCTATATTGATGAACTCGTGGTCGTCGATGGCGGCTATAGCTGGATGGCACCCTACGCGCAGCGAACTGGGCGCAGTCTGATTCTGTCGGATGATCGGGTCTATGACGCAATCGAAAGCTCCGGCATCCCTTATCGGGTGATCAGCAAGCCCTGGGCTAACGAAATTGAAAAGCGCATGGCGGGTTACGATGCCTGCACGACGCGACATGTTTTTCGTATCGACGCCGATGAAATACTGTTTTTCGATACTGCGGCTCTGGAGCGCTATTTCTCACAGGGCGAGGCGGTGGGCGAAATGGTGATGCCAACCCATGTGGCACCCGGCTGGATTTTGGGAAATACCGAAACCACCCGGATCGGCCGGCAAAGCTTTCTGTTCGATCGCAAGCAGATCGATACTGCAAGCCATCTTGCCTATCTTTGGCTAGTGCTCGAAGCCGACAGCCTGCCAACATCGGCAGGTCGCCACGCCCCGGTTTTCGCCGATCCGCTGGCCTATAATGCTCATCTGACCAACTGGCGCACCCCCAGTACCGCCCGGTCGCGGGCTGGATTCTACGTGATGAACTATTTTCGCGGCAAGGGGGTTCCTTGGTTGCCCGGCATGAACGAGCCGATTGTCGATTTCACCGCGTTTTTCGATCGCGTGCCGCCGCCCGTCTTCGAAAATATTCTCGTCGGTCATAGCCTAGTCAGCGGGCATATCGATCCGCGCCCCAATGGCTGTCTTTACCGCAGCCCGCTCAGTCCGGAAGCGGAAGCAAGCTTTGCGCCGCTGTTCGAGAAATTCCTGAGCGGCAACGCCCGGCTCAACCGTCAGCTCCGCACCATCTGGCGCGATTTCGTCACCGGGCAGAACGTATCGATGGATCTGACGACGGAGCCAGCCTTGCGTGCGCTGACCGACGACAATGTTGTGCGTTTTCAATTCAACGCGCCGTGTCGAGCTGGCAAGGCGCAAATCCGCCATTTGCTGCCGGATGCGCCCTGGTTCAGGTTCGATGAACTGCCCGTCGCGATCAACCAAGGAACACTGGAAATGCCCATTCCCGCCATTATCCCAGGCGCGCTGCGCCGCACCTTGGAATTTGCCGCCTGGATCGAGGGCAATCCCGACACGGCCCGTTTTGCCACGCCCGACGCTGCAAGCGAAACGGGCGCGAAACTGCCATGACATCGGTTGTCGTCATCGGGTCCTGCCTGACCAATCTGCCCTGCCTGTTTCTGATGGCCGATTATAAATGGGTACGACCCAACAACGCCGCCGTTCTACGCAGCGACCATTTCGTCGAGAAATTTCTCGATCAGCAAGGCTATGTCCCACCTTACGAGGAATTTCTGTCGCTGATCCGCTGGAAGCCTGGGATGGAAACCGAGGGCGTACGCTGGTTACGCGAATGCTATCGCGACACGGTCGGCCATCTCGAGACACCGGCCAGCAATCCCGGACTGTTCGAAACGCTTGCGACCACCGAGGTCGATCTCGTGCTGATGGATAATTTGCACGATACCCATAGGCTCCTGCTGTATCGCCGGCCGGAAGCACCCGGGCCGCATTATAGTTTGCCGTTCTCCATGAGCCTTTGCGAAAACGAACAGGAAATCCACGAAATCTTCAATTATAGTTCACCGCTTGAACCAGCTGAATCGCTCAAAAACTGGATCCGCATCATTCGCTTCGTCCAGGCCCAGCAGCCCAAGGCCCGGATCATGTTTTTCTGCGCCCATACCTGCACCATGGCGGGCCAGCCGGAACGCCGGCAACGGGCGATCGAATTTCATGCCCTCCTGGCGCCGCTGGCCGATGAACTCGGCATCACCGTCGTCGCACCGATCGATCTGCCGCTGTCACTGACCAAAATGCCTGCCGACACTGATCATTTCGAAATGCCGGTCTACCGCGCCATGGCCGGGCAGATTTTCCTGTCCTATGTCAGCGGCAAGGCCGCTCAGGAGACCATATCATGACCGCCCCTTCCCTCCGCGCCATCATCGCCGATATTCTGGAAATCGGTGCCGACCAGCTCGATGAAACCTCGGGCATGAACGTCACCGAGAACTGGGACAGCCTGAAGCAGTTCCTGATCATGTCAGCGATCGAACAGGATTTGAGCGCAAGCTTCGCCATATCGGACATGGAACGGGTCGGGTCAGTGGCGGAAATTCGCGCATTATTGACCGCCCAGGGCATCGCCACGAATGACTGATGCGCGCGAACATCTCTGCGCGAATTTTATCCGCCGCGCGCATGATGCCCCCGAGGCAGTGTTTGCGGTTCTGGTCAAAGGCGGCGACGAACAGACGCTCAGCAACGCCTGGGTGGTGCAGCGCGCGCTCGCCATTCGCGCCGCGCTCGCGCACCGCAACCTCAGACCAGGTGACCTGGTGGCAATTGTGCTTGAGCACAGTGCCGATCTTTATCCCAGCTTCATTGGTTGCATGCTCGGCGGGTTCGTGCCGGCCTTTCTGCCGCCGCTGACGGTCAAGCAGGACCCGGATATTTTCCGATCGAGTATGGCGGCGTTGTTCGCGCGAACCTTGCCAGGGGCGGTGTTGACCTCGGTCCGCAGCCTTGTCCATGTCCCGCAGGGTCAATACGCGTTATTGTGCCTGGATGATCTGGCGCAGACGGCAGATGGCGACCCTATCCCCGCCGTAGATGATCTGCCGCAGGTCGATACGGCCTTTTTACAGCATAGTTCGGGAACCACCGGGCTGAAAAAAGGCGTGATGCTGTCGTACAGGACTGTCCTGGAACAGGTCCACACCTATGCCGCCAGCCTAGACATCGCAGCCGGCGATATCGTTGCGAGTTGGCTGCCATTATACCATGACATGGGGCTGATCACCAGTTTCATGCTGCCTTTGGTGATCGGCTGCCCGATCATCAGCCTCGATGCGCTCGAATGGGTGGTGCGGCCTACCATGCTGCTCGACGCGGTTGCGCGCCACAAGGCGGCTTTTTCCTGGCTGCCCAATTTCGCCTTCCACCATATGTTGCGCGCGGTTCGGCCGTCATCCCATTGGGACCTCGGATCGATTAAGGCGCTGGTGAATTGTTCCGAGCCGTGCCGGGCCGATACGTTCGACCAGTTCGCCGCCCGCTTTGCTGCAATGGGCCTGGACCCGGCCCGGTTGCGTGTCTGCTACGCCATGGCCGAAACGGTTTTCGCGGTCACCCAGACTGCGCCCGGCGCCATTGCGCGCGCGGGTAGCCAGGCTACTACCGCCGGCTTCCTGTCCTGTGGCACCGCCCTGCCTGGCGTGGAAGTCGAAATACGTGACCCTGATGGGGCCCAGCTTGCCTCCGGCCTGTTGGGGGAAATCTGCATCCGCTCAACCATGTTGTTCGATGGCTATTTAAAACAACCAGACGTGACGGCGGAAAAACTGCGCGATGGCTGGTTTCATACCAGCGATCTGGGCTGCGTTGAAGATGGCGAGTTGTTCGTGCTCGGGCGGGTTGACGATCTGCTGATCATCAATGGCAAAAATCTGTTCGCTCACGAAATTGAATCCATCGTCACCGCATTACCCGGCATCGCCCCGGGGCGGGTATTGGCCTCGGCCGATTTCGATCCGCGCATGGGTGCCGCCCGGCTGTTGATCCTGGCCGAACGGGATGATCAGCCCCTCGACGCCAAGGCGCTGGAAGCCGAAATCAGGCAGGCGGTGCTGGCCAGCACCGGGATATTCCCCGGCGGCGTACAGTTTCTGCCGCGCGGCTTTTTGGTCAAATCCAGCAGTGGCAAGATCGCCCGGGCCCAAAGCCTGCGCAAATACCGCGATCACGCCGGATAGCCTACTCCAGCACAATCCGCTGCAGCACGAACACCAGCTTCCGCCCTTTCGGCCCCCGGTCATCATCCGATCGGTCGCGTCCATCGCCAATGGAATTGGCTCAAGGGTTTCCACGGGTAGGTCAACCGATAGCGCGAACATACCGGGCGCCATCATGTGTCCGACAGTCTGGTCGCCGATCCGCAGCACGATCTCCCCATCACGGGGTGTGTCGTCATGGCACCAGCCATCTACCGCCACACGTCGCACAGGTTAGTGCGGCTGAATGATCAGGCGCAGGTTCGGGCCAACCCAGCGATCGTGGAATAGCCCTTCAACGTTCCCCGACCGCTCACCCGCACCAATAATCAGCACCGCGACGTCTGTCGCGGTATCCTTGGCGTCTGGTAGAGGCTCCTCTATCGTCGGCGATTTTTCGATCGAGTATGGCGGCGTTGTTTGCACGAACCTTGCCGGGGCGGTGTTGACCTTGATCCGCAGTCTTGCCCATGTCCCGCAGGGTCCATGCGACATTTTTACAGCATAGTTCGGGAACTACTAGTGGGTTTCAATTGTGAATTTGGCAAAATAACCAATAATATGTAATATCAAGCCCTGAGACCCAGCAGTTCAAGACGCTCACATACCTTGATCACATCTACTGTACGAAGATATTGAGCCGGAAGATTCTCATATAATCGATATATTCCGCTTGTGTATTCTTGCAATGTCATTAATCTGCTTTGATCGACTGCCAAGCCGTATTCTTGACGCATGAATGTAGTTTCACCTAATATATTTAGTCTTTTTGCTAGGCTCGGATAAAGCGGCCAAATTGTATGCGTTGATAAATAATCATCGATACCAGTTGGAGTTAAAACTGAAGCATCTATATACCCAGCCATCTTCAATACTAAAGTACTCAGTGTTGCCAAAGCAAATATATGTGGATGATTAATTGTGTACATAAATTTTCCGACCACTTTCAGCCAGCAATCAAAATATGGACGTAAATTGAAACCTTCTTTTTCAAAATTAGAAATCAAAGCCTCTTTAGCTACTTCAAATACCTCAAAGTAACCCAATTCCGCAAAGATATAGGAATTAAACAACTCAGGCACTCGTTTTTCTGAAACTCCGAGCACAAAAGCGGCAGCGACAATAGTCGAATGGTAATCCGACCCTAGACCAGCTATCAGCCCGCTTGGTCCCCTAAGATAGGTGCAATCTGGATGGAATCCAGAAAACACTAATACAGGAAGATAAATCACCGGCAATCTCATATCTCGTAACCTAGTAATTCGCAACGCGACGTGCGTATCCCAATCAGATATCTGACTTATTACAGCATCAAACCCTCTAAGTTTCACTAGCAAATCGTCATCACTATCTTTGGGATGAACTCCAACATGCCAAGACTTCACCTCTGCTTCGGGAAGCAGTTGCCGGACAGCGGCACCCAAACCTGAAACCTGACAACCTCCAATAATCGCAATCCGCAATTTTTTGGATGCGCCGCAGATCACAGCGACTTCTCAATCTGCTCTTCATCGCAAATCACAGCTTGTGTCTCGCGAATAAATGCCGCTTGGTCAATCAATGGCTGTGGGGCTGCGGCCGTTGGCGCCACTGGCGTCACCACCGTCCCACCAAGATAGTGCCGCGCAAATATCGACATAACATGGGCTACGCCTTCCGGTCGCACCTCGCGCAGATCGTCCTCGAAAAATACCGACCGTGCCTGTGGACCGGTGATGATCTCGTAGGATGGAAAATAGCCCAGCAGCGGATGCTCCTGCGTCGCCATTTCGGCAACAACACGTAAGGCAGACTTACTGTAAACAGTTGCCGCCAAAACATGGGTATCTTCGTAGGTCGCCACCAGCGCCACTGGCGACACTGTTAGCAATACGCGACAGGCTGGGTTTACCCGACGCAATGCGGTGATGAAGCGGCCCATGTCGGCCGCCATTTCGGCCACCGAGAAATTATGGAACGCATAAGCATCTGCGTCACCCTCGGACACGACTGTCCCCGGCGCGAGCGGAAAAACCGCACCGTCCGCTTGGGCTACCCATCCCTCGGTTAAACCGAGGGTAAATATAAAGACATCGCATTCTTCAAAGACGCGCCGCACAGCGGCAAGATGGATGTCTCGCTCGGCAACAAGCTCAGCTACGGTCGCAAAACCACCAGCCTGAATGCGGGGACGGAAGGGATCGATATACCTACCGTCCTTACGGCGCCAAGCAATGTCGGCCGGGGCGAATAATCCGTAAGCGCGCTGAAATAGCTGCCAGAGCTGACGGACTGTGTAGACATTGCCATAGCGCGCAGAAAACGTACCGTAATTTTCATGCTCTGCACAGGCAAGGGTTGGCGCATTCTCAGGAACGAAATAGTGAAAGCCTGACGTTTGAAGATGGTGCGCGATATGCTGGGCAAAGCAGCTCCCTGCGGTCGCGACCTGATCGGTGGGGCCGATGCCAAACGGAACCCTGACCACTGGATCGACATCTGTTGCACCGCGGCCGGACACACTGCGCCGCCAAAACTGGTGGTCGGGATTACCCGCATACGGATTTTTCATGCAGCCTCCGATACTAAAATGCCACTCATATGAGCAGTTAAGGCAGTTTTTGCAACGCTAATTTACCTAGCCGCAACACCATATACCTTCAGAATAGAGAAGCAAAGTGCGCCGGGGAGGGATCGTTAAGCGCTAGTCGGGGGTCACGAAGGCGGTCGCGGTCCTGGTTGTTAGGCACGCCCCCCCCCCCGGCCCACTCCCGCCAAGCGCGGGCGAAGGTGAAGGAATACCTTGCATCGACCACGGCTTCGCGCTAGGAACAAAACATGAACAATGTCGCAACCCCCTTCGGCCTGCCCGATGACGCGCCCGAACTGGCGCGACGGTTTGCGATGATCATGGCCGGGCTGGGGGCGTTGATTGCGCGGCGGTTCTTGAAGATGCCGCATTTATCGGGGTTCACTTTGTTGTTGTTCGGCCGGCTCAACCGGGCGGTACGGCGGTTGCACCGGGCGCTGACCAGCCCCGGCAAGGTGCATGCGCGCCGGGTGCGGGGGGATCGCGCGGATGGCACGCGGCCAGTGCAGGTTCGTCTGCCATCGCGGCGCGGCTGGATTGTGCGCGAGCTTGGCTGGGAGGCAGCGGCCTATCTTGGGTATCTGGAAGCGCTGCTGGCGGAGATTGAAACTCAGGTGGTGCTGGCGGGCGCCCCGCGCGCCGGCCGGGTCTTGCGGCCGATCTGCCGGATGCTGGGCGTGTCTGCGGCGGTGACGCCGAAAATTATCCCTGCGGAGGCGACGCCGCATATTGCGCCGAGGGCGGTAGCGACGGAGGTTGCTGTCCGAAAGCATCCTTGGGCGTTTAGGCGCTCCCCTCACCCCGGCCCGGAGGGCGAGGGGGAACGTACGGTGCCGGACGGGATTTTTTCTGGCACTTGATCGATTGGGTGCTGGCACGATTTATTTGTTACGATATCGTTATAAATATCCTTGCGACAGGTCATTCATCGCGCGGTCGCGTGCGGGAATAATGGGTGGTTCGGGCTTTCGGAGTTGTCCCGCTACTCCAGCACAATCCGCTGCAGTACGAACACCAGCTTCCGTCCTTCCGGCCCCTCGGTCATTATCCAATCGGTCGCGTCCATCGCCAGTGGAATTGCCTCAAGCGTTGCCTCTGGCAAGTCAACCGAGAGCACAAACATCCCAGGCGCCATCTGGTGCACGACCGTCTGGTCGCCGATCCGCAGGCTCAATTCGCCATCGGTGGGGGTGTCGCCATGGAACCAGCCATGAACAGTGACGCACCGCACCGGGCGGTGCGGTTGGATGGTCAGGCGGAAGTTGGGGCCGACCCAACGGTCTGCAAACATGCCCCCAACCGGACCGACCGGCCCGCCATAGCCAATGATCGGCACTGCAACCTGGGCATCGCCACTGACAGGTTCGGCCGCGACCGGCGATTGTGCGGCTTCGGTCGGTGCGATGGTTTCAACTGTCTCGATCATTTCCACCGGCTCTGCGGTCGGTTCGATGGCTTCGATCAATATCTCAGGTTGCATGGCATCCGAAACTGGCGAGACAGCGATGCGGAAAACCACAATCCCGAGCACGCGGTCATCCACCCCGCCATGATCGGTTGGGCGTCCCGGCGCGCCTGCGTCCAGCACAAGTCGCACAGCGCCGTCACCAGCGGCGATGGCGGCGGTCGGGATGGTGAAACGGGCCTGAAAAGCGCGGCGGCGGACATGGACCTGCTCCACTACCAAGGGGACCATGTTGGCCATCGCGGTAAACACGCCATCGGCGTCGTCGGCACGGCGATTAAACTCGACCTGCACCGCATAAGGGCGGGATGCCAAGGGTAGATCGAGGGTGAAGCGCGCCTCCGGGCCGGTCCAGCGGTAAAAGCCCCCCCCCTCGGTTTCCGGCTCGTACCAGCCCGATCCGGGGATCGGCGCCTGCAACGATATCTCGAACTCGCCCTCCGGCACGACATAATGGCCACTGTCCCGCAGACGCCTGACGCCAGCCTGTACACGACGCTGCTCGACCAGGTCCTTGGCGAAGTCATACAGACGTTGATCCATCGCCGTCGCCTGGCGGATCCGCGCGGTATCAGCCTTGCCAAGTCGGTCGGCTGGCGCAGCATCCGAACGCGCTTCGTTGAGGCGCGGGAACGAGATCACCGGGTGGAAATCCATCTCGTCGCTCAATTGCGCCAGAACCGGGCGCAAATCGTCAGTAAAGCCGATAAAATCGACCGCTTCCAGGGCTTGCCGGGCGCGTTCGAACAGCGCCTCGTCGGTCTCAGGTTCTTCGACATCGACAGCGTCGCCATCGGGATTATGGTAGAGGTAACCATCGACCCGATCCGGATCCACGATCGCGGCCAGCCAGGCAACCTGGGCGTTATATTGACTGGCCATAATCTCCGGCGTGCGGACCATCTCGCTCAGGGTCTTGCCGCGGGCCAGCACATGGTCGGGGTGAAAATTTGGGTCGCGTCGCAAATGGCGTAACGCCGAAAGCAGCCGCGACACCGGCTCGCGCAACACCACCAAGGTGCGGGTGCCGGGGGGCACCTTGCGGACAAAATTGGCGCGGTAATGGCCGGAATAGAGCCGAAAATTCTGCAACGGATGATCGAACTTCGCAGCCTCGGCCCAACTCGTCGGCGGAAAGACCTCGTCCGGTAGGTATTGGTTGCGCAAATAGACCCGCATGCTCATGCCCGCCGTCTTGGGCACGTGCAGGAACAATAGGCGCTCGCGTGGGGCGATCCACAGATGCGATGCGCTGGCTTCGTCTGTCGAGGGGGTAGCTTCCATCACTTGGCGCTCAAGGCTTGATATCCGATTGGTTCAATGCGGAATTTACTGCCATTCACTCAAGTCTGGCAAACGGGCGGTGCGGGCAGGCTTTCATAGCATCTTGACTCTAGCCTCAAACTAAGAACAAATAAAGAACACAGTCTCCCGGACCCCATGCCCCCAGCGCTTCACCCCAGCGTCCTCGACGAATTGCGCGCCCGGATCGCCCGCATCGAACACGCTGGCCGCCCAACCCATGCCGTGTTGCCGTTTGGCGTGCCGGCGATCGACCGGCATCTGCCGCAAGGCGGGCTTGCACTCGGCGCGGTCCATCAGGTCACCGACACGCCGCATGCCGCCGCCGGTCCGCTGTTCATCGGCGGAATTCTCGCGCGGCTTGACGGCTCAGTGCTGTGGTGTTCGCGTGGCCAGGACCTGTTCGCACCATCCCTCGCCTGTGTGGGCCTGCACCCGGACCGTGTCATCTACGCCGAACCGGACGACGATCCGGGGGTGCTGTTGTGTCTGGAAGAAGGCCTGCGCCAGCCCGGCCTGGCCGCAGTGGTGGGCGAAGTTGCCCGCCTGCCGATGACAGCCTCGCGCCGGTTGCAGCTCGCCGCCGAGGCATCGGGGGTCACCGCTTTTATCCTGCGACGCTGGCGACTGGCCGGCGCTTCTCGGGACGGGCACTTGCCCGATGCGGTGGAATTCGCCCAACCCAGTGCCGCCGTCACCAGTTGGCGGATCAGTGCCGCCCCGTCCGTTCCGTTGTCAGTTCCGGGGCTCGGTCGGGCGCGCTGGCAGGTCGAACTGGTGCGCAGCCGCGGTGGTGGCACCGCCACTTGGGACATGGAGGCGTGTGATGCCGAGGGTCGTCTCGCTTTATCTGCCGAGCTGGGCGACCGATCGGCTACGTCGCCAGTGGGATGGCAACGCGCCATCGCCTGAAATGCCTTTGGTGTGCGCCGGCGTCGATGGCGGCAGCCGGATTGTCACCGCCGCCGATCACGCAGCCCTTGCCCTCGGCATCAGCCCCGGCCTGAAGTTGGCCCAAGTACAGGCCCGTGTGCCGGGACTGGTGATCGCGCCGGCCGATCCGGCCGCCGATGCAGCCGCGTTGGACCGCTTGGCGCTGTGGGTGCTGCGGCGCTACAGCCCGCTGGTCGGGCTTGGTCCGCCGGACGGATTATTGATCGATATCACCGGGGCTGCCCATCGGCTGGGTGGCGAGGATGGGCTGTGCAGCGATCTTTGCACCCGTTTGCGCCAGGCCGGTATCACCGGGCGCACCGCGATTGCCGACACGATCGGTGCCGCCCACGCGCTTGCCCGCTTCAGCGCCCGCACCATCCCGGACCTGCCGATCGCGGCCTTGCGGCTTGATGCCGATCTGATCATCAAGCTGCGCCGCCTCGGGTTTGATCGTGTCGCCGATCTCGACGCCACTCCGCGCGCCCCCCTCGCCCGCCGCTTCGGGCCCAACCCGGGCCTGCGCCTCGATCAACTTCTGGGCCGCAGCCCCGAGCCGATGCAACCGATCCTGCCTGCCGAGATCATCCGCATCCGCCATGATTTTGCCGAACCGATCAGCACGCCAGACGCTATTAGCCACGCAACCCACAGGCTGACTGAAGCGCTCTGCACGGCCATGGAACCAGCCGGCCTTGGCGCCCGCCGGCTCGATCTGGTGTTCCACCGCGTCGATACCAGCTTGCAAGCCATCCGCATTGGCACGGCCCGGCCGATCCGCGATGCAGGCCGGCTGGCGAAGTTGCTGCTCGACCGGCTGCCCCAGGTCGATCCGGGTTTCGGGGTGGAGGCAATGACGCTGGCCGCCCCGCTAGCCGAGCCACTTGCCTACCGCCAACCCAACAGCTTGCAGCCAGATCGCGTGGGCGATGTCTCCGCCCTGATTGATACGCTGACCAACCGGCTTGGCCCCGCCCGGCTCTATCGCATCGCCCCGATCGAAAGTGACATCCCCGAGCGCAGCATCCGCCGCATCCCGCCCCTCGCCCCCGCGACTGGCAGGACTTGGCCGGGCTATCCGCGCCCAACCCGGCTGCTCCCCCACCCCGAGCCGGTCGACACCATCGCCCTGTTGCCCGACCAGCCCCCGGTGCAGTTCACCTGGCGCGGCAAGGTCCGCCGCATCCGCCGCGCCGATGGGCCGGAGCGGGTGTTCGGTGAATGGTGGCGCGATGCAGCGGAAACCTCAGCAGTGCGGGATTATTTTGTGGTCGAGGATGGTGGCGGGGCACGGTTCTGGCTGTTCCGTAGCGGCGATGGCGAGGATGCCGCGACCGGCAATCATCGCTGGTATCTGCATGGGTTTTTTGGATGAAAAAATTACCCAGTCAGCACACTGCCCCGCCACCGTCGGGCGGCCTCGGCGTTCACCGCGCCATCGGGAAGCCGTCCTTCAGCAAGTGCCGCGACCTGACGTACGGTATCAAACGCCTGATGCTCGGCCGCCTCCAACGTCAGACCGCCAATATGCGGGGTCGCAATGACGTCGGGGCGGGCGGCGAGAAACAGGCTCGGGCGCTGGTCGGGGGCGCGGCCGACATCCATTGCCGCACCGCTAAGCTGACCGCGATCCAAAGCCGTCACCAGGGCTTGCTCATCCACCAGTTCACCGCGCGACAAATTGATGAAGCACGCCCCGCGACGCATCGCGCCAAACGTCGCCGCATTGAACAAACCAGCGGTTTCAGCGGTCGATAATGCCAGGCAAACCACATAATCGGCTTCGCCCAACAGCGCCTCAAACGCCACCTGGCGCACGCCTTCGCGGTCAATGGTTTGATGGGGATCTGATACAATCACCTTCATGCCCAGCATCACGCCAAGCTCAGCCAGCCGCCGCCCGATGGCGCCATAGCCGACAATGCCCAGCGTCGCACCCGCCAGTTGCCGGCCGCGCAGCAAAGCCGGGTCGGCCCCGCTGCGATAGGCCATCACCGCCGATGATACCCCGCGCGCCAGATCGACCAGCAATCCCAGCGCCAGCTCGCACACTGCGGTCACGAAGCCGGGCGTGGCGCGGGTGACCAGCACCCCGGCCTGGCTCGCGGCGGTGACATCGATGGTGCTGATATCAACCGCCACCCGACACGTCGCCACCAGCCCCGGCATGGCAGCAAAAACCGCCGCGCCGATTGGCGTGCTACGATCAGCCACCAGGATGTGCGCGTCGCCGGCGGCCCGTACCAGGGATTCCGGATCGGCAAGCACCATCCCGGTGTCATTGACCCGCACCTCGGCATGCTCACGCAGCGCCGCCAGCGCCCGGTCGCCGTAGAAATTGGCGAACATGTCGGGAGAATGGGTCAGGAAAACCCTGATGCGGTTCAGTGCCACCAGCGTCCCCCCAGCACCGCGCCGTGACAGACGAATTTCTGGCGCCCGATGACCGTCTGCCCGACAGCATCGGTCAACGGAAAAGCGCCCTCGGCGATTTCGAGCACCGTCGCATCGCCCAGGCTACCAGGGCGGAATGTTCCGCGATCATCCAGGCGCACCGCCTGCGCCGCACTAATGGTAACCGCGCGCAGGATGTCGGCAACGCCCACGCCGAGATGGAGAAACTTCGACATCGTGACCAACAGATCGAAGGCTGGCCCGTCGATCGACTGGGCATGCACATCCGATGAAATCACATCCGGCAGGAAGCCCTTGCCCACCATCGCCATCGCGGACGCAAACCCGAACGATCCTGCGCCGTGACCAATATCAAAAATCACCCCGCGGGCGCGCGCCGCCAGCACATCAGCCTCGATATCGCCATCCGCAGTCGTCGGGGCATTGGGGAATGGGCGGAAGCAATGGGTCAGGATGTCACCGGCGCGCAGCAGGCCCAGAACCTCACCACGTGACGGCGGGGGATCGTCAAGATGGGCCATGACCGGCAGCCCGGCATGCTCGGCAACCTCCCGCGCGATCGCCATTGCCGCCATGCCCAGGTCGGTCGACGTGCCCTTGCCAACGCGCACCTTGATGCCGACCACCAGATCGGATTGCGCCTTGGCGACGGCGAGGGCGATGCGGGAATTGAGCAGACGCAGATCGGTGCATTCGCCGACTTGAACGCCCGGCGCCCAGCCAAAAATCCCGGCGAAGCTGATGTTGAGGAACGGCAGGATGCGGACTTCGGCAGGCTCGATCACATGCTTGCGAAAGCCGGCGATATTGCCCGGGCCCGCCGATCCCGCATCGATCAGCGTGGTAATGCCAGATGGTTTGGCATAGCCATCCGGATCAACGCCAAGCGATGTGCCACCCCAATAGACATGGGTGTGCAGGTCAATCAGGCCCGGCGCGACGATCCTACCCGCAACGTCACGGGTTTCGCGGGCCGGGCCGAGATTCGCGCCAATTGCCGCGATCCGGCCATCTGCAAATGCAATGTCGAGAACATTATCAAGGTTCTGCGCGGGATCGATGACCCGGCCATTGGTGAGGATAAGGTCGTACATAAAGTCCCCCGCGTGCGTAAGCCGATGATCGTGCCAATGCTGTGGGACAGCAAGCAGAAACTCAGCGATGGGCTCAAGCCCGTTGCAAGTCCAATCCTGACGCCATACCGGAAAGTGTTTTGCAGTGGACAGTCCTGCATGATTATTATAATAATATCGAAATCGCCCGATAGAAAATGCGCGGCGGATAACATAGGGAGGTCGGCATGCGGGTAGACATGACCGGGCGGGTTGCCCTCGTCACAGGCTCCGGCCGAGGTATTGGCCGCGCCATCGCCGATCGCTTCGCCGCCGAAGGTGCATCTGTGGTCTATTCAGATGTTGTCGCCCCCGAAGATGCGCTGACCGACAAGCGCCACATGGCGCTCGCGCTCGATGTAACCGACGAAGGCGCAATCGCCGACGCGATAGCCGCAGTTCTAGCCCGCTACGGCAAGCTCGATATCGCGGTCAACAATGCCGGCATCGGCACCAAGCCGGGGGAACGGCTGACCATCGATAAGGTCACCACCGCGCAATGGGACCAGTTGCTGAAGATCGATCTCGGCGGGGTTTTCCTGGTCAGCCGTGCGGTCGCCGCCCCGATGATCGCGCAAGGCTATGGCCGGATTATCAACATCGCCTCCGTCCTCGGCCTGGTGCCGATGCGGCTGCAGTCGGCCTATGTCGCTGCCAAGGCCGGGGTGGTCAACCTCACCAAATCCATGGCGATCGAACTTGCCCAGCACGGCATCACCGTCAACGCGATCGCCCCCGGCTCGACCGCCACCGATGGCTGGCGAAGCTGGATAAACGACGCAACCAGTGAAGAACAGGAACTGCACGGCCGGCTGATGTCGCACATCCCCATGGGCCGACCGGCTAAAACCGCCGAAATCGCCCATGCCGCGCTGTTTCTGGCTGACCCCGACAGCGCCTACATCACCGGTCAGATCCTGGCGGTCGATGGTGGCTGGGTCGTGGGGTTCGCCCGCGACTTCTGAACAACCAACAACAACCCCGGGAGACGTAACGCCAATGGAAACAAAGAATTCCGCACTCACCCGCCGCAGCCTGATCGCAGGCGCCGCCGCAGCACCTTTGCTGGCAACCCCCGCCATCGCGCAGAATTCGCTGAAGGGCACCAAGCTTACCGTGCTGGTCGGGCAATTCTACGTGCCGGAAACCAACGCCATGCTCGATCAGCTCGCGGTGGATGTGGCACGCGACACCGGCATGGAAATCCGCGTCGAACGCCTTGCCGGCGATGAACTTGGCACCAAGACCGCCGCTGTGATCGGCAGTGGCCGCGGCGCCGATCTGTCGATTGGCGTGGAATTCGATACGCTTCTGTATGCCCCCAAGCTCGCCGACGTCACCGATCTCGCCGATGAAATCGGCAAGAATTATGGCGGCTGGATGCAGGTTGCCAAGGATGCCTGCATGGTTGGCGGACGCTGGAAAAGCCTGTGTCTGGGACAGGCACCGGCCGCATGGAACTACCGGGTGGACCAGTTTGCCGCCGCCGGGATCAACGCGTTTCCCGATAGTTTCGACGATCTGCTGAAAGCGGCCAAGCTGCTGCACGCCAAGAACACCCCAATCGGCATGACCTTGGGCCACGCATCGGGTGACGGGCGGTCAACCAACTACCCGGTGCTGTGGGCGTTTGGTGGCAAGGAGTTCGAGGCCGACGGCAAGACCGTGGCCCTTGATTCGCCGCAAACCCTCGCCGCCGTGGAATGGTATGCCGAAGCCTATAAATACTTCATCCCCGGCACCACCGCCTGGCTCGACCCCGACAACAACCAAGCCTTCCTGGGCGGGAAATGCTCGGCAACGGTGAACGTCAACACTATCTATCTGGCATCACGCGCCGCATCGGCCACCAACCCGGCAATGAAGAACATCGCCGAGAACATGAGCCACGGCAACTGGCCGCGCGGCCCGGCGGGGCGCTTTGCCAGCTACAACATCAACACCTGGCTGCCCTTTGCGTCGAGCCAGAACAAGCCAGGCCAGGCAGCGTTCCTGCGCGCCTGGTTCGATAAATCCTTCCTGGTGAAATGGACCAAGACCGGCCAGTCCTACTTCATCCCGACCTTCGAAGGCATGGACAGCCTCGATGTCTGGCCGGAAGACCCCAAGTTGAAAATCTTCAAGGACCTCAACAAGCTCAACCGGCTCGAAGGGTTCGCCGGCCCGCCATCGCCGGCAGCGGCTGAAGCGGTCAGCAAGTATATCCTGGTTGACATGTTCGCCAAGGCCTGCACCGGGCAATTGAAGCCGGCCGAGGCCGTGAAATGGGCGGCGCGCGAATACGAACAGATCGTCAAGAAGCGCGCAGGATAATTTTGTGCTCAGCCGAATCTTCGACAACGAGCGGGCACTTGGCCTCCTGCTGGTAGCGCCGGTGGTGGTGCTGCTGGCAGGCTTGGTGGCCTACCCGCTCAGCGTCGCGGTTTATAGTGCAATGACCGACCAGACCCTCGCGGAGTCTGGCCGGTTCATTGGCTTTGGCAATTTCGTCAATTTGTGGGACGACCAGATCTACCGGCAGAGCCTGCGCAACACGCTGGTTTTCACGGTTGGATCGGTGACGCTGAAATTATGTTTCGGCCTCGGCCTGGCGCTGCTGTTGAACGAGGCGTTTCCGTTCCGCCGCCTGGTGCGGGCGGCGATCCTGCTGCCATGGATCGTGCCGACCGTGCTTGGCACGATGGCATGGCTCTGGATGTTCACCCCGAATTTCAGCGTGATCAACTACGTGCTGGCCGAAACTGGGATTTCGAAGACCGGCCTGCCGTGGCTGACCGATCCCGATCTGGCAATGTTTTCCGTCATCATGGTCAACACTTGGCGCGGCACGCCGTTCCTGGCGATATCGGTGCTGGCCGGGTTGCAGGCGATCCCGCTGGAGCTTTACGACGCCGCCGCAATAGACGGCGCCGGCAAGCTGCATCGTTTCCGCTACGTGACCTTGCCGCTGGTTATGCCGGTGCTGCTGACCACCTTGGTGTTATCAACAATCTGGACGTTTTCCGATTTCGGCATCGTCTACGGCCTGACCAAGGGAGGGCCGATGAACGCAACCCATGTGCTGGCAACGTTGAGCTATGGCACGGCACTATCCGCCGGTAACACCGGCGAGGGTGCGGCGATTTCGCTCACCATGCTGCCGATCCTGCTGCCGCTGATCATCTGGCAATTACGCCGGGTGCGACGGAGTGTCGTGGCATGAGCGCGATTGCAATCGCCCCTGGGCGGCGGACGCTGGAACGCGCGTTCTTCCTCTATCTGCCGCTTGCCCTCGCGCTGTTTTTCCTGGTCGGCCCATTCTACTGGATGGCGGTCACCGCCTTGAAAACCGACGGGGACATCTATGACGGCGCCCATAGCCCGCTCTATGTGTTGAACCCGAGCCTCGACCATTTCGTCTATCTGTTCGCCAAGACCAACTTCGTTACCTGGACTTTGAACACCATGGCGGTGGCGGCGTCGGGGACGATCAGTTCGTTGGTGCTCGGGGTCCCGGCCGGCTACGCACTCGCCCGGCTGCGCTTTCCCGGCGTCGAGTTGATCGGCACCGTGATCTTCATTACCTATCTGGTGCCGACCAGCCTGCTGTTCATTCCGATGATCCAGGTGATGGGTAATATCGGCCTCGATGACAGCATCTGGGCGCTGGTGGTGGTCTACCCGACTTTTCTGGTGCCGTTTGTCACCTGGCTGATGGCGAGCTATTTCCGTACTATTCCGACCGAACTTGAGGAAAGTGGCCGCATCGATGGTCTGACGAGGCTGGGTGCGATGTGGCACATCGTGCTGCCACTCGCCCGGCCCGGCATATTATCGGCGGGAATTTTCGCTTTCACCCTATCATGGAACGAATTCATCTACGCGCTGACCTTGGTGACGGCGAGCAGTGAGCGCACCATTCCGGTCGGCGTGCTCGTCCAGCTGAGCCGCGGCGATTTCTATTTCTGGGGGCCGCTAATGGCAGGCGCGCTGTTGGGATCGGTGCCAGTGGCGCTGGTCTATTATTTCTTTGTCGATCAATACGCGTCCGGCCTGACTTCCGGTGGGGTCAAGGGCTAGATGGCCGGGCACAAGATCCTGCGGTTGAACGCGTCGCTGTTTCCCGTGGGCGCGTTTGAGGCGGCACAGTATCGCCGTTACGGCATAGCGCCGATTGAGGTGGAAGCTGATACCCCTGCCGCGATCCTCGCCCATGCCGCTGATTGCGACGCTTTATTTGCGATTTCAGTCGCGTTACCGGCAGAATTGGTCAACGGTTTGGCAAAATGCCGGGTGATTTCCAGGCTTGGCGCCGGAACCGACAAGATCGCCGTTGATGTCGCCACCAAACGCGGCATTGTGGTCACCAACGTCCCGCAGTTTTGCGCCGAAGAACAAGCCGACCACACCATGGCGCTGCTGTTGTCGCTGGTGCGTCGATTGCCGCAGATGCACGCCTTCATGCAGGAAGGTGCCTATTCGGCCGCCCACGCATTGTCGCGCAGCAACCGCAGGCTGGCCAGCCGTGCGCTTGGCTTGGTCGGCTTCGGGTATAGCGCCAGGCTGGTGGCACAGCGTGCGCTTGGCTTCGGGATGCGGGTGATCGCGACGCGGCGGCGCAACCTGCCAGCGATGGCAGGGGTCGAGATGGCTGATCTGGCGACGGTACTGCAACAGTCCGACTATGTATCGCTGCATCTGCCGCTGACTGCGCAATCCTATCACATTATTGATGCTGCCGCGTTACGCCTGATGCGGCCGGAGGCATTGCTGATCAACACATCGCGCGGGGCGCTGGTGGATGAAGCAGCGCTGGAGCAGGCATTGCGTGAGGGCTGGATTGCTGGCGCCGGCCTCGACACGTTCGAAGGTGTCGATGTTTTTGTCGCCGATGCCAAGCCGCCTGAACTGGCCTTGCTGCGCCTACCAAACGTGATCGCGACCCCGCATGTCGCCGCCGGATCGGTGGAGTCCGGCCAGGACGTGTCCGCCGGCGGCGTGGAAAACCTGGTGGCAATCCTGCGCGGCACCTGGCCAAGACCAGGCAATGTGGTGAACGAAGGCGTCGTGCCACGCTTCCCGCTCACCGCATTCGTACCGCCATGACCACCACCAAGTCGGAAGTTTTTTTGCTTCATTGTTTTCAAACAAAGAAGACCTTCCTTGCCTTCAAGGATCTTTAAAATGGCCCGCAGACCCAATAATCCCCCCCTCCCCGCCGGCCTCACCGCGCCAGAAATGCTGCAACTCTTCGAACGCATGACGTTGCTGCGCCGCTTCGAGCAAGCCGCGCAAATCGCCTGCCGCACCGGGGAAACGCCGGGGTTTCTGCATTTGTATATCGGCGAGGAAGCGGTTGCGACCGGGGTATGTGCGCATCTACGGCCGTCGGACTGGATCACCTCAACCCATCGTGGCCACGGCCACGCGCTGGCCAAGGGGATGGACCCGAAGATTTTGATGGCAGAACTTTACGGCAAGCATGGCGGCGCGGTCGGCGGGCGGGGTGGCACCATGCATTTGTATGATCGCGGCATAGGGCTGTTCGGCACCAACGGCGTGGTCGCAGCCGGCGCGTCGCACGCATTGGGGGCGGCGATCAGCGCGCAGTTTCGCGGCACGGGTGATGTCGGTGTGGCGTTTTTCGGCGATGGCGCCACCAGCCATGGCGGCTTTCATGAGGCCCTGAACATTGCGGGCTTTCGTCGTGCACCGGTCATTTTTGTCTGCGAAAATAATCTGTATGCGACCGCGACGGCGTTGAGTTCGGTCACTTTGAACCCCGAAATCGCCAGCCGCGCCGCCGCCTACGGCATCCCCGGCGTCGCGGTTGATGGCAATGATGTGCTGGCGATGTGGGAGGCGGTGCGCATCGCCTCCGAGCGCGCCCGGGCCGGCCTTGGTCCGACCTTGATCGAGGCCAAGACCTACCGCACCGTCGGCCATCACGAAGGCGATCCGGTCACCGGCAGTTACCGGTCGCAGGAAGAGCTTGATGCCTGGACCGCCCGCTGCCCGGTTACCACCTTCCGGGCGCGGCTGATCGACGAATTCGGCATTGCCACCGCCGACCAGATCGCCGAAATCGAAGCCCGCGTCGACGATGCTGTGCAGGAAAGCGTGGATTTCGCCCGTGCCTCGCCGGAACCTGATCCGGCGACTGTGTTCCGCCACACCTATGCCGATCCAATCAATCCCCCGGAGGCAATCGCCCCACGCGCCGCCACCCAAGCGCGCGAGACATCCTGGCTCGACGCGGTACGCGATGGCATCGCCGAGGAAATGCGCGCCAACCGCAACATTCTCTATTTCGGCGAGGGCACTGGCGAACGTGGCGGTACCTTCGCCCACACCAAGGGTCTCTACCAGGAATTCGGCGAAGACCGGGTCGTCGACATGCCGATCAGCGAGCAGGGCTTCACTGGCGCCGCCCTCGGCGCCTCCGCCACTGGGGTCAGGGTCATTGCCGATCTGATGTTCGCCGATTTCCTGTTCGAGGCTGGTGGCCAGATCGCGCTGCAAGCCGCCAAATTACGCTACATGAGCAACGGCCAGATGAATGCGCCGATGGTGATCCGGGTCGGCGCCGGCACCGTGCGCAGCACCGGCCCGCACCATAGCGGCACTTATCATTCAATGTGGGCACATATTCCCGGCCTGATCGTGTGCATGCCGTCAACCCCTGCCGACGCCAAGGGGCTGATGAAAACCGCATTGCGCGCCGGCGACCCGGTGCTGATGCTGGAACCGAAAGCCCTGTTCGCCAGCAAAGGCCCCGTGCAGGACGGCGATCACTACGTGCCCTTCGGCCTCGCCCGGATCGCCCGCCAAGGCCGCCACATCACCATCGCCGCCACCGGCCAGATGGTGCATCGCGCCCTCGAAGCCGCCGAGATGCTCGCGCCCGACGGGATAGAAGTCGAGGTGATCGACATGCGCACCATCCAGCCGCTTGATGTCGATACGGTGGCAGCCAGCGTGAAGAAAACCCATCATTTGTTGGTTGTCGATGAGGGTTGGCCGATGATGGGGGTTGGTGCCGAAATAGGCCAGGCGATGAACGAACTGGCGTTCAACGACCTCGATGCCCCGGTTGCGCGCCTGCATACGGCGCCTGTCACCCATCCGTTTGGCCCCGCACTCGAACGCGCGATGCTGGTCAACGCCGATCGGGTTGTGCTGCGGGTGCGCGAAGTGTTGGCCGGCACCGCCACGCCGCCCTGGCGCTGGAAAGGTCGGCCCGACGGGGTGCAGGCGCCGATTGACGACATTGCCGCGGCCCCACCGCCGGCTGCCTCCGCACCAGCCCCGAACCTTGGCACGCTGAAAGGTGCGCTGATCAATATGCCGTTCGGCGACCTGACCATCGATTCGGGCAAGCTGGTACGCTGGACCGTCGATGACGGCGCGACCGTGGCCAAAGGCGACATCGTCGCCGAAATCGAAACCGACAAGGCGGTGGTGGAAATCGAGGCCCCGGCGAGCGGCATCATCGCGCAGGTGGTAAAAACTGCCGGCGCGACAATCAAGATGGGCGCGACGATCGGGGTGGTGAAAGATCGCTGACCGGATCAGGAGACGTCATAACTCAACCGGTATCTGTCGGCCCGGTGGCGTGCGATGGTCAGCTCCACCGGCCGGCCATCCTCGGCGTGCCATAACATGCGGTTGACGAGCACCGGGGCGCCTGGCTGGGTTATCAGCGATCGCGCCAGCCCCGCGTCGGCGAGTTCCGCCGATACGGTGATGCGTGCGCCCGACAGCTTGATCCCTAGACGCTTTTCGACCGAGCGAAACACCACCACATCGTCGAAATCGGCCCGGTTGAGCCGGGCGCCGATTTCCGGTGGGAAGAAGATCGTCACTTCACTGACCGGTTCGCCCGCCCGGAACATTCTACCGCGCAGACAGTAAAGCTCCTCGGTCGACGCCAACCCGAACGCCGCAGCTGCCTCGTCCGATTGCCGCTTGCCGTAGCCGGCAATACGCAGCTGCGCGCCGTCGGTGACCGCAATCACATCAGCGAGGCTGTTGAGCGGCTGGGCGATCGTCGCGGCTGCGACCCGGGAGATCACCGTCGCCGCCTTGGCGGTACGCTTTTTAATCAGACCCTCGGCCGCCAGATCGCGCAAGGCATGACGTAGCGTAATCAGGCTGACACCAAATCCTTGCGCAAGATCCGCTTCGGTCGGCAAGTCCGCGCCGACAACTATCTGTCCCTCCATAATTGCCGCACGCAGTTGTGCTGCCGCCTGCCTATAAAGCGGCCCGACGCCGCGACTAAGCCTACCTGGATAGAACATAGCCGGCGTCTTACCCCGATTGGGGGTGGATTGTCACCGCAACAACGCCGCAATGTTGGTCAGCGACGAAGGCCCTGCCCGCCATTCACGCTGATCACCTGCGCGGTTATCCAACTTGCCGCCGGCGACGCCAGGAACACCACCAGATTGGCCACCTCCTCCGGTGTGCCCATTCGCCCCGCCGGGCAGGATGCCAATGTCGCGTTATAAAGCGGCGGATTATCCCGCTTGGCGACATCCCAAGTGCCGCCTTCGAAGAAAATCGACCCGGGGCAGACACAATTGGCGCGAATGCCCTCATGGGCATGCGCCGCCGCCTGGGTCCTTGTGTAATGGATCGTTGCAGCCTTGGCCGCGCCATAGGCTGGCGTGCGCACTGAAGGGTTCAACCCCGATCCCGACGCGATATTGATGATGCTGGCATCGCCTGACGTCAACAATGCCGCCATCGCCGCGTTTGATGCCCGCACCACCGCCATCACATCGACATCGAGGCTCAACGCCCAGCTGTTTTCGTCATCGCCGCGTCCAAAGCCCGATGCGTTGTTGACCAGCACATCAATCCCACCAAGTTTTGCCTGGGCGGTGGCGATATAGGCGTCAATCTCAGCCGCCTTCGACAGATCGCAATGGCCAGCATGCACCTGACCGCCGAAGCGCGCGGCGTCCGCCCGGGTCGCTTCCAAGGCGTCAGCCCCACGGGCGCAGAACGAGACCGCCGCTCCGGCTTCGGCGAAGGCCAGCACGATCGCCCGCCCGATGCCGCGGCTGCCACCGGCGACAATCACTTTCTTCCCTTTGACATCGATATTCATCGCGGCACTTCCCCCAAATATAATCCTGGCGCACAGTTGCAGGACAACGCAGGGATGGGAAGCACCGATGGCATTGCATGTCGACTATTACGCGAGCCTCGGTTCGCCCTGGACCTATCTCGGCGCCGCCCGCATTGTCGCGATGACGGCGCAGCACGGCGCCACGTTGCGCATCTGGCCGGTCGATTTCGGTACAATTTTCGCGGCTTCCGGCGGGCTGCCATTACCCAAGCGATCACCGCAGCGCCAGGCTTATCGCCTGCAGGAACTGCCGCGCTGGCGCGATTTCCTCGGCATCCCGATCAACATCAAGCCGGCCTTCTTCCCGACCTCGGAAGCTTTGTCGTCGGCCTGCGTGATCGCGGTGCGCGAAACCATGGGCGACGCCCCGGCCATCCGCCTCGCCCATCGCGTGCTCAAGGCCGTGTGGGAAGACGAAGCCAATCCGGCTGATGAGGCAACGCTCGCCCGCCTGATCGGCGAAGTTGGGCTCGACGCCGCCAAAGTGATGGCGTTGGGTGCCGAGCCGCGCTGGACGGAGATGAAGGCCGCCGACACGCAGGCAGCCCTGGATCGCGGGGTATTCGGCGCGCCAAGCTACGTGATCGGTGATGAAATCTTCTGGGGCCAGGACCGGTTGGATTTTGTCCAGCGTCGGCTGGCACGGGGGTGACACAGATCAACGACCGTTAGGCGGCAATGCGGCACTATTTGGCAACAGCCAACCAGGAGAGCCGCCATGTCCAAGCCCCCTTCCCGCCTGCGTTGGTTCGACAGCATCGCCCTCAGCGACGTCCCCCGCGTCGGCGGCAAGAACGCCTCGCTCGGGGAGCTTTATCGTGCCCTGGCCCCGCGCGGCGTGCTGGTACCAAACGGCTTCGCCACAACCGCCGATGCCTATAACGCTGCCATTCTGGATGCCGGCGCCCTGCCCCGCCTGCGCGCCCTGCTTGAGGGACTCGATATCACCGACATGCCCTTGCTCGCAGCCCGCGCGGCCGCGGCCCAGGCAATCGTCTACAGCGCGACCGGAACCGCGGAACTGCGCACCGAAATCGCTGCGGCCTACCAAAAACTCGAAGCCGAATACGGCGCCAACGTCGCGGTCGCGGTCCGCAGTTCGGCCACCGCCGAGGATCTGCCGACCGCAAGCTTCGCCGGTCAGCATGAAAGCTTCCTCAACATCCAGGGTGCGGATGATCTTTTCGAGGCCTGCCGCCGCTGCTTTGCCTCGCTCTTCCTGGCCCGCGCGATCGTCTACCGGATCAATAACGACTTCGATCATTTCAAGGTCGCCTTGTCGGTGGGCGTGATGAAGATGGTGCGGTCCGACAGAGCCAGCAGCGGGGTGATCTTCACGCTCGATACCGAATCTGGCTTTCGTGATGTGATTTTCCTCACCGGATCGTACGGCCTTGGCGAAAACGTGGTGCAGGGCAAGGTCGATCCCGACGAGTTCATCGTCCACAAGCCGACCTTGCGCCTCGGCCATCGCGCCGTGCTACGCCGCAGCCTCGGCAGCAAGGAACTCACGATGGTCCTGGCCGAGGGCCACACCGGCTCGACGACCCGCGACGAGGTCACGCCGAAGGAGCTGCAAGGGCAATTCTGCTTGACCGATGCCGAAGTGCTCACCCTCGCCGATCAGGCGATGGTCATTGAGGATCACTATTCGAAGGCCGCCGGCCACGCCATGCCAATGGACATCGAATGGGCCAAGGATGCCAGCGATGGCAGGCTTTATATCCTCCAGGCCCGGCCGGAAACCGTGGCGTCGCGCCGGTCGGGCGCCAAGCTCGAAACCTTCCGCCTGACCGGGACCGGCGATGCCCTGGTTACCGGCCGGGCGGTTGGCGAACGGATCGCACAGGGCGCTGTCCGGGTCATCACCTGCACCGAGGACCTCGCCAACTTCCAACCCGGCGAAGTCCTGGTAGCGACCACCACCAGCCCGGACTGGGAGCCAGTGATGAAGACAGCGGCGGCCATCGTCACCGACCATGGCGGCCGCACCTGCCACGCTGCGATCATCGCGCGCGAACTTGGGGTGCCAGCTTTGGTCGGCTGCGGCAACGCCACGGCCCTGCTCAGCACCGGAACGCGCGTCACGATTTCGTGCGCCGATGGCGATAGCGGCACCGTCTATGCTGGCGAGGTGCCATTCGCGATCGACATGCGCGATGTCAGCGGCCTGGCAATGCCGAAAACCGAAATCATGGTCAATCTCGGCAACCCCGACCTCGCCTTCCGCACCGCAATGATGCCAAACACCGGTGTCGGCCTGGCGCGGATGGAATTCATCATCAACGAACATATCGGCATCCACCCGATGGCGCTGATCCACCCCGAGCGCATCACCGCTGAAGACCGTGCCAAAATCGCCGTACGGGCCACCGGATTTGCCTCGCCGCGCGAGTATTTCGTCCGTAGCCTCGCCGAGGGCATCGGCACCATCGCTGCCGCCTTCTATCCCAAGCCGGTGATTGTGCGGCTGTCGGACTTCAAGACCAACGAATATGCGGCGTTGCTTGGCGGCAAGCCGTTTGAACCGGTTGAGGCCAATCCCATGCTGGGGTTTCGTGGCGCGGCGCGCTACGCCCATCCCGCCTATGCCGAGGGGTTCGCGCTGGAATGCGAGGCGCTCGCCCGGGTGCGCGGCGCGATGGGGCTCACCAATCTGGTGATCATGGTGCCATTCTGCCGCCGCGTGGCCGAAGCGGAAACTGTGCTCGCCGCTATGGCCGGCAACGGGCTGGCGCGGGGGGAAAACGGGCTGGAAATCTACGTGATGTGCGAAATTCCCAACAACGTGATCCTGGTCGATGCCTTCGCCAAGGTATTCGACGGGTTCTCGATCGGATCGAACGACCTCACCCAGTTGACCCTCGGCGTTGATCGCGATTCCGACATCGTTGCCTTCGATTTCGACGAACGCGATCCCGGCATGCTGGAAATGCTGCGCCTCGCGGTGACCGGCGCGCATCGCAACCATCGCAAGGTCGGGATTTGCGGCGAGGCCCCGGCCAACTACCCCGAGATCACACAATATCTGGTCGGACTCGGGATCAACTCCATCAGCGTCAACCCGTCGAGCCTGTTGCGCACCATTGACCTGGTTGCCGCCGCCGAACTCAGCGCCCGCGCGGGCTCATGATACCGGCCCCAATACGGACGATTTAGCAG
This sequence comes from Asaia bogorensis, assembly GCA_943333505.2. GTDB lineage: Bacteria > Pseudomonadota > Alphaproteobacteria > Acetobacterales > Acetobacteraceae > CAITOL01. The sequence continues at coordinate 29,329 of CALQTN020000015.1, read as the reverse complement.
CATGATGACCGCGCCTATCAGCGGTCATCATGCTCTAGGACCGCAAACTCTCAAGCCGCACGACATCAACGGTGACCGCATGGTTGAGCGGCCCATGCCCAGCGCCATAGCCGGGCGCTGAAAAAATTGCCGACTGGACATAGGCGCGGGCGCGCGACACCGCGTCCACCAGCGCCATGCCCTGTGCGAGGCCGGCCGCAGCGGCGCTCGCCAGGGTGCAGCCCGTGCCGTGGGTGTGCGGCGTGTTGATCCTGGCCGACCGAAAGGCAAGTGTTGCATCGTCCGTCACCAGCAGGTCGATCAGTTCTTCGCCTGGCAAATGGCCGCCCTTCAGCAGCACCGCGTCAGGTCCCATGGCCAGCAGCGCGGCCGCAGCACGATGCATGCCTTCCTCATCGACGATGTCGATGCCGGTCAACAGGCTTGCCTCGGGTAAATTCGGCGTAAGCAATGTCGCCATCGGCAGCAGCAGGCGGCGCAGATGGGCCACGGCGTCATCGGTGAGCAACGATGCCCCACCCTTGGCCACCATAACCGGGTCAACCACCAGCTTCACCTTGGCGGCGTGTTGGCGCAGCATGTCGGCAACCAGCGCCACGGTCGCGGCGTCACCCAGCATGCCGGTTTTGATAGCGTCGGCGCCAAGATCATCCAGCACGACCTTGATCTGCTGGGCGATGAACGCGCCAGGCACCATGTGTACGCCGTGGACGCCCAGCGTGTTCTGAGCGGTCAATGCGGTGATCGCGGTCATCGCAAACCCTGCCATCGCGGTCACCGCCTTGATATCGGCCTGGATCCCCGCGCCGCCGCCTGAATCAGATCCCGCGACAATCAACACCCGCCCCTTCATGCGTGTGCACCATTGCTTTCGCCCTCGGCGATTTCGGCGATCAGGTCGCACAGGCTATCAACAATTTCGGCGACCTCGTCGGCAGTTTCACCTTCCGCCATCACCCGGATCACCGGCTCAGTGCCGCTTTTGCGGATCAGTAATCGTCCGCCGCGAGCCAGCGCGCGCTCGGCCTCGACAATCGCTGCCTTGATCGCGCGGTTATCGAGCGGCGATGGCCCGTCATAGCGGACGCTCCGCAGTTTCTGCGGCAGTTTGGTGAAGACCTGGCACACTTCCGATGCCGGCCTTCCGGTTTCGACCAACACCGCCAGCACTTGCAGGGCGGCCAGCAGCCCGTCACCGGTCGTCGCATAGTCGGACAGGATCATGTGGCCGGATTGCTCGCCACCGACGTTGAACCCACCAGCCCGCATCCGCTCCATCACGTAGCGATCACCAACGGCGGTGCGATGCAATTCCAGGCCCTTGCCTGCCAGATGGCGTTCGAGCCCGAGATTGGACATCACCGTCGCCACCACCCCGCCACCAACCAGTCGCCCAGCCTTCGCATAGGAACAGGCAATCAGCGCCAGAATCTGGTCACCGTCGATGATGTTTCCGAAATTGTCGCAAAGGATCAGCCGGTCCGCGTCGCCGTCCAGCGCAATGCCGAGATCGGCGCCATGTCGCCTTACCTCACCGGCAATGAATTGCGGAACGGTCGAGCCGCAGTCTCGGTTGATGTTAAAGCCGTCCGGCGCCACGCCGACCCGGATGACATCGGCCCCAAGTTCCCACAATACGGTCGGCGCGACCTTGTAGGCGGCACCATGCGCGCAATCGATCACGATTTTCAGACCGTCAAGCCGCAAGCCACGTGGAAACGTGCTTTTGGCAAACTCGATATAGCGCCCACCCGCGTCATCAAGCCTGGTCGCCCGCCCCAGGCGTGCCGGCCGCGCCAGTTGCGCCGCAAGCTCGCCCTCCATCATCCCTTCGATTTCGGCTTCATCGGCGTCGGAGAGCTTATAGCCGTCCGGACCAAACAGTTTGATGCCGTTATCCTCGAAGCTATTATGCGACGCCGAAATCATCACCCCGAGATCCGCACGCAAACTGCGGGTCAACAGCGCGATTGCCGGGGTTGGTAATGGCCCGACCAACGCCACGTCCATGCCAGCGCCAATGAAACCGGCGACCAGAGCAGGCTCAATCATGTAGCCAGACAGCCTGGTATCCTTGCCGATCACCACCCGGTGGCGATGCGCGCCGCGGGTAAAGCGCAGCCCGGCGGCCTGGCCAAGCTTGAGCGCGATTTCGGCCGTCATCGGGGCAGTGTTGGCGGTGCCGCGGATACCATCAGTACCGAACAGGCGACGGGTGGGGGGTTGCGACTTGGGCATTAGGGGCGGTGCCTTGGGATTCTAAATGAGGGAGAGAAGACGTCTTTTAGTTCAAAAAAGGAAGCCGCTTACTTGCGGGCTAAGGCCTCGCCAAACCCGTATTGCCTGCACTGTTTCACCAACGTCATGTACCCGCAACATGCTCGCGCCCTGCTGCACTGCCATCAGACCGGCAATGATGGACCCCGGCGCACGCTTCGCCGGATCGGACTCCCCCGACAATGCTCCAATAAAACCCTTCCGCGACACGCCAACCACGATCGGGCAACCAAGCCGGCTCAACACGGATAGCCGCGGCAGCAGCGCAAGATTTTCAGCCAGGCCTTTGGCAAAGCCTATCCCAGGGTCAACCGCAATCCGATCGCGGGAAATGCCGGCAGCAACCGCAAATTCCACCCGTTCAGCAAGTTCGGCTGTCACATCCTCGGCGATATCGCCATAGGATTTCCGCGTGGTCATATCCATCGGATTGCCGCGCATATGCATCAGGATCACCTGACAATCGGACTTGGCCAGCACGCCGGCAGCCGCCGGATCATGCCGCAGCGCCGAGACATCATTGACGATCCGTGCCCCAGCCGCCAGCGCCGCCGCCATGGTCGATGCGTTGCGCGTATCGACCGAAACAATCGCGCCCTCGGCCGCAAGTGCCTCAATGACCGGTAGAACCCTGGCCTGCTCGACCCCGGGCAAGGTCGGCAGCGCTCCAGGACGGGTGCTCTCACCACCGATATCGAGAAGATCGGCACCATCGGCCAGCATTCGCCGACCAGCCCCGATGGCAGACGCCGCATCAAGATGCCGTCCACCATCGCTAAAACTATCCGGCGTGACATTCAGCACGCCCATGACAAGAGGCCGGTGGGACGGCAAGCCGGGCCAATCCATCACGCGCTAGCCCGGCAGTGGCGCCGCCCCTAAGCCACCCGGCGGCGGCACTGGCCGACCGGATTGCGGCACCGATGCACGGCGATTTTCCGGCGCTGGCTCATCCACCACCTTACGCACCACTTTCTCGCCGCGCAGCAGCTGGCGAATTTCATCCCCAGACAGGCTTTCATGTTCGAGCAGATTTTGCGCGATCGCGTGCAGATCGGCGAGGTTGTCGGTCAGGATCGTGTGCGCGGTTTTATACGCCTTATCGATCATCATTTTAACTTCGCTGTCGATTTCGCGCGCAGTGGCCTCCGAGACGTTCTTGTTCTGGGTCACCGAATGGCCAAGGAATACTTCCTGGCTGTTGTCGCCATAGGCAATCATCCCGAGCGTCGGGCTCATCCCCCATTCGGTCACCATGCGGCGGGCCAGATTGGTCGCCATCTTGATGTCGCCCGACGCGCCGTTGGAAACCTTGTCCTCACCGAAAATGATTTCTTCGGCAGCACGGCCACCCATCGCCATCACCAGGTCGGACAGACACTTGGCCTTGCTCATCGAATAGCGATCACCTTCGGGCAGCGACATCACCATGCCCAGCGCCCGACCGCGCGGGATGATCGTTGCCTTATGCACAGGATCGCATTCCGGCAGATTGAGTGCGCAGAGCGCATGGCCACCTTCGTGGTAAGCCGTCATGGTCTTTTCCGCGTCCGACATCACCAGCGACCGACGCTCGGCGCCCATCATCACCTTGTCTTTAGCCTGTTCGAGTTCCCACATCGCCACAACCCGCTTGCCCATGCGGGCGGCGAGCAAGGCGGCTTCGTTGACCAGATTGGCGAGATCAGCGCCCGAGAAGCCGGGGGTGCCACGGGCGATCACTTTCGGATCGACATCGGCTGCCAGCGGCACTTTGCGCATGTGCACACGGAGGATTTTTTCGCGCCCGTTCACATCGGGGTTCGGCACCGTCACCTGACGGTCGAAGCGACCTGGACGCAGCAAAGCGGGGTCGAGCACATCTGGGCGGTTGGTCGCTGCGATCAGGATGACGCCTTCATTCGATTCGAAGCCGTCCATCTCGACCAGCATCTGGTTGAGCGTCTGCTCGCGCTCGTCATTGCCGCCGCCGAGGCCGGCGCCGCGATGGCGACCGACCGCGTCAATTTCATCGATGAAGATGATGCAGGGCGCGTTCTTCTTGCCCTGCTCGAACATGTCGCGGACTCGGCTGGCGCCGACGCCAACGAACATTTCGACGAAATCCGAGCCCGAGATGGTAAAGAACGGCACATTGGCTTCACCAGCAATGGCGCGTGCCAACAGGGTTTTACCGGTGCCCGGTGGGCCGACCAGCAGCACGCCCTTGGGGATCTTGCCACCGAGGCGCTGAAATTTCTGCGGATCCTTCAGGAAGTCGACGATTTCCTGCAATTCCTGCTTGGCTTCATCGATGCCGGCGACGTCGTCAAACGTGACACGGCCCTGCTTTTCGGTGAGCAAACGGGCGCGCGACTTGCCGAAACCCATGGCACGGCCACCGCCACCCTGCATCTGGCGCATGAAGAAAACCCAGACGCCAATCAGCAGCAGCATCGGGAACCAGGACAAAACATAGTGCAACAGCGGGTTGTCACTTTCTTCTGGCTTGGCGATGACGCGCACGCCTTTCTCGGTCAGGCGGGCTACAAGGCTGGGGTCTTCCGGCGTGTAGGTCTGGAAGTTGCGCCCATCGGTCAGGCTGCCGCTCACGGTGCGGCCCTGGATCAGGACATCGCGCACCCGCCCGCCATTCACTTCGCCGATGAAATCGGAATAGGCCACCTGGGTGGCCGGGGCGCGGCTGGTGCTAGGCTGAAACAGGTTGAACAGCACTACCAAGAGCAGGGCGATTACTACCCACAAAGCGAGATTTCGGCCGAAATTGCTCATATCTGACTTTTTTTCCGCACCGGCCCATCAAGGCCGCCACGTCCTCTCGCTAGGGTTGCGTCCGGCGAAATGCAGGCCGCAGGCCGTTGTGTTAAACCATCATGCCAGGAAATCGGTGCCGGGCACAAATTACCTCTGCGACAGACAGCCGCATAGGCCTCAGATAGGGTGTCCGGCCGCGCTTCGCATCCCCCGAAGCCGGAACATAGCACGATAAATCTTACGCTTAGGTTGCCGGATTGGACGCAACGACGCCCCCAGGCCGGCCGGTCAGGGTGCGTCGCACCGCGTACGGCAGACGCGCCTGCCATCCGGCCAGAGTCGCCGCGTCGGGCGCGGCCGCCTCCCGCACCACCAACAAGGCGCCAGGCGAACCCAGGCGACCGGCCGGCAACAGCCGCACGCCGGCAATCGTGCAGGCGCGCGGCGACCTGGCGATGGGGGCGACCTGCCCGGCCGACGGCGCGTACCGGGTCCGCCCGATCGCCCGGAGCAGTGTCCGCAGGGCGGGAACGCTGATCGGGCCCGGCGCAAGTACCGCATAGCCATCGGGAAACATGGTCACCCTGGCCGCCAACTCGTGGGCAATCACTTTCGCACCAGCCTCAAGCTGCATGCGCCGGCAACCGGCACTTCGGACCAGCGCCAGTGTGGCCGGCCCGCGCCCGGACGTATCGCGCCGCATCTCCCGCAGCCGCGCACGCTGCCAGCGCGGGTCGTGGTTTGACGGGTCCTCGATCCAACTCCAGCCGAGCGCCCGCAATGCGTCGCGGAGATCCTCTGGTGCCACGGCAAGCACCGGTCGCAGCACCCGAACCGCATTACGCACCACCAGCCGCGCCATGCCAGCCAGCCCATCCGCCGTGCTGCCGGCGAGCATGCGCATGGCAATCGTCTCGGCCTGATCGGCGGCGTGGTGGGCGACCAGCAGATGCAAAATACCCAGTCGGGCGCATGCAGCCTCAAGCGCCGCGTAACGCGCGATCCGCGCCCGCGCGGCAAGATCGGGGCCGATGGCCAAACCGTTGAGGCGGAGCACCTCGCCGGCAATTCCGTGGCGTTGCAGCCGGGCGATGGTCAGCGCCGCCTCGTCCGCGGAACTGGCACGTAGACCATGATCCACGCTCAACGCGATCACCCGGCCACCCAGCTCACGCGCCCAGCGATCCGCGAGCCAGGCCAACGCCATGCTGTCCGCACCCCCCGATACCGCGACTGCCAGTGTGGGCGCCGGCTCGAACGGATGCAGTGCCGCCATCTCAGCGGCGAATGCAGCCTCGATCAGCGGCAACCCGCCTTGGCCCTTGCGTTGGCGATGCTCTCCTTGAGGTCGGCGCGCGGGGTGGCGAATTCAGCGCGGAGCTTGTCCAACGTCGCACAACCGGCGCGCTTTTCGTTCAACGCCACCAGCGAATTGGCAAGCCCGAGCAGCGCGTCCTGGGCGTGCCCGCCAGTCCGGCTGCGATTATAGGTATCATCATAGCCCACCGCTGCGGCAGCAAAATCCCGTCGACCGGCCTGGGCCTGGGCAAGCAGAAACTGCCCGTCATACGCGCGGGGCGATTTGGGGAAACCCAGCACTTCCTTGGCAGCGGCCTCAGCGGCGGCATAGTCGCGGCGGGCCAGGGCAGCATTGCCTTCCTGCAGTGCAAGCTCTGGCGTGCGGCGCACTGCGTTGGCAGCGGGTGGTGTTACGGCGGCAACTGGCGGTTTAACGGGGGCCGCCGCCGTAGGGACGGGCGCGTTTCCGAGTTTGAAATTCATATCGTCGATGCTTTTGCGCAGCGCGTCACCTTCGCGCTGGCGAGCATTTTCGCTCTCGTCGAGCTGGCCCTGCAAGCGTCGGACCTGCTCTTCGAGTTGACCAACCCGCCCGAGCAAGGCTGTCGAAAGATCACCGCCACCGGATTGGGGAACCATCACCGGTGCCGGCCTGCCACCCAGGCTCGATCCGCTGCCACCATGGGTGATCTGCTCGCGCAACGCCGACAGATCCCGGCGCAGTTCGGCCATCTGGTTCTGCAACTGAATGGCCTCGCGGCTGTCAAGTTGCGCCCGGGCAGTGCCCCCGGCCAGCAAGCAGAACGCGGCAAGAACAAGAACCGACACAACACGGAACATGGGGACATCCTGGATCAAAAAGAAAAACCGGCGGCCTTGCGGCCGCCGGTTCCATATCGTCAGAAGCACGACGACGCCGATATTACCGCACCGAAGTGAGGTATTATTTCACCGAGGTGATGGCGTTACGGTTCTGGGCCCAAGCCTGTTCGTTCGAACCGAGCGCAACCGGGCGATCCTTGCCATAGCTGATGGTGCTGATCCGAGTTCCGGCAACGCCCTTGGCGACCAGATAATCCTTCGACGCCTTGGCGCGACGGTTGCCGAGCGCGATGTTGTATTCCGAAGTGCCGCGCTCGTCGCAATTGCCGGCGACCTGGACGTTGTTCTTCGCCCACTTGGCGAGCCAAGCGGCTTGACGGTCGAGGGTGGCTTTGCCTTCGGTCTTCAGAGCCGACTTGTTAAGGTCGTAGAACACGCGGTCGCCAACGTTGGCAACGAGGTCTTCCTGGCTGCCCGGGACAATGCCCGAGGTCGCGGCAACAGTTTGCGGGGCCGCCGCTTTGTCGTCTGAGGAGCACGCCGCCAGCAGTGCCACGGCGGCAAAGGCGCCCAGAATCTTGATGTTCATGTCGGTGGGGTCCTTGAATGGAAGTGCAGCGGTGTTGTGCCCGAATGGGCGAGTTTCTGGAAGCGTAAATTGCAGTCGAATCAGAAATAATCCCGAAAGACTGTTCTTCAAACTCCACGTGAGCCGCTTAATCCGGTTGCGATGCCGTGGTCAAGCCTGCTGTCGCCTAAAAGACACATGGCATCCATGTTTCTGTGTCTTTTAGGTCGGTTGTGGTATTTTTACCGTACCCAAAGCGGTTGCAACCGCTTTCATCCGCAGTTCACTGCCCCAGCGGCGACCACGACGCATCGCCGCCATCGGTCGGCGTGGTCACCACACGTTCGTTGAAACCAGCGATGTCGATCGTGACCAGTTTTGATGAATAGCCGCGCCCCCGTGCATCCTGCGACGCGGTTTCGCGGGTAAAGGCGATCATCCGCCCGTTCGGGGCAAAGGTTGGCCCCTCGCAATAGAAGCTCTCCGACAGAATGCGTTCCCCTGATCCGTCCGGCCGCATCACCCCGATCGAGAAAGTCGCGGCGTTGAAGCTGGTGAACGCGATCAGATCTCCGCGTGGCGACCACATCGGGGTGGCGTATTGGCGCGAAGCCCCGAAGCTGATGCGCTTGATGCCACCGCCGCCGGCATCCATGACGTAAAGCTGCTGATCACCGCCTCGATCGGAGTTGAACACAATCTGGGCCCCGTCCGGGGAATAGCACGGCGAAACATCAATCGCGCCGCCGCCATCGGTCAGCCGCCGCACGCCGCTGCCATTGGCGCCAACCGAGATAATATCTGAACCACCGCCCCTGGTTTGCGCCATCACCACCGAATTGCCATCAGGCGCGAAGCGCGGCGACAGGGTGATATCCTCGAACTGGCCCATAATCTGCTGGCGGCCCGTGGCGAGGTCGAACGTGTACACCCGCGGGCGGTTGTTGACGTAGCTCATGAAGGTGATCTTGTCCTGGGTCGGATGGAAGCGCGGCGAGTAGACCAGGAAGCTGCCATCGGTCAGGAAGCGGTTATTCTCGGCATCCTGATCCATGATCGCCAGCCGCTTGACCCGGCGATCCTTGGGCCCGGACATCGCGATATAGACGATGCGGGTGTCGAAATAGCCTTTCTCGCCCAGCATGCGCTCGTAGATCACGTCCGACATGATATGCGCGATGCGGCGCCAGTTGGTAAGCGTCGCGGTGTATGCGGTGCCCTGGATTTGTGCGCCTTGCAGGACATCCCACAGGCGGAATTCGACGCGGACCTTATCGCCGCCCTGGCCATCGACCTTGCCGGTGACCAGCGCCTGGGCCGAAATCGCCTTCCAGTTGGCGAAATTGGGGGCGTCACCAGCCGACGCGCTCACATAGGCCGCCGGATCGATCACCCGGAACAGGCCGGAGCGCGACAGATTATTGCTGATTACGCCGACAATGTCGCGGGCGAGGCCGGCGCTGTCGCCGGTGAAGGCGGGCAACGCGATGGCAATCGGCTCATTCCTGGCGCGATCGACAGTGATTTCGGCGGCCCCAGGCTTGGACTGGGCCCAGGCGCCTTGGGGGATCATTGGCAGGGTGATGAGCCCGGCCCCGCCGGCCAGCATCCGACGGCGACCGAAACCGGGCACAGTCAAAGCGGGCAAAATCTGCTGGTCGATACCGGTCATCGGACGGGACATGGGATCACTCACGCTCAGGGTTTGAATCGGAAAGTCAGTTTACCGCGTTTGCCAAGCTCCGTCTTGGGGATCGGCAGGCTGGCGCAGCGAGGATCAAGCACGGCACGCGCGGCACGTTCGGCAAAAGCCCGGAAGCGCGGGTCGGACATCCGGCCCAGGTCGTCCGGGCCAATCTCGGAAATCCGGGCGGTGCCGTTCTCATCAAAGGTTACCACTAACTGGGCCGACATCTTGTCGATATCCAGGGCGCCCGAGTCTTTGGTCCAGCATTCCCGCACTTTATCGCCGATCGCGCCCTGCTGGGTCGCGTTCAGGCTGGCGGTGATGTCGCCGTCCTTGCTGCCGCCCAAGGTCGGCGCGGTTGCCGCCGACGGATTGGGCCGCCGTGTCGGTGGCTGGGTCTGGCGTTGCATGGCGCGCAATTTGTCGAGCGTGTTCTCGACCTCCTTGCTGTCCGGCGCCGGGTTCTTGGTGACGTTGGGCTGAGAGGTCACGCTCGGCGGCGCCGGTGGCGGCGGCACTGGCGGCGGCGGCAACGGGATGGGGGGCGCGGGCGTCGGCGGCGGCGGGGTTGGCGGCGCCGGCGGGGGCGGTGGGGGCGGCGGCGTCGGTGAAGGCGCCTCCGATGGCGGCGGCGGTGTCGGGGTCGGCACCGGTGCCGGCGGAATTTCCACCGGGGTCGGCGGCGGGGGCGGGGGCGGCGGGGGTGGTGGTGGCGGCGGGGGCTCGGGCGGGGTGTCCTTGGGCTTGTCTAGGGCGGGCGGCGCTTCCACCACATCGGGGGCAACCGCCGTCGCGGCCGTCGGGCCAGGCGTCGAGTTCTGCAATGCTGGCGCGGATGGCGGTCCAGGATTGGAGGCGAGTTCGACCTCCACTTCCGGCGGCTTTTCCGGCGATGGCATCAGGTCAACCCCGATCAGCAGCACCAGGAGCAATGCGGCATGGATCGCCAGCGATATCGCCGCGCCGCGAGACAATCCACGATCCATCGTCGCCTCCGGCTCAGCGCTTCGGCGCAAGCGGTGCCGGCTTGGCGGCGCCAACGCCGGACGGATCGGTCAGCAACGCCACCTTGGTGAACCCGCCGGTAATGATGGTGCCCATCACCTCCAGCATCTGGCCATAGGTAATCCCTTTGTCGCCGCGCACGTAGATGCGACGATCCTTCTGGTCCTTGGCGATCGCGGCAAGCTTGGTGACCAACTCCGGCAGCGCGATTTCGGCATCCTGCAGGTAAACCTTGCCGTCGGCCGTCACCGACACATTCAGCGGCTCGGAGTCCGGGCTCACCGGGCTTGCGGTGGTCTTGGGCAAATCGACATTGACCGCGTTCGACAGCAGCGGCGCCGTCACCATGAAGATGATCAGCAGCACCAGCATCACATCCACCAGCGGCGTGACGTTGATCTCGGCAAGCGGCTTGTAGCGTCCGCCTTTTTTGCCACCCATGAGCCCGCCAGCCATTAGCTGGCCTCCTCGGCCTGGCGCGACAGGATGGCGCCGAACTCAATGGAAAACCCTTCCAGCCGGCCGGCCAGCCGCGACAGATCGGTGCTGATTTTGTTGTAGGCCAACACCGCCGGGATTGCGGCAACCAGCCCGATCGCGGTGGCAAGCAAAGCTTCGGCAATGCCAGGCGCGACCACGGCAAGGTTGGTGCTGTGCATCGCCGCGATCGCGGAAAAGCTGTGCATGATGCCCCAGACCGTCCCGAACAACCCAATGAACGGCGCCGTCGAGCCTACCGAGGCCAGGAAGATCATCCATTTTTCGAGGTTTTCCATCTCGCGCTGGATGGTGACCCCCATTGCCCGCTCGACCCGGTCACGCACAGCACTTGCCCGGCCAACCTGGGTCACGCCACCCCGGCTGCGCCGCCACTCGGCCATTGCCGCGCCAAACACCGCGGCCATTGGATGTGACGGCTTCACGCCCTCAGCATCGTACAGATCGTCCAGACTGCCGCCCGACCAGAAGCGTTCCTCGAACGCCTCGGCGGCGCGATTGGCGCGACGGATGGACGTGACCTTGTCGAACACGATCGCCCACACCCATACGCTGGCACCAACCAGCAGCAGCATCACCAGCTTGACGACAATATCGGCCTGCAGGACCAGGCCCCACAGCGACATGTCGGTGGCTGCCCCACCCAGGTTAACCGCATCGACCACTCGATCCACACTCATCTCCTTCGTCAGCCTCCAGGACGCGCCTGGATCAAGGCAAATTCACGTCCATCATGTGGCGCAACGCTGTCCGCCAGCGTGGCAGGATACGCTGCGGACGCTGATCGGATGCACGCAGGCAGGCCAGTTGCAGCTTGCACACTACTAATGGCCGCCCATCGCGCTGCACAATCTGCTCCAAATCCACCGTCGCCGCCCCGATCGCCATGCAGCTTGTGGCCACTATCAGGGCATCATCGAGTCGTGCCGGGGCGAGATAGTCCAAATTGGTGCGCCGCACCATGAATATCAGGCCGTGCAGCTCCGCCATCTCGGCATGCGACACGCCAAGGTCGCGCAGCGCCTCGGTCCGCGCCCGCTCGGCAAAGCGTAGATAATTGGCGTGGTAGACCACCCCGCCCGCGTCGGTGTCCTCATAATAAACGCGGAGCTGGTAGAAATGCGTCACTCGTCGATGGGTTCGTCAACGAGAGACAGATCGAGCACCGGCTGAGTACCCGGCGGCGGCGCAAGGCCGAGATGTTTCCACCCTCGCTCCCCCAGCATTCGGCCGCGGCTGGTGCGCAGGATCAAGCCTTCCTGGATCAGATAAGGTTCGATCACGTCTTCCAGCGTATCCCGCGCTTCGGCCAACGCTGCGGCCAAGGTTTCAACCCCGACCGGACCGCCCGAATGATGCTCGGCGATGCGGCGCAAATAGCGGCGATCCATTGCGTCGAGCCCGATCCGATCGACCTCGAGCCGCTGCAACGACGCATCCGCCAGGTCACGATCGACCCGGCCCGAGCCCAATACAGCCGCAAAATCGCGCACCCGGCGCAGCAGCCGGCCGGCGACGCGCGGGGTGCCGCGAGACCGGCGGGCAATTTCACGCGCGCCATCGGCGGTCAGCGCGAAGCCGAGCTTGTCCGCCCCGCGCGTCACGATCAGTTCGAGTTCCTCGGGCGTGTAGAACACCAGCCGCAGCGGAATACCGAAGCGATCGCGCAATGGCGTTGCCAGCAAGCCGGCGCGGGTGGTCGCCCCCACCAGGGTAAACGGCGCGAGATCAATGCGTACGCTGCGTGCCCCAGGCCCTTCGCCGATGATCAGATCGAGCTGAAAATCCTCCATCGCCGGGTAGAGTATTTCCTCAATCGCCGGTTGCAGCCGGTGGATTTCGTCGATGAACAGCACGTCGCGCGGCTGGAGATTGGTCAAGATCGCCGCCAGATCGCCGGCGCGCTGGATCACCGGGCCGGAGGTCGCCTTGAAGCCAACCCCAAGTTCCCGCGACACAATCTGCGCCAGAGTGGTCTTGCCCAAGCCCGGCGGGCCGTGCAGCAACACGTGGTCGAGCGCCTCGCCCCGCGACCGCGCAGCCTGGATGAAGATCCCAAGATTCTCCCGGCTCGCTTTCTGGCCGACAAATTCGGCCAGCATTTGCGGGCGCAGAGACACCTCGCCGGCGTCGTCCTCGCGGCGCTGCGAAGAAATTTCGCGATCGCTCATCGGGCCAGCTCCTGCAGCGATTCGCGGATTACCTGCCCGACCGGCGCCCCCTCACCCAGCCGTTCCATCACCTTGCCGACCGCGGCCTGCGCCTCCGGACGGCGGTAGCCCAGGTTCAACAATGCTGACACAGCATCGGCGGCACCTCCGGTCGGCGGCGGAATGATCGCGGCAAACCCGACGCCCACCGGCATCGCACCCGCCTTATCGCGCAATTCGGTCAGCAGCCGCACGGCAAGCTTGGGGCCAACTCCCGGCGCGCGGGTCAGGCTCGCCCGATCGGCGGACTGGATCGCGCTGATCAGGTCACGCGGCGACAGCGCCGATAAAATTCCCAAAGCGACCTTGGCGCCGACGCCCTGAACCGTGGTCAGCAAACGGAACCAGTCGCGCTCGGCGGACTCAGCAAAGCCGAACAACTGGATCGCATCCTCGCGCACCTGGGTTTCGATCAGCAGGCTGGCGTTGCCGCCGTCCTGCAAGGCCGAGAGCGTGCGGGTCGAGGCTTGCACCAGATAGCCGACGCCGTTCACGTCGACGATGCAGCGATCGGCTTCCAGCGCTTCTACGCGGCCGGTCAGTTTGGCGATCACAGGACGCAGCCCCACACCATTGGCCGCTTTGGTTTAAAACAAAGAAGATCCTTGCTTCCCGTCACCCTGCCCTCGCCACCAACATCGCATGCTCCCGCCGATGTGCATGGCAAATCGCCACCGCCAGCGCATCTGCCGCATCCGCACGCTTCAGGGTCGCGCCCGGCAGCAGCCGGCGCACCATCAGCGCGACCTGCGCCTTATCGGCGCCACCTGTGCCAACCACCGCCATTTTTACCGATTTGGCCCCGTATTCGGCGACCGAAATCCCGAACAAGGCTGGGGCCAGCAGTGCCACGCCGCGCGCATAGCCAAGCTTGAGGGTCGCCGCGCCGTTGACGTTCACATAGGTTTCCTCGACTGCGGCTTCTTCTGGCTGATACGCTTCCAGCAACGCCGCCAGCGCGTCATGCAAAAGTTTCAGCCGGGTTGGCACCGGCGTCGCAGCATCGGTGCCGATAACCCCGTCAGCAACGTGCCGCAGCCGGTTGCCCGACGCTTCGACAATTCCCCAGCCGGTAAAGCGCAGCCCGGGATCGATGCCGAGGATGCGCACAAAACTCATGCCGACAGCTTCGCCATCACTGCATCGGAAATGTCGAAATTGGCATAGACGTTCTGCACGTCGTCATTATCCTCCAGCACGTCGAGCAGCTTGAGCACGGAGGCGGCCTTATCCTCATCCAGCGCTACGCTCATATTCGGCCGCCATTCGAGTCGGGCGAGGTCCGGCACGCCAAAGCGGGCCTCCAACGCATCACGCACAGTCAGGAAATCCTCGATCGACACGGTGATCTCGTGGCCATCCGCGCTGGTTTCGACGTTGTCCGCCCCCGCCTCGATCGCTGCTTCCAACATCGTGTCCTCATTTGCCACCGCAGGCCCATAGCGCACCACGCCGAGCCGGGAGAACATAAAAGCAACCGAGTTGGTTTCGCCAAGCGCACCGCCGCTTTTGGCGAAGGCGGTGCGAACTTCTGACGCAGTACGGTTCTTGTTGTCGGTCAGGCTTTCGACGATCACCGCAACGCCCGCCGGGCCGTACCCTTCGTAACGCATCTCGACATAGTCGTTCTCACCGCCGGCGCCAGTCGCCTTCTTGATGGCGCGGTCGATGGTGTCCTTTGGCATGTTCTGCTGGCGTGCCGCGATCATCGCCGAGCGGAGCCGCGGGTTAAACGCCGGGTCGGGCAGGCCGAGCCGGGCGGATACCGTGATTTCGCGGATGATCTTGGCGAAGATGCGCCCGCGCTTGACGTCCTGCGCGCCTTTGCGGTGCATGATGTTCTTGAACTGCGAATGACCCGCCATCGCTTGGCCTCCTGACTATGCAGCAGGCGGTTTGTGCGTCCCGGCGTGGATTTGCAAGACCATCCAGCGTGTGATCGTTTTTGGTGTCATTATAAAAAGCGTGAATCACGCGCTTACACTCAGCGGAGTCCGCCATGACGCTCTTCACCCTCGATGCCGCAACTCTACCCATCAGCGTCTCTACGTTGATCATCGCCGGCTGGGCCGGGCGCGATGCCGCCGCCGTCCAGCATCATATTGATGAGCTCGCGGCCCTCGGGGTAAAGCCGCCGCGCGAGACACCCTTGTTCTATCGACTCGGTGCCAGCCTGCTCACCACCGGGGCGATGATCGAGGTTGCCGGCACCGGTTCAACCGGAGAAGCCGAGGCGGTGCTAATCGGCCATGCCGGCGAAATGCTGGTGGGGGTTGGCTCCGATCACACCGACCGCGCGGCGGAAGCCGCCGGTGTTACCTGGTCGAAACAGATGTGCCCCAAGCCGGTGAGCGCGGCTTTATGGCGGTATGCAGATGTCGCGCCGCATTGGGACACCCTTGTACTATCGTCTCGGGTGCGGCAAAACGGGGTGTGGCGCGACTACCAGCGTGGCACAATGACCGGTCTGCGCCATCCAGACGATTTGATGGCCCGCTATGCCAGGACCACCCGCTTGCCAGACGGCACGGCAATGTATTGCGGCACGATGCCGGCAATCGCCCCGATCAGCTTCGCCGATGCTTTCGAGGCCACCTTGTCCGATCCGGTTCTCGGCCGCACACTGATGTGCCGCTACGCCATTCAGGCACTGCCGTTGGCCGACTAACCGTCCGAGGGCGCGGCCTTGGCACCCCCAACCCGCGCCAGCCACGCCAGAGCAGTGACATACAAAAAATGCCCATGCGTGTATCTAGGGATAGGGAAAACGCTTTATCCAATATCATATATGCCGACACCATGCTGCGCGAACGACCACGACCTTAAGGGCCACATGTCCCAAACCACCGACGCCCCGCCATCGCCCCATTTCATGCGTGGCTTCATGCGCCTGACCAAACCCTACTGGACCGAGGCGGGAAGCTGGCGGCCTAGGGTGATGGTGGCATTGGTGCTGTTCGTGGTCTGCGCCCAGGTCGCGCTGGCGCTGCGGCTCAATTGGTGGAGCGCCGATCTGTTCGACGCACTCGAACGCCGATCAGCCGAAGGCGCACTCGACCAGATGGGGATTTTCGCCCTGATCGTCGCCGGCACCATGGCAACCAACACCGCCCATCTTGTCTTACGCCGTCAACTGACCATCGACTGGCGGCGCTGGCTGACCCGGCACGTGGTCGATCATTGGATGAAGGACGCGCGGCACTATCAGGCAAGCCTCATTCCAGGCGACCACGCCAATCCCGACGGGCGCATCGCCGAGGACATCCGGATCGCGACCGAAGGCGCGGTCGATCTCGCCAGTAGCCTGTTTTCCTGCGTGCTGCTGCTGGGCTCCTTCATCGGCATCCTGTGGTCGCTGTCGGGCTGGGTTCAGGTGCTGGGTATCAATATCCCAGGCCATCTCGTGCTGCTCGCATTGCTCTATGCCGGAACCGGCACGATCGTCGCCTTCGTGCTCGGCCGTCCACTGGTCCGCGCCACCAACACCCGCCAGACCCGGGAGGCTGATTTTCGCGTCAGCCTGCTGCACGCCCATGCCGCCGGGGAGCCGATTGCGCTCGCCCGCGGCGAGGCCACCGCCCGCGCACGGATCGGCAGTCATTTTGAGGATATCGCGCCGGTATGGCGCGATCAGTCGACGTTTCTGGCACGGTTGGTTGCCTTTTCGTCCGGCTACACCACCCTTGCTGCAGTCTTTCCAATCCTGGTCGAAACGCCGCGCTTCCTGTCCGGCGCGTTGAGCCTGGGCGGGCTGATGCAGTCGGCCCAGGCCTTTCAGCAGGTGACCAGCGCTTTGTCCTGGCCGGTCGATAATTTGCCACGCATCGCCGAATGGCGGGCATCGGTCGAACGGGTGCTGGCGCTCGACGAAGCTGTTCTAACCGTCACCCTCGAAGCCGCTCGCAGTGGAGCGAACGCAATCAACCTCGATCGCGAAGGGGTAGCCTGGCTCGGCGTGCGGGATCTCTGGATCGCCGCCCCGGATGGCACATCGATGCTGGCAGATCTGACCATGCAGGTTGCCCAGGGCGAACGGGTCCTGGTCGATGGCGATCCCGATGCGGCGGCGGCCTTGTTCCGGGTCGTCGCCGGCATCTGGCCGTGGGGGCGTGGCCATGTCGATCTCCCCGGCGACAGCCATATGATGGCAGTCGGGCGCCGCCCATTTCTGTCCGAAGGCACCCTGCGTGAGGTGCTCAACAGCAAAGGCGGCGAGGCCGTCCACCCGGACCCAGCCCTGATCGCCGTTCTCAGTGCGGTAGGACTGCCCCACCTCGGCGAAAGACTGGATCACGAGGCGAATTGGGACCTCATGCTCGCCCCCGCCGACTTGCAGCGCCTGTCAATTGCCCGAATTCTGTTGTTCCGCCCGAGTTGGATCGTGCTCGGCAATGCGACCGACGCGCTCGATCCCGCCTCCGCCGACGCCTTGTTGCAACTGCTCGTCGAAACCCTGCCCGACGCGGGGGTGTTCATGCTCGGCAGCCACCCCGGTTCAGCCGAGACCTTCACCCGCCGCCTGACCTTGGAACGCGCCGCCGATGGCGAAGTGTTGCTGCACGAGGTTCATGCCCGGCGCGCTGCGGCGCAAAACCCGCGCTTGCGGCGCACCGGCGTGCTGGACTGGCTGAGGCAGGGCTTCGGGAATTGACCGTTCAATTCCCCTTAAAGACCGGCCGCACCTTGGCCACGAACGCATCATAAGCCCGTGCGAAATCCTGGGTCTGCATGCAGATCGCCTGCGCCTGGGCCTCGGCCTCAATCGCCGCATCAATCGACATATCCCATTCCTGATGAATGCAACGCTTGGTCATCGCATGGGCAAAGCTCGGCCCGTCCGCCAATGACTTCGCCAGGCTTTGCGCCTCGGCCAGCACCACATCCGGCGCGCAAAGCCGGTTGAGGAACCCCCAACGTTCCGCCTCGGCGCCATCCATCGACCGCCCGGTATACAGCAACTCCGCCGCCCGCCCGGCCCCAATCAGCCGCGGCAGAATGTTGCACGCCCCCATATCAGCGCCCGCGAGGCCCACCCGGCTGAACAGGAACGCCGTCTTGCTGGCCAATGTCCCGAGCCGCAGATCCGACGCCATCGCCAGGATCGCCCCAGCGCCCGCGCAAATCCCGTCAATCGCTGCAATGATCGGCTGCGGACACGCCCGCATCGCGCGCACCAGATCGCCGGTCATATGGGTGAAGTCGAGCAACCCCTGCATATCCCCGGCCCGCTGCATGTCCACCAGCGGCCCGATGATTTCATGCACATCCCCCCCCGAGCAGAAATTCCCCCCGGCCCCGGTGATCACCACCGCCCGCACCTCCTCGGCATACCCCAGCGCGCGGAACAGATCGCGCAATTCGGCATAACTTTCGAACGTCAACGGGTTTTTGCGCTCCGGCCGGTTGAGCGTGATCGTGCCCACCCGATCGCTGAGCGACCACCCGAAATGCCCGGCCGTCCAAGTCGAAAAATCACGCCGGCTGCGATCATGGGCGAGGGCCATCGGTCGGACTCCAATTGCAATTACCGCTAATGCTGGTGCAATTTCACCTTGCGCACCATACGAGGCTAACCATGCCGCCCGACCATTTCATGCCCCCCACGCCGCCGCGGCCGGCTTTGCCCCTGCCCAAGCTCGAACTCCTGCGCCGGGCCCGCCGCAACCTGCTCGAAATGTTCAGCGAAAAGCTGCTCAACCAGGATTACAGCGACAGCCAGGTGCTGTTTCAGCGCGTCATCATCTGCAACTCACCCGAAACCGTGCAAGCCGCCCTCGTCGGCCAGCACGAGGCAGTGCAGCGCAAAAGCGCGCAAATGCGCCACGCCCTCGAACCACTGCTCGGTGACGGCCTGTTCGTCAGCGACGGCCCGGTCTGGGCCCAACGCCGGCGGATGGTCGCGCCAGTTGTCCATGTCAACCGGCTCAATCTGTTCGCCCCCGTCATGGCCCAGGCCGCCGCCGAGGCCGCCGATCGCTGGGCCACCCATCCCCCCGGCCAACCCGTCGCCATGCTCGAAGAAATGGCCCGCCTCACCGCCGATATCATCTGCCGCACCGTCTTCGGCCGCGCATTGGCCGGCGCCCAGGCGCGCGAGATCGTCGAAGGCTTTTCCGACTACCAGCACCGTATCGGCCAGACCGACCTGCTGTCCTTGCTCGGCCTGCCAGACTGGCTGCCGCGCCTGCTCAGCCCCAGCACCAAACGCTCCGCCCGCCGCATCCAGGCCGTGATCGAAGGCATCATCGCAGCCCATCGCGCCGCCCGCGCCGCCGGCACCATCGATGATGAACCCACCATCCTGCGCCTGCTGATGGAAGCCGAAGACCCCGACACCGAAACCCATTTCACCGCCGAAGCCCTGCGCAACGAAGCCGCCGTCCTGTTCATGGCCGGCCACGAAACCACCGCCAACTCGCTCGCCTGGACCTGGTATCTGCTGTCCCAATCCCCCCGCGTGGCCGAAAAACTCCACGCCGAACTCGATACCGTGCTCGCCGGCCGCCCCCCCACCCTCGCCGATCTCACCGCCCTGCCCTACACCCGCGCAATCTTCGAGGAAGCCCTGCGGCTCTACCCGCCCGTGCCCATCCTGCCCCGCGAAGCCACCGAGGATTGCGAAATCCTCGGCCGTCCCGTCCCCAAAGGCGCCATGGTGCTGATCATCCCCTGGCTGCTGCACCGCAAACCCTCGCTCTGGGACATGCCCGACCACTTCATCCCCGAACGCTTCCTCGCCGAAAACGCCGCCGGACGCTCGAAATACGCCTATGTCCCGTTCAGCGCCGGCCCCCGCGTCTGCCTTGGGCTCGCTTTCGGGATGACCGAGGCCATGCTGTGCCTTGCAACCCTCGCCCAACGCTTTTCACCCCGGCTGGCGCCCGGTGCCATCGTGCGACCGGTTTGTCGGTTGACCTTGCGGCCGGAAGGCGGGCTGCCGATGTTGTTGGATCGGCGGTGAGGGAGGAAGGAAGGAAGGAAGGAAGGAAGTTAAGGTGTTCTTTTTGTGAACAAAAAGAACCAAAAAAACTTTCTCCACCTAAGAATTAATTTCTATATCGTAACAATTATGGCGTGAATATCCACATCATCTCAGGCGCCTGAAAAAAGCCGAGCTTCCACAGCGCTGCTGCAACCACCATCCATCGCCGTCACGCCCACCGCAACGTCGTAAACCGGACTTGCGCGCTTGCGCACCGCCTCCGGCACCGGAACAACCCCCAACATCCGAAACAACGGTCGAAAAATCCGCCCCGCCTGCGGCACCGCCGCCAGAAACGCCTGGCACTCCGCATCCGTCAGTAAATGCGCCAGCTGCGAACCAAACGGCGCCGTCTCCACCACCCGCGCCACCAGCCAAGCCGGCGCCGTCGGAAAACGCAGCCGCGCCGTACTCTCCCGCGCCGCCCGCACCCGTGGCGCCCGTTGCACCGGCAGCGTCCCCGCCCGCCACTGCGCAATCAGCCGCTCCAACCGCGACCCCAACCGCGCAATCCGCCCCCACACCGCCACCAGCAGCACCGTCAACGCCCGATCACGCGCCGCGCGGGCCGCTATGACCGCCTGTAGCCCGGACAGGATGAGGGAAAAATTGTGCATTATTGTTATTAATATAAACCTCCCGTGGATGTCAATAAAAATGCCACCCAAAGCCCGATCGGGCCGCACCCGGCGGTGTAAACGTCGCCACAATGCGCGCCGCCAACATGTCGCGTCCCCCGAGAAGCGGCATTGGCGTATAACTAACGCGACGCCAGAGACAATACCTCAATCGTCGTCACTGAAAGTGCCTGACTGGCAATATCCGCAATACGCCGATGATAGGCCTGAGCCCCATCCAGCTTGCAGACCTCAATCCCCCCCCGCGAGATTTGCAGAATCAAAATCGGCCGATCCAGCTCGCTATTGTCGTAGATTGTCGTCACATCAGCCAGAATGATTGCCTGCGAAAGCCGCGCAAAAGACGTCGTATAACGGCGCCGGATAATCTGCTCGGAAATGTCATGCCCACCCATGGCAACACGACTGGCCACCCGCTCAACATTCAGGAAGACGCCGCGCAACCCGACGAAAACCAATCCGATCTCGTATCCCGCATGCCGCGCCCGCTGCATCAGGGCAATCGATTGGTGACTGGAAAGTGTCGTTTCATAGACAAAGTCCTCGTTTGCCCGAATCGCACGATCAAGCTCGGCCAACACCAAACGACCGGCCGCTATGGCGGCTTGCTCGGGATTGAGAGGGTTGAGCTTTCGGGCCAAAACATCGGCATTGATGAACGGCCCGGGGACATCCAATTCACGATAGACTGTCGATTTTCCGGACCCGTTTGGCCCTGCAAGAATGGTGCAGACCGGCACCCCAGCCGTACCTAATCCCGCGGCGGAATGCTGATCCAGGCGCCAGCTTGCTCGTCAACCAAGCGTTCCCGCCGACCATCTGGGAACTCACGAATGACGTCATTCCCGAAAGCCGGGTCCATGTAATAGATCGCCACCCCAGCCTGTTGCGCCTCATGCAGCGCCCGCATCCCGATACGGCCTAGCCCATCAGCATTTCGTCTGATGCTATCAAGAAGAATCATAGAGTTACCGCTCTCTCATTCACGAGGATAGGCTAGCAGTGTGGTAGGTGAAGTTCAACAAGCTCACCTATCAGCGCTGCCGGTGAGCGCAAATGGCCAACTTGTGCGCAAGCCTGGGTAGCACCTGAAAAAGATAAAACACCAAGAGCGAAACGGATTGTAAATAAAAACCATTGCGCCCTTTGTCTGCTTTCCAGCCAGGAAGGTCATGTTATGGGAATACTGATCGTATGGGGATATTCCATTCGCTTGATCGGCCCAGGAAAGAGGGCGTCGTTGATATCGCCGCAAAGTCTCCGCATCACCCGCACATAGGAGCCGGAAAGTTTGGGACGATGAACGGGGGGGGGGTGACTGGGCTTCGCCTCCCCATCCCTTCACCCCACCCCAACTTTCCGCTAGGTTCCCGCCAACCCACCGGAGGACCGCCCAACCATGAACCGCTCCCATTTCCTCGCCGGCGCCGCCGCGATCATCGCCGCCGCCGCTTTCCCGACCCTTGCCGCCGCGCAAGTCCAGATCGGCGCCATTGAAATCCTCACCGGCCCCGCCGCCGCCTATGGCATTGCCATCAAGGCCGGCCTCGACCTCGCGCTGGATGAAATCAATGCCAAGGGCGTCCTCGGCGGCCAGAAAATTGTCCTCACGGTGGAAGACTCCGCCGGTAACAAGGACCAGGCGATCAACGCCGCCCGCAAGCTGATCGGCCGCGACAAGGTTGTGCTGGTCATCGGCCCGACGCTTTCCAATGAAATGTTCGCCGTCGGCCCGGTCACCAACGAACGTAAAGTCCCGACTGTCGGCACCTCGACCACCGCCGCCGGCATTACCGAAATCGGCCCCTATATCTGGCGCACCTCGCTGCCCGAAGCGGATGTCGTCCCGGTCACCTTCAAGAAAGCCCAGGCGCGCGGCGTCAAAACCATTGCGCTGATGTATGCCAATGATGACGCCTTCTCGAAATCCGGCTTCGATGTGATGAAGGTCTCGGCAGAAAAGCTTGGCCTCAAAATCCTTACCATCGAAACCTTCGGCTCCAAGGACACCGATTTCTCCGCCCAGCTCACCAAAATCAAGGGCATGAAGCCGGATGCAATCGGCATTTCGGCGCTGGTGGAGCCGGTTTCCGGCGTGGTCCTGCAAGCCCGCGCCTTGGGCATCCCCAAGGAAACCCTGCTGCTCGGCGGCAACGGCTCCAACTCCCCCAAACTCGGCGAAATCGCCGGGGCCGCCGCCGACGGCATGCTGGTCGGCAGCCCGTGGTTCATCGCTAAGCCCGATGCGATGAACGTGGCCTTCGTCACCGCCTTCACCGCCAAATACAACAAGGCGCCCGACCAGTTCGCCGCCCAGGCCTATGACACGATGAAAATCGTGGCCCAGACCATCGACCGCGCCGGTGCCGCCGACAGCGAGAAAATCAACACAGCCCTCGGCAAAACCGATTTCAACGGCGTGATGGGTCCGTTCAAATTCACCACCGGCCGCGATCCCGCATCGTCGGACGGTGTGGTCGTGCTCGAAATGCGCGGCGGCAAGTTCGGCATCGCCCCTTAGTCGTCATTGCGAGGCGAAGCCGTGGCAATCCAGGGGGGCGCGCGCCCAGC
This sequence comes from Asaia bogorensis, assembly GCA_943333505.2. Taxonomy (GTDB): domain Bacteria; phylum Pseudomonadota; class Alphaproteobacteria; order Acetobacterales; family Acetobacteraceae; genus CAITOL01. The sequence continues at coordinate 6,018 of CALQTN020000015.1, read as the reverse complement.
TTCAGACCTGTTTTTCTGGATCGCCACGCAAGTGCTCGCGATGACGGCGGTAGCGTAGATGCTCGCCCAGCAGCTCACCAATGGCGTCCTGCTGGGCAGCACCTACGCGTTGTTCGCGCTCGGCTTCACCCTGATGTTCGGGGTGTTGCGGGTAGTGAACCTGACCTACGGCTTCTACTTCTCCGCCGGCGCCTTCGTGGCGTTGTTTCTGACCCGCAACGCCGGCTTGCCGATCTGGGCAGCCCTTCCCGCCGCCGCTATTGCCGTCGGCGGCATCGCGGTTCTGCTGGACTGGTTGCTGCTCGCCCGGCTGCGCAGAATAAACGCGCCCGAACTATCCTCCCTGATGGTCACCCTCGGCGCGGTCCTCGCGCTCTATGCCGGCATGACCGCCTGGCTCGGCCCCGATATCCGCCGCCTGCCGGCCGAGGTTTTGGGCGGTGAGGCGATGATTTTCGGCCCGCTCCGCATCACCCAGGCGCAAATTCTGGTGCTGATCGCCACCGCTGCGATGGTCACCGCTTTGCTTGCCCTGATGCGCCTCACCCCGATCGGTCTCGCCTTGCGCGCGATGGCGGAAAACCCCGATGCGGCGGGGCTGATGGGGATCAATACCGGGCGGCTCGCGGCGCTCGTCAGCTTCATCTGCGGCGCGCTCGCCGGCGCCGGCGGGGTGCTGATCGGCCTCAATTTCAACGCCATCCAGCCTTATATGGGGGAGGCGATGATGTTGCGCGGCTTCGTCGTCATCATCATCGGCGGCCTCGGCGATATTCGCGGCGCGCTGATCGCAGGGGTGTTGTTGGGGGTGATTGAGGTGCTTACCGCCGGCTACGTCTCATCAGGACTGAAGGAAGCCGTCGCTTTCGCCATTCTGGTGGTGGTGCTGTGGACCCGCCCCTCCGGCCTGTTTGGCCGCACCGTAACGAGGCGCGCGTAAATGCCGATCTGGCTCGATGATTTCCTGTGGACCTACCAGAACGTGGTTTACGCGCTCGGGGTTAACGGCTTGCTGGCGCTGTCGATGTACGTGGTGCTGTCGGTCGGGCAGCTCTCCCTTGGGCAAGCGGCGTTCATGGGCTTGGGGGCTTATTCGTCGGCATTGCTGACCCTGAAGCTGCATCTGCCGTTCTTCATTGTCTTACCAGCGTCCACCATCGCCCCAGTGCTGTTCGCGCTCGCCATCGGCACGCCCACCTTGCGGCTATCGGGGGTGTACCTCGCCATCGCCACCATCGGCCTGGGCGAGGTTCTGCGCGCCGCCTATCTCAACATCGATTATGTTGGCGGGGCGCTGGGCATTTCCGGCATCCCGGAACGCGCCGGCCTGATCAGCATTTACGGGCTGTTGGTCCTGGCGCTGCTGGCCTTCTGGCTGGTCGGGCGCAGCGCCATCGGCCGCGCGATGGAGGCGATGCGCGAAGACGAAATTGCCGCCGCCACGATGGGGGTCAATGTCGCGCGTTACCGCTTGGGCGCGCTGCTGACGTCTGCGGTACTGGCTGGTTTGGCCGGCGCGCTCAGCGCCCATGTCAGCAGCTTCATCGGCCCCAATGAATACGGCTTCGAACCAGCGGTCACCATCCTGTCCTACGCGCTATTGGGCGGCATCGGCTCGCCGTTTGCGCCGGTCATCGGCGCGTGGATTCTCACCCTGTTGCCGGAAATGCTGCGCGGCTTTGCCGATCTGCGGCTGGTGTTCAACGGGGTGATCATCGTCCTGGCCGTGCTCTATCTGCCCAACGGCATCCTGCCCTGGACCATGCGGCGGCGCGCGGCATGAGTGTGTTGCAGACCGGTGGTTTGAGCATGCATTTCGCCGGACTGGTCGCGGTCGATGCCGTCGATCTCGCGGTCGATGCCGGCAGCATCCACGCCCTGATCGGCCCGAACGGCGCCGGCAAGACCACGATGTTCAACCTGATCAGCGGCCTGATGCCGCCGACATCTGGCCGCATCAGCCTGAACGGCCGCGACATCACCGCCCTGCCCGCCCATGCCCGCGCCGGCCTCGGCATGGCGCGCAGCTTCCAGAATATCCGCATTTTCGCTAGCATGACGGTGCTGGAAAACGTGCTGACCGGGCTGCATTCCGCCATCGCCTCCGGCCTTGCCGCCACCTTGCTGCGCCTGCCGATGTTCCGCCGCCAGGAACAGGACGCAGTCCGCCGCGCCCGCGCCGCCCTCGATCTGGTCGGCCTCACCGCCCGCGCCGATGACCGTGCCTCAGCCCTTGCCTATGGCGACCAGCGCCGCCTCGAAATCGCCCGCGCCGTGGCCGGCAACCCGCGCCTGCTGCTGCTCGATGAACCGGCGGCCGGCATGAACCCGGCGGAGGGCGCAGCGCTGTCTGATCTCATCCGCCGCATCCGCGACGCCGGCACCACGGTGTTGCTGGTCGAGCACGACATGGGCTTCGTCATGCGCCTCGCCGACCGGGTCACCGTGCTGAATTTCGGCCGCCGCATCGCCGATGGACCGCCCGCCGAAATCCGCCGCGATCCCACCGTCATCACCGCCTATCTCGGCGCCAAAGTGGCTGCAAAGTTGAACGCGGCATGACCAGCCTGACGATTGAAGGCCTCAAAATCGCCTATCGCCGCACCGAGGCGGTCAAAGGCGTCGATCTGCGCATTGCCCCCGGCCAGATCGTCTGCCTGATCGGGGCCAACGGCGCCGGCAAAACCAGCATCATGCGGGCAGTGTCCGGCTTGTTACGCCCGCGCGCCGGCCGCATTGAATTCGACGGCACCGACATCACTGGCTGGCCCCCGCACCGCATCGCCGCCGCCGGCCTGCGCCAGGTGCCCGAAGACCGGCAGATTTTCGCCGAGCTGACCGTTACCGAAAACCTCCGCATCGGCGCCTGGCTCGAACCCGATGCCGCCGTGATTGCCGCCAATGAGGCCGCAATGCTGGCGCGCTTCCCCCGCCTCGGCGAACGCCGTACCCAGCTCGCCGGGTCACTCTCAGGCGGCGAACAGCAAATGCTGGCACTGGCCCGCGCGCTGATGGGGGCGCCCAAACTGCTGCTGCTGGACGAGCCCAGCATGGGCCTTGCGCCGCTTTTCGTCGAAGAAATCTTCGCGATCATCGCCGGGCTGAAATCGGACGGCGTGACGATCCTGCTGGTCGAACAAAACGCCTCCGCCGCGCTCGAAATCGCTGACTACGCCTATGTCCTTGAAACCGGCCGCATGGTGCTACAAGGCCCAGCGGCCGAAATTGCCGAAAATCCCGCAGTGATCGCCGCCTATCTCGGCGGCTAAAGCCACCTCTGTCTGTGGCGAACGGAGCTCCATCGCGTGACGCAAACCATCCTCATCGCCTCCCCGCTCGAAGCCGGACTGGTTGATCGCATCCGTCTGCTCGACCGCGAATTGCATGTCCTGCACGCGCCTGAATTACTGCCCCAGCCGCGCTATGCCGCCGATCACACCGGCGCCGGCTTCAAGCGGTCGCCCGCCCAGGCCGAGCGCTGGCAGATGCTGCTGGGCGAGGCCGATATCCTGTTCGACCTGCCGACCGCCGAAGATCTCGAGCACGCTCCAAGTCTGCGTTGGATCCAGACCACTTCGACCGGGGTCGGCCAGGCGGCATCACGGCTTGGGCTGGCCGAGCGCGGCATCCTGGTTACCACCGCACGCGGGGTGCATGCCCGCCCGCTTGCCGAATTCACCTTCATGGCACTTCTGCAATATTTTCGCGGCTTGCAGCATTTGCACGCCGAACAGTTCAGCCATCGCTGGCAGCGCTATTGCGGCACCGAAGTCGCGGGCCGCACCCTGGTCATCATCGGCGCCGGCGATCTGGCGCGCGGTTGCGCCAAGCTCGCCCGGGCGTTCGATATGCGGGTGATCGCGCTCGCCCGCGATCCGGCCCGCTCGCGTGCCCATAACGACCAGTTCGATGAAATCTGGCCGATCACCGACCTTCATCGCGCCCTCGCCATCGCGGATGCCGTGGTGATCACCGTGCCGCACACGCCCGCCACCGATAACCTCATCAATGCCGCCGCCATTGCCGCCATGAAACCCGGCATCGCGCTCGTCAACATTGCCCGCGGGGTGATCATCGACGAAGACGCCATGATCGACGCGCTCCGCCGCAACCATATTGGCTTCGCGGCCCTCGATGTAGTGCGTGACGAACCGTTGATCCCGACCAGCCCGTTATGGGACCTCCCCAACGTGCTCATTTCACCGCATTCAGCCAGCACCGTTGACGGCGAGAATGGCCGCATCGTCGATATTTTCTGCCATAATTTGCGGTGTTGGCTTGATGGCCGGCTGAACGGCATGCGCAATATTCTCGATACGACGCTGATGTACTGAACAGGACCTCATCCGATGACCGACAAACAGCCAATGTCGGTGGACGCCATGCTGGCCCGCCGCAAGCCGTTGCCCGACCTGAAGGCCGAAGCCCGAGCGCGAAATCGCCGAGGTCTTGCGCCACCTCGAATACCAAAACGCGATCCTGATCGCGATCGTCGAAAAGCTTGGCATCGATATTACTAAGGTGACGGCTAAGTCCGCGCCGTGATAAATTGCCATCGCTTTCTAGGAGGACGCTGGATCATGCCTGGTTTTGGGACTTTCACGCGACTGATGGCGCTGGCGATCGCCATACTCTGCCCGCTCGGGCATCATGCGGCGGCCGAAGCGATCGACCTGAAGCTGTTCGCCGCCGCTGAAATCGATCGCAGCAAAGGCTGCAGCGTGGCGCTATGGCAGGCCGATCGCCACCCCGACCGCGACAAATTCGCCATCGCGTTTTTTGAACCTCTGCAAGGCCCCGACAATATCCGCCAGCCCGCGCGCATCAAGATCGGCGGCGATGTCATCACCCTCCGCCGCGTGTCGGCCAGCGGCAAGTCCCCGGGCTACGGCGTTACCCCCAACCAGCGCTACGCCATGCCAGCCGACGGCAATTTCGTTGACCTGGCGCTGCGGCTTGGCGCCCTTGAAGGCGAGGCCATCGCGATCGAAAGCGGCACCATGACCGTCATCATGCGCGGCAAACCCGATTTTCGCATGCAGGTGAAGGGGGGCGCCGGTTGCATGACGCCGGCCGCACCCGCCCCATCGCAGGCTGCGGGCGGTCTGTTCAAACGCTACGACGTTCGCCCGGCCCAGGTCCCACGCGGGTTCACCCAGGCCATACAGACGAAATACAAATGTGACGCCGACATGATGAAAACCGGGATTATCGGCTTCCAGATGTCGGAGGAATCTGCGCTCTGGGAAATTCCCTGCGAGCGTTTCGCCTATCAGGCAAGCGCGGTCTATGCCCTGGTCTATCTGCCCAATCCGGCACAAAATCCCGAATTCCTCGGCTTCCAGCAGCCAAAATCCCATAAGCGCACCAACCCACCAGGCGTCCTGTTGAACCCGGAATGGAACGCCAAGACACGAACCGTCACCAGCATCGCGCTCGGCCGTGGCATCGGCGATTGCGGCGTCCTGGAGCGCCATCGCGTCGATGAAACCGGGCATTTCACCCTTGCCGAATATCGTGAGAAGCCAAATTGCGATGGCAAAACCGGCAAGCCCGAAGACTGGCCCTTGGTGTTCCGGGCAAAATAGGAGGCCTGAAATGCGATGTCTTGCCGTAGCGTTTCTGCTGATGGCGACCTCTGCCTGGGCGGACGATGTCGCCGACTGCGAAGTTTACGCCGTCGAGCTGAGCAAACGCCTCAGCATGGGCATTATCAAGGCCGAGATCGATCGTGGTGACACGCTGGCCTTTAATCTGTTCCAGGACAAAGTCGGCCCTGTGATGGTGTCGTCCGAGATCATGGGGTTTGCCCGGATTACGTTCGACAAAGGGCCGAGGCGGATGCGCTTTGTGTGCTTGCATCCGGGGGATAATACCAATTCCCACAGCCTAGTACCGATGTGCCCAGTCCCTCAATCCGATTGTCATGATGCGCCATGGCTGATCGGTAAGTTTGTTCCAGGCTTGGCAGCAGTGGTCGACAATGTCGTCGTAGGACTGGAAGATGCGGTTTGAGAG
>CALQTN020000014.1 GCA_943333505.2 Asaia bogorensis | reverse complement strand
GCCACCGCTGCGTCCTGGGTCCGTGGGCTTGCCCAGGCAGTGCGGTTCCATCTTCGCCCACTGGGCATCAGTCAATATAAAGCGTTCCATACAAAGCTTGAATCACACTCCAAGCCGCGCCGGAACCCTCAATCTCAACAGACCCTAGGTCATGGATCAGACCGGTATAGCGAAACGCACCATATTTGTTCTTGATCTCCCAGCTTACCGGTCCGCGCCGGTGAACAGATCGGGTGGGTGGTGTAATGATTAAAACGCATTCCCCGCGCCGCCAGCGCATCGATATTGGGGGTTGAAATCTCCCCACCATAACACCCGAGATCGTCCAGAAAGATTACCACAACATTGGGCGACCCCTTGGCCGGGCGCACCGGCAGGGTGAAATGTTCCTCTGACTCTGCACGGGTGCGACCGATCTTGCCAGGGCAGCCGGGTAGGAATTCTGCCCGGCGGTCATACCAGGTTGCCTTCGAAAAGCACGCGCTCGGGATCGCGATAGCCGTTGACCACTCGCGATTGCACATCGAACACCATTGTCGCCCGGGTGTCGGTGGTCCACGCGGGCCAATCCAGGGTGGGTGTTGCCGGTTTTCCGCTGCGGGCGAAGGCAATCCAGGCGGCGCTCATCGTATCGGCGACGATTTGCGCGTCGGCGCCTGTGCCGACCATGGAGGCCGATTTCGCGACATTGTCGAACATCAGCGGCAGGTCGGCCGAATGCGGGCTGTGCCACTTGCCGCCATCCACCGGGGTGCACCAGGTCAGTTCATACAGATAGACCGGCGCGGCGTTCTGCGATGCCTTCTGGGCCGCATGAAGCCACGCCCCTTTCTGAAACATGTTGGCGGTGGTGATCCAGAAGAACAGATCGGCCGGGCTGGCGCCGGGATGGGCCGCCTGCATGCCGGCAATAACCCGGTCAACCGCAGCAGGCTTGAAGATCGCCGCCATCCGGGCGCGCAAACCCGCATCGTCCAACGCGAACGTCGTGGGATCGAATGTGCCGATCAGCATCGTTGTTTCAGTCGCCGTGGTGCCGATCATCAACGGCACCTGTGCGGAAACTGCTGGGGGTTGCGGCCACCACGGGCCCGCAGGCAGCACGGTCCCATCGGCAACCGGGCGCCACACAGGGCGCTTGGGTGCGCGGGCCGCTTTGGCCAGGCCAGCCACGATCGCCTCCATTGGCAAATCCATCAGCGCCGCCGGCGCAACGTCCAGAGCGGCGAGCAGGCTGCGGGTCAGCCCGGATGCCTCAGCCGGGGTCATCGCCTGCAAATGCGCGTTGCGCGCATAGGACCCGCTTTGAATGATCGCCCGATGGAACAACCCCTCCGCACCGGGCATCGCCATGATGGTGGCGACCTTGCCACCACCACCGGACTGGCCAAAAATCGTGACATTACCCGGGTCGCCGCCAAACTCGGCAATGTTGTCGCGCACCCATTCCAGGGCCGCCACCAGATCAAGCATCCCCGGATTTGCCGCCGCGCCAAGCTCGGGCGCGACCTCGCCGAGATACATATAGCCAAACGCGTTGAGCCGGTGATTGAGCGTGACCACCACCACATCGCCGCGATTGCAGAGCCGGACGCCATCAAACACGTTGCGCGACCCGGATAGCGACGAAAAATCGCCACCGTGGAACCACACCATCACCGGCCGCTTGCCGCCGTCGCGCAGCGCCGGGGTCCAGACGTTGATCGCCAGACAATCCTCACTCATGGCGGAATCGAACGTCCATGACGCGAACAGCCCACCCAGATTGACCGATGGCTGCGGCGCCATCGGGGCGTAGGCCAGCGCATCGCGCACCCCGGCCCATGGTACTGCCGGTGTTGGCGCGGCAAAACGCCGCGCCGCCGCATAGGGAATGCCCTTGAATACGCGGACGCCGTCATCGACGGTGCCGCGCACCTGGCCATTGCCAGTCTGAGCGATCAGGGCAGTGTCCATGCCGATCACCAGGTGTCGACGAAGGGATATTTCTTGCCGGTCCGCGGTGGCGTCGGCGGCACCCGCTTCAGGCCACGGGCAAGCCAGCCGCGCGTTTCGGCGGGATCGATGACATCGTCCAAGCCGCCGCCGGTTACCGCATTCACCGCCCGCGCGCTTTCATAGGCGCTCGCCACGCGACGGTCGAACTCGCCGCGCCGTGCCTCGGGGTCGGCAATCGCTGCCAGCTCATTGCGATACCCGAGCTTGACCGACCCTTCGATGTTCATGCCGGCGAACTCGGCCGTTGGCCACGCCACGGTGAAGAAGCCGATCAGCGTGCTGGCGCCGCACATGGCCTGACCGCCCAGGCCATAGGCCTTCCGCGCAATGACGCAGAACAGCGGCACAGTCAGATTGGCGCCGACATTGAACAGGCGCACACAATGCCGCACCAGCGCTGTCCGTTCGGCATCCGGTCCGACCATGATGCCGGGGCAATCCATCAGGCTGAGCACCGGAATATCGAAGGCATCGCAAAGCTGCAGGAAGCGCGCGCCCTTGTCGGCGCCATCGGAATCGATCGCGCCGGCCAGATGATGCGGGTTGTTGGCAATCACCCCCATCGGCTTACCCTCGACCCGGATAAAGGCGGTGATGATACCGATGCCGAACTTCTCGCGGATTTCGAGCACAGAATCCTTGTCGGCGATGGTGTGGAGGATTTCGCGCATATCATAGAGCCGCAACCGGTTTTCTGGCACCGCGTGGCGCAATGTGCGCTGGTCATGTGCTTCCCATTTATCGGTCGCACCCTGGAAATAGGACAGATATTTCTTCGCCGTCTGAACCGCCGCTGCCTCGTCCTTGACCAGAATATCGACGACGCCATTAGGTACCTGGAACGACATCGGGCCGACTTCCTCGGGCGTGTAGATGCCAAGCCCGCCGCCCTCGATCATCGCCGGGCCACCCATCGCGAGGGTGGTACCCTCGGTCGCGATGATCACGTCACAGCAGGCGACCAGGGCTGTATTGCCGGCAAAGCAGCGGCCATTGACCACGGCAATCATCGGCACCAGCCCGCTGAGTTGGGACAGGCTGGTGAAGGTGTGGGTGTCCATCGCCACGCGCGGGCCGGTGTGGTCATCGCCTGGTCGGCCGCCACCGCCTTCGCCGAACAGCACAAGCGGCAGACGGAAGCGGTGCGCCAGCTCGAACATGCGGTCCTGCTTGTAGTGGTTGCGCCCACCCTGGGTTCCGGCCAGCACAGTGTAGTCATAATGCACCAGGGCCACCCGCGCGGTCTGTTCTCCGAACAGGTCGGCGTTGATCGTGCACATGCCGGCGATCAGACCATCTGCCGGGGTGTTCTTGCGGAGGGTATCCATATCGTACCGCTGATGCTGGCGGGCGACGATCAGTGGCCAGTATTCGTCAAACGATCCGGCATCGACCAGTTCAGCGATGTTCTCGCGCGGCATCCGGTAGCCGCGCTCGCGCCGGCGCCGCACTGCCTCGGGACGATTTTCATCCAGCGTGAAAGCATGGCGCGCGATGTTTTCCTGCAAATCCGGGCGGATGAAATCGGGGTCGACCGCCGCGACCGCCGCTATCGCGCCGCCAGCCACCTCGGCCTGCTCGACGAACACAATCGGGAAGCCTTCGCGCACCACGTCGCCTGCGACCATGGTCACGCCGCGCACGATGCCGCTATGGGGGGCAGCGATGACGTGCTCCATCTTCATCGCCTCAACCACCGCCAGTTGCTGGCCCTCGCGGACCTCATCACCGACAGCGACGCTGATCGCAATGATGGTGCCCTGGATCGGGCTGGCAACGCCAGCCGATCCATTGGGGCCGACCATCTCCGGTGCGACCTGCTTTTCTGTCACCGCAGTTTCGGCTTTGACCTGGGCATCATGGGCAAACAGCGCCAGCGGATCGCGGCTGGTGACCCGTGCGCCGGCAAACCCGCCCGCGGCAGGCGCGGCGGCGGGGGCTGGGGCGGGGGCTGCCACCTGGGCGGCCACAAACCGATCGCGCCCTTCCGGTGCGGCTGCGAGCGCGGTCAGCGTCTCATCGACCCAGCGCGTGTGCACGCCACCACCGATAAAGTCGGGATGGGCAAGAATATTCTGCAGGAACGGGATATTTGTCCCAACACCCTCAAGCCGGAATTCGCTTAGCGCACGGGCCGTCTTGCCGATCGCATCGATGAAGTTCGGTGTCGCAGACCGGCAGATAACCTTGGCGAGCAGCGAGTCAAACGCGTCGCTGGTCTTATATCCGGCATAGCCGAAGCCATCGGTGCGCACGCCGGGACCATTGGGGGCTTCATAAACCGTGAGCGTGCCGCCGGCCGGGCGGAAAGTCCCGTTCGGGCGCAGGGTTTCCATGTTGACCCGCGCCTGGATGGCATAGCCGCGCAGGCGGATCGGGGCATCGAGGCCGAGTGCCGCCAGACTTTCGCCCTCGGCGAGGCGGATCTGGGTTTGCACCAGGTCAACACCGGTGACTTCTTCGGTGACGGTATGTTCAACCTGCAAGCGGGCATTAGCCTCGATGAACACAAACGGCTGGACGCCTGCGCGGCCGGAGACGTCAACCAAAAACTCGAAGGTGCCGAGATTGGCGTAGCCGACGCCGCGCGCGAAGCGAAGCGCGGCCTCCAGAATGGCCTCGCGAATATTGCTGTCCAGGCCGGGTGCGGGAGCGATTTCAATGACTTTCTGAAACCGCCGTTGCACGCTGCATTCGCGCTCGCCAAGATGGATCACGTTACCGGCGCGATCGCCCAGAATCTGAACCTCGATATGGCGGGCGCGCGGGATGAATTCCTCGACATAGACATCTTCACGACCGAACGCCGCCTTGGCTTCGGACTGGCAACGCTTGAATGCGTTGTCGATTTCATCTGCGGCCAGCACCGCCCGTGTGCCACGCCCGCCACCACCGGCCACCGCTTTGATGATCATCGCGCCGCCGTCGCCCAAAGCGGCGAAGAAGGCATGGGCTTCGTCGAGCGTAATCGCGTGATCAAGACCCCTGATCACCGGCACACCGGCGGCAATCGCTGCTTCGCGGGCCCGCGCCTTGTCGCCGAACAGATCGAGATGGTCTGGGTTGGGGCCGACAAACAATAATCCCGCATCGGCGCAGGCGCGGGCAAAATCGGCGCGTTCAGCAAGGAAGCCGTAGCCTGGATGCACCCCGTTTGCCCCGGTCGCGACCGCCGCAGCGACAATGCCGGCGATGTCTAGATACGGCGCAGGGCCTTTCCCGGTCAGCGCGAAAGCCTCATCGGCGACCCTGGCATGCAGGCTCAGCGCGTCGTCCTCGGAATGGACCGCAACGGTGGGGATGCCAAGATCGGCGGCCGCACGGGCAATTCGAATGGCAATTTCGCCACGGTTGGCAATCAGAAGTTTTGTAAGGCGCATGTGATGTTCTCGCGAAAGGGTTAGACGGCCCTGGTGCCGATGATGCTGTCACGCTCCAGGGTAGCTATGTCGTTGGCCGAAAACCCGAGCAGCTGGGCCAGAACTTCGGCATTATGTTCCCCTAAAGTCGGGGTCGGGCGATGCAGCGCCGGCGCTTTGCCGTCGAGCAGATAAGGCGCACGCGGCAGGACGTGGTCACCAACGTAACGCCGTTCGGCATGAAGCCAGAAGCCGGTCGCGGCCAATTGTGGGTCTGCGAACAGGCTGGTACCCGGCGTTACCGGGCCCGCCGCGATGCCGAGCTGCTGCAAAGCCGCCGCCGCATCACGTGGGGTGCGGGTGGCGGCCCATTGCGCCAGGTCACCAGTCGATCGCACCAACGCAGCGTGTTCGGCTTCGGTTTCGATATCAATCGCGAGCCACGCATCGTCGCCAAGCGCACGCAGGCAGCCGCGCCAGAAGCCAGTTGCACGCTTGCTGCCGGTGCGCGGCGGGGCTTGCCCGGTGGCGGATTGCGTAATGACGCCATCGGCCGCCAGCTGTAACAGGCACTCAACCTGCGATAGATCGATTGTCACGCCACCGGTATTCTGCCGGCCATACAGCGCGATGAGCGACGCCGTAGCGGCATATATCCCAGCGATCGGGTCGCCATAGGCCGTGTGCTGCATCGTCGGTGCCCAAGCAGCCTCGCCATGCAGGAACGGCATGCCGGCGGCTTGTTCAGTGGTCGATCCATAGGCGCGGAACCCCGACCATGGCCCGGCACTGCCGAATGCGCCCATCGAGATATAGGACAGCCTTGGATTGACCGCGCCAAGCGCTGCCGGCGACAGCCCCATGCCGTTTAACACGCCGGGGGCGTAATTCTCGATCAGCAGATCGGCGTCGGCGGCGAGTGCGATCAGGATTTCGCGCCCGCGTTTGCTGCGCAGATCCAAGGTGATGCCGCGTTTGTTCCGGTTGATCGCGTTGAAGTTGGACTTGGTTTCGTAGGGTGGTGGATCCCCCGCTTCGAGCGCATTCCAGCCGCGCCACCAATCCATATGCGCGCAGCCCTCGATCTTGATCACCTCGGCGCCGAGATCGGCAAAATGGCGGCCGGCAAGCGGACCCGACCACCCCATCGACAGATCGAGCACCCGAATGCCCGCCAACGGGCCGGCGCCGTTCTTGCCGGCCAGTGTCGCACCATCGCCGCGCCCATGCAGGCGGAACGGCATGGCCGGGCCTTCGACACCGGCGATGGTTTCGAAGCTTCCGCGTTCGCGCCAATGCGGGGTTTGCAACAGCCCCGCCATATCCGGCACCGGCGCCAACGGCACCCGCCGCGCCTGGCCGGCAAGCAGCAGATCATCCGCCTTCATCTTCAGAAACGCGGGTCCGAGAATGCCATCGAGTTCGACCGCTGCAATCAGCCGTAGATCGGTGGTCTCATAGCGGGGGTCGCGCGCCAGATCGGGCAATCCGATCAACCCGCATAATTCCTGCCATTGCAGCGGGGTCAGCGCGGTCACCCCGATCCAGCCATCGGCGGTCGGAAAAATCGTCTGCGGATAAACTGGTCCGAAAAGATTAACCCCGCGCCGTTTCGTTGCCGGGCTGCCAGAAGCGGCCGCTGGGCCGCCGCCTTCGGTAAGGCACAGAAACGCTTCAAAGATATTAGTATCGATCCGGTCGCAACCGCGACCACTGCGCCTGCCGAGCAGTGCCGCAAGCGCCGCGATAAACCCGGTCACCCCGCCGACAATCTGCGGCGCGTGGCCTTGGGGTATCGTTGGCGGACCGTCCGTCGTGCCGATCGCATAGGCCACGCCGCTCATTGCCTGGATGATCCCGTCGGTGGCGCGCCAGTTGGCACATGGTCCGGTCTGTCCGAACCAGGTCAGCGCAAGCAGCAACGGTCGCTGGGGCAAAGCCGCAACCATTGCTTCGGCGCGGATGATATCCGACGGGGTCTGCCCGGCAATGACAAGATCCGCGATGACATCAGCGGGAATGGACGCCGACATTTCCTTGCCATGATCCAACCAGGCGGCATAGGCGGCCTCTGAAGCGCCCCCATACGCAAGACCTTGGTTCGCAGGTTTATAGATCGATATGACGCGGGCGCCGTGGGCTGCGAATAATTTGCCGCAGTAGCGCGTGGCGATATCGCCGGATGTTTCAATGATCGTCAGGTCAGCAAGTGGGGCGCGCATGGCGGGCGTCCTCCATTATTGATTGGGCGGTTTGTCCCTTGGACCCATCGTGCCACGATTTCGGCGCCCGGCAACCCCTTATCTGGGACTTGACGGCACGCAGCAGGCGGAGGACCGTGCGCGTATGATTGATGCATCCGAACTTCACCGCAGCCTGCTCACCATCGATACCCATATCGATATCCCGTTCCCGGACGGCCCGAGCTTCTTTGAAGACGGCAAGCGCAAGGTCGACTTGCCGAAAATGAAACGTGGCCAGATGGCCGCGGGGTGCTTCGCGGCCTATATCGCGCAGGGCCTTCGCACGCCGGATTCCTACAAATCGGCCGTGGCACGCACCACCGCGATGCTGCAGGCGATTAATGCGATGGGCGCCACCAATGAAGGCGCGCGGGTCTGTGTCACTGCCGATGAAATCGAAAAGGCCCATCGCGACGGCGTCACCATCGTGGTGCCCTGCGTCGAAAACGGCCAGTCGATCGGCGGCAATGTTGCTAATCTGGCGACGTTCTACGACCTCGGCGCCCGTTACCTGACACTGACCCATTTCGGCCATAACGCGCTGGCGGACAGCTCCAATCCGCGCGCCGATCTGAACGATGTCGCGGAAGAACATGGCGGGCTGTCAGATCTCGGGCGGTCGGTGGTCGGCGAGCTCAACCGGCTCGGCATGCTGGTCGACATCGCGCATACCTCCAAGAAAACCATGATGCAGTCAGCATTGCTGTCGCGCACCCCGGTGCTGTCGACCCATTCCTGCATCAAAGCGCTGTGCGACAACGCCCGTAACGTTGATGACGAACAGCTCGACATGCTCGCCCAGGTCGGCGGTGTGGTGCAGGTGACCGCGGTGCCCGCCTTCCTGAAAACCGGTGGCAAGGCCGATACGGTAACCGTTGCTGATTACTGCGACCACGTCGATTACGCGGTGAAGCGGATCGGGATCGCCCATGTCGGGATATCGTCCGACTTCGATGGCGGTGGCGGTTTCGTCGGCTGGTTCGACGCATCCGAGAGCGCCAATATTACCGGCGAACTGGTGCGACGCGGCTATAGCCCCAGTGACATCGCAGCCCTGTGGGGTGGGAATTTCATGCGGCTGCTTCGGCTGGCGGAGGCTCGCAAGGGCTAAAGCGTGATGACCGTAGGTGGAATCATACGGAGGTCTGAATCACGCGACCAAACAAAGCGTTAGAGCATGGTGACTGCGCCTATCAGCGGTCATCAAGCTCTAACGCGTGATGACCGCAAACGGCGTCTTGGGCGCGGAGAAACGGCCCGCAACATACTGATCATCGATCGGCGCGCCGGCCGCCATATGCAGCGGCAACACACCACCCCAGATCGGCCAGGTAACGTCTTCGGCATCGTCACCAGGTGGCCCGGTGCGGATCTTGGCCGACGCCTCAGATATTTCGAGCGCAAGGACAGACGTCGCTTTCAATTCCTGCGCGTTCACCGGGCGAAGGGCTTCCCAACGCCCTGGGGTCAGGCGGTCGGTGAAGCCTTTCAGGGCAGCAAGCTTTTCGTCATCGCCGTCAACCAGACGCGGCAGCCCGAACACCATCACCGAGCGATAATTCGCCGAATGGTGAAAAGCCGAGCGGGCATAGACAAGCCCATCCAAAAGCGTGGCTGTCAGGCATGCTTCGCCGCCCTTGGCATTGGCACGCAGCATCCGACTGGCGCTGCTGCCGTGCCAATAGACCGTGCTGCCATCACGCCAATGGAAAGTTGGGATCACCACCGGCCGATTGGCAATAACATGTCCGACATGGCATAACGGTGCAGCGTCGAGCACAGCATGAACGGTGTCTGCATCATATTTTGCCCGCTCATGCATACGACGGGCGCGGACGAAATCACTGGCTGGTTTTTGGGTCATAACCAAAGCATGTCGGATGATCGGCCCTGTTCCCAGGACCGATTTATTGGCCCCCATGCGGTCCAATCAGTTTGGCAAAAATCCAATCCGACGCAAAAATCCGAGCAAGGGCAGGAGCGGTAGTCCAACAATCGCACTGTGATGGCCGTCAATGCGGTCAAACAACTGGATGCCCTGGTCTTCCAGACGGTAGGCACCGACCGTGGTGGTCGCGTGATCCCCCTCAGCATCGAGGTAGTTGTCCAGAAACGCATCGGAAAAATCCCGCATGGTCAGCAATGGTTCCTCGATATGCTGCCAAAGGATTTGCGCGCCTTGCAGACAGGTCGTCGCGGTCACCAGGCGATGCGAACGGTTGCGCAGCCGCCGCAGATGCGATCGTGCTTCAGCACGATCAAACGGCTTATCGAACCAGTCATCTCCACATACCAGGATTTGATCA
This sequence comes from Asaia bogorensis, assembly GCA_943333505.2. Lineage (GTDB taxonomy): Bacteria > Pseudomonadota > Alphaproteobacteria > Acetobacterales > Acetobacteraceae > CAITOL01. The sequence continues at coordinate 61,076 of CALQTN020000014.1, read as the reverse complement.
CCACCGATGACCAGAGCATCAGGGTGCTCGCCGGCAATTTTCTCAGCTTTCAGGCGAGCGAGTTGCATCGCGGTTCCAGCGACATTTTGGCCAGATAGGATCGCCGCGCGTTTGACGGCGCCTTCATCGATATAGGCAGGCATTGCCGTGAAAGTGACACCTGCGCCCCGCAACAACCCAGCCCGATAGGGCGATTGGCTGGCTAAGATCAGCTTGTTTGGCGTGAAACGAAGAAGATCTTCCTTCACCCTTTTGCAGCCCGCTTGGCATGCCACGAATCCATCAGTTGCAAAATCGTCGCTGAGGTTTCTTCGATCGAGCGCCGGGTGACATCGATCATTGGCCACCCCCGCGCCGCGCAAAGCCGCTTGGCCCATAGCAGTTCAGCCCGCACCGCTTCCTGATCGACGTAGTCGGTTGTCCCGCCGCGGGTGGTTTCCGGACTGCCGGTCGCAATCATTCGTAGCCGGTTCCGACGAATTTCGATCAAGGCATTCGCATCGATCGATAGTCCGATCACCGGGCAATGCGGCGCTTCCAAGCCAGGCGGTGCCGGCGTGCCTGGCACCAAGGGGATATTGGCGGCCTTGATGCCGCGATTGGCGAGGTAAAATGAGGTCGGGGTTTTCGATGACCGTGACACCCCAACCAGAACCACATCGGCCTCAGCAAGCCCGGCCTGAGCTTGGCCGTCATCATGGGCCAAAATATAGTGCATCGCGTCGATACGTTTGAAATAGGCGGCATCCAGCACGTATTGACGACCCGGCCTGGCCGTCGCCTGATGGCCTAATTGCTGTTGCAACATGCCGAGCACCGGATCAAGCACGTGCACCACTGGCAAGTTCAGCCGCATTGCGGCTTCATCCAATTCCCCTCGCATGCCGGCTTCAACCAGGGTGGACAGGATCGGGCCGGGCTCAGCCTCGACGCCATCTATCACCCGGTGCAGCTGGAACCGGGTGCGGATAAGGCTCCAGCGATGATGGACGATGCGGCCTTCTTCCTTACCCTCCTCAAACTGCGCCAGAGTGGCACGCAGGATGGAGTTCAAGGTTTCGCCGGTAGCGTCCGAAACAAGATGCAGATGCAGGGTTTGTGCGTCGGTCATCAGCGGAGGATTACGGGGATAAGTGGCAAAATCATGCACAGGGTTCCGGACGGGGCTGGGCAAGCGGGGATAAGTCGCCATGTTGCGCGCACAGGGATAGTTTTACGAGCGTTTGCTATGGGTCTGGGCATGGTTGGCAATTTTGGTTGGGGATCAGTCGGCTAGGACACGCGGTGCATGTGGACAAGCGGAAGATAACTGGCCAAAGCCGGGGTACCTCGCTATCCACAGGCCCATCTACACCTACATCCTTTTAAGGATTCTATCTTTCTTGAAGAAGGCGTTGGCGATCCGATGACAAAGACCGTTTTGCGGGTGCTTGCTGGGGAGGCTGTTTGGCCACCACCGATCTGGATGTTGCGCCAGGCTGGGCGCTATTTGCCAGAGTATCGGGCAATCCGGGCGCAATGCCGGGACTTCATCGATCTGGCGACAAGCCCGCGGAAAGCCGCCGAAGTCACCCTGCAGCCGGTGCGGCGTTTCGGCATGGATGCGGCAATCCTGTTCAGCGACATCCTGATGGTACCATGGGCGCTGGGACAGGGGCTGCGTTTTGCCGAAGGCGAAGGCCCGCAACTGCCCCCAATACGCGATGCCGCCGGCGTGGATACGCTGGATCTGTCCAAAGTGGACGCAGCCATCCAACCTATCCTGGAAACCGTTCGCAAAGTGGCCGCCGATGTTGGCTCGGCCACTTTGATCGGCTTTGCTGGTAGCCCGTTTACGGTGGCCTGCTACATGGTCGAAGGGCACGGATCGAAGGAGTTTGGTGCGGTAAGGGCGATGGCGCATGGCGATCCAGCCTTATTCAGCCGGCTGATAGCCACCATTGAGGCAGCAACGATCACCTATCTGTCCGCCCAGATTTCCGCAGGGGCCGAGGCGGTGATGCTGTTCGACAGCTGGTCCGGGATTTTGCCGCCGCGTCTGTTCCGCGATTATGTAATTGCACCGACTGCACGGATTGTTGCCGCCCTCAAAGTCAGGCATCCCGACACTCCGGTGATTGGTTTCCCCCGCCTCGCCGGTTTCATGGTTGGTGAGTATGCGGCCCAGACCGGGGTTCAGGCGGTGCATCTCGATACCGCGATGGACCCGGCGTCGGTGACCTTACCAAAGGGCATGGCTGCGCAGGGTAATCTCGACCCGGTGGCGTTGTTGACTGGTGGCACTGCCATGGCCATCGAAACCGCTGGGGTTCTGGCGGCGCGCCGAGGCCTTCCCCATATCTTCAACCTCGGCCATGGGATCATTAAGGAAACCCCGCCCGAGCATGTCGGTGCACTGGTTGCCCAGGTGCGCGGCGCATGAGCCGAGTTGCAATTGTCCTGTTCAACCTCGGTGGCCCCGACGGCCCAGAGGCGATCAAGCCTTTTCTGCTTAATCTGTTCCGTGATCCCGCCATTCTGCGGGTCCCGCCTTTCGTGCGACCATTCCTTGCCCGCTACATTGCCAGCGCCAGGGTCAAGCCCGCGACCGAGATTTACGCGCTGATGGGCGGAAAATCCCCGTTACTCGACCTGACCAACGCCCAGGCTCGCGCGCTCGAAGCCGCGTTGCCGGAGCTTGACGTGAAATGCTTCGTGGCGATGCGCTACTGGCATCCGTTCGCGGCCGAGACCGTGAAGCAGGTTCGCGACTGGAACCCTGATGAAATCGTGTTGCTGCCGCTCTATCCCCAGTTTTCAACCACGACAACCGGCAGTTCACTGACCGATTGGCGCGAAGCTGCCGCCAAAGCAGGTCTGGCCAAACCGGTTGTCAGCGTGTGTTGCTACCATAATGACCCAGATTTTGTGGCGGCAATAGCTGGCCTGGTACGTCGCAGTTATGATGCCGCACGGAACGAGGTTTCACGTGAAACCGGTTTACGTATCCTGTTTTCTGCCCATGGCCTGCCTGAGGTAATCATCAAACGCGGCGATCCCTATCAGGCGCAGATCGAGAGCACGGTGGCATCGGTGGTTGCCGCCTTGGCGATTGACGGTCTCGATTATGCGGTCTGCTATCAGTCCCGCGCAACACCGCAGGTCTGGATCGGTCCATCGACAGACTCCGAGGTTGAACGGGCCGGCCACGACAAGGTTGCTTTGTTGGTGGTGCCGATCGCGTTTGTCTCCGACCACTCTGAAACTTTGGTCGAGTTGGACATGGAATACCGTGAACTGGCGCATAAATCAGGCGTCCCGGCCTATTTCCGTACGCCGGCCGCCAATTCAGACCCTGATTTTATCGGAGCCCTTGCCAGCCTGGTAAGGGCCGCACGCGCGCATGGTCCGGGCCTGTGCAACCTGGCGGCAAACGGGATTTGCCCGTCCAATAATCGCGATTGCCCATCGCAAAAAGCTGGGATGACCTCATGACGGCTCTTGCGATGATGCGGGCGCGTACCACTAAACTGCGCCTGGTAATTTTCGACTGCGACGGCGTGTTGGTGAACAGCGAACCCGTGGCCAATCGCGTGGTTGCTGAAATACTGACCGCCGAAGGCTGGGAAATGACCCCACACGAAGCCGATCGGCGTTTCCTGGGAATGAGCTTTCCCGACATCGTACCAGTGGTAGAGGCCGAACTTCGGCGTAAGCTGCCGCCGCAATGGGAACATGATCTGGTCGCCAGCGTGATGCGCGCATTGGCGACCGAATCGGTTCCTATCCCCGGCGCCCTGGAAGCGCTTCACGCCGTCAGCGCGCTCGGCCTGCCGTGGCGGATCGCGTCTAACTCTTCCCACGGTGAAATGGCCTTGAAATTCAGCTGCATTGGGGCGACCGATCTGGTTGCTGGTAGATTGCATAGTTTCGAGGATGTTGCCCGTGGCAAACCAGCACCAGACCTATTCCTGGCAACTGCGGCAGCCGAAGGTGTTGCCCCCGATGCTTGTGTGGTGATCGAGGACAGCCCCACCGGCGCCCGAGCAGCTGCGGCGGCTGGTATGATGTGCCTCGGTTTTGGCACCGGAGCCCAAGCCGAAAGCCTTCGCATGGTTGGGGCTTATCCGTTCGCCTCAATGTTCGATCTCCCGGCGCTGATCGCAGCGGCGACCCCATGATCGCCCTCTACCCATGGCTCAAGGCGCTGCATGTCATCGCCGTTATCGCCTGGATGGCGGGCATGTTCTATTTGCCGCGGCTCTATGTTTACCACTGCGAAACCAAGCCTGGTTCTGCCGAAAGCGAGCGCTTTAAGGTTATGGAGGCCAAGCTGCTGCGGCTGATCATCAACCCGGCGATGATTGCAGCGTGGATATTCGGCGGTGCCCTGGTATCTATCCCTGGCGTGGTCGATTGGAGCTCGGGCTGGTCCTGGGTCAAAGCGATCGCTGTGTTCCTGATGGCCGGATTTCACGGCGCGCTATCAAAATGGCGGCGGGAATTCCTCAATGACCGCAATCGCAAAACCGAGCGGTTTTATCGCTTGGCCAATGAAGTGCCGACTGTATTGATGGTCATCATCGTCGTCATGGTTATCGTCCGACCTTTCTAGATTGTGCTGACCGGCAGGCTCCCAAAGAATGCGCCATGCCCTCCAGCTTGACGCTTGTGCCGCACCAGCCTAGTTAGTTCGGCCATACGGGACGGTGCAACGCCGCCCCGAGCCGGTTCCATGCCGGTGCCCCCCAAAAACCGCATGATGGCTGCTCCCAGCCTCGCGGCGTTCATTTCTCCCCTCCCGAGGCCCAAACATGCATCTTGCCGAACTCAAGGCAAAAACCCCGGCAGATTTGCTGAGTTTCGCCGAATCCCTTCAGATCGAAAACGCGTCCTCTCTGCGCAAGCAGGACATGATGTTCGCGATCCTGAAGAACCTCGCCGACAACGATCAGGCGATTTACGGCGAAGGCACGCTGGAAATTCTGTCGGATGGCTTCGGCTACCTCCGCAGCCCGCAATCCAACTACCTCCCCGGCCCGGACGATATCTACATCTCCCCCAGCCAGGTCCGCCGCTATGCCCTTCGCACCGGCGATACCGTCGAAGGCCAGATCCGCGCCCCCAAGGATGGCGAGCGCTATTTTGCCCTGCTCAAGCTCAACACCATCAATTTTGAGCCGCCGGAAGCCGTCAAGCACCGCATCAACTTTGATAACCTGACGCCACTTTACCCCGACCAGCGTCTCCATATGGAGATGGAATACAAAGAAATCGCCAAGGGTGCGACGCGCGATATGATCCCCCGGGTGATCGACCTCGTCGCCCCGATCGGCAAAGGCCAGCGCGCGCTGATCGTCGCCCCGCCGCGCACCGGCAAAACCATGATGCTGCAATCGATCGCAACATCCATCGCCGCCAACCACCCCGATGCCTTCCTGATCGTGCTGCTGATCGACGAACGCCCGGAAGAAGTCACCGACATGGCCCGCACCGTGCGTGGCGAAGTCGTGGCATCCACCTTCGATGAACCGGCAACCCGCCACGTCCAGGTCACCGAAATGGTGCTGGAAAAAGCCAAGCGCCTGGTCGAACACAAGCGCGACGTGGTCATCCTGCTTGACAGCATCACCCGCCTCGCCCGCGCCTACAACACCGTCGTCCCATCATCGGGCAAGGTGCTGACCGGCGGTGTCGATGCCAACGCCCTACAACGCCCCAAGCGCTTTTTCGGCGCTGCCCGCAATATCGAGGAAGGCGGCAGCCTGACCATCATCGCCACCGCGCTCATCGACACTGGCAGCCGCATGGACGAAGTGATCTTTGAAGAATTCAAGGGCACCGGTAACTCCGAAATCATCCTCGACCGCAAACTGTCCGACAAGCGCACCTTCCCGGCCATCGACATCACCAAATCCGGCACCCGTAAGGAAGAATTGCTGGTCGATAAGGGCACATTGTCCAAAATGTGGGTCCTGCGCCGTATCCTCAACCCGATGGGCACTATGGATGCGATGGACTTCCTGTTGGATAAGCTGAAATATTCCAAATCCAATCAAGACTTTTTTGACGCTATGAATACCTAAGGGAGGGGCAGCACTTCTTTTTGTGAACAAAAAGAAGCAAAAAAACTTTCTGATAAATATTGCCGGTGGCGTGCCGCCATCGGCAAAAACCGTGTCGTTGCGAAGAAATCCATCTTTCTCCTTCTCTGAATTAAGCAACATAATTACGATATCGTAACAAATAAGACGCAAAAATCCCGCCACGCTCTCAATCAATTTTTGCAAACGGCACCACCGCGCCGCTCACGCCCGCCAGGCCCATCGCCTCACCACCCACATAATATTTCACCACCGGCACAGCCTGCGCCACCACGACCGGTGCGGCAACAGCCCCCAGCATCCGACAAATCGGCCGCAGCACCCGCCCCGGCGCGCCCGCCAGGGCCGCCTGCATCGCAGGCTCGGCCAACAGCGCCTCCAACTGGCCCATAAACGCCGCCGCCTCATACCCGAGTTCCCGCACCAGCCAGCCATGCCCGCGCGGCAGCGAAACCGCCTGCGTCCGAACATCCCCAGCCCGCGCCACCCGCTTCGCCCGAACCCGCTTTGGCCGCCCCAACGCCCGCTCAAACCGGCCCACCGCCCGTATAATCCGGCCATACAACAGCGCCGTAAACCGCATCAAATGCGGCATCCGCAAAAACCGCCGCGCTATCAAAGCCGCCAACCCCGCCATGATCACGCCAAAACGCAGCACCATCTCTGGCGCCGCATCAGGCCGAATAAAGGGTGATGGAAATGCATTCATGTCTTTAATACTAACCAAAAAGAACACAGAATGCAAGCGTCTCAACAACCCCTCAGACAGCAAAAAGGGCGGACCGGGGCCCGCCCTCATTCGGTGGTATGAAACCTTGTTAACGGAAAGGCCACACCGCGTTCTCTGCTAGAACCCAGACCCTAGCGCACCGCCTTGCCGCGATGCAAGCCAAATGTCATGCTGCGGTAACGACATCGGGCTCTGCCTGGAGGCGACCATGGATATGCGCTTTGCTTTCGATATCGGCACCAACTCCATCGGCAGCGCGGTCTGGCGTATCGGCCCGGACCCGGCGGGGATTTACGGCGATAACGCCCCGCTGGAATTGCTCTGGGCGGGCGTTCGGCTGTTCAAGGACGGCCGCAATCCCAAGGACGAACAATCGCTTGCCGCCATGCGCCGTGTGCCGCGGGGTGCGCGCAAGCGGCGCGACAGGTTCGTGCTGCGTCGCAGCGATTTGCTGAAAACCCTCATCGAAACCGGCCTGCTGCCTGCCGACCCGGTCGCGCGCAAGGCGTTGCAAACCGCGGATCCAATGCAACTCCGCGCCGCCGCGCTTGACCGCCCCCTGACCCAATACGAACTCGGCCGCGCCATCTTCCACCTCAACCAACGCCGCGGCTTTCAGTCCAATCGCAAGACCGACAAGGGCAACGAGGACGATAACGGCAAAATCGCCAGGGCTGCCTCCGCGTTACGTGACAAGCTGGCCGAACAACACTGCCGAACCTTTGGCGAGTTCCTCGCCCGCCGCCACCAAAACTACGAACCCACCCGCATCAGGCTCGACGGCAAAGGCACCAAGGCGCTCTACCATTTCTACCCGCTGCGGGCGATGCTCCGGGACGAATTCAACCAGCTCTGGGCAACCCAGTCCGGCTTTTCCCCCCGCCACATCACCGCCGAACTCGGTGAACGCATCGCCAAAATCCTGTTCCGCCAGCGCCCGCTCAAACCGCAACTCATTGGCAAATGCACCTTCGTGCCAACCGAGGAACGCCTGCCGAAAGCCCTCATCTCTGTCCAGGCGCGCGAAATCTACGAAAGGCTCAACCATATCCGGGTTTCCACGAACTCACTCGAGCAACGCAAGCTGAGCGTGGATGAGCGCGACCTTGTGGCCAGCGTGGTGTTATGGCAGCCGAAACTCACCTTCGCCAAAATCCGCAAGGCGCTTAAATTCGGCTCCAACGTTCGGATCAATTTAGAGGAGAGCGAGGAAACCGAGCTTGCCGGCCTTAAGGCCAACGCGATCCTCCTCAAACCGGATCACTACGGCCCCGCCTGGCGCACTTTATCCTATGCCGACAAGGACGCCTTCATCGCCAAGCTTCTGGCAGAAACCGATGATGATGTTCTGGCAGCGCGTCTCGTCGCTGAAGACGGGCTGTCGCTAACCCAGGCCTTCAATTGCACGAAAAACCATTTCCTGCCCGACGGCTATTCCCGGTTCGGCAAGACCGCCAACGCCAAAATACTCACGGCCCTGATCCACGAAACCGATATAAATGGCCGGGTTGTGCCCTATAACGAAGCCGTCAAGCGCGCTGGCTGGCACCATTCCGATGAACGCGATGGCGAAATTTTCGACCGCCTGCCCTATTATGGCGCGGTCCTCGCCCGCCACATCATGCCCGGCAGTTCCGACCCGGCCGACAAAAAAGACGATGCCGCCTTCCATGGCCGCATTGCCAACCCCACCGTCCATATCGGCCTCAACCAGTTGCGCCGCGTGGTGAATGATCTGATCGCCAGCTTCGGTCACCCGAAACAGATCACCGTCGAACTGGCGCGCGAACTCAAGCAGACCGCCCAGCAGAAGAAAGAAGAACAGGACCGTAACCGCACCAACAAGGACGCCAACCGGCGGCGCGACCAAAAACTGGCTGAACTGGGCGTTGAGGCCAATGGCAGGAACCGCGCTCGGCTGCGGCTCTACGAAGATCAAACAATTGGCGGGATCGTGCTGTGCCCGTTCTCAGGTAAGGCAATAAGCTGCGCGCAGTTGTTTAGTGCTGGCTCCGAGATTGAGGAGGAGCATATTCTTCCCAGATCACTGACCCTTGATGACAGCGCCGCCAATAAGGTTTTGGTGTTCCGCGAAACCAACCGTATCAAACGCGGCAACGCACCTTACAAGGCATTTGGTCAATCGCCAGACTGGGAGGCAATCGCCGCGCGGGGCGCTGAATTGCCGCGCCAGAAGCGTTGGCGCTTCCTACCCGACGCGATGGACCGCTTTAGCGGCGAACGCGACTTCCTCGCCCGCCAATTGAACGAAACCCGCTATCTGTCCCGGCTTGCCAAAGCCTATCTCGGTAAAATCTGCGACCCCGACCAGATTTACGTCGTCCCCGGCACCCTGACCGGCATGCTGCGCGGCAAACTCGAACTCAACGGCTTACTATCCGACGACAACCACAAAAACCGCAGTGACCATCGCCACCACGCCATTGATGCGGTGCTGATCGGCGCGATGACCCGCGGGTTGCTGCAATATCTCGCCAAATCGGCGGGCCGGAGTGAGGCTGGGGAGTTCGATGCCCTGCTCGGCAAAGTTCCGCCACCGTTTGAAGGCTTCCGCGATCATGTCCGGGCGCGGATCGACGCGGTGATCGTGTCCAACAAGCCCGAACGCGGCAAGGCCGGCGCGCTGCATGAGGATACCAATTACGGCCTGATCGATGATGTGGCCGAGGCCGCCGAGATCGGCAATCTGGTCCGCCGCAAATTCATCCGCGATCTGACTGCCGGGGAGGTTGATGCTGTCCGCGATCCGCTGATCCGGCAGGAATTGCAGGCGCTGACGGCGTCGCTACGGGATGGAAAGGGCAAGATCGCTAAGGCCGACGAGAAAGCCTTTGCGGCTGTGCTGGACGGATACGCAACCACAAGCGGGGTTCGCCGCATCCGGGTCGGTAAGGTCGATCACAGTGCGGTCAAGCTCAAAGACCGCACCACCGGCAAAATTTATCGGGCTGTCACCCCAGGCGAAAACCATCACATGGATATTGTCCAAATGCGCGATGGCAAATGGCAGGGCTTTGCCGCGACAGTGTTTGAAGTCAATCAGCGCGGCTGGCGGCCCGAATGGGAGCGGGAAAAGCTGGGCGGCAAGTTGGTAATGCGGGTGCATAAAGGCGATATGCTGGAGGTTGATGACAAGGACGGGGTGCGGCGGGTGAAGACTGTTGTTCGATTGAACCCGAGCGGCAATAGATTGTACCTCGTTTCGCACAACGAAGGTGGAAATTTCACAGAACGAAAGAAGGATATCACTGACCCCTTTGATTGGGATCTCGCTGGTATTTCGGGTCTGAAAGATCGGAATTGCGTTGCGATCCTTGTCGATCCCATCGGCGGGACACGGAAGCGTCGCAGCAATGTTTAACCCAGACGATAAAATTTTACTCTTGATCGTTAGTTGTTTGTCATAAACCGTCTCTATGTTGCCCCCCTTCAACAATGGCGGGCAATATCATGCTGGGCCGGATTGTGGAGATCGCGGGCGTTGGACGCAAGCTAAGCTTGCATCGCGGCTTTCTCACGATCGCCGGCCCGGATGGCGTGTTGGGGCAGGTCGCGCTGGCTGATATCGACGCCTTGATGGTCACCAACCCGGCCACCAACATCACCGGCCAGTTGCTGGCAGCCCTCGCCGAACGCGGTGTGCCAGTGGTGATTTGCGGTGCCGACTTCAAACCAGCGGCCTATTTGTTGCCGGTCGATGGCCACTACGCCCAGGGTGACCGGGTCCAAGCCCAGGCCGACGCCAGCCTGCCGACCCGCAAGCGCCTATGGGCCGAGCTGGTGCGGGCGAAAATTCTCGCCCAGGCGGCGTTGCTGGTGCGGATTGGGCAGAATCCCATCCCGGTTGCTGCCCTTGCAGAACGGGTAAAGTCTGGCGATCCCGATAATTGCGAAGCCCAGGCCGCCCAACGCTATTTCCCGATGGCATTCGGCGCTGGCTTTACCCGTAGCCGGGAAGACCTCATCGCCAACGCCTTCCTGAATTACGGTTACACCGTCCTGCGCACCGCCACCGCGCGCGCCATCGTCGCATCCGGCCTGCACCCGTCACTGTCGCTCGCCCATCGTTCACGCGGGGAAGCGTTGCGGCTGGCTGATGACCTGATGGAACCGTTCCGCCCAGCGGTCGATCTGGCGGCGCTCGGGTTAATCCGCGCTGGCCATGAAACAATGACACCGGCGGCCAAGCGCGATCTGGTTGCCGTGCTGCATGCGGATTATCTGACCACTGAGGGTATGGCCCCCCTCGCCAATGTGCTCGGCCGTCTGGCGATGTCATTGGGCCAGATATTCCTCGGCGAGCGCAAAACCCTGGCGCTGCCGAAATCCGCCATTCCAGTCGCAGAACCGGCCGCCGGCCCTGCGGATGCGGCGGCGTGATCGGGGTTTCACATCTGTCGGGGTATCGTATCTTGTGGGTGATGGCGTTGTTTGATCTGCCGGTGATGACCAAACCCGAACGCAAACGGGCCACCGGGTTTCGTAACTTCCTGCTCGATGAAGGTTTCGCGATGATGCAGTATTCCTGCTATCTGCGCTTCACCGCCGGGCGCGAACAGGCCCAGGCGATGACCCGCCGGATTGGCCAGGCGGTACCCAATCCCGGTAAGGTTGAGGTGATCTGGTTCACCGACAAGCAGTACGAATCAATCCAAAGTTTTCGTGGCGTCGGTACCACAGCGCGGCCGGAAAAACCCGGGCAGTTGGCTTTATTTTGAAGAATCGGCGCAATCTTTGCCCTCAGATCGGCTGGCGCCGCATTTGTTCAGCCCAAAAACCGGCGAAACGGACGGGGCAGTACCCCCCCTTTACCGTGGTTTTTGCTGCCGTAAATCAAAGAAAACCCCGTTATAACATGAGGTTATAACGGGGTTGTTCTAGCAGAGAACGCGGTGAGGCCCAACCGCAACCTGGGTCGATCGGTCGCGCTGGGTCTTGCGGTTCTAGCAGAGAACGCGGTGAGGCCCAACCGCAACTGATTCTGATAATACTGACACTATGGTCGGGTTCTAGCAGAGAACGCGGTGAGGCCCAACCGCAACTCGCCTGGACCTCGACCGGCGCTTGCTCGACGTTCTAGCAGAGAACGCGACGAGGTCGGACCGCAACAGTGACAACGCTCCGCAACTATCCGGAAGCATTTTACCAAAGAACACAGCGAGTCCCAGCCACAACTAGTTCAAAGAACAGTTAAAATACCGTTAAATCACAACAGAGAACGCGACGAAGCCCCCCGCAACTACAGAATGAACAGTGAAAATAGCGTGAAACTCTTGCTGAGAACACAGCAAGCCCCATCCACCCCCCCCAATCACCCCACCCCCAACCCCGCCAGCACATCATCCAACCCAACCAACCGATGCGTCGCACGCCGCGCCGCCGCCAGAACCGCCGTCAGCTCCCCCAGCGTTCTGTTGAAATCATCATTGACCAGCACATGATCAAACTCCCCGGCATGCGACATTTCTGCTACCGCCGCCGCCATCCGCTTTGCCACCGCATCATCCGGATCGCCGCGCCCGCGCAGCCGGTCCGCCAGCGCGTCTACGCTCGGCGGCAGGATGAACACCCCCACCACATCGCCCGGCAACGCCGCGCGCAACAGCCGATGCCCCTGCCAGTCAATATCGAACAACACGTCCCGCCCCACCGCCAGCGCGTTTTCCACCGGCGCACGCGGCGTGCCGTAGCTGCGGCCAAACACATGGGCGTGTTCAAGAAAGCCGTTTTCCGCCACCAGCGCATCAAACGCGGCCTGGCTGCGAAACAAATAATGCACCCCGTCAATCTCGCCCTCGCGCGGCGCCCGGGTGGTCATGCTGATCGACAGCGCCAGATTGCTGTCCGCCGCGATCATCTTGCGCGACAGCGATGTTTTGCCGGTGCCCGATGCCGCCGCCAGCACCAGGCAAACCCCCCGACGCGCGATCATTCGACGTTCGCCACCTGCTCGCGCAATTGCTCGAGCGTGGCTTTCAGCTTCAACCCGGTCGCAGTCAGCGCGATTGACGCCGATTTGCTGCACAGCGTGTTCACCTCGCGGTTAAACTCCTGCAACAGAAACTCGAACCGCCGGCCGATATTCTCGCCTTCCACCAGCAGCGCATTGGCCGCGCCGAGATGCGCCGATAACCGATCGAGTTCTTCCCGCACATCGGATTTTGCCGCCAGGATCGCAACCTCCTGGGCAATCCGTTCCGCCGGCAAGGCCGGTTGTTCAGCGAGCAGGCTGGCAACAACCGCCATCATCCGCGCCTGCTGGGCGGCAGGCTGGTCGGCAGCCTCGGTCGCCGCTGTTGCCGCCAAGGTGGTAACCTCATCGATCTGGGTGCGCATGATCACCCCAAGCCGCGCGCCCTCGGCCAGCCGCGCATCGGCCAGCCCCAGCAAAGCCGCGTCAAACCCGGCCCTTACATCTGCCAGCAAAGCCGCCGAAAACGCGTCGGGCTCGGCCTGGTTCGCCCGCAACACGCCCGGCAATGCCAGCAAAGCCTCGGCACGCGGCGGCGCGCTGCCCGGAATGCGCGCGGCCAAGGCGGTTGCCAGCGCCAGCATCTGGTCGAGCACCGCCGGATCGGGCGCCATGCGCGACACCTCGTCGCGTTTGATGCTAAGATTGGCGGTCACGTTGCCACGCTTGAGGCGCTTGGCAGCAGCCTCCTTCAGCGCGGTTTCCAACGGGTCAAACCCGTTCGGCAGCCGAAACCGCAACTCCAACCCGCGCCCGTTGACGCTCCGCAGCTCCCAGCGCCACGCCACCCCATCCTTATGGCCCTCGCAATGGGCAAATCCGGTCATACTGGCGGGGGTCATGCAATTATCCTTGGTGCGACGCGCGATGATAGCAGCGCACCGCCTCGACCCTCAAATCAATCGCTCGGTCTTCGGATCAAACAGGCATAATTTGCGCACGTCGATGGCGAACTCCGCTTCCGCGCCCACCGCCAGCCGAACATCCGGCGCCACCCGGGCAATCACTTTTTCCCCAGCCAGCCGCAAGGTCACGATGGTTTCGGCACCGGTCGGTTCGGTCATTTCGACCTTGGCGCGAATGATCCGCGGCTCGGTCTCGCCAAACCGGCGCCCCGGCTCGGCGATGCATTCCGGCCGGATGCCCAGCACCACGTCGCGCGCGCCCAATCCCTCGGCCGCAATCGGCAAGCTCACGCTGCCATCGCCGATGATCACCTGCGACCCACCATCAATCCGCGCCGGCAGGGTATTCATCGGCGGCGCGCCCATGAAGCGGGCAACGAACAGATTGGCCGGGCGGTTGTAAACCGTTTCGGGATCGGCGAATTGCTGCACCTCGCCCTGGTGCATAACCGCAATCCGGGTCGCCATTGTCATCGCCTCGACCTGATCATGGGTCACGTAGACGATGGTGGTGCCGATGCGCGCGTGCAGTTGCTTGATCTCGGCGCGCATTTCGACCCGCAACTTGGCGTCGAGGTTGGACAGCGGTTCATCGAACAGAAACAGCAGCGGGTCGCGCACCAAAGCCCGCCCCATCGCCACACGCTGGCGCTGGCCGCCGGAAAGCTGGGACGGCTTGCGGTTCAGCAGCGGCTCGATCTGCAGCAGCTTCGAGACGTGTTCGACCGCCTTGTCGCGGGCAGGTTTCGGCACGTTGCGGCATTCCATCCCGAAGGTGATGTTCTGCCGCACGGTCATCGACGGGTAGAGCGCGTAGGACTGGAACACCATCGCAATGTCACGGTCAGACGGGGCGACATCATTGACCACCCGCCCGCCAATCTCAATCGTGCCGCCCGACGGTTTTTCCAGCCCGGCGACGATATTCAGCAAGGTCGATTTGCCACAGCCCGACGGGCCCACCAGCACGGTGAACTCCCCGCTTTCGATGTCGAGGTTCACGCCTTTCAGGACATCGACCGACCCAAAGCGTTTATGCAGATCGCGGATCATCAAGGCGGACATTGATCGTTCCTACTTCACCGCGCCGGCGGTCAGGCCACGCACAAAATAACGCCCGCCGAACAGATAGACGAGCAAGGTCGGCAATGCGGCGACGACCACTGCCGCGCTCTGGATGCCGTGCTGCGGCACGTCGGCCACCGACGCCGACAGCGCGATCAACGCGGCCGTCACCGGCTGCTGCTGGCCGGTGGTGAAGGTGACGCCGTAGAGGAATTCATTCCAGATATGGGTGAATTGCCAGATCACCGTCACAATCAGGATCGGCGGTGACAGTGGCAGCACGATGCGCCAGAAAATCCGGAAGAACCCGGCACCATCGATGCGCGCCGCCTTCATCAAATCTACCGGGATCGCGACGTAGTAGTTGCGGCAGAACAAGGTGGTGAAGCTGAGGCCCTGGATGGTGTGGATCATCACCAGCCCGGCGATGGTGTTGGTCATCCCGAGGTCGCGCAGCACAATCGTCCACGGGATCAGTCGCATCTGTTCGGGCAGGAACACGCCCATGGTGACCAGCCCGAAAATCCAGCTGTCGCCGCGGAACCGCCACAGCGAGATCGAGTAACCCGCCACCGCGCCCAGCAGCGTCGATATGATGGTTGCCGGAACTGTCACCAGCGCCGAATTCCACATATAGGGCTGAATGCCATTGCAGGTCTGGGCGATGCAGTACGTCGCCCAGGCGGCAGTATAGTTGTCGTATACCCACGTTGTCGGCCAGCCGATCATCGATGTCTGGGCAATTTCCTCGGCGGTGCGGAACGAGTTCAGCAGCACCACGCCGAACGGCACCAGGTAGCCGGCGGCCAGCGCCCACACCACGACATAGACCGCAATCCGGCCCCAGGAACGGTCACGCATTGGCGGCGCGCCGGCGTTGGACATATTTCCAGATGGCATAAGGCAGCAGCACCGCGGCCAAAGTCAGCAGCATCAGCACCGCCGCCGCCGAGCCACGGCCAAGCTGGCCGCGCTGGAACATGAAATCATAAATCACCAGGGCAGGAAGTTGGGTGGCGATGCCCGGCCCACCGCCGGTGAGCGCGCGCACCAGATCGAAGGTGCGGATGCCGGTCTGGATCAGGATCACCATCACCGCGATCACAATCGGCCACAGCGACGGCAGGATCACCCGCGTGTAAAGCCGAAACGGTCCGGCGCCATCGATTTGCGCGGCCTTGATCAGATCGGCCTCGACCGATCGCAGCCCGGCCAGGAACAACGCCATCGCAAACCCCGATGACTGCCAGATGCCGGCGATGACGATGGTCCAGATCGCCATGTCGCGATCGACCAGCCAGTCAAACCGGAACCCGGTCCAGCCCAGATCGTTGACCAGCTTCTGCACCCCCATGCCGGGGTTTAGCAGCCAGGACCACGCCGTCCCGGTCACAACAAACGACAATGCCAGCGGGTAGAGGAAGATCGACCGCAGCACGTTCTCCCCCCGGATGCGCTGGTCCAGCAGGATCGCCAGGAACAGCCCCGTCAACGCGGTCAGGATCACAAAGCCGAACCCGAAGATCAGCAGGTTATCGAACGCGATCTTCCAGTTCCGTGTGGCGAGCACGTTGGTGTAGTTCTTCAGCCCGACCCAGTCCCCGCTCGGCATCAGCGTGGCCGAGGTAAAGGAAATCCACGTCGTCCACAGGGCGAACGTCACAATCTGTCCCGCTGCCAGCAGCAGCGGGACCCAGATCACCAGATATTCCGGTATGCGACGCAGATTTAGCTTCAACGCGCGCCCTCAACCGCCTCGGTCAGCCGGGTGACGGCCTTTTCTGGGGTGATGGTGCGGTCCTTTACGTATTCGGTGATGACATCGATCATCGCCGCCGTCATGCCGTTTTCCTGGGCCATGTTGTGGGCGAGGCTGAGCACGACCTGGTTGGCGGCGACCGAATCCTTCAAGGTCTTCGCTGCCTCGCGCTGGCCGTCGGACCAGCCGGGGCCGGACAGATCGACGTCGGTGCGCACAGGGATCGATCCGGTGATCTGCGAGTACATCGTCTGGATCGCCGGCTGCATGACGAGTTCCGCCATCAGCTTCTGGCCTTCCTGCAGATCGGCTTCCTTGCGCTGCCAGAAGATAAAGGCGTCGGCGTTGAGGATGAAGACCGGCTTGCCGTTATCGGTCGGGCCAGGTGCGATGATGAAGTCGTCGAGCTTGAAGCCTGCGTTGAGCAGCACGCCTTGCGCCCAGCCGCCCTGGATCATCATGCCCATCTCACCGGCGATGAGCTTGGGCAGATGCACGGCATAGGGCTGGGCTGCGGTGTTGGGGTCCATCCAGCTGGCGATTTTGCGCAGCTGGGCAAAGGCTGCCAGCATTTCCGGGCCTTTAAGCGCCTTGGCGTCGAGGTTCATGATCGCCGCGCGATACGCGGTTGGGCTGATGCCGGCGAGGCAGGCTTCGAATTTCTGCCCGTCATCGGCGCGGCTGCCACCGTTCGATATCGGATTTTTCATGCCTGCGGCCTGCATCTTCTCGGCGAGTGCATTGAACTCCGCCCAGGTGGTCGGCAGCTTGTCGGCCTTGGCGCGATCGAGGCCGCGCTTGGACACGAACAAGGTGTTGGTGCGATAAATCTGCAGCGGCAGCGCCGCCCATTTGCCACCCGGCTTGTGCAGACGCGCCAGATCGGGCGCCACAACTTTTTCGTAGCCAGCGGCCGCCACAATCGCATCCAGATTGACCGTCGGCGCGATCTTCGACCATGCGGCGATTTCCGGGCCTTTCAGCTGCGAACAGGCCGGCGGATCACCGGCCAGGATCTGCGCCCGCAGCTTGTTCATCATCTCGGTGGTGAAGCCCGGCACCGGCGAATGCTGCCACAGGCCACCGCGTTCCTCGAACTTCTTGCCGAGCGCGGAGATCGCCGCACCATCACTGCCGGCGCTCCACTGCGAAATCGCGGTCAGGCGCGGCTTGGCAGCCTGCGCACGGCCCAGTTGGGGCACGGCGAGCATGCCGGCAGCCCCGGCAAGCATGGAACGACGACGGATTTTCTGCATGGCGGTTTCTTCCTCGGCAATTTGATCGCGCTATCATGCCCGCAGAACCGTTTGCCTGTCCATTGGGGCCACCCAGCATAACTCCAATCCCATACCCTCAAGCAGCAATCACTTGCGGACATAACAATATCCTTATATATGCCCGCCAACCGAAGCAGGAGCATCATCATGGCCGAAGATTACAAGGTAAAAGACATCTCGCTTGCCGCCTGGGGCGCCAAAGAAATCTCCATGGCGCAGGACGAAATGCCCGGCCTGATGGCGATCCGTGCCGAATACGGCACCACCAAGCCGCTCGCCGGCGCGCGGATCGTGGGTTGCATCCACATGACCATCCAGACCGCGGTGCTGATCCAGACGCTCGAACATCTCGGCGCCAGCGTGCGTTGGTCGTCGTGCAACATCTTCTCGACCCAGGATCACGCCGCCGCCGCTATCGCTGCTGCCGGCACCCCGGTTTTTGCCTGGAAGGGCATGAACGAGGAAGAATTCTGGTGGTGCATCGAGCAGACCCTGCGCGGGCCTGACGGCTGGACCCCGAATATGATCCTTGATGACGGCGGCGACGTCACCGCCATCATGCACGACAAATACCCCGAAATGCTCGCCGACGTGCGCGGCATCACCGAGGAAACCACCACCGGCGTGCATCGCCTGTGGGAAATGGCCAAGGCCGGCACGCTGCTGGTGCCCGCCATCAACGTCAATGACAGCGTCACCAAGTCGAAATTCGACAATCTCTATGGCTGCCGTGAATCGCTGGTCGACGCGATCCGTCGCGGCACTGACGTCATGATGGCCGGCAAGGTCGCGCTGGTGAACGGCTTCGGCGATGTCGGCAAAGGCTCGGCGGCGTCGCTGCGCAATGCCGGCTGCCGCGTCATGGTCACCGAAGTCGATCCGATCTGCGCGCTGCAGGCGGCGATGGAAGGCTATGAGGTCACCACCATGGATGATCAGGCCGCCCATGCCGACATCTTTGTCACCGCCACCGGCAATGTCGATGTCATCACCATCGATCATATGCGGGTGATGAAGCACCGCGCCATTGTCTGCAACATTGGCCATTTCGACAGCGAAATCCAGATCGGCGCACTGCGTAACTACACCTGGGATAACGTCAAGCCGCAGGTTGACGAAGTGGTGTTCCCCGACGGCAAGCGCCTGATCGTGCTGTCCGAAGGCCGCCTGGTGAATCTCGGCAACGCCACCGGCCACCCGAGCTTTGTGATGTCGGCGAGCTTCACCAACCAGGTGCTCGGCCAGCTTGAACTCTGGAACGCCAAGCCGGGCGAGTACGAGCGTAAGGTTTACACCCTGCCGAAGCACCTCGATGAAAAAGTGGCGGCGCTGCATCTGGCGAAAGTGGGCGCCAAGCTCACCAAGCTGACACCGGCACAGGCGGATTATATCGGCATGCCAGTGGCTGGGCCGTTCAAGCACGACCTTTACCGCTACTAAGCTACGCGGCTGCCACCCTTTGCGGGGTGGCAGCCACGCCCTATAACCCCGGCCATGCTCACCCAGTTCGTCAAGATGCATGGCTGCGGGAATGACTTCGTCATTTTTGACGAACGCCCGCACGCGCTTGGCCTGACTGCCAGCCGCGCCGCCGCCATCGCCGATCGCCATCGTGGCGTCGGGTGCGACCAGTTTATCGTGCTCGAACCGCTGCCACCCGGTTCAACCGCCAGCGTTTTCATGCGCATTCGCAATCCGGATGGCTCCGAGGCGGGTGCCTGTGGCAACGCGACACGCTGCGTCGCGCATCTGCTGCACGCCGAAACCGGCAATTTAGCGCCCGTCATTCAAACCATTTCCGGCTTGCTGCCCGCGCAAATCCTCGCCGATGGCCGCATCACCGTCGATATGGGCGCGGCCCGCCTCGGCTGGCAGGACGTACCGCTGGCGTCGGCCACGGACACGCTGCATGTGCCGCTCGCCCTTGGCCCGGTTGCCGACCCCGCCGCCCTATCGATGGGCAATCCGCATGCGACATTCTTTGTGGATGATGTCGAAGCGCTCGATGTCGTCACCCTCGGCCGCGCCCTGGAACATGCGGCGATTTTCCCGGAGCGCGCCAATATCGGCTTTGCGCAAATCCTCTCCCCTGATTGCATCCGTTTGCGCCTGTGGGAGCGCAGCGCGGGATTGACGCTGGCCTGCGGATCGGGTGCCTGCGCCACCATCGTCAATGCCGCCCGCCGTGGCTTGACCGGCCGCCGCGCCAGCATCATCGCCGATGGCGGGGTGCTGGATATGGAATGGCGCGACGATGGCCATGTGCTGATGACCGGCCCGGTGGCGATTTCTTTCGTCGGCCAGATCGATCTCGCGGTGTTTCCGGCATGAAGACCGAAATACTGACTTTCGGCTGCCGGCTGAACACCTACGAATCCGAAGTCATGCGCGGCCACGCCGCCGGGTTGTCCGATACCATCATCGTCAACACGTGCGCGGTCACTGGCGAAGCCGAGCGGCAGGCCCGCCAGGCAATCCGCCGCGCCCACCGCGAACGGCCGGACGCACATATCATCGTCACCGGCTGTGCCGCGCAGATCGCACCGGAAACCTGGGCAGCCATGCCTGGCGTTACCCGTGTGCTCGGCAATATCGAAAAGCTGCAACCGGAAAGCTGGGCCGTGGGCGCGGGCTCGGCAGTCTCCGACATCATGGTGGCCACCGAAACTGCCGCCCATCTGGTCACCGAATTCGCCGGCCGGGCGCGCGCGTTCGTCCAGGTCCAGCAGGGCTGCGACCATCGGTGCACGTTCTGCATCATCCCGTTCGGCCGGGGCCCAAGCCGTAGCGTGCCGATCGGCGCAATCGTCGATCAGGTCCGCGCGCTGGTCGGCACCGGCTATCAGGAAATCGTGCTGACCGGCGTTGATATCACCAGCTACGGCCCCGATCTGCCCGGCAAGCCGAGCCTCGGCCAGATGATCCGCCGGCTGCTGGCGCTGGTGCCGGAATTGCCGCGCCTGCGCCTGTCGTCGCTCGATCCCAACGAAATCGACGCCGATCTCTGGCGCCTGATTGCGGAACAACCCCGCCTGATGCCGCATCTGCACCTGTCCGCGCAGGCCGGGTCCGACCTGATCTTGAAGCGGA
The DNA here is from genome assembly GCA_943333505.2 of Asaia bogorensis. Classification (GTDB taxonomy): domain Bacteria; phylum Pseudomonadota; class Alphaproteobacteria; order Acetobacterales; family Acetobacteraceae; genus CAITOL01. The sequence continues at coordinate 40,175 of CALQTN020000014.1, read as the reverse complement.
TGAAGCGCCGCCATCTGCGCGCCGATGCGCTCGCGGTGATCGCCCGTGCCCGCGCCTTGCGCCCCGGCATCGGCATCGGCGCCGATCTGATCGCCGGCTTCCCGACCGAGACCGAGGAATTATTCGCCGAAACCCTCGCCTTCGTAACAGAGGCCGAAATCCCGTTCCTGCATGTGTTTCCCTATAGCGAGCGGCCTGGAACCCCGGCGGCGCGGATGCCGGCAGTGGCCGTGGCGATCCGCCGCGAACGCGCGGCCCGGCTGCGCGCGGCCGGGCAGGCGCAGGCGGCGCGGTTTTACGCGGCGCAGATTGGCGCGGAAATATCCGTGCTGGCGGAATCAGACGCCACCGGCCACAGCGAACATTTCGCCCCGGTGCGCATTGCCGCGACCCCAGGCACCTTGTTGCGCGCCAGGGTCACCGGCACAGATGCTGCTGGTTTAATTGCGGAGGCGGCTTAGATGGCGTTGGGCGGCTTCCTTTCGCGGCTAAAACAAGGCCTGTCGCGCACCACCGAAAAGCTCGCGAATTCGATCACCGCCGTTTTCACCAAGCGCAAACTTGATGATGCCGCACTGGAGGAACTCGAAGACCTGCTGATCGCCGCCGATCTTGGCACTGCGGTCGCTGGGGAAGTGATCGCCAATTTCCGCCGTAGCCGTTTCGGTAGGGAAGTCACCGACCAGGAAATCAAGACCGCCCTTGCCGACGAAATTGCCGCAATTCTGGCGCCAGTCGCGCAGCCATTGGTGATCGACCGCCACCGCCATCCGCATGTCGTGCTGATGGTCGGCGTGAACGGCACCGGCAAGACCACCACGATCGGCAAGCTCGCCCAGTTCTACAGCGAACAGGGCCTGCGCTGCATGATGGTCGCCGGCGATACGTTCCGGGCGGCAGCGGTCGAGCAATTGCAGGTCTGGGGCCAGCGGACCGGCTGCGAGGTGATCTTTGGCGTCCAGGATGCCGACCCCGCCGGCCTCGCCTTCGATGCGCTCTCCAAAGCCCGCGCAGCCAATATCGATGTGCTGCTGGTCGATACCGCCGGCCGTCTGCACAATAAATCCGCGCTGATGGAAGAACTGCGCAAGATCATCCGGGTCTTGCAAAAGCAGGACCCGACCGCGCCACATTCAACCGTGCTGGTGCTCGATGCCACCACCGGGCAGAACGCGATCCAGCAGGTTCAGGTCTTCAAGGACATGGTCGACATCACCGGCCTGGTGGTCACCAAGCTCGATGGGAGCGCGCGCGGCGGCATCGTGGTGGCGTTGGCCGAGGCCTTCGCTATCCCGGTCCACGCGGTCGGTGTTGGCGAACAGGCCGCCGATTTGCGCCCGTTCGATCCAGGCGAGTTCGCCCGTAGCCTCGTGGGTCTATGACGCTGGCTTGCGCGTAATGACCGCCGCTTTGCGCTGGGAAGCGGATTACGCCATCGCACGCCAGCCGATATCACGGCGGCAAAACCCTTCCGGCCAGTTGATCGCATCAACGGCGGTGTAGGCAGCGCTGCGGGCGGTATGGAAATCATCGGCCTGGGCGCAAACGGTCAGCACCCGCCCGCCGGCATTGACCAGCGCGCCATCCCGCAAGCTGGTGCCGGCATGGAAGATTTGCACCCCCGGCACGCTGTCCGCGTTGGCAAGATCAATCACGGTGTCGCGCATATGCACCCCGGGATAGCCGCGCGCCGCCATCACCACGCCGACCGCCGGCGCGTCATCCCAGCGCAGATCGAACGCCGCCAGCTCGCCATCGCACGCCGCCACCAGCGCGCCGAGTAAATCCGATTTCAGCCGCAGCATCAGCACCTGGCATTCGGGATCGCCGAAGCGGACATTATATTCGATCAGCTTCGGACCCGCCGGGGTCAACATCAGTCCGGCGAACAGAATGCCGCGAAATGGCGTGCCGCGCCGGTTCATTTCTGCCAGTGTCGGCCGCACGAAAACGTCCATCGCGGCGGTTTCCATCGCCTTGGAAAACATTGGCGGTGGCGAATAGGCGCCCATCCCGCCAGTGTTCGGCCCGACATCGCCATCGCCGACCCGTTTATGATCCTGCGCGGCGCCCAAAAACACCGCGTTCACCCCGTCGCACAGCGCGAACAGGCTGATTTCCGCGCCGGTCAGGCATTCCTCGATCACCAGCGTCCGCCCCGAAGCGCCGAGCGTTCCGGCTTCCATGAAATCGCCGATGGCAGCCTCGGCTTCCGCCACACTTGCCGCCACCACCACGCCCTTGCCGGCGGCGAGGCCATCGGCCTTGATGACAATCGGCGCGCCCTGCTGGCGAACATGATCGCGCGCGGCCTGGGCATCGGTGAAGCGGCGCCACGCTGCGGTGGGGATCTTGGCCGCATCGCAGACGTCCTTGGTGAAGGTCTTGCTGCCCTCAAGCTGGGCGGCGGCGGCCGTTGGCCCGCAACAGGCAATCCCGGCGGCGGCCATCGCGTCTGCGATGCCGGCCACCAGCGGCGGCTCCCCGCCGGGCAGCACCAGGTCAACCGCGTTGGCGCGGGCGAACGCGACCAGTCCGGCGATATCCAGCGTATCGATCGCGAGGTTTTCCGCGCAGCTTGCAGTGCCCGGATTGCCCGGCGCGCACCATAATTTGGTCAGCATCGGCGACCGCGCCAGTTTCCAGCACAGCGCGTGTTCACGCCCGCCACCACCAACCACCAACACCCGCATGCGCCGCACTCCACTTCTAACGGCGCGGTGCTTAGCATAGGCTGGCGCGATGACCGAAACCGCCGCCTCCAACATGCCAGAATACACTGTCTCGGAAATCTCCGGGGCGGTGAAACGTACCCTCGAAACCGAGTTCGGGCGCGTGCGGGTGCGCGGCGAGATCACCGAGCTTAAGCGCTACCCATCCGGCCATATCTATTTCGCCCTCAAGGACGAAGGCAGCAAAATCGCCGGGGTGGTGTGGAAATTCGCCGTGCCGCGGCTCGGCCTCGCACCCGAAAATGGCATCGAGGTCATCGCGACTGGCAAGATCAGCTCCTATGGCGAGCGGTCGTCGTATCAATTGATCGTTGAACGGATGGAGTTCGCTGGCGCCGGCGCGCTGCTGGCAAGGATTGAGGCGTTGCGTCTGAAACTCGCCGCCGAGGGCCTGTTCGACGCCGCCCGCAAGCGCCCGTTGCCGGTGCTGCCGGAGGTGATTGGCGTGGTGACATCGCTGCAAGGCGCGGTGATCCAGGACATCCGCACCACCATTCTGCGCCGTTTTCCGCGCCGTATCGTGATTTGGCCAGTGCCGGTGCAGGGCGAGGGCGCCGCCGCCCGGATTGTCGCGGCGATTGAGGGATTTGACCGCATCGCCCCCGGCGGACCGATCCCGCGCCCGGATGTGCTGATTATCGCGCGCGGCGGCGGTAGCCTCGAAGATCTGATGGCGTTCAACGATGAAGCGGTGGTGCGCGCCGCCGCCGCCTGTCGCATTCCGCTGATCTCGGCGGTCGGGCATGAAACCGATACCACCTTGATCGATTTCGCATCGGACCGGCGCGCGCCAACCCCGACCGCGGCGGCTGAAATGGCGATCCCGGCGCGGGTCGAACTCGCCGCCGATCTGCAGCAGAAAGCCGCCCGCTTGCTGGGTGCCGCTGGCCGGACCTTGGATGGCGCCAGGCTGCGGCTGCAACGCGCCGAGCGCGGCTTGCCCGATCTGCCGTCGGTACTGGGCAATATGCGCCAAAGCCTTGATGATCGGTCGGGCAGGTTGGCGCGTGCCTTGCCGAACCTGCTCGCCGCCCGGCGTGCCGCCTTGGTGCGGGCCGAGCGTGGCTTGCCCGATCCCCGCATGATCGTCGCGGCCCGGCGCAATGCGGCGGCCTTGCTCGGGGAGAAATTGCGCTCCGCCCTGCGCCACGCAACTGCAAGCCGCGCCGCTGCCGCCGCGCGCATTATCCCGCGCCTGACTGCCGCCCCATTGCAGGGGAAACTGCGCGAGGCGCGGTCGCGGTTGGACGGTCTCGCCGCTCGGCTTGAATCGGTTTCCTACATGAAGGTGCTCGAGCGCGGCTTCGTGTTGGTCACCGATAGTCGCGGCGCGGCCCTGGCCAGTGCAGCGGCGGTGAAGCCGGGGGCCAGCTTGCGGCTGCGCTTTGCCGATGGCGAAGTGCGGGCAACAGCACAGGGTAAGACCGAAGCCCGGCAGGCAAGTCTGCTGCTATAGGGCGGAATAGCTTTGCCATCTTGTACGCGATCATGTACAGGAACCAGCATGGAAACCACCTCCTACAGCGATCTGCGCCGCAACCTGACGGCAACACTTGATCGGGTCGCCGCTGACCATACCCCGATCATCATCACCCGCGACCGTGGTAAACCGGCGGCGGTGCTGATGTCGCTCGAAGATTACGCCTCGTTCGAGGAAACCCGATACCTCCTGCAAAGCCCAGCCAATGCCAAGCGCGTGCTTGTGGCGGTGGCCGAGCTTGACAATGGCGGTGGCACGGCCCGGACGCTGGTGGAGTGAAGCTGATCTTCCACGCCCAAGCGTGGGAAGACTATCTCCACTGGCAGGAAACCGATCGCAAGATCCTCGTTCGGCTCAATCTTCTGATCAAGGAAAGCGCCCGTACCCCGTTTGCCGGCATCGGCAAGCCGGAACCACTCCGGGGTGCGTTGTCGGGATGGTGGTCGCGGCGACTGACCCAGGAGCATCGGCTGGTCTATCGCCCATCCGATGATGGGTTGCTGATCGCCCAGTGCCGGTACCATTATTGACCGCGATGGCAACCGTTACCTTCATCACCCACCCCGACGTGGCGATCGACCCAAGCATCCCGGTCCCGGACTGGTGCCTGAACCCGACCGGCATCGTCCGGATGCGGTCAATGCTGGCCCAACCCTGGGTTGCCAGCATCGGCCATGTTGCCAGCAGCGCCGAGCGCAAGGCGCGTGATGGCGCAGACATTCTCGCGGGCCATCTCGGGCTTGTCCCGTCAGTGCATGCCGATCTCGGCGAAAACGACCGCTCCGCCACCGGATATTTGCCCAAACCGGCCTTCGAGGCGCTCGCCGACGCATTCTTCGCCAACCCGAGCCAAAGCATGCAAGGTTGGGAACGCGCGGTGGACGCCCAAACCCGCATCGTTGGCGCCATGCGCGCGGTGCTGGCGTCGGCCCCGCCCGGCGATATTGCGGTGGTCTCGCACGGTGGCGTTGGCGCGTTGTTGCTGTGCCATCTGCGCCAATCCCCGATCAGCCGGGCGGCCGACCAACCGCCGGGCAATGGTGGCTATTTCCTTAGCTTCGATCGCGCAAGCTGGCAGTTGCAGGCGGCGTGGCGACGGATCGATCCATGATCACCATTCGTCCAGCGACCGAAGCAGACCTGCCGCAATTTCTCGCTTTGCTGCGCCACCTCCAGCCGAATGACCCATCCCCCGATCCTGACAGAGCCCGTGCCGTCTTTGCCCGCATGGTGTCGGGCGATCAGACCATCGTGTTCCTGGTTTTATCGGGTGACGCAGTGGCCGCGTCCTGCACCCTCACCATCATTCCCAACCTGACCCGCGACGCCCGGCCTTACTCGGTGATCGAAAACGTGGTCACCGATCCCGCCTTCCGCCGCCAGGGCCTTGCGCACGCGGTGTTGCGCGCGGCGCAGCAAGCGGCCTGGGATGCGGAGTGCTACAAGATCATGCTCGCAACCGGCCGGCCAGGGCTGGTGCCGTTCTATGAGGCCGCCGGGTTCGTGCTCAGCGGCAAAAATTATTTTGAAATACGAAGGACCTGAAGAATGGACACCGCCACCCAGCGTATCACCGACCTGATCACCGCATCCGGCGTCGATGTCGGCTTTGCCGCGATCAAGGTCGAAACCGGGCAGCAGATCGCGGTCAACGGCGCGGAGCTTTTCCCCACTGCCAGCACCTTCAAAGTGCCGGTCATGGTCGAAATCTATGCGCAGGCGCGGCAAGGCAAATTCAAGATCAGCGATCGGATTGCCTTTGTCGAACCCCATCGGGTCGTCGGTTCAGGCGTCATCCAGGCGCTTGACGTCGGACTGAACCCGACCGTTCGCGACCTGATGATGCTGATGATTATCGTCAGCGACAACACCGCCACTGATATTCTGTGCGATCTGGTCGGGCCGGCCAATGTCACCGCGCGGATGCGGACCCTCGGGTTGCAGGACATCCATACCCCGGCCGCCTGCCACGGGTTGTTCCGCCGGGCGTGGTCGTTGCCGCTCGAAGGTCCGGTGGGCTATGCCGATTTCAAGGCGGCCAGCAAGGCGGCGGCGATGCCGTTTACCTCGGGCGCCTATTCCCGCGATGGGTCGAACAACACCGCGTCGGCAATCGACCTGGCGCGGCTGATGGTGCTGATCCAGCAAGCCAAAGCCGGGACTGCGGAAGACTGCGCCGATATGATCGCGATCATGGAGTATCAGCACTTCCAGAACCGGGTGCCGCGCTTCCTGCCGGCCGGCAGCACCGCCAACAAAACCGGGTCGCTCCGCGGTCTGCGCAACGATGCCGGCCTGATCCGGCGCGCGCCCGGCGACACGATTGCCTTCGCCATGTTCACTTTCGACGCGACCGACCTGCCGCACGGCAATTCACGGCAACTGGTTGAAGCGAATATGCGGATCGAAACCCTGATGGGCGAGGTTGGGCAAATTCTGTGGGATGATTTCGCCTGCTGAGGGCATTTTACCCAAGGCAGAAACCGCGCTAGCCTCAGGCCCAATAGCCTGAGGAAAATGCCATGTTTGCCGCTGACGACGACGTTGCCATCGAATATATGCGCCGCACCCGCGAATATTATATCGCGATAGGCTACACGACGCCGTATCGCTGGGCGCATTATGTCGATGCGCCGTTCCAGCGTCTGCGCAAGCCGTTGGCCAAATCGCGGGTCGCATTGATCAGCACCGCCGCACCGTTCCAGCCGGAAAAGGGCGATCAGGGGCCGGGTGCGGCTTATAACGGCAGCGCCAAATTCTATCAGGTCTATGAACGCGAGACCGCGCAGGACCACGATCTGCGGATTTCCCATATCGGCTACGACCGGGTGAACACGACAGCGACCGATAGCGGCACCTGGAACCCGCTGCCGGCGCTTCGCCAGCTGGCGGCAGCGGGCAGGATTGGCGAGGTTGGTCCCCGCATGTTCGGCGCGCCGACCAATCGCAGCCATCGCGTCACCATCGATACCGATGCCCCGGATATTCTGGCGCGCTGCCAGGCCGACGGCATCGATGTCGCGTTGCTGGTGCCCAACTGCCCGGTTTGCCATCAGACCTCGTCGCTGGTTGCCCGCCACCTCGAAGCCAATGGCATTGCGACGGTGGTGATGGGGGCCGCGAAGGATATCGTGGAACACGCCGCCGCCCCGCGTTTCCTGTTTTCCGACTTCCCGCTCGGCAACTCCGCCGGCCGCCCGCATGATCCGGATAGCCAGGCGATGACCCTGGAACTGGCGATGCAGGTGCTGGAAAGCGCCCCCTTTGCCCGCACCACGGTGCAATCGCCGTTGCGCTGGTCCGACAACGCCGACTGGAAACACACCTACAACAACGTTGCCGCCATGTCGGAAGACGAACTCGCGCGTCGGCGTGCGGAGTTCGACCGCCAGAAGGAACTGGCACGCGGCAACCGGGTAGCAGCAGCATGACCGCCGAGCCGCGCCCGTTCACCGGGGTTAAAATCCTCGATTTCACCCAGGTTCTCGCCGGTCCCTATGCGAGCTTTCAGTTGGCGCTGCTCGGCGCTGATGTCATCAAGGTCGAACGGCGCGACGGCGAGGATATGCGCCGCACGCCATTGAGCCGGGAATGGGCCGATCGCAACATGGCGCCGGCCTTTGCGGCGGTGAATGGCAACAAGCGCAGCCTGACGCTCGATCTGCAAAAGCCGGAAGCGGTTGCCATCATCAAGCGGCTGGTGCTGGACGCCGACGTGGTGATGGAGAATTTCCGGTCGGGGGTGATGGACAAGCTCGGGATCGGGTACGCGGCTTTGTCGGCGATCAATCCCAAGCTGATTTATGCGGCGATTTCGGGCTTCGGCCAGACCGGGCCGGACCGCACCGAAGCCGGCTATGACGGGCGCATTCAGGCGATGTCGGGGATCATGTCGATCACCGGGCATCCCGAAATGGGGCCGGTGCGGGCAGGCTTCGCGGCCTGCGACATGCTGTCCGGGATGACTGGCGCCTTCGCAATCGCCAGCGCCTTGTTCCAGCGTACCCATACCGGGCGCGGCCAGTTCGTCGATATCGCGATGCTGGATGCGACGTTGAGCTTCCTGTCGCCGCAAGTCGCCGACTACACGATTGCCGGGCACAAACAATATCAGTTCGGCAACCAGGCGGTCAGCCGCAACGCCACCGCGAATTTGTTCAAGGCGGGCGCTGGGGAACATGCCGGGCACATTCTGCTTGCGGTCAACAACGAAAAGCAGCATCGCGCCCTGATGCTCGCGTTGGACCGCGCCGATACGCTCGAAGACCCGCGCTTCGCTGATCGTTTCAGCCGGATCGAGCATACGGTGGCTTTACGGGAGGTTATCGAGACCGCGCTCGCCACCGACAGCCCGCGCATCTGGGAAGATCGCCTGAATGCCGCCGGCGCGCCTGCCGCCAGCATCTGGCGCATCGAGGACGTGATCGAGCATCGCCAGGTCAAGGCGCGCGACGTGCTGCAGACGGTTGAAACCGAGTTCGGCCCGATGCGCATGGTGGGGTCCGGGTTCCACCTCGCCCATGGCGGCGGGCGGCTCGACAGCGCCCCGCCAGCGGCCGGCGCTGATACCGACGCTGTGTTGGCGGAAGCTGGGTTCAGCGCGGCCGACATTGCCGGCTTGCGCGGAACTGGGGTGATTTAGAGCGTGTGATGACCGCGCCTATCAGCGGTCATCACACGCTCATGCGCCCATTTGCGTAGCCTGGGGTGGCGAAAGGGTGAACCCCAACTCAGGCCGGCCGCGCCAAGCCACAGCGCTTTGTCATCGCCCAGCCCGCCAAGCTGTCATCAAATCATCGTCGTTTCTGGGCTAGTGCGCTCTGGTGCTTCACCGGAGAACCCGCCCATGGCTGTGACGATCGCGCAGATTTCTGACACGCATTTGTCGGATAACAAGCCGTTCTTTCTGTCGAATTTCGACCACACCGCACAGGCGTTGCGTGATAGCCGCCCGGATCTGGTGATCAACACCGGCGATGTGTCGTTGAATGGCGCCGACCTGATTGACGATCTCGCAGTTGCCCGCGCGCGTCATGAAACGCTCGGCCTCAATTGGCTTGCGATTGCCGGGAACCATGATGTTGGCGATTGCGTGGACGTCGCCCGGCACCAGCCGGTCAATGCCGAACGCCTTGCGCGCTGGCACGAGGTGTTTGGCCCAAGCTGGTGGTCGGAGGATGTGCCGGGCTGGTGCCTGCTCGGGGTGGACGCGCTGATCCTGGGCAGTGGCTTGGCGCAGGACGAGGCCCAGCTCGACTTCATCCGCACCGCGGCCGGCGAATTGGATGGACGGGCATTGATGCTGTTCATCCACAAGCCGCTTTTCGAATACGCCCCCGACGATGCCGGGCTGAATAGCCTGTGCATCACGCCGGCGCCGCGCGCGGCGCTGATGGCGGCACTTGGCAGCGCCCAGCCGCGCCTGGTTGTGTCTGGCCACACCCATCAGTACCGCGACATCACGTTGGATGGCACGCGTCATGTGACCGCGCCGGGCGTGTCGTTTGTAACCCCACCGTGGTTCCACCCCGGCTTCGGGTTGCGCACGGTGGGTTATGTCGAACACGTGTTGGAAGCCGATGGCGAGTTCCGCTCGACCCTGAAGGGCGTGAGCCGCACGGTGATCACCGATCTGGAAGATTTCCCGGAGGCCTACGGCGCTCTGAGCACCATGCGCGCCAGCCAGGGGCATGCAGCGTGATTACCCGGCGCGCCGCCACTGCCGGGCTGCTGTCGCTTGTCGCCGGACCTGCCAATGCCGCCATTGGTCCGAAAACCGACGCGCCAGTAACCATCAATTTCTATAACTATAACCTTGCGACCGCAGGGCTGGGTGGCGATGCGACCCGCGAACTGATCGCCGGCTTTATGACGGAAAACCCGTCGATCAAGGTAACCGGCGTGGCGGTGCCGTCCAATGACATGGCGACCCGGGTGCAGGCAGATATTGCCGCAGGCCGTACGCCGGATGTGGCGCAGCTGATTTTCAATGATCTCGACTTCATTGTGAACGCGCTCGCCGTGCCGGCGCTTGATGACATCGTCCCGAAACAGGAATGGGCCGCCCATACCGCCGGTATGGTGCCGGCCGGGCTGCAACTTGGCGCGTTGTCGGGCAAGATTTATGGGCTGGCCTATACGTTTTCGACCCCGGTATTGTTCTACAACGCGGACTTGTTTAAGGCTGCCGGGCTCAACCCCGACATGCCGCCGAAAACCTGGGACGAGGTCAAGGCGGCCGGCCTCGCCATCGTGCAGAAAACCGCTAAGGGTGGTGTATTCCCAAGCATTTTCAGCCAGTTCGACTGGGTCTACCAGGCGATCGTGCTGTCCAATGGCGGGCGTGTCCTGTCGGAAGATCGCCGCAAGCTGATGTTTGCCGACCCGGCGGCGGTCGAGGCGGTGGCGGTGGTGCGCGACCTGGTGCGCAGCGGCGCCATGCCCAAAATTCCCGAGGGCGACGCGACCGACCAGATGATGGCCGGTAATCTTGGCATGCTGCTGACAACCAGCGCCTATCAGCGCGCAATGCTGGCGGCGTCCAAGGGCAAATGGGAATTGCGCGCGGCCCCGATGCCTGCGTTTGGCGACAAGCCGACCCATCCGACCAATTCCGGCAGCGCTCTGTTCATCATGTCCAAGGACCCCGCCAAGCAGCGTGCGGCCTGGGAATTGATGAAATACCTGACATCGAAGCTTGGGTACACCATCATTACCAGTAAGATCGGCTATCTGCCGCTGCGGCTGGATATCGTTGATGACCCGGCCTATCTCGGCGCCTGGACCCGGGAAAACCCGCTGGTGCGGCCGAACCTGGTTCAGCTGGCCAAGCTGGCGCGCTGGGAGTCGATGCCGGGTGCCAATTATCGCCAGATCGGCAAGATCGAAATGGCGGCGGTCAACGAGGCTGTCTTCGGCGATGGCGATCCGGGCCAAATCCTGCGTGCCGCCCAGGGCCGTGCCCAAGCGCTCATGCCGCGCTGAATGTCGCATGCGGCAACGTTAGGCGCCATCGCGACGCGTCGGGCGGTGGTGCGGGTGCGCCGCCGTCAGCGCGAATGGGGGATGGCGTTAGCAATGCTGGCGCCGGCGTTCGTGCTGCTCGGCGTCTGGACCTACGCGCCTTTGCTGGAAGCGTTGTGGCTGAGTTTCCATGAATGGAACCTGCTGCCGACCATGCCACCGGCCTATGTCGGGCTGGACAACTACGCCCGGTTGCTGGAATTGCGCGAGTTGCATCGGGCGGCGTGGAATACCGTCATCTATACGCTCGGCCTGTTGCCGCTGACCGTGGCCTTGCCGCTCGTGGTGGCGCTACTGGCGGGTGGCGTCGGTGGCTGGCTTGGCGATCTTTACCGGGCGCTGATTTTTGTGCCCATGGTAATCGCCCCAATTGTCGTGGCCATTGTTTGGCGCTGGCTGCTCAATCCGTCGCATGGCGTGGTCAACGCGTTGATCACCGGGCTGGGTTTCCCGCCGGTGGCGTTCCTGCAAGACCCGTCGATCGCGATCTGGAGCATCATCTTCATCACCGGATGGAAACTGATCGGGTTCTCAGCGATCATTTTCTCGGCGGCGATCGCCGACGTTGATCGCGGCCTGATGGAGGCCGCCAGGCTGGACGGCGCCAGCGAGTTCCAGATCGCCCGTCATGTGATCGTGCCACTGATCCGCCCGGCTTTGCTGCTGGTGACCATGCTGACCTTGTTGCATGGCGCACAATGGAGCTTTGTCTACATCAACGTGCTGACCCAGGGCGGGCCGCTGCTGGCGACCACCAACCTTTATTATCTGCTGTGGGACTATGGTTTTGGCAATTTCGCCATTGGCTGGGCGACGGCAGCCGGCATGTTGCTGTTGGCTGTCTATGCGGTGGTGGCGGCGGCCTGCCTTTATGTGATGCGGCGACATGCAGCGCCGGTGGAGTGAAACCCGGCTTGCGGGCCGGTTGAGGGCTGCCCGCGCACACGCGTTGCTGGGGGGCTTGAGCTTTCTCAGCATTTTTCCGCTCTACTGGGCGGTGGTAACCTCGCTGCGGCCGGAAAACGACATCTTCTCGACCCGATTATGGCCGGAAACCCCGAGCCTCGAAAATTATGCGCGCCTGCTGCGCGAAATCCCATTTGGCGCCATTCTGGCCAATACCGCGATCATGGCAACGTCAATCACCGTGCTGCAACTGGTGACGGCAATCCCGGCCGCCTACGCGATCGCGCGCTGGCCCAACCGTTACACCAAGGCGCTGACGGCGCTGCTGGTGGTGACCTGGCTGGTGCCGGCGCAGGTGATCATGGTGCCGAATTTCGTGCTGGTGACCCGGCTTGGCCTGCTGGATACCCTGGCAGCACTTGTCATTCCCAACGCCGCCTCGGCCTTTGCCATTATGCTGCTGTGCCAGTCGATGCAGGCCTTCCCGCGGGAGGTGATTGAGGCTGCGCGCATCGATGGCGCCGGGGAATGGCGGATTTTGCTGCGGCTGATGCTGCCGGCGCTGCGGGCATCGATCGCTTCGCTGGCGATCCTGCTGTTCATCACCGCCTGGAACGAATATTTTTGGCCGCTGCTGGTGTTGCGCAGCCTCGACCAGGCGGTGATCCAGATCGGGTTGCAGATGTTCATGACCAGCGAAGGCAATCATTGGGGCCCGCTCATGGCAGCGGCGACGTTGGCTTGCCTGCCGATCCTGGCGATCTATGCCTTGTTACAGCGCCAGATCGTCAACAGCTTTACCCGGAGCGGGCTGAAGTAATACCAAGCGCCCGGATGGCTGACTCTTCCAGCCATTCGGGCGCTTGGTATTGCGCATCGGGTTGGCCGGCCCCCGACGGGTACAACCCAGGGTCAGATTTCGTCCGCTGCCATGCGGGTGGCCTGGTCATCGGCAATCAACGCGTCAACGAACGGGTCGAGGTCGCCCTGCATCACCCGGTCGAGCTTGTACAAGGTCAGTTCGATCCGATGATCCGACACCCGCCCTTGGGGGAAATTATAGGTGCGAATGCGTTCACTGCGATCGCCGGTGCCGACTTGCCCCTTGCGGTCGGCGGCGCGGGTGGCGGCGAGGCTGCTGCGCTGGGCTTCGTACATCCGTGCCCGCAGAATTTTCATCGCCTTGGCTTTATTCTTGTGCTGGCTGCGTTCTTCCTGCATCGCCACCACGATCCCGGTCGGCAGATGGGTGATGCGCACGGCCGATTCCGTCTTGTTGACGTGCTGCCCGCCGGCGCCCGATGCGCGATAAACGTCGATCCGCAAATCGCCCTCGTCGATGGCGACATCAACCTCCTGGGCTTCCGGCAATACAGCGACAGTCACGGTCGAGGTGTGAATGCGGCCCTGACTTTCGGTTGCCGGTACGCGTTGGACGCGGTGAACGCCAGATTCGAACTTCAACCGGGCGAACACGCCCTTGCCGCCAACCTCAGCGATCGCGCCTTTCAGCCCGCCGAGTTCGGTGGCATCGTATTCCATCACTTCGAACCGCCAGCCCCGGAAGGCGGCATATTTTTGGTACATCGCGAAAAGTTCGGCCGCGAACAATGCGGCCTCGTCGCCACCGGCGGCCGGGCGGATTTCGAGAATGCCATCGCGTTCGTCCGCCGCATCTTTCGGCAGCAATGCCAGGCGGATTTCGCGCTCGATCACCGGGATGCGGTCCTTGAGCTCGAACAGCTCGGCTTCCGCCATTTCCTTCATTTCCGGGTCGGACAGCATGGCCCGGGCTTCGTCCTCGGCCTTCTGCGCGGCGCGCAGGTCATCGACGCGGGCGACCACGGGTTCGATCTCGGCAAGTTCTTTCGATGCCTTGACGAAGGCTTCCCCACCGAGGTCTTCGGACATCATCGCGCGCAGTTCATCGGCGCGGGCAACGATGCGGTCGAGGCGGAAATCGAGGCTCATGCCAGTTTCGACACCAGATCGGCGATCGCCACTTCAGCCTGATCCCCGGTTTCAAGGTCTTTCAACTGGGCGACACCGCGGGCGATTTCAGCCTCACCCAGGATGATCGCCGCGCGCGCACCGGTGCGGTTGGCACGCTCCATGCGGCGCTTGAGGTTGCCGCGATAGCCCATCTCGGCACGGATACCGGCATCGCGCAGGGCCTGCACGACATCAAGCGCGACCGCTTCCGCCGCATCGCCGACCGGGATAACGGCCACACCTTTCGGTGCTGCCGGCGCTGCATCGAGCAACATGGCCAGCCGTTCCACGCCCGCCGCCCAGCCGACGCAGGGCGTGTGCGGCCCGCCCATTTCTTCCACCAGGCCATCATAACGTCCGCCGCCCAGCACGGTGCCTTGGGAGCCGAGCGCGGAGGTGACGAATTCGAAGGCGGTGTGGCTGTAATAGTCGAGGCCGCGCACAATGCGCGGGTTTTCGATCACCGGCACGCCGATCCGGTCGAGATGGCGGCGCAGATCATCGTAGAATTTCGCCGATGCGGCGTTGAGATAGGGGTGGATGGTTGGCGCGTTGGCGACCAGCGCCTTGTCGCCAGGGTCCTTGCTGTCCACCACGCGCAGCGGATTGCGTTCCAGGCGGCCTTGGCTGTCTTCGGATAATTGATCCTTGTACGCCGAGAAATACGTGATCAGGGCCGTCCGATAGGCGGCCCGGCTTTCCGGATCGCCCAGCGTATTCAGTTCCAGCACCACATCCTTCGCGACGCCGAGGGCTTTCAGGATCGACCAGCCGCAGGCAATGACCTCGGCATCCGCCAGCGGTTCACCGCTGCCGAGCACTTCGACATCGATTTGGTGGAACTGGCGGTAGCGGCCTTTCTGCGGCCGTTCGTAGCGGAACATCGGGCCGGTGTAGAACACCTTTTGTGGCAGCGACTGGGTCAGGCCGTTGCTGACCAGCGCCCGGCAGATCCCGGCGGTGGCTTCCGGCCGCAAGGTCAGGCTTTCGCCGCCGCGATCGGGGAAGCTGTACATTTCCTTCATCACCACGTCGGTGGTGTCACCCAGGCCGCGCGCGAAGACAGCGGTCTGTTCAAAGATCGGGGTGGACCATTCATCGAAACCGTACGTCGCGGCGACGCGGCGCGCGACATCGACGACGTGGAAATGGCGGCGGGCATCATCGCCGATAAGGTCGCGGGTGCCGCGAACAGGCTGGAGGTCGTTGGCCACTATGTTGGTCCTGCGGGATGGCGGGCGGATTACTCCGCCGCGAGTTTTGCGCGCTTGGCGGCTGCCAGTTCGGCTTCGATCAGTTCGGCCTTGGCGGATACGAGGTCAACAATATGGTTGACCATGTCGCCGGCCTCGATCGTATGGTCGGTCTTGCCGGCATTGTAGACCATGTGCCGCCCAGCGCCGCCGCCGGTGATGCCGATATCGGTCATCAGCGCCTCACCCGGGCCGTTCACCACGCAGCCGATGATCGACAGCGTCATCGGGGTTTCGATATGGGCGAGGCGTTCTTCCAGGGTTTGCACCGTGTCGATCACGTTGAAGCCCTGGCGGGCACAGGATGGGCAGGAAATGATCCGCACGCCGCGATGGCGGATGCCGAGGGATTTGAGGATTTCCCAACCGACATGGACTTCTTCTTCCGGTTCGGCCGACAGGGAAACCCGGATCGTGTCGCCAATCCCGGCCCAGAGCAGATTACCGATACCGATTGCCGATTTCACCGTGCCGGTGCGCTTGCCGCCGGCTTCGGTGATGCCGACATGCAGCGGATGGTCGCAAATTTCGGCCAATTGCTGATAGGCGGCGACGGCCATGAAGACGTCGGACGCCTTCACGCTGATCTTGAAATTGTGGAAATCATTGTCCTGCAGAATTTTGGCGTGTTCGAGCGCGCTTTCCACCAAGGCTTCCGGGTTGGGCTCGCCGTATTTTTCCAGCAGATGGCGTTCGAGCGATCCCGCGTTGACCCCGATGCGCATCGACACGTTGTGGTCGCGCGCCGCCTGGATCACTTCGCGGACCCGCGCCGCACTGCCGATATTGCCAGGGTTGATGCGCAGACAGGCGGCGCCACTCTGAGCAGCCTCAATCGCACGGCGATAGTGGAAATGGATGTCGGCAACGATCGGGACATCGACCTGGCGGATGATGTCCTTCAGCGCCAGCGCGCTTTCCTGATCGGGGCAGGACACGCGGACGATATCGACGCCGGCTTTTTCCGACCGCTTGATCTGGGCGACGGTTGCCGCGACATCGGTGGTCAGCGTGTTGGTCATGGTTTGCACCGCGATCGGCGCACCGCCGCCGACAGGCACGGATCCGACCATCACCTGGCGGGATTTGCGGCGTTCGATGTGCTGGTAGGGGCGGTAGCTCATGGCGTGGTCTCGTGATTTTGGGAGGCTGCATCATGCCAGTTCGGGCGGTTTGGCGCAAACTTGGCAGGGATTTGGTGTCGTGATCGACGTAGGATTTGCGTATACTACAGCCGACCATCGGCTACACAGGTGACGCCATGCCGCTCAATATCCGGAGTGCAGAGGTCAATATGCTCGCCGAACGTCTGGCAGCCCGCATGCACGCGACAAACGTTGGAAACGCCGAAGCGCTGGTTCGGCGTTTTCTGGTTCAAGCAGCCTAGCGCGTGATGACCGTAGGTGGAATCACCGAAGGTCTGGCCACGCGACCAAACAAAGAGTTAGAGCGTGATGACCGCGCCTATCAGCGGTCATCACGCTCTAATATCTTCGCACCTACCGATGTCAGCCACCAACCGGGACGCAATCGACCGACCGATGTTTGACACTGCACGATGCCACGATCTTGCCGTGCGCGTCGTGGTTAGTGAGGGACCATTCACTGTTCGCACCGCGTTGGAACATCGAAAACCCGAACGCCTTGGGCTGGTTAATCCCGCTTTTGACCGTCACCCCGTTGACCACAAACCCGGCCGGATTGATCGGCGCGCCATCATCGAGATAGTCGCCACCATGGCCAGATATCACCTGTGTCGGCAGGTCGGACGCGTAGTTGAACACCTGGAAGGTGTGGTGATGCCCGGACAGCATCAGCCCGACATTGGATGGCAGGGCGCCGTCACCAAATGCGGCGGCCAGGGTACGATTATCGCCGACGGTTTGGCCTTTCTCGATTTCCTCGACGCTCCACGCCGGTCGATGCATCAACAGCCATGACGGCCCGACCAGACGCGGCGCCAGTGCCTGCATCTGGGCGCGGAACGTTGCGGCCTGCTGCGGATTGATTTTTTCCTCTTCGGCTGTGGATACATCCAGCACGCCCAATGTCAGGCCGGGCAATGTCACCACGAAGGGCTCACCGGCTGTATTGCAGCCTGCGGCAGCGTTGAACGCATAGGCTTCGAGTGTCCGGCTCCAGCCTTTGCCACCGCGATTGCACTCCTCGTGATTGCCGCGGATCGGCATCCACGGGACCGTGCGCAGCAGATTTTCCGCCGGCCCGAAGAAATCGGCCCGCCAGACCGCCCAATTATCGCCGTAGGGACTGCCGGCGCAGCCAAGATTGCCGTCCGGGCAGGCGGTTTCGCGATAGTGATAATCACCGACATGGATGACCAGATCGGGCTTCATCGCCGCGATCACCTCGGCCACCAGGCGGAACGGCCAGGCGTTGACGTCATTGCATGCCTGAACCTTCTTGCCCTTCATCCGGCATCCGGTATCGCCGAGGACAACGATCTTCTGCGGGTTCGCGCTCGGCAGCGTCAGCGGCACGCCGTCAACTGCAAGCGCCTTGGCACCTGATGGGATGGCCACCGCACAGCCGCGAACCGGATAGCCTGGCCCTGGTGCCGACCGTTCTGCCATCGCGACATCGGCGCCATCGATGCGCGCGGTCGGGCAGGTGGCCGCATCGGTGACCACGCGGGCTTCGACGCCGGCGGGGACAAACTGCACCCAGCGATAGGTTTCTGCGGCATTGGACGTTGCCGCGCCCGCAAAAGCAGTCAACGCGAAGGCCGCCAAGGGGGCGAGCATAGCGTCAAGTCTGAAAAGCTTCACGTGTCGCTCCCGAATTTACTGGATTGTAGTTGCCCTTGTCATGGCAGAATCAGTCGGTCAATCGCGAGAATATGACAGTTTCGCTCAGGGCGTCGGGTGGGGGTCTAAACCCCCAGCAGCAACCGGCGCGGGTCTTCCACGCTTTCCTTCACCCGCACCAGGAACGACACCGCTTCCTTGCCGTCGATGATCCGGTGGTCGTAGCTGACCGCGAGATACATCATCGGGCGGATTTCGATCTTGCCGCCGATCACCACCGCGCGGTCCTGGATTTTGTGCATTCCAAGGATTGCCGATTGCGGCGGGTTGAGGATCGGCGTGGACATCAGGCTGCCATAGACGCCGCCATTGGTGATGCTGAAGGTGCCGCCGGTGAGCTCATCCAACTTCAACTGCCCATCCCGCGCCCGGCGGCCGAAATCGCTGATTTTGGCCTCGATCTGCACGAGATCCATCTGATCGGCGTTGCGGATCACCGGCACCACCAGCCCGTTGGCGCCGCCGACGGCGATCCCCATGTGGACGAAGTGCTTGTAGACGATGTCATCGCCGTCGATCTCGGCGTTCACTGCCGGGAATTCCTTCAGCGCGGCGACGCAGGCGCGCACGAAGACCGACATGAAGCCGAGGCGGACGCCGCCATGTTTCTTTTCGAAGGCTTCCTTGTACTGGGTGCGCAGCGCCATGACCGCCGACATATCCACTTCGTTGAACGTGGTCAGCATGGCGGCGTTGTGCTGGGCTTCTTTCAAGCGGATGGCGATGGTGCGGCGCAGGCGGGTCATTTTCACCCGCTCCTCGCCGGCCTGGTCGGTGCGGGTGGGCTTTGCGCCAACCGCTGCTGCCACCGGGGCCGGGCGGGCGAGGTAATCCAGCACATCGCCCTTGGTGATGCGGCCATCCTTGCCGGTGCCGGCGCCGAGCGCGACCGGGGCGAGGTTGCGTTCTTCCAGCATTTTCGCCGCGGCCGGCAACGGCGCGTGGGTCGCGACATCGGCAGGCGGGGTGGCCGGGCGCGATACCGGGCCAGACGGCGTCGGCGGCGGGTTGACCCCTGCGGCCGGATTGGCGGCCGGGCGGGCATGGACTTGCTGGGGTGCGGCGATGCCTGCTGTCACAAGCCCGAGGATGGTGCCAACGGTGACTTCCGCCCCTTCCGGGGTCAGGATTTCCGACAATATCCCCGCCATTGGCGCCGGCACTTCGACCGTCACCTTGTCGGTTTCGAGTTCCACCACCGGTTCATCGGCGGCCACCGCATCGCCCGGCGCCTTCATCCAGCGCGCGATGGTGGCGGTGCTGACGCTTTCGCCCAGGCTCGGGACTTTGATCTCGGATGACATGAATTCTAGTCCTTATTGACTAATCTATACTCAGTGCGTCCCGCATCAGTCTATACTCAGTGCGTCCCGCACTAATCTATACTCAGTGCGTCCCGCACTAGGGCCGCCTGTTCGGCGGCATGTACTTTGGCAAGCCCGGTCGCGGGGCTGGCGGCATCGCAGCGGCCAATATAGCTCGGCCGTTTGGCGGCGATGTCGAGGTCGGCGAGCACTTTCTCAATCCGACGATCGACGAACGTCCAGGCACCCATATTCTCCGGTTCCTCCTGGCACCACACCACTTGCGCATGGGTGTAGGGCGCCAGAACCTTGGGCAGCGAGACCACCGGGAACGGGTAGAGCTGTTCGATACGAATGATCGCGACATCGGTGATGCCAAGATTGCGGCGTTCGGCGACCAGATCGTAATAGACCTTGCCGGTGCACAGAACCACGCGCTTGATCTGGTCAGCCGGGGCCAGCGTATCGGTTTCGCCTATGACGGTCAGGAAGCGACTGCCCTCGGCGAAATCCGCCATCGGCGATACGGCCAATTTGTGCCGCAGCAGGGATTTCGGCGTCATCAGCACCAGCGGCCGGCGGAAATTGCGCTTCAACTGGCGGCGTAGCGCGTGGAAATAGTTGGCGGGCGTGGTGAGGTTGCCAACCGTCATGTTGTTTTCGGCGCAAAGCTGCAAATAGCGTTCCGGCCGGGCCGAGGAATGCTCCGGACCCTGGCCCTCATGGCCATGCGGCAGCAACATCACCAGGCCCGACATGCGCAGCCACTTGGTTTCACCGCTGGCAACGAACTGATCGATGATCACCTGCGCACCATTGGCGAAATCGCCGAACTGGGCTTCCCACAGCACCAGGCTGCGCGGATCGGCCAGGGTGTAGCCGTATTCAAAGCCCAGCACGCCCACTTCCGACAGCAGCGAGTTGTAGATCTCAATCTTGGCCTGGGTGCCGGTGATGTTGTTGAGCGGGGTGTATTCGTTCTGGGTGGTCTGATCGATCAGCACCGCATGGCGCTGGCTGAAGGTGCCGCGCTGGACGTCTTCACCAGACAGCCGAATGCGATGGCCTTCGAGCAGCAGGCTGCCATAGGCGAGCGCCTCGCCGGTGGACCAATCAACGCCCTCGCCGGTTTCAACCATCGCCTTTTTGGCATCGAGCTGGCGGGCGATCTTGGAATTGAGGTCGAAGCCGGCCGGCACATGCGCCAGCGCGCCGCCGATTTTCTGCAGCACCGGCAGCGCGACGGCGGTTTCGCCTTCGGTTCGCTCGGCGGCGTTGTCGGGCATCGACAGCCCGGACCAGTGGCCTTCCAGCCAGTCGGCCTTGTTGGGCTTGTAGGTTTGCGCAGCCTGATAGGATGCTTCGAGCTTGGCGTAGAATTCGTCCAGCATCGCCTTTGCCTCGTCGGCCGCCAGCGAACCTTCACGGACCAGCTTGTCGGCATAGAGCGTCCGCGTGGTCGGCAAATCCTTGATCGCGCGATACATGATCGGCTGGGTGAAGGCCGGCTCGTCGGTTTCGTTATGGCCGTGGCGGCGATAGCAGACGATGTCCAGCACGAAATCGGTGGCGAATTCCATGCGGAACTCGGCGGCCATGCGGGCGCACCAGACCACGGCTTCCGGGTCATCACCGTTCACATGCAGCACCGGCGCCTGCACCGATTTGGCGATGTCGGTGCAATAAAGCCCGGAATAGGCGTGGGCGGGGATGGTGGTGAAGCCGATCTGGTTGTTGACGATCAGATGGATGGTGCCGCCAGTACGGTAGCCGATCAGCTGGCTCATCCCCAGGGTTTCGGCGACCAGCCCCTGGCCGGCAAACGCCGCGTCGCCATGCATCAGAATGCCCATCACCGAGCGGCGGGCGCTGGTATCACCGGCCATATCCTGGCGGGCGCGGACCTTGCCGACCACCACC
Source organism: Asaia bogorensis (assembly GCA_943333505.2). GTDB lineage: Bacteria > Pseudomonadota > Alphaproteobacteria > Acetobacterales > Acetobacteraceae > CAITOL01. The sequence goes on along the minus strand of CALQTN020000014.1, from coordinate 18,740 downwards.
GGATCAACCGCTTCGAGATGCGACGGGTTGGGCTGCAGCGACAAATGCAGCTTGTGCCCGGCAATTTCGACGTCGGTGGAGGTGCCGAGATGGTATTTCACGTCGCCGGAACCCTGGACGTCATCCGGCTTGAAGCTCGCCCCGCCGAATTCGCTGAACAGCTGGGTGTAGGGCTTCTGCACCACGTTCACCAAAGTGTTGAGCCGGCCGCGATGCGGCATGCCAATGGCGATTTCGCGGACGCCGGATTTGGCTGCGGTTTCGATGATGGCGTGCAGCGCCGGGATGGTGACTTCGGCGCCTTCCAGCCCGAAGCGCTTGGTGCCAACGAAGCGGCGCTGGCAGAAGGATTCCAAACCCTCCGCTTCGGTCAACTGTCGCAGAATTGTCTTCTTGCCGTCGCGCCCGAATGCGTTGGACCAGGGCGCGCCTTCAACCCGGCGCTGGATCCACGCCTTCTGATCGGGGTCCTGGATATGCATGAACTCCACGCCGATCGGCCCGCAATAAGTCTGGCGCAAAACCTGCAAAATCTGGCGCGGTGTCGCGGTTTCGAGGCCGAGCACGTAGTCGATGAAAATCGGCCGATCCATGTCGGCTTCGTGGAAGCCATGCGTCGCCGGATCGAGTTCCGGGTGCGGCTTGGGCACTTGCAGGCCGAGCGGGTCCAGCTGGGCTTCAAGATGGCCGCGCACGCGATAAGTACGGATCATCATCAGTGCGCGCAGACTATCCTTGGTGGCGGCGCGGACCTGGTCGGCATTCGGCGGCGCATCGGCGATCCGGCGCGTGGGTGCGGGGGTGGGGGTGGTGGTGGGGGCATCATCGATGCTGCGGGGGCGTGGGGCCCAGGATGCACCGGACGCATCGGTCAGGATGGCGCGGGTTTCATCATTCATCGCGCCGAACAAATCGGCGAAGCTGGCATCGACGGTGCCAGGGTCCTCGACCCATCTTGCATACATTTCCGCGATGAAGGCAGCATTGCCGCCGTTGAGCGCGGTTGCGAGAATGTCGACACCAGCCATGATGGGTCCTTGTCGGCGGTTTAAATGCGGCGGAGGCTTATCTTATGCGACGCAGGCGCGCTACCGTCGCACCGTGCGTCTGCGTTGCATTTAGGCAGGGATGGTTAAAGAAGTAGGTACTACGGGGTGAAATGTTATCGCCTGCGATGATCGGCGTGGGTGATTTTGGCCGCGCGTATGCTTTTTATGCAGCGCCTACGGTGTCGTCTTCACGACGGGCTTTGCCGCCACTGGTGCCACCACCTGTGGCACCACCGCGAGCTTGCCATCGCGCACCGCATCAGCGTCGAGCACCATATCCCGCCGCACGACGCCGTCGGCACCCAAGGCGGCGGTTGTTTTGCCGTCCACCAGGATTTCCGTGCCGCCGGCGTTGCCGGTGGTCAGCAATAGTGACAGTTTCGGCGGTGCTGGCCAGGTTTCACCGGCCCGCAGCACCCGGTTAAGCAATACAGTGCCCTGGCGGTCGCGGACTTGCATCCAGGAATCGGCTTTCGCGCGCAGAACCAGGCGGGTACCCTCGGGCAACGCCTCCCCGGCGGGCGGTGAAACAGTTTGCGGTGCCACCACAGCTTGCTCGGGCTTGGGCGGTTCAGGCTTGGGCGGGGCGGGCGCCGGGATGGCGGTGACAGGCTGGGTTGGCTCGTCCGGCACAGGTTTCGGCGCTGCTGGTGGCGGCGGCGGGGCGGCGGGGATCAGTTCTGCCAGACGCTCCGGCACTGGCCGGATAACCTCGCTCGGCGGGGCGTCGCTCGATACGCGATACCACGCGATATAGCCGCCGACCGCGATGATCAGCCCGAGTAGCATCAACGCCCCGGCCGGCAAGCCACGCTGCGGCACCGGCGCCGGGAAGCTCAGCTCGGTCTTGCGGTTGACCTCGGCGGCCTCGGCGCGGAAACGACGGGCGATTTCTTCCGGATCAAGCCCGAGTTCCTTGGCGTAGCTGCGCACGAAGCCGAGCGCGTAGGCGTTGCCGGGCAGGTCGGCGATGCGGCCTTCCTCGATCGCTTCGAGGTAGGGCAGCCGGATGCGCAGATGGGCGGCGACGGCGGGCAGGGTCCAGCCGATGTTTTCACGCGCCGCACGGAGTTCCGCGCCGACGCGCGAAGCTGACCCGCCGTCCAGGGGTTTCTGGCGGTCGCCGAACGGGACTTTCACAACGCGGATTTCCGCGACATATTTCTGCGGCCTTCCGCCAAAGTGGCAATGAGATCGAGCGGCTTTGTAGCGGCTGGGCCGGGGCTTGGCTAGATCATCATCCGTGCAATCGGCTTCGATTGGACGGATGATGATGATCGTGAAAACAAGACTCTAGAGCGTGATGATCGCTGGTAGACACGGTCATCACGCTCTAACTCTTTGTTGGGTCGCGTGATTCAGACCTTCGGTGATTCCACCTACGGTCATCACGCTCTAGATCGCGAGACCGTGTTCGCGCGCCCAGGCGGCCAGCGGTTCACGCACGCTTGCCGCCCCCGATGCCGTGCGCCTGATCCCGTCAAGCACCCGCCGAAACCCGCCAAGATCCAGCTCGGCGAGCATTGCCTTGACCGGGAACAGCCCTGATGCCGGCATTGACAGCGAGGTGATCCCTAGCCCGACCATCGTCATCGCCTCCAGCGGGCGGGATGCGTGCTCGCCGCACACCGATAATTTCACCCCGGCGGCCGTGCAGCGCGCCGCGAGGTCGGCGAGCAGTTCGAGCACCGGCGGCGACAGGAAATCATAGCGCCCGGCGAGGCCAGGCGTGCCGCGATCGGCGGCGAACAGGAACTGCATCAGGTCGTTGCTGCCGACCGAGATGAAATCGACCTCCTGCAGCAGCGCCGGCAACTGCCACATCAGCGCGGGCACTTCGAGCATCGTGCCGACCCGCAATTCCGCCGGCGCCGGCCTGATGCGCGCGAGTTCGGTGCGCAACAGCGACTTGGCGGCGCGCAATTCGGCGACGGTTGCCACCATCGGGAACATGATCGACAGGGGACGCCCGCCGGCCGCCAGCAGCAATGCGCGCAATTGGCGGCGCAACACGGCCGGCCGGTCCAGGCCGATGCGCAGGCTGCGCCATCCCATGGCGGGGTTTTCCTCGATCCGGGTGCTGCCCGGCAGGATCTTGTCGCCGCCGAGATCAAGCGTGCGGAACAGCACCGGGCGGTCGCCCGCGGCATCCAGAACCTGGGCATAGACCGCCGCCTGTTCCGGGACATCGGCCACCGATCCGCGGGCCAGCATGGCGATCTCGGTGCGGAACAGGCCGATGCCGGCGGCGCCTGTTGCATCCAGCTGGCCCAGTTCCAACGCGAGCCCGACATTGAGCATCAATTCCACCGCTGTGCCGTCGCGCGTCAGGCTCGGGCGGTCGCGCAATGCGGCATAGCCAGCCTGGCGGGCGCTGCGGGCTTCCAGGGCGCGGGTGAACACCTGAATGACATCGTGTTCCGGCCGCAGAATCAGTTGCCCGCCATTGCCATCATCGGCCATCACAATTGCGGTATCGCCGTCGGACGCGGCATCCAGCATCCCCGCCGCCCCCGCGAGCGCCGGCAGCCCGAGCGCGCGCGCCAGAATAGCGGCGTGACCGGACGGGCTGGCTTCCTCGATCACCACCCCGATCACGCCGCCAGCATGCCATTCGAGCAATTCCGCCGGACCCATCCGCCGCGCCAGAATGATGGTATCGGGCGCAGATCGCGACGCTGCGGTGTTGCCATCGAGCGCCAGCATCAGCCGGCCGATCAGGTCCTCGATGTCTGCCAGCCGCTCGCGCAGATAGGGATCGCTGATCCGGCGCATCCGGTCGCGCAGATCGCCGGCGACGCGATGGACCGCCGCTTCCGCTGACAGCCCGCCACGAATGGCGTCTGCCACCCGCTTCAGCCACCCGCCATCGGACGCCACCAGCCGGTAGCTGTCCAAAATTTCTCGGGATGCCAGCGCCTCGGCGGCATCCGCGTCCGGCAGGCCGGTCGCGATCAGTGCGTCCACATCGCGGCGCATCGTGGCAACTGCCTTGTCGAGCCGCGCCTGCTCCTGGGCCGGGTTCTCCGCCAGCACCCGTTTGGGCGGGAGCACCGGCCCGAGCACGCGAATTTTGCCGATCGCCAGTCCCGATGCCAGCGAAACCGCGGTGAAGCGCCGTGCGACGGTGCCGCCCAGACCCTCATCCGCGCCTTCCGCGCCGGACGCGACCAGAACCTCGGCCACCAGCATGGCGACGGTTGCCAGCACATCGACCTCGTCCTCGTCGAAGTGCCGGGGCGTGCGGTTCTGCACCGTCAACACCCCCATCGTCCGCCCGCCGCGCCGCACCGGCACGGCCAGCATGGAGGCGTATTTTTCCTCGCCGGTTTCCGGGCGATAGGCAAAGGCCGGATGGTTCTGCGCGTCGGCCAGGTTCATCACGCTATGGGTTGCAGCCACCAGCCCGACTATCCCTTCGCCAACCCGCAGCCGGGTGCGGCCGATGGCGTCTGGCTGCAGCCCCTCGGTGGCGAATAATTCCAGCATATCGCCGGGCCGCGCGATGTAGAGCGAGCACACTTCGCTGACCAATTCCCCCGCCACCATGCGGACGAGTTCGGACATCGGTGCCGACCCCCCGTGGGAATCGCCCTTGGCCATCAGATCTCGCAGTCGGGTGAGCAGGCGGCGCGGCGCGGACATGGCTCCGAGTTAAGGGGCTGATCAGGCGAAAGAAAGGCGCAATTTGTTGACGGGGCGGGATTTTCGCCGGAATGTTGAACACACTGTCGAATTAACGGAGGAAATCATGGGCCACATGCACATCAAACCGGCCAGCGGTGGCGTCGGCGCGGAACTGCTCGGCATTGATCTCGCCCAGCCCCTCCGCCAGGACGTGGTCGCCGATATTCGCGCCGCCCTCGCCGAACACGGGGTGATTTTCTTCCGCGACCAGACCCTGACCCCCGAGCAGCACATCGAATTTGCCGGAAAATTCGGCCCGATCAACATCAACCGCTTCTTCCGCGCGGTCGAAGGCCATCCGCAGATCGCCGAGGTACGCAAGGAACCCGAACAGAAAACCAATGTCGGCGGCGGCTGGCACACCGACCACAGCTACGACCGCGAACCCGCCCTGGGATCGGTGCTGTATGCCCGCGAAGTCCCCGACCACGGCGGCGACACCCTGTTTTCCTCGATGTCGGCGGCTTATGACGCGCTGTCGGACGGGATGAAACACACGCTGTCCGGGATGCGCGCCGTCCATTCCAGCCGCCACGTCTTCGGCGTCGGCAAGAAAGATGACGATCCGCGCTATAAGAACGCCGAGCAGGCCACCCAGGACGCGATCCACCCGGTGATCGTGCGCCATCCCGACAGCGGTAAGAAAGTGCTCTACGTGAACCCCGGCTTCACCCTGCATTTTGAGGGTTGGACGGCTGATGAAAGCAAGCCTTTGCTGGAGCAGCTCTATCGCCACGCCGCCCGGCCCGAGTTTGGCTGTCGTTTCCAGTGGCGCCAGGGATCGCTGGCGTTCTGGGATAATCGGGCGACCTGGCATTACGCGGTCAATGATTATCATGGCGCGCGACGGTTGATGCACCGGATTACGATTGAGGGGGTGGGGTTGGCGGGGTAGGGCTGACGCCCGCGCTAGATCATCATTCGTTCAATCGGCTTCGATTGGATGGATAAAGATGATCGTGAAGACAAGGCCCTTGAGCGTGTCTGCTGATTCAACTTCAACGGATCACACTCTAGATTTGTGTTGCGCGTTGCTCCTCCCCTAACCTCCCAGCTATGCCGTACCGTCACACCGTCAATGGCCAGCGCTTCATCTTCCCCGATCTTGCTACATTGCTGGCGCGGGCCTCGCCATTGCGGTCGGGCGACCAACTCGCGGGGATTGCCGCGGGCAGTGCGACCGAGCGGGTCGCGGCCCAACTGGCGCTTGCCGATATCACGCTCGCGGATATTCTTGCCGCCCCGCTGATCCCGTATGAGACCGATGAAGTCACCCGCCTGATCCTCGATCGCCACGATCCGGTCGCCTTCGCCCCGATCGCGGCGCTGACGGTTGGGGGCTTCCGTGATTTCCTGCTCGCCGCCACAGCTCCCGAGATCGTGGCCTTGCGCCCCGGTCTCACCCCGGAAATCGTTGCTGCCACCAGCAAGATCATGCGGCTGCAGGACCTGATCGCCGTCGCCGCCAAGTGCCGGGTGACGGCGGCGTTTCGCAACACCATCGGCCTGCCCGGCCGGCTATCGGTGCGCTTGCAGCCCAATCACCCGATTGATGATCCGCGCGGCGTCGCGGCATCCACGCTTGACGGCCTGCTGCTCGGCGCCGGCGATGCGGTGATCGGCGTCAACCCGGCAACTGATTCGGTGGCTGCCACGACGGCGCTGCTGCATATGCTCGACGATGTCCGCACCCGCTTCGACATCCCCACCCAAAGCTGCATCTTGGCGCATGTCACCACCACCTTGCGCTGCATCGAACAAGGCGCGCCGGTTGATCTGGTGTTCCAGTCGATCGGCGGAACCCAAGCCACCAACGCAAGTTTCGGCATCAATCTGGCTTTATTGCGCGAGGCGCAAGACGCCGCCCTGTCGCTCAAACGCGGCACTATCGGCCAGAACCTGATGTATTTCGAAACCGGCCAGGGCAGCGCGCTATCCGCCAACGCCCATCACGGCGTCGATCAGCAAACCATCGAGGCCCGCGCCTACGCCGTCGCCCGCGCATTTTCGCCGCTGCTGGTCAACTCCGTGGTTGGCTTTATCGGCCCGGAATATCTTTACGACGGCAAGCAGATTACCCGCGCCGGCCTGGAAGATCATTTCTGCGGCAAAATGCTCGGCCTGCCGATGGGGGTCGATGTCTGCTACACCAATCATGCCGAGGCCGATCAGGATGACATGGACGCGCTGCTCACCCTGCTCGGCGCCGCCGGCGTGACGTTCATCATGGGGGTGCCCGGCGCGGATGATGTGATGCTATCGTACCAAAGCACCTCGTTCCACGATGCGCTCTATCTTCGCTCCACCCTCGGCCTGCGACCGGCGCCGGAGTTCGAAGCCTGGCTCGACCGCATGGGCCTGTCGGGTTGCACGCCAGACCGCATCCCCACCCGCTTATCACCGGCTTTGCTGGGCCTGACATGACCGCGCCGGTTTTATGGGCGGATCTGCGCCGCTTCACGCCGGCGCGCGTCGGGTTGGGCCGGGTCGGCAACGCGCTGCCAACCGCCGCGCATCTTGCTTTCCAGGCGGCCCATGCGGCGGCCCGCGATGCGGTGCATGCGGAACTCGATATCGCCGCACTGCAGGCCGACCTGCCGCGCCCGGCCTTGGTTGTGCACAGCGCGGCGGCGGATCGGCGGACCTATCTGGTGCGCCCCGATCTCGGGCGGCGGCTCGCTGGCGTACCGAAAATCCCGCCACAACCCTGCAGCCTGGCTATCGTCATCTGCGATGGCCTGTCCGCCGTCGCGGTGCAACGCCACGCGGCATCGGTCGTCGCAGCGCTCAACGAAGCGGGCCCGATTGTGATCGCAATCCAGGGCCGGGTGGCAATCGGTGACGACATCGCCGCGTGTTTACAGGCGGATGCGGTGCTGGTGCTGATCGGCGAACGGCCGGGCCTGTCCACGCCTGACAGTCTCGGCGCCTACCTGACCTGGAAGCCCCGGATCGGCCACACCGATGCCGAGCGCAACTGCGTGTCCAACATCCGGCCCGAAGGTCTGTCGCCCGCCGCGGCCGCGCACAAGCTGCGCTGGCTGATCGCCCAAATGCGGGCGCGGCAGCTGACAGGGATTGCGCTGAAGGACGATGCGACCCAAATCTTATCGTAACCGCAAAGGGGGAAATCTGATCATGTTGAAATTCTACTGGAACACCGCGCCCAACCCGATGAAAGTGGCGCTCGCGCTCGAAGAAATGGGCCTGCCGTACGAGCTGGTCCCGATCGACAACCGTAAGGGCGAGCAGCACAGCGCGGCCTTCCGTGCCATCAACCCAAACGCCAAGCTGCCGGCGATTGTCGATGGCGACGCGGTTGTGTTCGATAGCAACGCGATCCTGTTGTATCTCGGCGAAAAGACCGGCCAGTTTATGCCCGCCAACACGCCGAAGGCGCGCGGGGAAATGCTGTCCTGGCTGATGTTTGTCGCCTCCGGCATCGGGCCCTATTCCGGCCAGGCGGTGCATTTCAAGAACGTCGCACCGGAACCGAAGGAATACGCGCTGAACCGGTATGTGTTCGAGGCCCAGCGCCATTGGGGCATTCTCGACGCGCATCTCGCTGGCCGGACCTGGATGATGGGCGATGACTACACCATCCTCGACATGGCGGTGTGGGGCTGGTCGCGGCTGGCGCCGTTCGTGCTGGGTGATGCGGCCAAGCAATTCGCCAACGTGGCACGCCATGCCGAGGCGGTGACCGCCCGTCCGGCGGCGGTGCGCGCGATTGCGTTGAAGGATCGCCACGTCTTCAAGGCGGACATGGATGACGCCGCGCGGCTGGCGATGTTCCCGCATCTGGGGGCGAAGGTTATCTGAGCCACCCCAGCAACACCGAAAGCGTTACCAGCGACAGCGCCGTACTGACCACGACGGTGCTGGCCGACGCTTCCATCATCGTGCCGAAGCGCCGCGCCAGCATGAAGGCGTTGGCGCCGGTTGGCATGCCGGCGGTGATCACCACCACTGCGAAGGCAACACCGGTGACGCCGGCGAGATGGGCGAGCAGCGCCACCAGCGCCGGCATCGCCACCAGTTTCAGCCCGCTGGCGAACGCGACATCCTTCATGTCGGTCCAGGAACTTGGTTTTGGCAGGGTTGCGCCGAGGCAGAACAGTGCCAAGGGTGGCCCGGCGGAGCCAAGCAGGGTGAGGAACCGCGTGGCAGGTGCGACAAAGCCCAAGCCTGTGGCGCGCCAGGCGAAGGCCAGTAGAATGGTCATCACCACCGGGTTGCGCAGCAGGCCAGGCAGGGTGGCGCGGATGACCTGCCAAGGACCCTTGCCATCGGCGGCATCGGCTTCGATCAGCACGGTGGCGAGCGGCAGCAGCAGGGCGGAATGGAAGGCGACGACGGCCAACAGATTGGCAACGCCCTCCGGCCCGTAAGCGGCATCGATGATCGGGATGCCCAGCATCACGGTGTTGCCGAACACGCAGTTGAGCGCGAACACCGACGATGCGGCCAGCCGGGCACCGAATAACTTGCGGGCAAGCACCGCCGCGACGGCGAACAGCAGCACCGCGCCAACGATGAACGATCCCGCGACATCGAGCAGTCGCATGGGCGGCGCGTCTGCCACCGAACGGAACAGCAGACACGGCATCGCCAGATAGAAGACGAAATCATTCATCCCCTTGATCGCCGGCAGTTCCAGCAGCTTCAGCCGCATGGCCGCAGCCCCCAGCCCGATCAACGCGAAAACCGGCGCGATAATCCCGAACAGGGCGATCACGCCAGGCGCGCCGCCAGCAGGAATTCGCGGTTGCCTTCAGGGCCAGTGATCGGGCTGGGGGAAATGCCCAGCACGGTCCAGCCCGGCAACGTGGCCCACCACGCGCCGATGCGGGCACAAACTTCGTCATGCACCGCCGGATCGCGCACCACGCCTTTGGGGCCAATCTGGCCTTGCCCGGCCTCGAATTGCGGTTTGATCAACACGGCTGCCCAGGCGCCGGGCGCGCACAGGGACAGCGGGGCCGGCAGCAGGGTTTGCAGCCCGATGAAGCTCGCATCGCACACCAGCGCGCCGATCGGTTCCGGCACCTGGTCCGCAGTCAGATGGCGGGCGTTGGTTTTCTCCATCACTACCACGCGCGGATCGGAGCGCAGTTTCCAGGCCAACTGGCCGTGCCCAACATCGACCGCATAGACCTTGGTGGCACCATGGATCAGCAGCACATCGGTGAAGCCGCCGGTCGATGCCCCGATATCGAGGCCGATCCGCCCGGCCGGGTCCAGGCCGAACTCCGCCAACGCATGGCTGAGCTTGATCCCGCCGCGCGAGACAAAAGGATGCTCCTGGCCGCGCACGTCGAGCGGAAAGTCCAACGGCACCGCCTGGCCGGGCTTATCGACGCGGCGCGTGGCGGAAAACACCTTGCCGGCAAGCACCAGGGCCTGCGCCCGCGTGAGGCTTTCCACCAAGCCTCGATCCACCAGTAATTGATCCACGCGCGTTCGGGCCATCGCCGATCTCTACTCCCGCTGGCTAAAACGTGCCATATGCCGGTTGGGGCTTTGGAGTGGTAGTGCATGTTGAAAGTGGTTCTGGCGCAGCCGCGCGGTTTTTGCGCCGGGGTGGAACGCGCCATTGAGATCGTCGAACGCGCGTTGAAGAAATTCGGCCCACCGATCTATGTCCGCCATGAAATCGTTCATAACCGCCATGTGGTGGAAGATCTGCGCACGCGTGGCGCCATTTTTGTCGATGAACTCGACGAAATCCCGCCGGGCGCGATGACGGTGTTCAGCGCCCATGGCGTGGCCCGCAAGGTCGAGGAAGTTGCCCGAGACCGGGGGTTGCCGGTCATTGACGCCACCTGCCCGCTGGTCGCCAAGGTCCATAATGAAGGCCGACGCTACGCGGCCGCCGGGCGCGAGATCGTGCTGGTCGGCCATGCCCATCACGCTGAGGTCGAAGGCACGATCGGGCAGATCGACGGGGTGGTGCACCTGGTGCAGACTGTCGCAGATGTCGCGACGCTGGCCCCTGGCACGCCGGACAAGCTCGCCTACATTACCCAGACGACGCTGTCGGTGGATGATACCCGCCACATCATCGCCGCGCTCAAGGTGCGCTTTCCAGCGATTGTTGGGCCGGATGTGCGCGATATCTGCTATGCGACGCAGAACCGCCAGCAATCGGTGCGCGATCTGGCCGAAGTGGTGGACCTGATCCTGGTGGTGGGCAGCCGCAATTCATCGAATTCCAACCGGTTGAAAGAAATCGGCGACGAGGTCGGCAAGCCGGCCTATCTGATCGATGATGCGCTGGCGTTGCGCCCGGAATGGTTCACCGGGATTGGAACCGTCGGGCTGACGGCAGGCGCCTCGGCGCCGGAAATGCTGGTGCAGGGCGTCATCGAAGGACTTCGCGCTTTTGGGCCGGTGCAGGTTTCAACCCTGGCGGGGGTGGCCGAAAATGTTCGGTTTCGCTTTCCGGCGGAGCTAGCTGACGCCTGAAAAACTGGGCGTGATCGAGGCTAAATCCCGGTGTGCTTATTGTGGTTGCCCCGCCACGAGCAAAGATCATGGTCAGGTCTTTCATGACCAGTCTGCCCTGTCACGCAATAGCAGCCACCTTGCGAAACAAACACGACGAGATTATATGACTGGTCATCTAATATGACCAGTCAGTCGAGGTGCCATGTCCGCGACCCAGACCATCAGCGCGACCGAGTTCAAAGCCAAATGTCTGAAGATCCTGGACCGTCTCGGTAGCGGTGAACTTGGCCGGGTCGAGGTGACCAAACGCGGCAAAACCGTCGCTGTGCTGACGCCCCCCGAAAAGCTGGCCGTCACCGATCTATATGGCTGCATGCGCGGCACGGTCATCATTCCAGAAGGTTTCGACCTGACGAAAACGGTCCTGGATGAACCGCTGGACGCCGAACTGGGCATTCTGCACCGGTGATCGGGGCCGCGTTGCCAGCATTGGTCCTGCTGGATACCTGCGCGCTGATCTGGCTGGCAAACGGCGAAAAACTGTCCGAACACGCCCTTGCCGCGATCCGCCATGCCAGGGGCGGCGGAGGCATTTTTGTGTCTACAGCCTCTGCCTGGGAAATCGGCATGCTGGCGAGGCCAAAAGCCACCAGCAGGCCGATGCCGCAATTCCTGCCCGATCCGAAGGCGTGGTTCGCGACGTTGCTGGGAATGAAGGGGATGCGGGAAACGCCGATCACGGCTGCGATCGCGATCGACGCATCATTCCTGCCCGGTGAATTTCATTCCGACCCCATGGATCGTCTGATTGTCGCGACTGCAAGGTGCCTTGGGGTGCCGATTATGACGCGCGACCGGAAGATTTTGGGATATGCTGAAGGTGGTTATGTCCAGGCGATTCCCTGCTAACGCTGCGTCCAGTCTGCACGCGTTCAGGCGGTTTGACGGTCGCGAGGAAAGCGCGACGATGCCGATATAAAGCAGCAAAAAGCGCACCCACTCTCCGGAAAGAGTACACCAACGGCCAGGAATGAATGCAGTTTTTTTTCTTCTTTTTGTTCACAAAAAGAAGACGCTTCCGCTTCTGCGTTCCCCCAGTGTTGCGCGTCCCAAAACCCCATGCTAGAGGCCCCGGCGTTGGTGTAACGCCAGCTTTTGACATCGCGGTCGCTTCGGCGACCCCAAGAATATGGAACCGCAGCTTTGGCGTCTGGCGGCAGTGGAAATTCGGGCGGCGGCTTAGCAGATCGCTATGCGTCGGCCTTGTATGCGCAGGCGAGTGAGCAGGATCTGCTCGACGCGACTGTCGCGGAGATGGAACAGCTGGGCCGGTTGATCGACGACAGCGCCGATATGCGCCGTCTGCTCGACAGCCCGCTGATCAACGTCGCCACCGCCCAGAAGGCTGTGCGGGCGGTGTTGGAAGCCCAGGGTTTCAGCATCCTGGTGATGAATTTTACCAGCGTTGTCGTGGTCAATCGCCGGATGCGGGCGTTGCGCAACATCGTTGTGTCGTTCGCTGCCCTGGTGGCGGAAAAGCGCGGCGTGGTCGTGGCGCAGGTCGAAAGCGCGCATGCGCTGTCGGATGCCCAGGAACAGGCCATCCGCGCCCGGCTGATCGAAGCCGGATTCGGTAATGTCGATATCGTCAAGCGGGTTGACCCCGCTTTGTTGGGTGGGTTGGTCGTGAAGATCGGCGCCCGCCTGTTCGATTCAAGTCTTAAATCCCGGCTGCAACGTTTGCAGTACGCCATGAAGGGAGCCGCCTGATATGGAGATCCGCCCCGCTGAGATCTCGGACATCCTCAAGAAGCAAATCGCTTCTTTTGATACCGAGGCCAACATCGCTGAAACCGGCCAAGTCCTGAGCGTGGGTGACGGCATTGCCCGCATCTTCGGTCTGCAGAACGTGATGGCTGGCGAACTGGTGGAGTTCCCATCGGCCGGCATGACCGGCATGGCGCTGAACCTCGAAACCGACAATGTCGGCGTCGTGATCTTCGGCGACGATCGCCAGATCCGTGAAGGCGACACTGTCGCCCGCACCGGCCGCATCGTTGACGTGCCGATCGGCAAGGGCCTGCTCGGCCGTGTGGTCGATGGCCTCGGCAACCCGATTGATGGCAAGGGCCCGATCGAAGGCCCGCGCAGCCTCGTCGAAGTCAAGGCGCCTGGCATTATCCCGCGTAAATCGGTGCACGAGCCGATGCAGACCGGGATTAAGGCGATCGATTCGCTGATCCCGATTGGCCGTGGTCAGCGCGAGCTGATCATTGGCGATCGCCAGACCGGCAAGACCGCCGTCATCATCGACACCATCATCAACCAGAAAGCGGCCAACGCCGGCACGGATGAGAGCAAGAAGCTCTATTGCATCTATGTCGCCGTCGGGCAGAAGCGTTCCACGGTTGCCCAGCTGGTGCGCACCCTCGAAGAACAGGGCGCGATGGAATATTCCATCGTTGTCGCCGCCACCGCGTCGGACCCCGCGCCGATGCAGTTCCTGGCGCCGTATACCGGTTGCACGATGGGCGAGTATTTCCGCGACAATGCGATGCACGCGGTTATTTTCTACGACGATCTGTCCAAACAGGCCGTGGCCTATCGCCAGATGTCGCTGCTGCTGCGCCGTCCGCCGGGCCGCGAAGCCTATCCGGGCGACGTGTTCTACCTGCATTCGCGCCTGCTGGAACGCGCGGCGAAAATGTCGGACGTGAACGGCGCTGGCTCACTGACCGCACTTCCGGTCATTGAAACCCAGGCGGGCGACGTTTCGGCCTACATTCCGACCAACGTGATTTCGATCACCGACGGGCAGATCTTCCTTGAGACCGAATTGTTCTTCAAGGGCATTCGTCCCGCGGTGAACGTCGGCATCTCGGTGTCGCGCGTTGGCTCGGCCGCACAGATCAAGGCGATGAAGCAGGTTGCGGGTCGCATCAAGCTCGAGCTCGCGCAGTATCGCGAAATGGCCTCGTTCTCGCAGTTCGCATCTGATCTCGATGCCTCGACCCAGCAGCTGCTGGCACGTGGCGCGCGGTTGACCGAGTTGCTGAAGCAGCCGCAGTTCAAACCGGTTCCGGTTGAAGAGCAGGTTGTGGCGCTGTTCGCCGGCGTGCGCGGCTATCTCGACAAGCTCGACATCAACAAGATTGGTCGGTTTGAAGCGCAATTGCTGATGGAACTGAAGGCCAAGGCGCCGGAAATCCTGAACGCCGTCCGCAATGATCGCGAGATCAAGCCGGATGTCGAGAAGCAGCTGATCGCCTTCCTCGATAGTCTGGTGAAGAGCTTCGCCTGATCTGAAAACCACTAATCTGGTCAGGTAAGCCCCAATGCCCAGCCTGAAGACGCTACGACTACGCATCAACAGCGTGAAATCGACGCAGAAGATCACCTCGGCCATGAAAATGGTCGCGGCATCCAAGCTGCGCCGTGCGCAAACCCAGGCGGAAGCCGCACGCCCCTATGCCCAGCGCATGGAGCGGATGTTGGCCTCGCTTGGCGCATCGGCGGCCAATTCGCCGACCGCGCCGAAGCTGTTGGTTGGCACCGGTGCCGACAAGGTCCATTTGCTGGTGCCCGTCACCGGCGACCGTGGCCTGGCCGGCGCGTTCAACTCGAACATCGGCCGTCTGACCCGCAACATTGCCCGCCGCCTCGAAGCGGAAGGCAAGGTGGTGAAGATCCTGCCGGTTGGCCGCAAGGGACGCGATTATCTCAAGCGCGAAATGGCGCATTTGCTGGTCGGTGACATTAACTATGTCGGCCGCAAATCGATCAACTTCGCTGACGCCCAGGATGTCGCTACCCGCATCACCGAAATGCTCGATGCTGGCGAATTCGACGTCTGCACCGTGGTTTATAACCGCTTCCAGTCGGTGATTGCGCAAATCCCGACCGAGATGCGGTTGGTGCCGGCGCCGTTGCCAGCGGGTGACGCGACGGTTGGTGGGGCGATGTACGAGTTCGAGCCGGACGAGGAAACCATCCTCGCCAAGCTGCTCCCGCAAAATCTGGCGATCCAGATCTATCGTGCCCTGCTTGAAAATTCCGCTGGTTTCTACGGCTCGCAAATGACCTCGATGGACAATGCGACCCGCAATGCCGGCGATATGATCAAGCGGCTGACGCAGAACTACAACCGGGCCCGCCAGGCCAACATCACACGAGAACTGATCGAGATCATTTCGGGCGCCGAAGCGCTCTGATCCTCGGTAACAGCGACAGGAGTTTCAGTATGGCCAGCAATAATGTCGGGCGCGTGACCCAGATCCTCGGCGCGGTGGTTGACGTGCAGTTCGATGGCGAACTGCCGTTCATCCAGAACGCGCTGACCACCCGTAGCGCCAGCGGCGGTACGTTGGTGTTGGAAGTAGCGCAGGCGCTGGGTGAAAACACAGTGCGCACCATCGCCATGGACGCGACCGAAGGCATGGTCCGCGGCCAGGAAGTTGTCGATACGGGCGCGCCGATCAGCGTGCCGGTTGGACCGGAAACCCTCGGCCGCATTCTGAACGTGATTGGTGAGCCGATCGACGAGCGCGGCCCGGTCAACACCAAGAAGCGCTACCCGATCCATCGCCAGGCCCCGAGCTTCGAGGAGCAGTCGAGCTCGGCCGAGATCCTGGTCACCGGGATTAAGGTTGTCGATCTGCTGGCACCGTACCTCAAGGGCGGCAAGGTTGGGTTGTTCGGCGGCGCCGGCGTCGGCAAGACCGTGCTCATTCAGGAACTGATCAACAACATCGCCAAGGGCCATGGCGGCGTGTCGGTGTTCGCCGGCGTCGGTGAGCGCACCCGCGAAGGCAACGATCTTTACCACGAAATGGTCGATGCCGGCGTTATCAAGCTCGGCGAAAATGGCTCGACCGAAGGCTCCAAAGTGGCGCTGGTCTATGGCCAGATGAACGAGCCGCCGGGTGCACGCGCCCGCGTCGCGCTGTCGGGCTTGTCGCTCGCTGAATATTTCCGCGACGAAGAAGGCCAGGACGTGCTGTTCTTCGTCGATAACATCTTCCGCTTCACCCAGGCTGGCGCCGAAGTGTCCGCACTTCTGGGCCGCATCCCGTCAGCGGTGGGCTATCAGCCGACCCTGGCGACCGACATGGGCGCGCTGCAGGAACGCATTACCTCGACCAACAAGGGTTCGATCACCTCGGTGCAGGCAATTTACGTGCCGGCCGATGACTTGACCGATCCGGCGCCGGCAACATCCTTCGCGCATTTGGATGCGACCACCACCCTGTCGCGTCAAATCGCCGAATTGGGCATCTATCCGGCGGTTGATCCGCTCGACTCGACTTCACGCGCGCTTGAGCCGCGGGTTGTTGGGCAGGAACATTACGACGTGGCCCGCGAAGTTCAGCGCGTGCTGCAGACCTACAAGTCGCTGCAGGACATCATCGCCATTCTCGGCATGGATGAACTGTCGGAAGAAGACAAACTCGTCGTCGCCCGCGCCCGCAAGATCCAGCGCTTCCTGTCGCAGCCGTTCCATGTCGCCGAAGTCTTCACCGGCTTCCCCGGCGTGTTCGTGCCGATTGCCGACACCGTGCGCAGCTTCAAGGCGATTGTCGCTGGCGAGTATGATCATCTGCCGGAAGGCGCGTTCTACATGGTCGGCACCATCGAGGAGGCCGTTAAGAAGGCCGAAGCGATGAAGGCCAGCGCGTAAAAGGATTTTTTGACATGCCGATCGATCTCGAAATCGTCAGCCCGGAAAAATTGCTGCTGTCCCAGCCAGTGGACATGGTGGTGATCCCGGCTGAGGAAGGCGAAATGGGCGTGCTGCCGATGCACGCACCGATGATTGTGACCCTGCGTGAGGGCACGATCAGGCTTTATACCGACGGTAAGGTGACCGAGCAGTTGCAGGTGTCCGGCGGCTTTGCCGAAGTGACGCCGACGCGGGTGACGGTGCTTGCCGATGGGGTCGTTGCGGTTAACTGATTGGATTGGCTAACGAAAAGGGCGGGAAAGCTTATGCTTTCCCGCCCTTTTTTATTCGCCAGCGTTTGCCGGGACGCGCAACGGGACAGTCTCGGCCGCGTGAATATAGTCGCGGGTGAGCGGCACCGCAGTCTGGCTGTTGGCGAGTTGGATCTGGAAGATCATCAGACTGTCACGGCGGAAGGATAGTTCGCTCGCGGTCAGGTAGAACTCGAACATCCGGCAGAAGCGTTCGTCGTAAATCGTCGTAATTGCATCGCGATTCGCGGCGAAGCGACGGCGCCAGTGGCGGAGGGTTTCGGCGTAGTGCAGGCGGAGAATTTCGGCGTCGGTGGTGAACAGGCCAGAGCGCTCGATAGCGGGGAAGACCTCTGACAGCGACGGGCAATAGCCGCCGGGGAAGATGTATTTGGTGATCCAGGCGCTGGTGGCGTCGGGCGGGGTAAAGCGGCCGATCGCGTGGATGAGCGCGACGCCGTCCGGGGCGAGGTTGCGCTTCACCACGTCGAAGAAATTGTCGAAATGCCCCACCCCGACATGTTCAAACATGCCGACCGAGACGATGCGGTCAAACTTGCGGTTCATCGCGCGATAGTCGAGCAGCTCGAACTTCACCCGATCGGACAGGCCTTCGGCGGCCGCGCGGGCGGTGGCTTCGGCCAGTTGCTCGGTAGACAAAGTGATTCCGGTGACGCGGGCGCCATAGTCGCGCGCCAAGGTCAATGCCATGCCACCCCAGCCGCTGCCAATATCGAGCACTTCCAGGTCCGGGCGGTCCAGGCAAAGTTTGGCGGCGATATGGCGCTTTTTGGCGGCCTGGGCCTCTTCCAGCGTTTCATCGCCGCGTAGAAAATAGGCGCAGGAATATTGCCGGTCACGATCGAGGAACAGCGAATACAGCCGGCCATTGAGGTCGTAGTGGTGCGCGACGTTGCGGCGGGAGCGGCTGGCAGGGTTGAATTGCGCCAAGCGGCGGGTCAGCCGTGCGATCACATTCCGCAAACCCAGGGTCGGCATTCCGCCGCGGCTGCGCATCTGGTTGGTCATCAATACGTCGAGCAGTTCATAAATACTGCAATCGACAGTTTGCAAACCACCATCCATGTAGGCCTCACCCACGGCCAATGCTGGGTTCAGCACAATACGCCGCACAGTTGCGGCATCCATCAGTACCATGGCCGCTTCGGGACCTGGGATACCGGAATAAGTAGTCGAACTGCCATCCGGCCAGCGTATCGTTAAGCGCCCTGCCTGGATGAACCGCCGCAGGAATGTATCGAGTACACCACGCATCGCGTCCTCCCCCCGTTAACCGAAAGGTATCTGCAACTCTGCGATAACGTTGTGACAAAAATCAAGAAAAAGCGGACCGAAAATTTCTTCTCGGCCCGCCATTTATCTCGTATCTGCGTTGCGCTCAGCTATCGGGCTGTTCGGCCTGCGACGGGTCGAGGCGAGCCTCGGCCAGACCTTCGGCCAGCATTTCCGCCATTTCATCGGGCAGATCATCGTCATCACGAGCGACCGATTCACCGCGCGCCTGGCGCTCGGCTTCTTCGACGCTGCGCGCAACGTTGACGGTGACGGTGATCGACACTTCCG
>CALQTN020000013.1 GCA_943333505.2 Asaia bogorensis | reverse complement strand
GGGTCCGTGGGCTTGCCCAGGCAGTGCGGTTCCATCTTCGCCCACTGGGCATCAGTCAATATAAAGCGTTCCATACAAAGCTTGAATCACACTCCAAGCCGCGCCGGAACCCTCAATCTCAACAGACCCTAGAGCGTGATGACCGCTGATAGGCGCGGTCATCACGCTCTAGCTCTTTGTTTGGTCGCGTGATTCAGACCTTCGGTGATTCCACCTACGGTCATCACGCTCTAAGCCTTACGATTATGCCGCCGGCGCGCCATAGATTTTGGTGCGCAGCCGGCGCATGCCGACAAGCCAACGGTTGCGATCGCGGGTTTTACGTTGTTCGTATTCGTGCACGGTGGGATGGGACAGGATCATAAAGCGTTCTGCTTCCATCGCATCGAGCACGATGCGGGCAACCTCGGTTGCGGTCATCACCCCATCGACGCTTGCTGCCCCTTTGGTACCGCGGGTCATGCCGGTCAGCACCGATTGCGGGCACAGCACCGACACGCAAATGCCGCGATCGCCGTATTGCACCGCGAGATGTTCGGCAAGCGACACGGCGGCACTTTTGGTGACGCCATAGGCCATCGAATTCATTGATGTCAGCAGGCCGGCGGCGGACGCGGTGTTCAGCAGATAGCCCGACCCACGCGCCAGCATGCCCGGCACCAGAACCCGGGCGGCGAAGACGTGGCTCATGACATGGACCCGCCAGTTGAGGTCCCAATCAGCATCGGACGCATCTTCCTGGCCGGCGCGCGAAATGCCGGCGTTGGAGTAGAAGACATCAACCGGGCCGAATTTTGCCTCGGCGGTCGCGATCAGCGCCTTGATATCGGCTTCCTTGGAAACGTCGGTCGGCACGGCCAGCGCGCCGAAATCAGCCGCCACGGCCGCAAGTTTTTCGGCATTCATATCGGCGATTACCACGCCGCGCGCGCCGCCAGCGGCAAAGGCGCGGGCGACGGCCTCACCGATCCCGCTCGCCCCACCGGTCACGACGCAAACCTTGCCTTTTATGTCCATCTCGGGTCCCCCAATTCATTGTATTGGGGTGAATGTTGCAGCTACTGCCCAGGCTGACAACCGGCAATCGGCGTCTGCGCACGCGGCGGGCCGATCGCCCGCCGCGCCAGATCGGGTTACTCCGGCAGCTTGGTTGACTGCCAGGTCACCATCCGCCAGGTCCCACCCTGGTTCTGCCAGACATCGGTAAACCGCACCCCGAACGCATTCCGCTTGCCGCCCGACATCACGGTAATCTGCGCCGTGCCGGTCAGCACGACGGCCTCGCCGAGATCCTGCGCGACCACGTCCGACGGCACCACCGAGGTATAAACCGTCGAGCCGCTTTCCATGTTGCCGATCAGGCTGGCCTTGGTATCCATCCGTGCCGAGGAGTGGGTATAGATCAGGCCCTTGCACAAATGGCTCTGCAGAAAGGGAATGTTCTTTTCCGCCATCGCGGTCATCCGCGCGCGGTCGAGGTCGATGATCATCTGTCCGTTACCGGCCATGGTTTCCTCCTGTTTTTGACGAAACCCATGTTAGGCATATCGGGCATGGCGTGTCACATGCGCCGTTTGAAAGGCTGCACCAGATGATGGCGGTGCTGGGCATTGATTCAGCGGCGCAGCCGATCATCTGGGACGCGGATTTTCTGCATGGCCCGGCAATGCGACCGGCACGGACATTTATGTGCTGCGCGAAATCAATGTCGGTTCGGCCTTCGCGATCCCGGACGCGGCACTGACCAAGATTGCGCGTCTGGTCACGCGGGGGATAGGCCGGGCCGGTCTATGGCGGCTGGCGAGAAAATTGCTTGCCTATATTGAGCGTTTACGTTATTAATTCAGACATGACATTAGCCACCGCCCCGTTAACCCTCCGAGACTGCGCGCCTGATCTCGCCCGACGTTTGGGCGGGATTTTGCTTGGGTTGGCGGCGGTGGTGGCCCGTCGATTTTTGACCAATCCGCGGCTGGTGGGCCTGATCGGGCCGCTCTGGCGCCGGCTGACCCGGGTGGCTGGGCGGTTTGAGCGTGTGGTGACACGGCCGGCGCGGGTACGGAAAGCGCGATCGGGCGGTGCATCGGGCGCGCAGGCAAGGCGTGTGCCATTACCATCGGGGCGGGGCTGGCTGGTGCGTGAGCTTGGCTACGAGGCTGCCGGCTGCGGGGCGCAACTGGCGCATTTGCTGGCCGAGCCGGAGATGCAGGCGTTGATTGCGGCGATGCCAAGGGTTGGCCAGGTGTTGCGGCCGGTGTGCCGGATGCTGGGCTATGACCTGGCGGCGGTGATGACGATGGTGGCGCCGGCGGTGGTAGCTGCACCGGTGGCGCAGGTTTGGACGGCTGAGGATGGCGTAGGTGTGGCCGGAATTTCCGGAGAAAGTCAGGGTCTCGCAACGAAAGGTTGAGATGGGCGGGGAAAACCGCGCCATATTTGTTACTGTATCGAAACTAAAATCAATATTTTCCCTGGAATGGCGGTTTTTTTGAGGCTGGGAGAGCCGGACGCACCCTCCCCCCGGCCCTCTCCCGGGGGAAAAGGGAGAAGAGTCGGAGAAAGTTTTTTTGGTTCTTTTTGTTCACAAAAAGAACATCTTACACCAAGCGCCCTTGATGTTGACCCATGAAGAATGGGTCAACGGCGCTCGGTAAAAGTCTTTGCTCGGCGCACCGCCGCCAGCCAACCCGGTGCGCAATACCAAGCGCCCGCATGGCTGGAAGAGTCAGCCATGCGGGCGCTTGGTATTAGCCTTACTGCGCTGCGGCTTTGTCCTTTTCTGCCATGCGCTGCTTCAACTGCTCAGGCGTGAGCCGCACGATATCCTCATTCTGATGCGAATAGAGATCGTAGCCCTCGGTCGGGATTTCTTCGAGGATGGTGCGCCCCGCCAGGACATCGGCTTTCCAGGCCTGTTGGGCGGGTTCGAGGGCATGGAATTCCGGCATGACCTCCCGCGCGAACAGATCGAGGCTGTCGCAGATCGCGGCGTGGCTGGTTTTGCCGGCCTGGTTGAGCAGGATGATCTGATCGACATGGGCATCGGCGAACATGCGCAGGCGTTTGCGGATGGTATCGGGCGATCCGATCAGGCCGTTGCGCAAAGCGGTTTGGGCTTTGTCGGTCTGGCGCCAGGCCTGGTATTCGCCCCAGAGGTCGGATTTTCCGGGGGCATCGACGCCTTTGCGACCGTAGTAGCCCAGGGCAAAGTTGAAGAAGGTCCAGCCGGCGGCGAGGTCTTCGGCTTCCTTGTCGGTGGGGGCGCACATGAAGCCGTTGACGATGGCGATGTTGGGATTGGCCTGGTAATCGCCGAGGCGGTTCGGGCGATGGAGGAAATTATTGTAGTAACGATGCACCCAGGCGCGGGCGGCATCGGGTGAGACGAACGAGAAGCCGAGCGCGCCCATGCCCCATTCGCCGGCGCTGGCGATGGTCTGGATGTTCGAACACGCGACCCAGACTGGCGGATGCGGCTTCTGCACCGATTTTGGGATGACATTGCGGGCGGGAAAATCGTAGTACTGGCCGTGAAATTCCCAGTTATCCTTGCTGAACATCGGCATGATGGCGCGGACGGCTTCTTCCCAGCGATCGCGCTTGTCGCGCACCCGGACCCCGAACGGGTGGAGTTCGGCGGGGCCGGCGGCTTCGCCAAAGCCCATCTCGACGCGGCCTTTAGACAGGATGTCGAGGGTGGAGACTTTTTCGGCGACGCGCTGCGGCTGGTTGGTGGTGAGCTGGATGACGCCATGGCCGAGGCGGATGCGTTTGGTGCGCTGGGAGGCGGCACCGAGGAAGACTTCCGGGGCGGAGGAGTGGGAGTATTCCTCGAGGAAATGGTGTTCGACGACCCAGGCATGGTCGTAGCCGAGGCGGTCGGCGAGTTCGAACTGGTCGAGGGCATCGCTGAAAAGTTGGGCCTCGGAGGTTTCGGTCCAGGGGCGGGGGAGTTGCAGTTCGTAGAAGACGCCGAATTTCATGGTGCGTTTCCCTTGTTGGTTTGGGATGAGCGTATGGCGGTTAACGGGTGGAAGGCAAGGCTGGGTATTGTTAAGGAAGTGGCGGTAAATCAGGGGACATGCAAAGGTCAGACCGTATGGAAAAGTTGGATTGCCGGCACCGATGAGCGACCTCAGTTTCGACGCAGCCGATCTGGAGGCGATGCTATGGGCATCGCGCCGTCCCGAATATCTCAGCGCCTGGCACGGCCATGTGGCGTTTGCCCATTGGCTGGTCGATGTCAGCAATCCTGGTTGCATTGTCGAGCTCGGCACTGAGCACGGGGTATCCTATGCGAGCTTCTGCCATGCCACGGCCGCCCGCGGGCGGTTCGCGAAATGCTTCGCGATCGACACCTGGCAGGGCGATGACCATACCGGCGCCTATTCGGATGCGGTATTCGATGACCTTAACGCGTTCAACCAGACCTATTACAGTTTCTTTTCGCGGCTGTTGCGCATGCGCTTCGAAGACGCGGTGGCGGGGTTCGATGACGGGTCGATCGACCTTCTGCACATTGACGGGTTGCATACCTATGAAGCGGTGAGCGACGACTTCCTGACCTGGCTGCCGAAAGTGTCCGATCGCGGGGTGGTGCTGTTTCACGACACCGCCATTCGCGACAAGGATTTCGGGGTGTGGAAGCTGTGGGCAGAAATGTCGGATCGCTACCCGTCATTCCGCTTCGACCATTCGGCCGGGCTTGGGATGTTGTTGGTCGGGCCGAACCAGCCGGCGAAGTTGCGGGCGCTTTGCGGGCTCGGGGATAGTCCGGTGGCTGCACGGGTGCGGGGCAATTTCCAGTTGCTGTCGGCGCTGGCGCAACGACAATCGGCCTGAGTGGGATCAGAACCGGTAATATCGCGCGGCGTTGTCGTGGAACAAGGCGCGCTGCTCGGCGGCGGAAAATGGGGCGATGATTTCGGCGAAGGCGTCCACCATGGCGCCATAGCCCATGTTGCGGCGGGCGACCGGGTAGTCGGTGCCGAACATGGCGCGGGCAGTGCCGAAGGCGTCGATGCAGCCCATGACGGTTTGGCGCAGAACGGGAAGCGAGCGGTCGGGCGAGTAGGCGCCGAAATTGGAGACCTTGATGGCGATGTTGGGTTGGGCGGCCATCACGGTCAGGCCGTCGCGCCAACGGGCGATGCCGGCGGCATCGCGATCATTGGGGGTGCAGCAATGGTTGATCAGGATGGTCTGATTGGGAAAGTCGTGCGCCAGGCGTGCAACCTCGGCCGCCTGATAGGGGTTCATCAGGAGTTCCAGCGCCAGGTTGTGCTGGGCCAGGGCGGCGACACCGGCGCGGAAATCGGGGCGATCGAGCAAGCCCGCATCGGCCCAACGCTTTGCCGGATCAGGATGCCAGCGAATGGTTTCGCGGACCCCGACGACGCGCGGATGGGCGGCCTGGGCGGCCAGTAATGCCGGTGCGTCAGCGGACGCCAATGGCGCGTAGGCGATGTAGCGGGCCGCGATGCCGTGGGATTTATCGAGGCCGTCGAGCCACTCAGTTTCCTCGATCGCATCGCGGGCGCGGTCCCAGACGGCCTCGATATGAACGCTGCCGATGACATTAAGGCTACCGACATCGGCGCGGAAATTCGCGGGGAGGTAGGTGTGACGGAGATAATCGAGGTCACCGAGGGCGGCGAGGGTGGGGTCACCGGCATCGAGCCAGCGATGGCGACCGAGGGCAAGGTCCCAGAGATGGTGATGGGCGTCGATGATGGGGCCGTTATACGACATTTGGTGCCTTTCTTTATTTGACCCGCCTTGCCCACACGCTTAGCGTTATCGCTACCTAATTAGGGAAGGAACACATCCAATGCCTACAAAAGTCGCGAAACTCTGGGCGTCCGGCAAGGCCGTCGTCAATGGCTGGCTCGCCATTCCATCTGGCTTTTCGGCCGAAGTGATGGCGCAATGCGGGTTCGACGCGGTGACCGTCGATATGCAGCATGGCGTGCAGGACTATCAGTCGATGGTGCAATGCTTCCAGGCGATGCAGGCCCATCCGGTGACGCCGATGGTGCGGGTGCCGTGGAATGAGCCGGGGATTATCGGCAAGGCGCTCGATGGCGGGGCAATGGGGATCATCTGCCCGATGATCAACACCAAGAAAGAAGCCGAAGCCCTGGTGCAGGCGTGCAAGTATCCGCCAATGGGCGTCCGCAGCAACGGCCCGATCCGGGCCGGCATGTACGGCGAGGCGACCAGCTACCAGACCACTGCGAATGCCGAGACATTGTGCATTCCGATGATCGAAACCAAGACCGCGATCAAGAACCTGGAAGCGATCCTCGATGTTGAAGGGATTGCCGGGGTTTATATCGGACCATCCGATCTCGGGCTGTCCTATGGCATGGTACCGAAACTCGATCGTGACGAGCCGGAAATTCTCAAGATCTATGACAAAATCTTGAAGGAATGCAGCAAGCGCGGGATTTACGCAGGCATTCATACCTCGGGCGCGGCGGATGCGGCGAAGTGCATTGCGCGCGGGTTCCGGTTAACGACGTTGGCCAATGACAGCGGGCTGATGGCGACTTATGCGAAGATGCAAGTGGCGGCGACACGGAAGGATTCTAAAGGGGTAGCGTAAGGGTCTTCTTTGTTTGAAAACAAAGAAGCAAAAAACGTCATGAATTGAGGCCGCTGGCGTCGGGCCGCGTAGGGACCCGACGCCAACGGCAACACTGGATAAAAAGTTTTTTTGGTTGGTTTTGTTGACAAAAAGAACTTGCTTCCTGCCCTTCGGAGTCTTAGTATGTCTAACCCGACCGTAGTCATCCGCCTCCATCCTGACGACACCGTGGTAATCGCGCGCTCGTCCCTGCTGCCAGGGGTTTCAGTGGGCGACAACGCAGTAACCACCGGCCGCATCATGGCCGGGCACAAGGTTGCGGTGCGGTCGCATCAGCCGGGCGATGCGGTACGGCGCTACGGGCAGATCATCGGCTTTGCCACCAAGCCGATCGCACCGGGGGAGCATGTCCATGTCCACAACATCGGGATGGGCGATTTCGCCAAGGACTATGCCTGGGGCGCCGATGCCGTCCCGACCCAGTATTTCGATCCACCGGCAACTTTCATGGGCATTCGCCGGCCGGATGGGCGGATCGCGACGCGTAACTATATCGGCATCCTGACCTCGGTAAATTGTTCCGCCCATGTGGCGGACATGGTGGCCGATGCGTTCAAGAAGAACCCGTTTACCGGGCACAACCCGCTGGCGGATTTCCCCCATGTCGATGGGGTGGTGGCGCTAACCCACAAGACTGGGTGCGGGATGACGGATCGGGAGCCTCTGGCAGTGCTGCGGCGGACCTTGGGCGGCTATGCGCGACACGTGAATTTCAGCCACGTGATCATGCTGGGCCTGGGCTGCGAGGTGAACCAGCTTGGCGGGATGATGACGGAACAGAAACTCGCCGGGCGGCTGCGCGCGATGGACATCCAGGAAATGGGGGGGACGCGCAAAACGGTGCAGGCAGGCATCGCATTCGTGCGCGAGGTGCTGGCGGAATCGAACACCGCACGGCGCGAAGCCCTGCCGGTGAGCGGGCTGACAGTGGCGCTGCAATGTGGCGGCTCGGACGGGTATTCCGGTATTTCCGCCAATCCGGCGCTCGGTATTGCCAGCGACATGATCGTCCGGCATGGCGGGTCGGTGATCCTGTCGGAAACGCCGGAAACCTATGGCGCCGAGCATTTGCTGACCCGCCGTGCCGAAAGCCGTGAGGTCGGCGAAAAACTGGTCGGGCTGATGCGGTGGTGGGAGAATTATACCGCCAAGAACGGCGCCGAAATGGATAGCAACCCATCGCCAGGCAATAAGGCCGGCGGGTTGACCACCATTCTGGAGAAGTCGCTCGGCGCGATGGCCAAGGCTGGCAGCACCAACCTGGTGGATGTGGTCGGCTATGCGGAAGCGGTGACAGCGCGCGGCTTTGTGTTCATGGACACGCCTGGCTACGACCCGGTCGCCGCCACTGGCCAGGTTGCGGGCGGGGCCAATCTGGTCTGCTTCACCACCGGCCGCGGTAGCGTGTTCGGCTGCAAGCCGGCGCCATCCATCAAGCTTGCCACCAACTCGGCGATGTATCGGCGGATGGAGGAAGACATGGACATTAATTGCGGCACCGTGGCCGATGGTGAGGAAACCGTCGCGCAGTGCGGGCAGCGGATTTTTGACCTCATTTTGCGCACCGCGTCGGGGGATGCGACGGCGAGCGAGGGGTTTGATTTTGGGGCGGCGGAGTTTGCGCCGTGGGTGCTGGGGGCGACGATGTAGGTTCGGTTCGCGCCCTCGTCTTGACGCGCTACCCCGGCGCGGTATGACACCGCCATGACCGGAGACGCCCCCTTGAACAAGTCCCTTTCCCCTTTCCCCGCCAACTCGCTCCGCACCGGGCCCGATGCCCGCGGTAGGTTCGGCGAATTCGGTGGACGTTTTGTCGCCGAGACCCTGATGCCGCTCGTGCTGGAGGTCGAAGCCGCCTACAACGCGGCCAAGGCCGACCCGAGTTTCCAGGCGGAACTCGATGTTTATTTGAAGGATTACGTCGGCCGCCCCAGCCCGATGTGGCTCGCGCAACGGCTGACCGACCGGCTCGGCGGCGCGAAGGTATATTTCAAACGCGATGAGCTGAACCACACTGGCGCGCACAAGATCAACTCCTGCATGGGGCAGATCCTGCTCGCCAAGCGGATGGGCAAGACCCGCATCATCGCCGAAACCGGCGCCGGCCAGCACGGCGTGGCAACAGCAACCGTCTGCGCGCTGTTTGGTCTTCCCTGCACCGTTTACATGGGCGCCACCGACGTCGCCCGCCAGGCGCCCAACGTGTTCCGCATGAAGCTGCTCGGCGCCGAGGTCCGACCGGTGACATCAGGGGCCGCAACCCTCAAGGACGCGATGAATGAGGCCTTGCGCGACTGGGTCGCCAATGTTTCCGACACTTTCTACATCATCGGCACGGTCGCCGGGCCGCACCCCTATCCGGCAATGGTGCGCGATTTCCAGTCGGTGATCGGGACAGAGGCCAAGGCCCAGTTGCTGGCCGCCGAAGGCCGGCTGCCAGATGTCGCGGTGGCCTGCATCGGTGGCGGATCCAATGCGATGGGGCTGTTCCATCCGTTCCTCGACGATCCCTCGGTCCGCCTGATCGGGGTCGAGGCCGCCGGTCATGGTCTTGATAGCGGCGAGCATGCCGCGAGCCTGTCGCGCGGCCGCCCCGGCGTGCTGCATGGCAACTGGACCTACCTGCTGCAGGACGAGGACGGCCAGATTACCGAGGCCCACAGCATCAGTGCCGGGCTCGACTATCCCGGCATCGGCCCGGAGCATTCCTGGCTGCACGAAATCAAGCGGGTCGAATACGTATCGGCCACCGACACGGAGGCGCTCGACGCGTTCCAGCTGTGCTGTCGCACCGAGGGCATCATCCCGGCGCTTGAACCCGCGCACGCGATTGCCCATGTCGCTAAGATCGCACCAACCATGCCAAAGGACGCGATCATTCTGATGAACCTCTGCGGACGCGGGGACAAAGACATCTTCACCGTCGCCGAAGCGCTGGGAGTTACATTGTGAGCCGGATCGCCGCGCGTTTCGCGCAACTGAAGGCCGAGGGTCGTGGCGCGCTGATCCCATTTCTCGAAGCCTGGGACCCGGATGCGGCGACCTCGATGGCCCTGCTGCGAGGCATGCCAGGGGCTGGCGCCGACCTGATCGAAATCGGCTGCCCGTTCACCGACCCGATGGCCGATGGCCCGACAGTGCAATTGGCGGCCAAGCGTGGCCTCGCGGCTGGCGCCACCATGGCCCACACCCTTGCCATGGTGCGCGAATTCCGCCGCGAGAATGATACCACCCCGATCATCCTGATGGGCTACCTCAACCCGATCCTCTCCTACGGCGTCGAACGTTTCTGCAAGGACGCCGGCATATGCGGTGTCGATGGGCTGATCGTTGTCGATCTGCCAACCGAAGAAGCCGATCTCCTGGTGCCGCACGCCACCGCCAATGCGATCGATGTGATCCGGCTGGTGGCGCCCACTACCGATGCCAAGCGCCTGCCGCTGGTGCTCGATGGCAGTTCGGGGTTCGTCTACTATGTCTCAATCACTGGGGTGACCGGCACCCGCACCGCGAGCGCGGATGAACTGGCGGCGGCCATTCCTTTGGTACGCAAGGCGACCAAGCTCCCGATCGCCATCGGCTTTGGCGTGCGCACACCCGCACAGGCTGCAGCCGCCGTGCAGGCTGCGGATGCGGCCGTCGTGGCATCCGCTTTGCTCGATACCCTCGCAGGCAGCCTCGATGAATTCGGGCGCGCCGGCCCCGACACGATACGACTGGTGTTGGACCAGGTGAAGGAATTGGCCGCTGCGGTGCGTACCGCCCGCATGGCAGCATAGGGTCGTTGCGATGAACTGGCTCACCGAATTCGTCCGCCCGAGAATCCGCACCCTGCTCGGCCAGCGCGAGGTGCCCGATAATCTGTGGAGCCAGTGCACCTCCTGCCAGCAGATGATCTTCAACGCCGAGTTGGAGAAAAACCTGCGCGTCTGCACCCATTGTGGCCACCATATGCGGGTCGGCGCGGTGCAGCGCCTGTCATGGACCTTCGACGACGGAAAATTCTCGCGCATCGAACTTCCCAAACCACCGGCCGATCCACTGAAGTTTCGCGACAGCAAGCGCTATACTGACCGGCTGAAGGAATATCGCGACAAGACCCATCTCGATGACGCAATCGTCGTCGCCCATGGCAGCATCGGCGGGCATCGCGCGGTCGCGGCGGTGATGGCGTTCTCGTTCATGGGTGGCTCGATGGGGGCGGCCGTCGGCGAAGGCATTGTTGCGGCGGCCAAGCTTGCAATCCTCCAGGATGCACCGCTGATCGTGTTCACCGCGTCAGGTGGCGCCCGCATGCAGGAAGGCACCATCAGCCTGATGCAAATGCCCCGCACCGTGATCGCGACCCAGATGGTCAAGGAAAAGGGTCTCCCCTTCATCGTGGTGCTGACCGACCCTACCACCGGCGGCGTCACCGCCAGCTTCACCATGCTGGGCGATATCCAGATTGCCGAGCCTGGCGCTGAAATCGGTTTTGCCGGCGCCCGCGTTATCGAGCAGACCGTGCGCGAAAAACTGCCGGACGGTTTCCAGCGCTCGGAATATCTGCTCGCCCACGGCATCGTCGACATGGTGATCAAACGCGGCGAACTGGCCGCAACCCTGGCACGCCTGATCGGATTGCTGCGGATCAAGCAGGTCGCGATCGCGTGACTAGCGCCGCCCCGGGCCGCGCCGAGGCGATCATCGACAGGCTGCACGCGCGCTATCCACGTCTGATCGATCTCAGCCTCGATAGGTTGCGCGATGTTCTCACCCGGCTCGGCAACCCACAGGACCGCCTGCCCCCGGTGATCCATGTTGCAGGCACCAATGGCAAGGGCAGCACCTGCGCGTTTTTGCGTGCGATCGGCGAAGCCCAGGGCTGGCGGGTTCACGTCACCACCTCGCCGCATCTGGTGCGCTTCAATGAACGCATCCGGATTGCCGGAGATCTGGTGACCGACGCGGCGTTGTCAGCAGCGGTCGATCGGATCGAGGCCGCCAACGGCCTGGCGCCCCTGTCGGTTTTCGAACTTCTCGTCGCCGCAACATTCGTCCTGTTCGCCGATGCGCCGGCCGAGCTTTGCATCCTCGAAACCGGCCTGGGTGGCCAGTTCGATGCGACCAACGTGATCGCCCGGCCGGCCGCCTGTGCCATCACCTCAATCTCGCTCGACCATCGCGAGATGCTCGGCGACACGCTCGAAAAAATCGCCTTCGAGAAAGCCGGCATCTTCAAGTCAGGCGTGCCGGCGGTTACCGGCGCGCAACCAGCCAATGTCCTGGCGGTGTTGCAGGCCCAGGCCGACGCGCACGGGATACGGCTTTCCGCGTGCGATCGGGATTGGAGCGCAACCCCCTCCACCACCGGATTTCGATTTACCGACCCCGCCGGCACGCTCGACCTGCCTCCCCCTGCGTTGCTCGGCGCCCATCAGATCGACAATGCCGGCATCGCGGTGGCCGCCCTGCGTGCGAGCGGGCTGCCCATCACCCAGGATGCAATCGGTCGCGGTATCGCCCAGGCAATCTGGCCAGCACGCATGCAGCGCCTGGTCGGCGCGGTGCCCCAGGCAATGCCGCCCGGCTGGGAAGTCTGGCTCGATGGCGGCCATAACCCCGGCGGGGGCGTCGCGGTAGCGGCGCAACTGCGCGCCTGGGGCGATCGCCCGACCCATATCGTGGTTGGGATGAAGCAGGCAAAAGACACCGCCGAGTTTCTTGCCCCGATCATGCCGCTCGCCGCCAGCCTGTGGGCGGTGGCCGAACCTGAGCAGCATCTTGCATTGCCGGTCGAGCGCGTCATCGCCGCATCTGGCGGTGTGGCCAAACCTGGCCCGACCGTCACCGCATCCCTCGCCCAAATCGCCGCAAGATTCCCCCCCGGCCGGGTGCTGATCTGCGGCAGCCTCTATCTTGCGGGTGAGGTTCTGAAGCAGGATGGCTGGACCCCGACTTAATACGGCGGAAGGAAACCACATGGCGTTGAAACGTATGGTGCTCGAAATAGGCATGGGCACCGATATCAGGGGCACAGACCCCACCAAGGCGGCAGTCCGGGCGCTCCGCGACGCGCTCTGGCACAACTCGCTGTCGATCGGCGATTTGGTCGGCCAGCATGTCGATAGCATGCAGGTCGAAGTCCGGATCGGCGTCCCCTACCCACAACTGGTCGACCACGCCCAGGTCCTCGCCGTCCTGCCGCACGGCACCGGCACCGTCACCGTGGTCGAAGGCGGCCTCGAAATCCCCAATGATGCCGGCACCAATTCCACCCTGATCGCCCATGCCGCCGCCATCGTCCGCCTCGACCTGCCCCCGTCTGATCAAAGCTGAAAGGCCCCAACATGACCCTCGTCCGAGCCATTCTCGAAATGGGCGCCGGCAATGATCTGCATGGCGGCGACTACACCAAGGCCGCATTGCGCGCCGTGCAGGACGCACTCCATCATTCGTCCCTCACCTTCCTGCGTGCCCTGAAAATCCCTGCCGCCACCATGCAGGTTACAGTCACAATCGGCGTCCAGCAGCCCGACAAAGTCGATGCCGAGCGGGTGAAAGCCAGCCTACCCTACGGCATCATTACGGTCCGCGTTGTCAAGGGCGGGCTCGATGTCCCGGATGACGAAAACCACGATCCGGCGGTGATCGCCACCGCGGCGATTGAGGTGCGGGTGCCGGCGCAGGTGAAATCTTAGCAAGGATTGAAGAAAGCACTTCTTTTTGCGAACAAAAAGAAGCAAGAAAACTTTCGACTCAGTCACCGTTAGCGCAGCTCCCACCAAGGTCCCAAGCCAACGGCAACAAAGTATCAAAAAGTTTTTTTGGTTCTTTTTGTTCACAAAAAGAACACCCTTCCTGGAGACGTCCCTGATGTCCGAAGCCGCCCTCCTAACCCACACCCCCACGCGGCTCGAAACCTTCAACATCCTGCGCCGCGCCGTGCGCAACCCGATGGACGCCTGGCCGGCCGAAATCTACGACCGCCCGATCATCCGGATGAATTTCCTCGGCACCGCCCGCTACTACGTCGCCGACCCCGCGCTGATCCAGACAGCCCTGGTCGACAACGCCGACAAATTGCATAAATCCGACCAGATGCGCCGCGCCCTTGAACCCGCGCTCGGCCAGGGCATCCTCACCGCCGAGGACGATCGCTGGCGTGCCCAGCGCCGCATCGCCGCCCCGGTCTTCCGCCCGAGCCATGTCAACAGCTTCCTGCCCGCGATGATCCGTGCCGCCCGCACCACCAGCGCCGACTGGCAGGCAATGCCGAATGGCAGCCCGGTCGAAATCGGTCACGAAATGATGCATCTGACCTTCGACATCATCCTCGAAACCATGCTCTCCGGCCGTGGCGACATCGATATGGCCCGCGTCGAGGCCAGCATTGCCGACTTTCTCAAATCCGCCAGTTGGGCGGTGGTGCTCGCTGCCCTCAAGGCGCCCGAATGGATGCCCTATCCCGGCAAATACCGTGCCGGCCGTGGCCGCGACTATCTCCGCAACATGGTCGGCGCCCGGGCCGCAGACCGGCGCCAGACCGGCCAGCGCACCGATGATCTGCTGAGCCTGCTGCTCGATGCCAAGGACCCTGAAACCGGCAGCGGCTTTTCCGACACCAACATCACCGACAACCTGCTCACCTTCATCGGCGCCGGCCACGAAACCACCGCCCTCGCCCTCACCTGGACCTTCTATCTGCTGAGCCAGCACCCCGAGATCGAGGCCAAAATCCTCGGCGAAATCGCAACCATCACCGGTGGCGCCCCGCTCGAAGCCGACCAGGTCGCCTCCCTCAAATACACCACCCAGGTCATCATGGAAGCGATGCGGGTCTATTCGCCGGTCTCCCAAATCGGCCGCGAGGTGATGGAAGGCTTCATGCTCGGCGACGTCCAACTTGCCCCCGGCGACCGCCTGCTGGTGCCGATCCACGCGGTGCATCACCACAAGCTGATCTGGGACGCGCCGGACATATTCGACCCCGACCGCTTCGCCCCCGACGCCATCAAGTCCCGCCACCGCCTTTCCTGGCTCCCCTTCGGCGCCGGCCCGCGCATCTGCATCGGCATGCAGTTCGCGCTGCTGGAAGCGGTGGCAATCCTGGCCACGCTTTTACCGGCGACGCGGTTGGTGGTGAAGCCAGGGTATGTGCCGGTGCCAGTGTCGCGGGTAACCACCCGGCCCGAGGGCGGGATGCCGATGACAGTGGAAAGCAGGTAAGGCCCATTACCGAAAATCTCCATTTTTTCAAGGAATAGAGTTATTTTAAGTTCGATATCGTAACAATAAAGTCACGTAAACACCCGTCCCCTACCTACCCGAAATTTGAATCACCTGCACAGGCACAGGCACAACAGAAACGGTTTGCACCACCGGTGCCGCTACCAAACCATGGCCCACCACCGGCGTCTTTGGCTTGCGGATTGCCGCCGGCACCGGATCAACCCCCAGCATGTGGCATAGCGGGCGCAGAATCCGCCCCGCCTGCGGCACCGCCGCCAGAAACGCCACGCAGTCCTCCCGCGACAGCAAATGCTCAAGCTGGCCGCGGAAGGCGGTTGCTTCCCAGACCCGGACGGTAAGCCAGGCGCGCGAGGGCGGGTAAGTCATTCCTGCCCGCCCCAGCCGGCGCACTGGCTGATCTGCGGCCCGAGCGCGCGGCGCGCGCGGCGCCCCAGCCTTGGGCAGTTTTCCCGCGCGCCACAGCGCCACCAGGCGCTCAAGCCGCACCGACATGCGCGAAATCCGCCCCCACACCGCCACCAGCAGCGGGGTCAGCGCGCGATGACGCGCCGCGCCCACCGCAATCGCGGCCTGCAGGTCAGTGAGGATGGCGGTGAAATTGAACATGCATGTCAATTGACATAACGCGCCCAATAAGCCAACACAATTAACAATTTCGGAACGGCTTAGCCCGCCGCGGATGCGATCTCCGCATAACCGGCCAGCGCACGCTCCAAGGCAAAGATATGAATTTGAAACAATACCGCAAAAACCGGCGCATCGCATCGATCAGCAGCGGCTGCACCCGATACCGCCCATGGCCGCCCGAGCGGACCACCAGGCCGATCGCGGACGCCTCCTGCAGAAGTGTTCGGACATACGCGCGCGCCACGAAAAAATCGCGGACGAGGTCGGCGATCATGACCGGCCCGCCCGCCTGGTCCTTCAACATCACCGACAGCAGCATGACGAGCCCAGCCTTCCAGTCGACAACGTCGCATAGGTCAGCACCGGGGCCATCATCCGCTGGCCTTGCCGGTAATGCACCAGCCATGCGGCAACGATCGCGCACAGAAACGCATCGCGCTCCAATCCGGCGCTGGTGAAACCCGGCAAGGGGTGAACCGCGACAATCGAGTGAGATTGGCGCGCCAGCGCAGGCATCGCCGCCCTCGGCTTGGTCCGGCGTCGGCACACTGCGAGCCCGGCATAGCCCCAATCGGCCAGCTACCGGGCCACCCGAATATCAGTCCACGCAAAATCATCGCCCTTGAACAGCAAAGGCACATCGGGTGCCTTTGCCAACGCGTAGCTGAAACAATCGCCCATGTTCAGCCCCGCTTTGTGCCGTCCGCGGCCAAAGCGGCGGAACGCCTCTATGGTGATTTCGGCGTGGGCCGGGGTAACCGCGACGATTTCAACGCCGAAGGTGCGCAGCATCTACTCAAGCAGGGCACGCCCAGAGGCACCACCACGCCCCTCAATCACCATCGACAATTCAACCCGCCCAACCGCTGACATCAGGCGCAGTTCATCCTGTTCGATTGCGGCGGTAAAATGATCGCCATCCGGTTCATCCAGCAAAATTGCCACAATCGCCGAGGTGTCAATCACCATCAGGTCCACATACCCGTTTCGTCATATCCGATAATTTCATCCGGCGTGCGCAGGTCAAGCACCGGTAGCTTGGCAAACTCCTTGACGATTTCATCAATTCTCGCCGCGAGATTTCCCGGCCGTCCCCGCCGCAGCATTTCGCGTTCCATCCGTTCCGCCAGCGCCGTGCGCACCGCAACCGTCAGGCTTTCGCCGGTCATCGCCGCCACCGCGCGCGCCAACCGGCCCGTTTCAGGGTCCTTCAGACTGAGCGCCATGACGGGGTCTTTTTGCAATTACCCCTAAATTATATAAATTCCACCCCATCAAAGCAAGATTTCCCCTACCGCCCCCCATCCACCGACAAAATCTGCCCGCTGACAAAGCTCGCCAGATCGGAGGCAAAAAAGATCACCCCGTTGGCAATATCCTGCGATGATCCCAGCCGCTTCAGCGCGATCCGATTGATCAGCGCCTTCTGGCCATCGCTCCCGTAGCTGTCCCACTGCACTTCGGTATCCGGATTGGACCGGATAAACCCAGGCGCCACCGAATTGACCGTGATGTTGAACGCCCCCAGCTCATGCGCCAATTGCCGCGTCAGCCCGACCACCGCGTGCTTGGCGGTCGCATAAGCCTGAATACCGGTCAGCGACGCCTGCAAACCCGCGCCGGAACTGATATTGATAATCCGCCCTTCGCCTGCCGCCTTCATCGCCGGGATCGCCGCCCGAGACACCGCCATCGCCGCCCCGACATTGACCGCAATAATCCGGTCCCAGTCATCATCGCTGACCTGCTCAATCGGGCGCATTTTCTGCCCGGCCACGCCGCCGGCATTATTGACCAGCGCGAACACCGCCCGGCCTTCTTTCTGCTCGATATCGGCAATCCAGGCCGCGGCGGCGGACCGGTCGGTCAGATCGACCACCGCCCCGGTAATCCCACCAGCCGAGGCCGTCACCTTCAAATTCTCCGCCGATCGGTCGCCGCCATAGACCTTGGCGCCCAACGCCGAAAAACTCTGCGCAATCACCCGGCCCAGGCCGTGGCCGGCGCCGGTGACCACAACCAAACGTCCATCAAAACGAATATTCATTATGCCATCAACTCCACCAGATTATCGTCGGAAAGTATGCGTGTTCCAGCCTCGACCTCGTGGATCATCCGCACCAGGCGGTCGATGGTCGGACAGGCAATGCCGTGGGTGGCGCCAATTTCAGAAATTGGCGCGATCTGCACATCAACCTCAGTGCGGCGCTTGCGGATCGCCAGATCACGCCAGACCCCGGAATGGGTTTTCGCACTCGGGCGGTTGAATTCCACCATCGCGGCCACTGCGGCGCGGCTTTTCTCGATCGGTGTGCCCGGCATGAACGCTTCCGGATCGTAACCGTTAAAGCCACGCGGCGTCACGCCCTCAGCCAAGGTCACCGCATTGGCCTCGCCCGCCAGCTTGCACCATAGCGGCAACAATTCCGGCCGCCCAAGGCAATCGGCAATCCCGGCCATGCCCAGCGCCTGGGCGAACAGCATCGCCCCGTAGCCGAGTTTGCCCCACAGATAGCCCCAGATTTCGGTCGTCATGATCGCGTTCGCATCGAATTGCAGCATCAACCGGTGCAGTTCGGCCAGACGCGCGGTCATTGCGCCATCGAGTTCGCCGAGCACCACCGCGCCACGGCTGCCAAACATCACTTCGCCCGGCGCAATCCAGTCGGTGCTGTAATTGACGAAGGCCCCGACGGTGCGCTCCTTGCCCACCACATCGGCAATGATCCGCTCGCACAATCCGTTCTGCAACGACAAAACATAGCCATCCGCGGCAAGATGTGGCAGCAACGCCCGCGCGGCGTCTTCGGTGTGATGTGCCTTCACCGCCAGGAAAATCCGGCGATACGTGCCGCGCACCTCGGACGGCAAAAACGCCGGCGCCACCACAGTGAACTGATCCACCGGCCCGGTGATCCGCAGCCCGGTGGTCCGGATCGCCTCGACATGTTCGGCCACCACATCGACGAAATGAATATCGTGCCCGGCACGCTTAAGCCAGGCCCCGGCGCTGCCGCCGATCGCACCCGCGCCCCAGATCAGAATCGGATCGCTCATAATGCCTCCAGTAATGCACGGGTTTCTTCGACCGCGATATTCCAGATCGCCAGCATTTCGTTATCGGAACGCTGGGTGCGTCCACCGAAATTGCCATCATCCAGCAGGTTGCGGCTCTCGAACGGCGGCAGGGTTTTCAACAGGTCGGTATCGACCATGTCCTTCACCCCGTCAGCCGGCGTCGATGGCAGGCGGGTCCACGGGAAGTTTTCCATCCAGCTGGCATGGCTCGCCACCGTATCGGTTGCCTGCACCTGCGCCATGGTTTTCGGCGCCCGCCACCAGTCATGGAACCGCACCCGGCAGTCGGGGTTGTCCATCATCCATTCCTGCGCCAGCGCGGCGGCTGGCTGGTTGCCGCCATGGCCGTTGACGATCAGGATGCGGCGGAACCCCGACCGTTTCATGCTGTCGAGCAATTCGCGCACCACCGCGACATAGGTTTCCACCCGCAACGTCATGCTGCCGGGAAAAGCCTGGAAATACGGCGCCAGTCCGAACGGCAGCGCCGGGAAAACCGGCACGCCCAAAGGTTCGGCGGCCTCAACCGCAACCCGCTCGGCGAGGATCATATCGACCGCCAATGACAATCCGGCATGCTGTTCGACGCTGCCCAGCGGCAGCACACCGCGGTCATCACCGCGCAGCCAATCCTCAACCATCCGCCAGTCCATGTCGGCGATGCGCATGCGGCTACTCCTGAATTCGGTTACCCAATCAGGCTGCCACAGTTATGCGTGAGATCAAATCCGCTTTTGCGGGGGAAGCGTCGCCACCACCGGCATCCCGCAACTCAAGCGCCCCGCCATGATGCAATCTTCGAGCTGGGTGGAATGCTGCAACTGCCGCAGCACGAATAGCGACAAAACCAGGATGGCAATCGTCAAAGCCAGGCCCGCCAGACTTTCGGTCTGCCGATTGGCGGCTTTCTGCTCGTCTTCCTGCGCCCGCATAGCTGGCAAATGTTGCATTGCAGCTTTCCTCCTGCCGGAACTCTAGCGTCACAATCCACGTTAGCGCCTTCCTGCGCCAGCAAGGCAAGCAGGAAAAGCATGGCCGGGGCGCGGCGGGGTCGGTGCGCACGCAGTCGTGATCCGGACATGGTGCCGCAATGACCCTGCTGCTCCAGGCCCTGCCGCTGCTGACACTGATCGCACTGCTTGCTTCGGGGCGGGTCGGCGCGGTGCCCGCCTGCACGATCGCAATGGCGGTGAGCCTGCCGGCCGTGCTGCTGCATGCCGATGGCGCCGCCCTGCCCGGCTTGCTTGCCGACGCGCTGGCGCAGGGCGCGTGGTTGGCGCTGGTGCCGTGCGCGATCATCGCCGCCGGCATGGTGTTCCATGCCGCGATCCCCGAACAGCCGGCGACCGGTTCAGCGGCTCTGCCGGTCGACACCATCTTCACCGCTGCCTTCCTGCTCGGCCCGTTCACCGAAACCGTCACCGGCTTCGGCGTCGGCCTGGTCTTCAGCCTCGGCGTGATGCGCCGTGCCGGCGTAGGCGGGAGCCACGCCGCGCTAATGGCGCTGATCTCGCAATTATTCATCCCGTGGGGCGGGCTGGGCCCCGGCACCGCAATCGGCGCAGCGCTCGCCGGCATAAGCCCAGGCGCACTTGCCGCGGCGAGCGCCTGGATCACCTCGGCGATGCTGATCCTGCTGCTGCCAGCGTTCTGGCACTGGTGTCGGCTCGCCGGGCATCCCGTCCCGGGCCCGACCAAGATCCGCCACGGCGTCTGGGTGCTGGCAATCTGCGTCGGGCTGGTGTTGTGGCATCGATTGGCGCCATGGGAATTATGCGGCGCGCTCGCCACCGGAACCGTGCTTATCGCGCGGCTATGGCTTGCCGCGCCGCCGCGCAACGCCGCCGCATTGCGCCACGCCATCGCCGCTGCCGCGCCCTATCTGCTGCTGATCGGGATTTTGCTGGCCAGCCGGCTATGGCCAAACCCGCCAAGTTGGCAGCCAATTGCCAATCTACCGGCGGTGCCGCTAACCCATGCGATGGTCGGCATCTGGCTCGCCGCCCTGGTTCAGCTCTCGCTCCGTCCCCGCCGTCTGGCCCGCCTCGCGGATGCTTTGCGCCGGGTCCGGCGCCCGGTCAGCGCGCTGCTGATGTTCGCCCTGCTGTCGCGCCTGCTGTTCAATGCCGGGGTTCCACAGGGCCTCGCTTTGGCGCTGGCCGCCGCGTTTGGCGGCGCCGCGCCCTTTGCCGGGCCATTGCTGGCCGGCATCGCCGGCTTCCTCGCCGGCACCAATGTCGGCGCCAACTCGGTGATGATGCCGCTGCAGGCCGAGCTTGGGCGCCTCGCCGGCCTGCCACCGGTGCTGTTGCCATCAATCCAGAATGGCACGGCGTTCCTGCTGGTCTCCCCGCAACTGACCGCGATGGCGGCAGGCGTTGCCGGCGCCGGCGCCACCCAGGCGGAAATCTGGCGGCGCGCCTGGCCGGTGCCGCTCGCCGCGTTGCTGGTGGGGCTGGCGGTCGTCGGGCTGGGGTGACAAACTGGCTTCATGCTGCGCGCCACCAAACATCTCTCCGCCGCCGATCCCGTTCTGGGCGCGCATATCAAGCGCGTCGGCCGCTATGGCGGCGGCGCGGAGAAAACCGAGCCCTACCAGGCCCTGGTCCGTTCCATCGCCTTCCAGCAGTTGCACGGCACCGCCGCCCGCGCCATCCTCGGCCGCTTTACCGCTTTGTTCCCCGACCAGGACTTCCCGCGCCCGGAACAAGTGTTATCGCTCAGCGACGCCGCCATGCGCGCCTGCGGCTTCTCGGCGTCCAAAACCCTCGCCATCCGCGACATCGCCGCCAAAGCCGCCGAGGGCGTAGTCCCCACCCGCCGCGCCGCCGCCCGCCTGTCGGACGCCGCCCTGATCGAACGCCTGACGGTGATCCGTGGCGTCGGGCGCTGGACGGTGGAAATGATGCTGATGGGCACGCTCGGCCGGCCCGATATCCTGCCGGTCGATGATTTTGGGGTGCGGGAAGGCTACCGGGTGCTCAACGGCCTGGATGCCCAGCCCAAGCCGCGCGAACTGGCAGCGATCGGGGAGATGTGGGCGCCTTATCGCAGTGTCGCGTCGTGGTATTTATGGCGGGCGACGGATTTGGCGAAGATTAAGACTTAAGCAAAAAACTTCACGCCTTTGTTGCCGTTGGCGCGCACCCCAGAATTGGCCTGGTCTGCTGCCCCGCATCCGGATTGTTGCGATCAACCTTCGGTTTGCCTCGGGATTGAGCGGTTCGGCGAGCCACACAATCCGGCCCCACGCAAGCGGATATAATTGACGACCCGCGCAAAAAATATCAGCCTCATCCGGCAAAAGGTGGGACCGCATCAAAATGACCACACAAGATCACGACGCCCTTGCCACGGCCGCGCTCCGCATGATCGGCCCAGACCCCGCCAACTGGGTCCCCAACCGCCCCGGCATTGATCACAACGTCGCCATCCTCGGCGGTGGACAAAGCGGCATTGCGCTGAGTTTCGCCCTGCGTCGCGCCGGCATCGGCAAGGTCACCGCCTTCGATGCCGCACCCGATGAACGCCATGCCGGCATCTGGCTCACCGCCGCACGGATGAACATGCTGCGGACGCCCAAGGGCCTGCCCGGACCTGAATACGGCATCCCGGCGCTGGGCTTTCAGGCCTGGTACGAGAGCCGCCACGGCCAGGCGGCCTATGACGCGATCGAGCGTATCGCCCGCACTGACTGGGCCGAATACCTGATCTGGTTCAAGCACTTCCTCAAGATCGAGCCACGCTACAGCACGCGCGTCACCCGGATTGAACCGGCCGGCGATCATTTCCGCCTGCACCTCGACCACGCCGGCACCACCAGCCACGAAACCGCCCGCCAGATCATCTTCGCCACCGGCTTTCGCGGCGCCGGGGATAAATTCACCCCCGACGTGCTGACCAAAAACCTGCCGGCTTCGCGCTATGCCCACACCGAGGACGCCATCGATTTCGCCGCCCTGCGCGGCAAGATTGTCGGGGTGATCGGGGCCGCCGCCTCGGCCTTCGATGCCGCCGGCGTCGCGCTAGAACACGGTGCCGCCGCCGTCCATCTGTTCTGCCGCCGCCCGGCGTTGGCATCGGTCCCGGTGATCGGCGCGCGCTTTTTCCCCGGCGCCATAGACAATTTCCCCGCCCTGCCCGACGCCGATCGCTGGCTCCACGCGCTCCGCTACTTCCGCGCCGGATCGATGACCACCAGCGACGCCATCGTGCGCACGGTGAAGTTTCCCAATTTCCATCTGCATCTCGCCGCCCCCTGGACCAACGCCGCCGAGCGCGACGGCCAGGTGGAAACCATCATCAACGGCACCACCCATCGGGTCGATTTCATCATCGCCGGCACCGGCTATAGTGGCGATCTGGCTGCTCGCCCCGAACTCGCCGATTTCGCCGGCCAGATCCTGCGCTGGCGCGACCGCTACACCCCGCCCGCGGATCAGGCGGATGATTTCATCGGCGCGCACCCCTATCTCGGCACCGGCCACGAACTGATCGAGAAAACCCCCGGCCACGCGCCCTTGCTGCGCGACATCCATGTCCATAATCCGGCCGGCTTCGTCAGCCTCGGCCTGCCGATCGGCGATGTGCCGTGCATGAAGCGCGATATTCCGACGTTGGCCCGCCAGATCAGCGCCGATCTGTTCGCCGCCGACCTCGACGCTTTGCGGGTGCGCATGCGCGGCGATGTGCCGCCGGGCATTACCGACGCGATGTACCGCTCAGCGGTCCGGTAACGCCAGCGCCGCGCGCAGCACCGCGAGAAACCCTTCCGGGTCATCGGCATGCACCCAATGCCCGGCATTTTTCAGACTGACGAAGCGGGCACGCGGAAAATGCGCCTGGATCATCGGGCGATGTTCGGCGCGGACATAGCGCGATTTCGCGCCCAGGATGAACAGGGTCGGGCCGGGATAGGTTTCGTCCGTGAACGGCCAATCCGAGATATCCAGCATGGCGGCAGCGATTTCGTCAAGGCCGATGCGCCATGATGGCGCTGCACCCAGTTGCAGGTTCGACAGCAGAAAGCCGCGCGTTCCGGGATCGGGTTCGACCTCCGCCAAGGCTGCATCAGCCGCCGCGCGGGTCAATCCGGCGGTGAGCTTCAGGCCACGCAGCACCGCAATGATGGCGTCGAAATGCGGCGGATAGCGCACCGGGGCGACATCGACCACGATCAGCCTGCTGACCCGCGCCGGCGCCAGCAATGCCGCTGCCATGGCCGTTTTCCCACCCATCGAATGCCCGATCAACGGGCAGGGCGGCAGCCCAAGCTCGGACAGGGTTTGCAGCACATCGCCGGCCATGCTGCGATAATCCATCGCCGTTCCATGCGGACTGCCGCCATGGTTGCGCAGATCGAGCGCCACAACCTTGAATGTATCGGCAAGTTGGCGCTGCACCCCGGCGAAATTGCGCGCCTGGCCGAACAGCCCGTGCATCAGCACCACTGGCGGCCCTTCGCCCAGAATTGTCGAGCGCAGGATCATCGCCGCGCCGGCCACGCCGCCAGCCCGACACCGGCAAGAATAAACCCCGAACCGGCCAGCAGATCGGCGCCCAGCGGCTCACCAAGCCACCACGCCGCGAACAGCAATCCGAAGGCTGGGGTTGCCAGAAATCCGACCGACGACACCATCGCCGGCAGCACCGATGCCGCTTCCATCACACACCAGGTGCCGACCGGGCCAGCAAAGCCACCGATATACAGCATCGCCCAACGCGACTGCGCCGGCCAATTCCCCGCGCCCCCGGGATGGCGCCACGCCAGCGGCAGCAGCAGCAGGCTGGCCAGGGTGAAGCACCACGGCAACAATTCTAGCATGCGCAATTTCGGCGGAAAGCGCCGCACCAGCACGATGGCGCTCCCGAAACCACCAGCCGCCGCCAGCAGATAAAAATGCCCACGCAGCACACCCGGCGCCGACCAGTCGATCGCCCATGGCCCGATCAGCACCACCACCCCGACCAGCGCCAAGCCTGTCGCCAGCCAGCGCCGCCGTGAAATCGGCTCCCGCAGGATCAGCAACGACAACGGCACGATAAAAATCGGTGTCACATTGGCCAGCACCGTGGTCCGCCCAGCCGGCACGAATTCGACAGCCGCATGGGCAAAACCAAAAAACACCGCCAGTTGCAGCACGCCAACCGCCATCAGCGCTGGCAGGTCTTGCCTGCCTGGAAGTCGCAAGCGCCCGAGCAACCCGAGCAGCACAAACGCCGCGAGCGCCGAAAACCCCACCCGCCCCAAAGCAAACCAGATCGGCGAGGCACCCGCCATCACCGCGCTTTTGGTGATTGGCCACGCACTCGCCAGCAGCACCACCGAGCCCGCGAGTTGCGCAAGCCCGATGGGCGGCAGTGTCTTCATTCCACCGACAGCATGATCTTGCCGATATGGGCGGAGCTTTCCATCAGCGCATGGGCGGCGGCGGCTTCGGCCAGCGGAAACACCTTGTAGATTTCCGGCCCCGCCTTCCCCGCCTCAAGCAGCGGCCAGACCTTATCCCGCAACTGCGCCGCGATCTCGCCCTTCTGGGCGGTGCTGCGCGGGCGCATCGTGCTGCCGGTGATGGTCAGGCGCCGGGTCATGACCGGGGTCAGATCGAATTCCGCCACTTTCGCGCCTTGCAGGAAGGCGATCTGCACCAGCCGCCCATCGATCGCGAGCGCGCGAATGTTGCGCTGGAAATAGGTCGCGCCAACCATGTCGAGCACCACGTCAACGCCACGCCCATCGGTCAGGCGCTTGATCTCGTCACCGAAATCATCGCTCCGGTAATTGATTGCCGCCTTCGCACCCAGCCGGATGCAGGCGGCAACCTTGTCGTCCGATCCGGCAGTTGCATAGGCGGTCGATCCCAGGACCGCGGCCAGCTGGATCGCGGTAACACCGATGCCCGATGTGCCGCCATGGATAAGCACGGACTCGCCTACCGCCAGCCGCCCCATCATGAACAGATTGGCCCAGACGGTGAAATAGGTTTCCGGCACCGCGCCAGCGCGCAGCGCGTCGTAGCCCTTGGGCCATGGCAGGGTCTGGGCAGCAGGGGCCGCACAATATTGCGCATACCCGCCGCCATTGGTCAGCGCACAGACCTTGTCACCGATCTTGTAGGCGGTGACATCAGCACCCATCGCGACAACCTCGCCGGCGACCTCAAGCCCGATGATCGGGCTGGCACCGGGCGGCGGCGGATACGCGCCCACGCGCTGCGCAACGTCGGGGCGGTTGACCCCGGCGGCGGCCACCCGGATCAGCACCTCGTCAGCACGCGGCGTCGGCACCGCGCCGGTTGTGGTCACCAGCACCTCCGGGCCGCCCGGGCCGGTCGTGGTGATATGGGTCATGCTGGTCGGGAGGGTCATGCTGGGGGTCCTTGCATCGGTACAATACCGGGAAGCGCCGAAAGCCGGGCAATCCAGTCCACAATGCCCGGCCAACGCGACAAATCGAACTCACCTTCCCCGGCGACATGGGTGTAGCCGAACAGCGCGAGATCGGCGATGGTCGGGCCGTTATCGGTCAGCCATTGATGCCGCGACAGGCGCGTTTCCATCACATCCAGTGCCGCCGCTCCACGCTGCCAGCATTGCGCGAGGCGGTCCGCATGGGCCGCTTTCTGCTTCTGGTAGGCAATGATGTTGCGGGCAACGGCAATATAG
Organism: Asaia bogorensis; assembly: GCA_943333505.2. Classification (GTDB taxonomy): domain Bacteria; phylum Pseudomonadota; class Alphaproteobacteria; order Acetobacterales; family Acetobacteraceae; genus CAITOL01. The sequence continues at coordinate 46,505 of CALQTN020000013.1, read as the reverse complement.
GGTTCGTGGCTGTACTGCTCGAAGAACAACCATTCCATCACCCGGGTCCGCGCCAGCCCCGGCGGCGGCAGCCAAGCAGTACCCTCGGCGAAGTGACACAGGATCGCGCCCGACTCGGTTATCACCTGCCCGTCATCAAGCACCACGATCGGGATTTTGGCGTTCGGGTTCATCGCGAGGAATTCTGGCGTTCGGGTGCCGCCGGCGTTGGAATCAACCTCCACCCAGGCGAAATCACAACCAGTCGAGCGCAGGATTTGCGCGACCTTCCAGCAATTGCCTGATGCGGTGTAGCCATAGACCGTGATCACAGCGCCGGTTCGCAGGCAGACAGCGCCGGCAGGTTCGGCGGCATCAGCCGCGCCAAAGTCGCCTGCTCGAACGCATAGGCGATCCGCAGCAACTTCGCCTCCGACCAAGCTCGCCCAGCGAAAGTGGCGCCCAACGGATAATCCGGTGTTTCCACGCTACCAACCCCGGACACCATCCCCGCCGGCACCAGCACGCTCGGGTAACCGGCCTTGGCCGCAATGCCGGCGCCAGCCGTCCCTGGAAACAGCACCGCGTCGAGCTTGTGGGCAGCCATATAGGGATCGAGCCCGTTCTTACGCGACGACAGCAGATCGTTACGGCGCGCGGCCTTATATTCCGGCTCCGAAAGGTCACCCTTGGTGGCCGATGCAGCGAGGAAAATATCCTGGCCAAAGCGCAACGCCCGGTCGGCATGGGCCTGGTTGAAAGCGATGATATCCTCAAAGGTTTTCATTTTGGTGTCACGCGCCCAGTCACGCAGATACATATTCATGTCGTGCTTGAGTTCATAGACAAACACGATCGACAACCGCGACACCATGTTCACCGCCGGGCTTTCCGGATTGCGGTTCAGCACCGCCATATCGGTGCCAGGCCCGCCGATCCAGCCGGCGGTCGGGATATTGGCGCGGATAATCGTCGCCCCGCCATCTTCGAGCGCGGTGATCGCCCGCGCCATCACCTGCCGCGCGCGCAGCCCGAGCGGGCCGTAATAGACATCATTGCCCGGATCGGACGGATCAGACGGCACGCCAATGCGCATGCCGCGCAGCCCGTCTTTGCTCAACCCGTCGGTATAATCCTTGGGCCGCTTCATTTTGGCCGTCGCCGGATCGGCCGGATCGGGCACTGCCAGCACGTTCAGCAGCACCGCCGCATCGCGCACCGTGCGGGTCATCGGCCCGGCGGTGTCCTGGCTCGCCGCAATCGGAATAATCCCGGCGCGGCTGATAAGGCCCACCGTGGGCTTCACTGTCACCACCCCGTTCTGATTGGCCGGTGACAGCAAGGACCCCGAGGTTTCCGTCCCGATCGCCGCCGCCGCCAGCCCTGCTGCCACCGCCACGCCCGATCCGGCGGAAGATCCACCGGTCGCCACAATTGGCGTGCCACGGGCGTCAACGGCCGGCGCATACGGGTTGCGCGCCTGCCCGCCCAGCGACGAATAGCCCGACGGCATGCCGACCGCGAGAATATTGGCGAACTCGGTCAGATTGGCCTTGCCGAGGATCACCGCCCCGGCTTCACGCAATAATTTCGTGACCGTCGCATCGCGCTGCGCCCGCGCGCCCTCCAGCGCCAGCGATCCCGCTGTGGTGTGCTGCTTGTCGCCGGTGGCGATATTATCCTTGAGCAGGATCGGCACGCCCTCCAACGGGCGGCGCTCTTTGCGCTTGGCCGCATCGATCTTACCGGCAATCGCCAGCGCATCCGGGTTGATTTCGCGCACCGAATTCAGCATCGGTCCCGCCGCGTCATAGGCGGCAATCCGCGCGAGATAAGCTTCAACCAGCGCCGCCGAGGTTATTTTTCCGCCCGCCAGCGCATCGCGGATGGTCACCAGATCGGCATTCTCGACACACAACATCGCAGCCTCCGCTTGTCCGCAAAAAATCGCCGAAGCGATCAGACATTTCATCAATAATCGAGGTATCACGCTATTAATCGGGCATATAGCGCAGGGTCGGTCGCCCCCTCGGTGCTAAACACCAGCACGCGACTATCCGACGACAGCCCGAGTTCAGCCCGCCCCGCGGGATCGGCCGCCACCAGCGCCAAACCCGCCAACCCGGCCACGCCCGATTCGCCAGCAACGATCCCCAGCCCCGCCAAGGTCCGCATCGCCGCCACCGCGGCCGCATCGGGAATGGCCATGAACGCAAAGCCCGCCCGTCCCAGTTCGGCCCATGCCAGCGGGCTTGGCTCGCCACAGGCAAGCCCGGCCATCAACGTATCGAGGTCACCCGGCACCACCACTGGCTGGCCCGCCCGAGCGCTCGCCAACAGGCACGCGGCCGCTTCCGGCTCCACCACCACCAGCTTCGGCAATGGCTGGCAGTGGGCCCGCAGATGCACCGATACCGCCGCCGCCACCCCGCCAACCCCGCCCTGGATGAACACATGGGTCGGCGGTGCGCCGGTCCAACCGGCCAGCGCCTCATCCACCATCACCCGATAGCCTTGCATCACCTGGCGCGGGGTTTCGCTGTAGCCGTCCCATGATGTGTCCGAGATCACCAACCAGCCCGACGCGGCGGCGACGGAAGCGGCTTCGCGTACCGAGTCATCGTAGTTGCCCGCCACCACCCGGATTTCAGCACCATAGGCCGCGATGGCGTCGATGCGACCCCGGCTCACGCCCTCATGGACGAAAATCACGCATTTCGCGCCAAATCGCTGCGCGCCCCAGGCGACCGAACGGCCATGATTGCCATCGGTGGCGCACGTCACCGTGATTGCGGCAGTCGTCGCGGCCCAGCGCCCGGCTTCAAGCTCCGTCATCGTCGCATTGGCCGCGATCCCGGCGCGCGCCAGTGCATCCGCCACCGCCACTCCCACCGCATAAGCGCCACCGAGCGACTTGAAACTGCCCAGACCAAACCGTGATGCCTCGTCCTTCATCCGCAGGCAGCCGATGCCGTATTGCGCGGCCAGCTCCGCCAGATCGCGCAACGGGGTCACCGCATAGCCCGGCCAACTGCGAATTTCGCTGTTGGCGCGGCGAAATCCCGCTTCCGGCAACACAACCGTGCCGGGCGTGCCGAAGCCTGGGTTGACGAACAGATCGAAGCCATTTGATGCGCGCATACCGCCACAGTGAATGGCTGCGCGCCCGCTCGCAAGGCTGCCCCTTTCCAGCCGGCTCAGGCTATGCTTTGCGGTGGGCATATCCAGGAGGAGCGGTGATGAAGATTTCAATTCTCGGCGGCGGCGGATTTCTTGGCCAGCGGCTGGCAATCCGCCTCGCGGCCGATGGCCATCTCGGCGGCAAGCCGATCGCCGCCCTGACCTTGTTCGATATCGCCCCACCGCCCGCTCCCAAGGCATCCTTTGCGGTTCATTGCTTAGCGGGCGACATCGCCGAGCTTCCCGCCGCCGCCATCCCACCCGGCACCGATGTGGTCTTTCACCTCGCCGCCGTGGTCAGTGCCGCCGCTGAAGCCGATTACGACCTCGGCCGCCGGGTCAATATGCGTGGCACCGACGCGGTGATCGATGCCTGCCGCGCGCTGGCAGCACCGCCAAGGGTTGTGTTCACCTCGTCCGTCGCCAGTTTCTCCGGCGGTCAAGGCGCGCTGCTGGAAGATGATGCCCGCCAGGTCCCGGCCAATTCCTATGGCGCGCAGAAAGCCGCCGCCGAGTTGTTCCTGATCGATGCCACGCGGCGCGGCTTCATGGATGCTGTCTGCCTGCGTCTGCCAACCATCATCGTGCGCCCCGGCCGCCCCAACAAGGCGGCGTCGAGTTTCTTTTCATCGATTGTCCGTGAACCGCTGCTCGGCCTCGCAACCGATCTGCCGGTGCCGGATGATTTCACCTTCTGGGTCTCCAGCCCACGCAGCGCGCTGGGATGGCTGATGCAGGCCGCAACCATGGACACCGTGCCGCTTGGCCTCGACCGCAGCCTCAATCCGCCTGGCATCAGCGTGACCGTGGGTGCCGTCATCGCGGCACTCGATCAGGTCCGCCAAGGGGCCTCCGCGCTGATCCAGCGGCGGCCCGATCCCGCCATCGCCGCCATCGTCGGCGGTTGGCCGGCCGGTTTCACCGCCACCCGCGCGCGCGCCCTGGGCTTTGCCCCGAACGAGGATCTGGTGACCCTGGTGCGCAGCTTCGTCGCCGACGATCTCGATGCGACCAGGGCCGATCGCGGAATGTAGCAGCCTTGCGCAAGCAGCATCGCTGCGGCACGGCTTTTTTGCTCGCAATTCAGCCATCATTGAGGAATACCGCGTAAGTCCCCTGATGCGTCCAGCATTTTGGCCGGGCGACGTTGGTGACGAACGGATATTTATGGTGGCGCTGCGCAGTGCCGGGATATTGGACCGGCTCGGTTCTAAACTAGCCCCCATGCTGCCCCGCTGGGTCGGGCGCCTGGGCGGGAAACCGCGCGCGCCAGACGCTGAAGCGCCGCTCCGTCCGCGCCGCACCTTCATCGCCACGCTGGGCCACTTGCCGCAAATGCTGCGCGCGCTGGTGCGCACCGACGAAATCTGGCTATCGGTGCTCGCGGCCTTCGTCGGCGTCACCGCCGGCTTTTGCGTCGTCGCCATGACGTTGACCACCCATTGGGCGCATCGGCTGTTGTTCGTGCTCGGCCCCCATGAACGCCTGTCCGGCCAGGCCGAAATTGAACCGCTGCGCGCCATTCTGGTGCCAAGCCTGGGCGGCATCGCGGTCGGGCTGCTGGCACTCGCGGTTATCCGCTACTGGCCGCGCCGCGCGGTCGATCCGATTGAGGCCAACGCCCTTTATGGCGGTCGGATGTCGCTCAACGACAGTCTGGTCGTGGTCGCGCAAACCATGCTGTCCAACTCGGTCGGTGCATCGGTCGGGCTTGAAGCTGGTTACACCCAGATCGGTGCGGCCCTCGCATCGCGCTTCGGGCGCCTGTTCAGGGTGCGGCGCAACGATCTCCGCCTGCTGGTCGGCTGCGGTGCGGCGGGCGCGATTGCTGCCGCCTTCAATGCGCCGCTAACCGGCGCATTCTATGCGTTCGAATTGGTGATCGGCACCTATTCCCTGGCGACGCTGGCCCCGGTGGTCGTCGCGGCAATCTCCGCCGTTGCCGTGGTACGCGCGATCATCCCGGAAGAATACGTGCTCGATATCCGGGTGCCCGGCGCGATCGAGGCCACTGCCTACGCGCCAATCCTGATCCTTGGGATTGCCTGCGCCTTCGGGGGCATCCTGATCATGCGCGGGGTGACGATCACCGAGGAATTATTCCACAAATCCAAAATGCCGACCTGGCTGCGCCCCGGCGTTGGCGGGCTTGCGGTCGGCGTGATGGCGCTGATTTCCCCGCAAGTGCTGTCGTCGGGGCACGCGGCCCTGCAGGTCAGCCTCGATGCGCCCTATACGCTTGGCCATATCGCGATCCTGATCCTGCTGAAATCAGTCGCCTCGGCAATTTCGCTCGGATCGGGGTTTCGCGGCGGGCTGTTCTTTGCGTCTCTGTTTCTCGGCGCGCTATGCGGTAAATTATTCGCCGCCGCAATCGCCATGTTCACCATCGTGCCCGCCATCCCGACCGTGGTCTGCGCGCTGGTCGGCATGAGCGCGCTTGCTGTCGCCGTGGTCGGCGGGCCGCTGACGATGGCCTTCCTCACCCTCGAAGCCACCGGCAGCCTGCCGCTGACCGTGGCGGTCGTTGCCGCCGCGGTGCTGTCCGCACTCACGGTGCGGCGCACCTTCGGCTACAGCTTTGCAACCTGGCGCTTCCACTTGCGCGGCGAAGCGATCCGCAGCGCCGTCGACATCGGCTGGGTGCGCAGCCTGACCGTCGCCCGTATGATGCGCCGCGAATTCCGCACCGTGCGCGGCGATACCTCGATCGCCACCTTCCGCCGCGATGTGCCGCTGGGCGCTGCGAGCCGCGCGGTCGCCCTCGACGAAAACCGAACCTATCTCGGCATGGTACAAATCCCCGATGCCCATGCGCCGGACAGCCGGGCCAAGACCCTGATGGATATCCTGCACCACCAGGATCACTGGCTGCTGCCGCAAATGACCATCAAGGACGCGGTCGAACTGTTCGAAACCGCCGAGGCCGACGCGCTGGTGGTGGTCGATGGGCCAGAAACAAGGCGGGTGATCGGGTTATTGACGGAACAATATGCGCTGCGGCGGTACTCGGAAGAACTCGATCGGCGGCGACGGGATATTTCGGGCGAGTAGCTTACCTTTTGTTCCCGGCATCCTTCACCGGCCACTCATTGACCAGCGTGTAGCCCACCCCCAGCAACACCGGCCCGACGAAAATTCCCAGCAATCCGAAGGCCAGTGCGCCGCCCAGCACCCCCAACATGGTCAGCAGAAATGGCAACTGCGCACCACGCGCGATAAAATAGGGCCGGATCAGCGAATCCGCCCCACTGATCACAATCCCGCCCCACAGCCCCAGAAACACCCCAGCGACCGTGTTGCCTGACGCCAGCAGCCACAGCGACGCCGGGATCCAGATGAACGGCGCGCCGATTGGTAACACCGACAACCCGCCACCGATAACGCCAAGCATCAGCGGCCGGGGCACACCTGCCATCCACAGCCCGAACACGGTCAGCAACCCTTGCACCACCGCGGTCCCGAGGATGCCGTAGACGACCCCGCGCACGGTCGCCCCGGTCACCGTGATCAGGCGGTCCGCGCGCTCCCCGGCGATCCGCCGCAGCAGGGTTTGCAATTTGGCGGCAATCGTGTCGCCCGACCCATAGATAAAGAACGCCACCACCAGCGCGAGCAGGAATTCGAGCACGCCATTCGCCAACCCGAGCAACAGCCGCAATCCGAACTCGGCGGCAATGCCGAAATAGGGTCGGAAAAATGCCACCATCACCGAAAAATCATGCGCCCAGCTTGCCCACAGATCATGCAGCGTGGCGCCGATCACCGGGATGTTGGCGATCCAGCCTGGCGCGGGCGGCAACCCGCCGGCAATCGCTGACTGCAGGATCGCCTGGATTTCGCCCACGTCGTGCCCGCCGCTTGGCACCACCAGCGCCAAGGGCAGCAGGACCACCACTGCGGTGGTCAGGACCATCAGCGCCGCCGCTCCGGCCCGCCCGATCCGCGTGCGCAGGCTGGTGAACACCGGCCAGGTGCTGAAAGCCAGGATCGATGCCCATAGGATCGCCGAAAAGAACGGGTACAGCACCAGCATGCAGCCAACGGCCACCCCGCCCAGCAGCAACCCCATTAACACCCGCTCGGCCAGCATGTACCTGCCCCCAAAATTGGCGGTGAACCTAGTCCACACCACCGGATTGTCCACCGTCCCGGCATCGCAGTAAGGTGGCCGCCCACGGGAGTAAAACCGCCATGCCACGTCTGGCCGCCAATCTGTCGATGATGTTTAACGAAGTGCCGTTCCTCGACCGCTTCGACGCGGCAGCCAAGGCCGGGTTCAAGGCCGTGGAATTCCTGTTCCCCTATGAATTCCCCGCCGCCGTTTTACGCGCGCGCCTCGATGCCGCCGGCCTGCAACAGGTGCTGTTCAACATGCCGCCGGGCGATTGGGCGGCGGGTGAACGCGGCCTCGCATCCCTCCCTGGCCGCGCACAGGAATTCCGCGACAACGTCAAGATCGCACTTGATTATGCCACCACACTCGGCTGTCCGCTGATCCACTGCATGGCCGGCATTCCGCCCGCCGGCACATCACCGGTCACTGCGGCCGCTTTGTTCGCCGCCAACCTCGCCTGGGCCGGGGAACACGCCAAAGCGGCCGGCGTACGGCTGGCGATCGAGCCGATTAATCATCGCGACATGCCGGGCTATCACCTCAACACCTTGGCCCAGGGAGCGGCGATCGTGGATGCCATCGGGGTGGACCGCATCGGGTTGCAGTTTGACGTTTATCACTGCCAGACTACAGAGGGCGACATCACCAAGCGGCTCGAGAAGTTGCTGCCGGTCGTCGCCCATATGCAGATCGCCGACGTGCCATTGCGCAACGAACCCGGCACCGGCGAAATCGGCTGGGACTATGTTTTCCGTCGCATCGACGAACTCGGCTATACCGGCTGGGTCGGCTGCGAATATCGCCCCGCCGGTGACACCGTCGCCGGCCTTGCCTGGCGCGCGCGTTTCGGCGTCTGATCGCCAGTTTCCCACGAAAGGACTTACCGTTATGAAAATCGGATTTATCGGCCTCGGCATCATGGGCCGCCCCATGGCCCTCAATCTTCGCGCCGCCGGCCACGACGTGGTGGTGCCGGAACGCCACAGCCTGACCCAGGACATGCGCGCCGCCGCCGAGGTAGTGGCCGACGCCGCGGCCGTCGCCGAGCGCAGCGACATCATCATTCTGATGGTCCCCGACACCCCCGATGTCGAACACGTCCTGTTCGGCGCACACGGCGTCGCTGAAGGCTTGTCGCAGGGCAAACTGGTGATCGACATGTCGTCGATTTCACCGATTTCGACGAAAGACTTCGCGGCCCGCATTAACAAGCTCGGCTGCGACTATCTCGACGCCCCGGTTTCCGGCGGCGAAGTTGGTGCCAAGCAAGCCACCCTCACCATCATGGTCGGCGGCCCGGACGATGCGTTCGAACGCGCGCGGCCGTTATTCGAAATCATGGGCAAAAATATCACCCATGTCGGCAGCGACAACGGCGCGGGACAAACCTGCAAGGTCTGCAACCAGATCATCGTCGCCCTCAACATCCAGGCAGTGTCCGAGGCGCTGACCTTCGCCCGCAAGGCCGGCGCCGATCCCGCCAAGGTGCGCCAGGCGCTGATGGGCGGCTTCGCATCGTCACGCATCCTCGAAGTGCATGCCGAGCGCATGATCAACCGCACCTTCAACCCCGGCTTCCGGGTGCGGCTGCATCAGAAGGACCTCAACCTCGCGCTGTCATCGGCCAAGGAAATGGGCATGGCGCTGCCCAATACTGCCATCGCCCAACAGATGTTTTCAATCGTATCAGCCCATGGCGGCGGCGAGCAGGACCATTCGGCACTGGTGCAAGCCATCGAGTTGATGGCGAATTTAGCGGAGTAGGTGCCCCTCTGCCCGGCCTTCTCCCCGAAGGCCGGGCAGCAACCGCTTAACCCAATGCAAACCCGCACCGTAAAAAAAACGTGAACATATTTGTGATTTTTTAACACATGCACGAAAACAACATCCATTCCCAACATCCCGGCAGTGTGATTTAATACTTAGACATTGTTAACGCGACCGTGACAGCGTCTCGGCCGGCCAAGCCGCAAAGGGATCAGAGATGCGCTTCACCGAAATCGGCCAGCAATTGCGGGCCTACCGCCTCGAATCCGGCCTTCGCGCCGAAGAAATCGCCGCCCGACTGGGCGTTTCCCGGGCAGCGCTGTATCGCTATGAGAAAGGGGAGGTGATCAAGCTCGACACGATTCAGCGCCTCGCAGAACTGCTCAAAATTTCACCGCTGTCTCTGCTCGGGATCGGCGTCGAATATTATAATCGCCCGGTGGCGCTGTTCGAGCGCACCCGACAGGCAGAAGAAACCGCCGATCAGATCCTGACCGTCGAGGGCCTGCTAACCTACATCACCAGCACCAACGCCTATGACGAAGCACTGACCGCCGCGTTTGAGGAAGCCTCCGACGTTGCCGGCGCCGACCGACTGGCCGCCCGTGCGGCGGCCGAACAGGTGCTCGGCATTCTGGCAGCTCGCAAACGCATGTATGCGATCCGCCGCCCCAGCATCATCGCGATGATCCCAGCAACCCGGCTACGCCGCTTCCTCGAAGTCGGCATCGCCCCCGGTATGGTGCTGACCGAACGCACCCGCCGCATGTGCCGCGAGGTTGCCGCCACCGAGGTCGAACACATCGCCAAGATGATGGAGGCCGAACCGATGGGATTGCAGTTCGGCCTGCTGCCGATCGCCGAGCCGACCGGCGCCTTCACCATCATGCGGGCCCGCGACCGCGCCACCTTGTTCGTCAACGCTTTCCCGGCCGATACCTCCCCGTCGGCCGCCCCAGGCGTTGCCATGATCACCGCCGCCGATGAAGCCATCACCGCCCATCAGCGTGTCGCTGAAGCCTATTGGCGCGATGCCGTCAAAGGCGCCGCCGCCGCCGCGGCACTGCGCAAACTGATCGCCGAAAGCCGCACCGCATGAGCGAGAACATGGACGTTGATACCCGCGACAGCAACGGCGCAAAGCTCGCGAACGGCGACCAGGTCCAGGTCATCAAGGACCTCAAGGTCAAAGGCACCTCCGCCACCCTGAAGCGCGGCACTGTGATCAAGAACATCCGCCTGACCGACGATCCCGGCCTGATCGAATGCAACGCCGACAAGATCAAGGGGCTGGTGCTGAAGACCGAGTTTCTCAAGAAAGTCTGACCCTGGGCAAGGGCGGCGCGGCACTCTATCGTCCATCCAACCCACCGGAGGATGCATGACCGAGCGCTTGTTTCTTGACCAGACCGCGTTGCGCGAAACCACCGCCACGGTCATCGCCAGCGATGCAACCGGCATCGTGCTCGACCGCACCATTTTCTACGCCCGCTCCGGCGGCCAACCCGGCGACCTGGGTGACATCGTTTGGGATGGCGGCGCCTGCCCGGTTAGCGACACCATCAAGGGCGAGGCTGAGGCGATACTCCACGTCCCGGCGCCGGACGCCGCGTTGCCGCCAGTCGGGGCCAATGTCACCCTCCGGCTCGACTGGGCGCGCCGGGAAACCCTGATGCGGATGCACACCGCGCTGCATCTGCTCTGCGTGGTCCTACCCGGCGCATCGGTCACCGGCGGGTCAATCGGGGTCGAAAAATCACGTTTGGACTTTGACCTGTCCGCCCCACCGCCGAAAGACGAGATCGAGGCCGGGCTGAACGCGCTGGTCGCCGCCGATCATCCCATATCCGCCAGCTGGGTCGATAGCTCAGTCCTCGATACCAACCCCGAACTGGTGCGCACCCTGTCGGTTAAGCCGCCCCGTGGCACGGGCCTGGTCCGGCTGGTGCGGATTGGCGCCGGCGAGGTTCCCGTCGATCTGCAACCCTGCGGTGGCACCCATGTTGCGAGCACCGGCTTGATTGGCCGGCTCGTGGTCGGCAAGATCGAAAACAAGGGCAAACAGAACCGGCGGATCACAATCACGCTCGGCTGAACGATAAAAGGAAACGCCGCAGTGCAATCACTGGTCTCAACCGCCTGGCTCGCCGAACATGCAGAAGATACCGATCTGGTGATCTTTGATGCCACCAAATACCTCCCGAATGAGGGTAAAGACGGGCTCACCGAATTCCGTCTCGGTCATATTCCCGGCGCACAGTTCTTCGACATCGACGATATTGCCGATGCCGACACCGACCTGCCGCACATGGTCCCCACCGCCGGCCGCTTCGCCCGCAAACTATCCGCGCTGGGCGTCGGCAACACCACCACGGTCATTTTCTACGACCAGAAGGGCCTCGCCTCCGCCGCCCGCGGCTGGTGGATGATGGGGTTGTTCGGCCATGACCGCGCCGCCGTGCTCGATGGCGGACTGCCGAAATGGCGCGCCGATGGCCAGAAAATTGTAACCGGGGAGCCATCGGAGGCAACCCCGGCCACGTTCCGCACGGACTGGCGGCCGACCCGGGTGCGCGGCATTGGTGACATGCTGGCAAATGTCGGCAGCCGGCAGGAACTGGTGCTCGACGCACGCGCCGCCGGGCGCTTCACTGGCAAGGTACCAGAACCGCGCGCCGGCATGCGGTCGGGTCACATCCCCGGCAGCGCAAATTTACCCTACACCGAATTGCTCGCGCCCGATCAGACCATGCTGCCACCCGATGCGTTGCGCGCAAGGCTTGCAGCAGCCGGGGTCAATGGCAGCCGTCCGGTGGTGACCAGTTGCGGCAGCGGCGTCACCGCCACCATCCTGACGCTGGCGATGGTGCAGGCCGGGTTGCCGATGGGCGCGGTTTACGATGGATCATGGACCGAATGGGGCGGCCGCCCAGATACCCCGATTGCCACCTGAGCGGGCGCCACCTGAACCGGCGCAAGCATCGGATGGCGCAGGATGCACCCGGCCCCGACAATGCCGGGATGCAAACAGATCTAGACACCCAAGGCTGGGCGGTGCTGCCCGGGCTATTAGCCCCTGACCAATGCGCCACCCTGGTCGGGTTTTATGACGCGCCGGATCTGTTCCGCAGCCAGGTTGTCATGGCCCGCCATGGCTTCGGTCGCGGCGAGTATCGTTATTTCGCCAATCCGCTGCCATCGATCGTTGCGAATTTGCGCCAATCGCTTTATCCCACCCTCGCCCCGATCGCCAATCGTTGGTACGCCACGATGGGCATGGCGCCGCGCTTTCCCGCCAGCCATGCCGAATTTCTTGCGCGCTGCCACGCAGACGGCCAGACCAAACCAACCCCCTTACTGCTGAAATATGGTTCTGGCGACTATAACTGCCTGCACCAGGACCTGTATGGCCCGCACGTCTTTCCGCTTCAGGTCGCGATCCTGCTCAACGCGCCCGGCGATGATTTCGAAGGCGGCGAGTTCGTCCTCACCGAACAACGCCCCCGCATGCAGTCGCGCGTCGCCGTGGTGCCACTCCGCCAGGGCGACGCTGTGGTGTTCGCAGTCAATCAGCGCCCGGTCCAGGGCACGCGCGGGATATACCGGGTCAATCTGCGCCACGGCGTCAGCGTGGTGCGCAGCGGCCATCGCCACACGCTGGGGGTCATCTTTCACGACGCCGCCTGACCGGGTGACGCAGCGCCATTGCGGTGGTCGCCTCGTTCGGCACCATTGGGCTGTCAGGCGCTGTCGGCCTGGCGCCGCTTGCCCCCGTGCTGCGCCCGTTCGCAATGTCGTTTGAGCTCGCTCTGCCAATCCTGATCGTCGTCGATCCGGTGATGTCAATGCTGCGCGCCATGCTCAACGTCGCCATCGTCTCTGCGATCACAGCCCTCGCCGCCGGGCGACAAAAGCGGGAAGATGATATCCTCGCACCGTCCGCCACCCTGGCCTCCGCCGGTTAGCGACGCCTGGAGGATTGCCCATGGCCTTCGTCTGCACCATCCCCGCCATCCCGACCACCCAGCGCGACGACGACGATGTCCGCATCACCCGCTGGGACTTCGAACCCGGCGCGGTCACTGGCTGGCACTCCCATGCCTGGCCCTATTTCGTGATCCTGCTGACCGACGGCACGCTGCGCGTCCATAACGGCACCGACATCATCGACACCAAACTCACCGCCGGGCAGACCTATAACCGCGTCGCCGGCACCGAGCACGATGTGATGAATGCGTCCGACCATCCGCTCGCGTTCGTCGAAATCGAGATCAAACGCCCCGAGGCTTTGCTTGTCGGCGTTGCGCCAAACAGCTAGTTTTTGCGCAGGTAAGGCCCACAAGGTTATCGCGATATGTCCGTCGCCCTGGAACGCCCCCCCCCCCCGCAAGCCCGGCGTGTGACCCCTCATCTGTCAGACACAGTCGAAACCCCGCTAACCCAGTTCGTGCAGCAAACCGATCAAGGCGATATCTTCCCCGCGATCGACGAACTTATCGCCCGCGCCTAGCCCCAACAGGAAACCCAAGATGACCGACAACCAAGACGCCAGCCGCGCAAAACACAGCTACTTCACCCGCCTGTCGCACGCCGGCCGCGCCGCCACCCATAGCCACGGCTTCGTCAACCCGCCCGTCCACCGCGGATCAACCCTGCTGGTCCCCGACGTCGCCACCCGCCGCGCACCCAGCAACCGCTTCGAACGCGCCCTGACCTATGGCGTCGGCGGCACCCCCACCCATTGGCCGCTCGAAGACATCGTCGCCGAGGTCGAAGGCGGCACACGCTGCCAGATCGTCTCCTCCGGACTATCAGCCGTCACCACACCGCTGCTCGCCTACCTCAAAACCGGCGACCATTTGCTGATGCCCGACAGCGTCTACGGCCCGAGCCGCAATTTCTGCGGCAATGTGCTGGCCAAATTCGGCGTCGAAACCACCTTCTATGACCCGATGATCACGCCCGCCGACCTCGCTAACCTATTCAAGCCCAACACAAAAGTTCTGTTCCTCGAAAGCCCCGGCAGCCACACCTTCGAAGTCCAGGATGCGCCGTCGCTCGCCGCTGTCGCCAAATCCAAAGGCGCCAAAGTCCTGATGGACAACACCTGGGGCATCCATCACTTCCAGCCCTTCAAACACGGTATCGATGTCTCCATCCAGGCCCTAACCAAATACGTCGCCGGCCACTCCGACGTCATCCTCGGCGGCATCACCACCAACTCCGATGAAGACTGGGAACTGGTCCGCGGCACGTCGATGGCCCTGGGCCAATTCGCCAGCCCCGATGATTGCTGGCTCGCACTGCGCGGCGTCCGCACCATGGCCGTCCGCATGGACCGTCAGGAGAAATCCGCCATCGAAGTCGCCGCGTGGCTGTCGCGCCAACAAGACGTCAAAAAGGTCCTCCACCCCGCCCTCCCCGGCTCCCCCGGTCATGAATTCTGGAAACGCGACTTCACCGGCGCCTGCTCGCTCTTCGGCATCGTCCTGCAACAAGGCGTCACCCAAGGCGCGATGGACGCCATGATCAACTCCCTCGACCTGTTCGGCATCGGCGCCTCCTGGGGCGGCTACGAAAGCCTCGTCCTGCCCACAACCGGCTTCCTCACCCGATCCGCCAACTCCGGCGACTTCGGCGGCCCGGTCATGCGCCTCCATATCGGCCTCGAAGACCCGGTCGACCTGATCGCGGACCTCGATCATGGCCTGAGCGTTTTGCGCGGGTTTGTGGGGTAGGAAGGAAGGCAAGCAACGGGGGCTCTGCCCCCGGCCCCGGCGGGGGTCGAGGGGGCAGCGCCCCTCGACTTACTTACTTCCCGCCGCACACGCCGCGCACAACCCTTCAGCCTCGATCGTGGCCCCCGATACGGTGAACCCGAGTTTCCGGGCCGCATCGGTGAGGGCATGGGCGAGGTGGTGGTCATCGAGTTCGGTGACCCTGTGGCAAGTTCGGCAGATCAGGAACTGGGCGGGATGGTCATGGGGTTCGGCGTCGACGCATCCGATGAAGGCGGCGAGGCGTTCGATGCGGTGCACGAGGCCTTGTTCGCGAAGGAATTCGAGGGCGCGGTAGACAGTGGGCGGGCCCGACGCGGCGCGTTCGGTGCGGAGTTGGTTGAGCAGATCGTAGGCGCCGACCGGTGCCGGGCTTTCAAGAATAAGCCCAAGCACCTGGCGGCGCAGCGGCGTAAGCTTGCCGCCAGTGCGCGCGCAGAGCAGGCTGGCGTGATCGAGGGCCGCCGTGGTACGGGCGGAAAACGCGGTCTCCATGGATGTGCCGCTCCAACTTAGGGCTTGTCGGATGCAGGATATACTTGATGCCATCGGTTTTGGCGAAAATGGCTTGGTAGCCGCGGTGGCGCAGCAGCATGACACCGGGGAGGTGTTGATGCTGGCATGGATGAACCGGGAATCGGTGGCAGAGACGTTGGCGACCGGGCAGGTATGTTACTTCAGCCGCAGCCGTGGGCAGTTATGGCGCAAGGGCGAGAGTTCCGGGCAGCGCCAGCGTTTGGTGGATTTGCGCCTGGACTGTGATGGCGACACGATTTTGTTGCTGGTCGATCAGGATGGGGTGGCGTGCCACACCGGTCGGCGGAATTGTTTCTACCGGGCGGCGCGCGACGGGGCGATGGTGGAAATCGCGGTGCCGCTGGTCGATCCGGCGCAGCTATACGGCCACAAGCATGGCTGATTTGACCCCGGTAACCGTGCTGACCGGATTTCTCGGCGCCGGCAAGACCACGTTGCTGAACGCAATTCTGCGCCATCCGGCAATGGCGGGAACGGCAGTTCTGGTCAACGAATTCGGCGATATCGGGATCGACCATATCCTGGTTGAGAAGCTTGATGACGACACCGCGTTGCTGCCCTCGGGTTGCCTGTGCTGTGCGGTGCGCGGCGATCTGGTGCGGGCGTTGCGCGATTTACTGCCAAGGATTGAAGCCGGCGCGGTGCAACGGGTGGTGGTCGAAACCACCGGCCTCGCCGATCCGGCACCGATCGTCCAAAGCCTGCTCGGCGATATCGGGGTAGCGCTGCACTATAGGCTGGACGGCATCGTGACGGTGGTCGATGCGGTGCATGCGATGGGGCAGCTGGACGCATATCAGGAAGCGTTACGCCAGGTGGCGATGGCGGATCGCATCGTGCTGAGCAAGACTGATCTGGCCGCCGATATCAGCGTACTGCGCCAGCGGATCGCAAAGATCAATCCAGGCGTGCCGGTGCTGGTGGCGACCAAGGGGGCGCTCGATCCGGTTGAAATCCTCGATTGCGGTCTCTTCGATCTCGCCGGGAAGCCACGCGATGTCGCCGCCTGGATCAACGAGGCCGCCTTTGCCGACGATACGCCGCGCCACGATCCATCGATCCACAGCTTCTGCCTGACTTTCGCCGAGCCGCTCCATTGGCAGGGCATCGGCACGTTTCTGGAGATGTTGATCGGCACCAGCGGGGAGCGTTTACTGCGGGTGAAGGGCATTCTGAACCTGGTCGGCCAGGATCGCCCAGTCGCCATACACGGTATCCAGCACATGTTTCATGCCCCAGACCTGCTGCCGGCCTGGCCCGACGGCGATCCGCGCACCAGCCGGATTGTGTTCATCACCAAGGATTTGGACCGCGAGACCGTCGAACACGGCCTTGCGGCGTTTTCCGCCGCAGCGGCTTAGAGAGTGATGACCGCCGATAGGCGCGGTCATTACTCTCTAACTCTTTGTTTGGTCGCGTGATTCAGACCTTCGGTGATTCCACCTACGGTCATCATGCTCCAGACCGTGATGACCCTACAGGGTCACCACCACATAGCGCTCGGCGATGCTGACATCGACGGTTTCGGCAACTAAAGGTTCAGTGGTGACCGGAAACGTCCGCGCATGGACCGAATTGGGTTCGCACCAGGACTGGCCGGTGCGGATGTCAAATTCCCAGCAATGCCAGGGGCAGCGCAGCATTTCGCCGGGCCGGCTGAGGCGATAATCACCCGGGACGGTCGATTCGAGCCGACTGACGATTTCCCCCTGACACAACGCCGCCCCTTGATGCGGGCAGCGGTTGAACAGCGCGAAGAACGCCCCATCAAGGTTAAAGATGCCGATTTCGCGGCCGCGCACCGAGACGATTTTACGGCTTCCTGGCGGGATTTCGGCAACCCGGGCAACCACGTGTTTGGCCATCAGTCGAAGCGATACAGCGCGCGGGCATTGTCGCGGAAGATCATCCGGTTCCAGTCAGTCGGAAGTTTGACCTTGAAGGCGTAACGCGGATCGTCCTGATCCCAATGCGGGTAGTCGGTCGAAAACATAATCCGGTCCGGCCCGATCCAATCCAGGATCGCCAGCATGTCGTCGGGCCGCTCGGGCTCCTCGATCGGCTGGGTGGTGACCCAGAAATGTTGGTGGACATATTCCGACGGCGCTTTGGTAAGGCTTGGTGCTTCGGCTTTGAGCCGCTTCCAGTTACGGTCAAGCCGCCAGGATAAAGCTGGCACCCAGGCGAAACCACCTTCGACGAGCACGACTTTGAGGTCAGGAATTTCCTCGAACACACCTTCGCAGACCAGGCTCGTCACCAGGGTTTGCATGGTCTGGACGTAAGACGGGTGTTCCTCGTGATAAAAAGACGGCCAGCCACCACCGGTTGAGGCATGGCCGCTGGTGCCGCCGAGATGGAGCGAGATCGGGAAGCCATTGGCCGCACAGGCGGCAAGGATTTTGCGGTAGCGCCGACGGCCGAGCGGTTCGAGGCCGCGCGGTGCGATATTGACCTGACAAAAGCGCTTGTCGCCGGCCCAACGCTCGATCTCGGCAATCGCGGCAGCTTCGTGCTCGAGGGTAATCTGGATCGAGCCTTTGAGCCGCGGTTCCGGATCGCAGAACACCGCCACCTGCCATTCATTGACCGCGATCGCCATGGCGGCGGCGAAATCAACATTGCGTTCGCCGGCCGCGCCCCCGACGAGCGGGGCGAGCAAACCGTATTCGACATTGAACAGATCGAGCAGTTGTTCCTGCATCAGCGCGAGATCCGACCCCGGCATGCCGCCACCTTTGGGCCAGGCATCCATCCGCATGCCGTTGCCGGGCGACATGCGCGGATACGCAGTGCCCCGCCCCAGGCCCTGGCGCGATCTTCCACCGATCGCGACACGATGCGCCCGCCAGCGTTCGGACAGGAACGGATCGAAATCCGCGCCGGATTTTACGAAAGGATGCACATCACAATCGATGAAGCCGAGATGGCTTTGGGCGATCGGATCGGCGCGGCGTTCAGGCGCGATAACGTTCATTGGGCGGTCTCCCCAACAGGGTTCAGGGCAGCAAGGCGTGGATAGGTGGCGAGCGGATTGTCGAACAGAATTTTCTGGATCAGCGCCGGTGGCAGGCCATCCGGCAGCACATCCATTCCGTCAAACTGCCAATGCGGATAGTCGGTCGAAAACAGCAGCATGTCGTCGGACCCAAGCTGCTCCAGCACCCGCGTTACCGCGGCCATATCGGGCGGCGCGTCGAAGGGTTGCAAGGTCATGCGCACCCGGTCGCGGATAATCTCGGTGGGCAATTGCGCCAGCCACGGCACTTCGGAGCGCACCCCGCGCCAGGTCTTGTCGATCCGCCACATGCTGGCCGGCATCCAGGTCACGCCCGACTCGATCAGCACAACCTTGAGGTCGGGGAATTTCTGGAACACACCTTCGGCGATCAGCGAATTCAGCGCCCCGGCGAAGCCCTGTGCGAACGACACGTAGTCTTCGAGGTAGAGCGAACCCCAGCCACCAGCACTCGGTGGATGGCGAAAGCTCGATCCGGCATGGATGCCGATCGGTAGTCCATATTTTTCCGCAACCTTATAAAGCGGCCACATCTGCCGCCGCCCGAGCGGCAGTTCCGCCATCGCCAGCAGCAACACCTGCACGAAGCGCTTATCGCCGGCGAGGCGCTCAACTTCCTCAGCGGCCAGCTCGGCACTATGGATCGGGACGGTGATCGAAGCGCGCAGGCGCGGGTCACGGTCAAGAAACTCGGCGATCAGCCAGTTATTGATGCCGCGACACAGGGCCAGCGACAAATCCTCGCTCATCATCATCTGCGCCCCGTGCAACACGTTGCAGATGGCAGCCGACGGGCGGAACGGGTTGAGCAACTGGGCCTGGATGGACGCAAGGTTGGTGGCCGCGAGGCCATTTGTGCCGCGCCAGTCTGGCCGTGACGTGAGCGGCGAGCCGGAGGGATAGGCGGAAATGTCGAAGTTATCGCGTTCCAGCCCACGGCGCAGAATATGTTCGCGCCAGTAAGGCTCCAGATGCGGCAGCAGATCACGCACCGACGGCACCGTCGGGTGAATATCGCAGTCAATCGCGCCTTGTTGCAGCGTCAATTTTGGGGTTTCCCTTGGCAGACAAACCCATCATCGCCAGGAATGGCCGGTCATTGCAAGCCAATCATATTGGCGGCCCGGTGCCAGGCCCCCATATGACGTGATTATCAGGCAGCGGGGAAGCGATGATCGATGTAATGACTGTCCAGGCGCCGCTGCTGCTGCGATCCGCCGGGTTCGCGCTGGTGGCATTTGTGCTGGTGCTGTGGCCGATCAGCCTGCGTCTGCGCGATGCCAGCATCGTCGATATTTTGTGGGGGCCAGGCTGCGCGGCGATCGCCTGGATTTATTACCTTTCCACCCCAGACCCCGGTTCGCGCGCGTTGATCTGCCTGATCCTGGCAACCGCCTGGGGCCTGCGGCTTGGGGTTTATATCGGCCGACGAAACCATAGCGGCGAAGACCCGCGCTACACCGCAATCCGCGACGAAGTCGCCGCACGCGGCGGCAATTTCGCGCTCTACAGCCTGCGTGTGGTGTTCATCTACCAGGGCCTTGCCATGCTGGCCTGCACCTTGCCGGCGCTGTTCGCGATCACCGGCACCGCGCCAGGCCTGGGGCTGTTCGGCTGGTTAGGCGCATTCGTCGCCGGCGCCGGTCTGGTGATCGAAACCATCGCCGATCAGCAGATGTCGCGTTTCCGCGCGACACGGCGCGATCGCGGCGAGGTGATGGATCGCGGCCTGTGGCGTTATTCCCGCCACCCGAATTATTTCGGCGAAATCCTGGTACAGTGGGGCCTGTTCCTGCTGGCGCTGGATACTGGCCTATGGGCGCTGGTTGCCGCTATCGGCCCGGCTATCCTGACCTACGCGATCATCGGCCCGATGGGCGCGGCGCTGCTGGAAAAGCGGCTCGGCGGCAATCCCGCCTATGATGCCTATGTCCGCCGCACCAGTTTGATTATCCTGTGGCCGCCCCGCGCATAGGATCGCCGCCATGATGCCAGACGAAGCCCAACTCCGCGACAAACTTCGCAAGATCGAGGCGCTGTTCGCCGGCGCCGGTACATCCGGTGAACGTCTGGCCGCCGAGGCCGCGATCAAAAGGGTGCGCGACCGCCTTGCCGAGCTTGGGCGCAGTGATCCGGCGGTGGAAATGCGCTTTGGCCTTGGCGATCAATGGTCGCGGCGGTTGTTCCTGGCATTGGCCCGGCGCTACGGCCTCAAGCCCTATCGCTACGCCCGCCAGCGCATGACCACGGTGATGCTGCGCGTCCCGCCAGGCTTTGTGACCGAGGTGCTATGGCCAGAATTCGAACAGCTTAACGCGGCGCTGACCCAGTATCTGATGGAGGTCACCATGCGGGTGATCCGCGAGGAAGTGCATGGCGATGCGAGCGAGGCGGCCGAGTTGGTGCAGGCGCTGCCATCGGGCGTGAGCGCTTAGAGCGTGATGACCGTAGGTGGAATCACACGAAGGTCTGAATCACGCGATCAAACAAAGAGTTAGAGCGTGATGACCGCGCCTATCAGCGGTCATCACGCTCCAGAGTCCGTCCGGAAGGTTCATATTGGGTTACAGAGCCTTCTCAGCATCATTCGGCTTGATCCCAATCGGATGAACGCCACCGCCACACGAGCGGGGTTCTCGAAATCTTTTGCCAATCTCCGGCACCGGTTCAGCCAGGCCAGCGTCCGTTCAACGACCCATCTTTTCGGGGTGACCACAAACCCCTTTGCCTGATCGGATCGCTTGACGATTTCGACCGAAAGTTGCGGCATTACCGTGGCCACAGCGGATGCGAACTGTGGCCCCTGGTAGCCACCATCAGCAAACAGCTTGTGCAGGAATGGATACATCCCAAACAGCGTCGAGATCACCAGCACGCCGCCATCCCTGTCCTGGATATGGCCGGTTGAACAACCGCGTGCAGCAGCAACCCTATCGTATCGACAAGGATATGCCGCTTCTTACCTTTGATTTTCTTGCCTGCATCATAGCCATTCGGGTCGACGCAGGCCCCGCTTTTTCTGCGCTCTTGACGCTCTGACTGTCGATCACATCGGCGGTGGGGCTGACCCGTCAGCACGTAAAAGCGATCGGATGGCGGGGCATCCAGCGGCCCGGCATACATCACCGCCACCCAATCGCAGGTTTCGGCGATCACCCCGAGATCATCGACCAGCCCGCGCAGCAACCGCAAAATCTGGTCTTGGATAGTGACGTCGAGCGCGGTCGTCGGCTCAAAAATCCACCTTCATCCCACCCTCATCTTTCCGCTTGGCCACAAACGCCGCCAACTCCTCGGCAACCCCAGGATCAATCGCCGGCGTTTCATAGGCGGCCAGCACGTCCTTCCAGACTTTATTGGCCTTGATCTCCGCGGTCGGGCTGCCGGCATCGGCCCAGTTCTCGAAGTTCCGCCAATCCGACAAGATCGGCGCATAAAACGCATTCGTGTAACGCGCCTGGGTGTGGGGCGTGCCGAAATAATGTCCGCCCGGCCCGACATCGCGCACCGCCTCGAGCGCCAGAGTGTCATCGTCGATCACCAGCGGATCGAGGAACTCGGCGACCATTTGCAACAGATCGATGTCGAGGATGGTTTTCTCGAACGAACAGGTCAGCCCACCTTCAAGCCAGCCTGCCGCGTGCTTGATCAGGTTGCCGCCGCCCATCGCGGCGCCCCAGAGCGAAAACACCGACTCGTAAGCAGCCTGGGCATCAACGCTGTTGGCGGCACACACATTCGACGTGCGGTAGGGGATCCCGTAGCGCCGCGCCAACTGCCCGCCAACCATCTGCGCCTTCATGTATTCCGGAGTGCCGAAAGCGGGCGCGCCGGATTTCATGTCCACATTGCTGGTGAAGCCGCCATACATCACCGGCGCGCCGGGGCGGACGAACTGGGTGAAGGCGATGCCGGCCAAAGCCTCGGCGTTCTGCTGGGCAAGCGCGCCGACGATGGTGACCGGGGCCATGGCGCCGGCCAGGGTAAACGGCGTCATCACAATCACCTGATTGCGCCGCGCCATCTCGATCATGCCCTGCAACATCGGCTCATCAAGGCGCAGCGGCGATGACGAGTTGATCACCGACAGCACCGATGGCTCGGCATCCATCTGCGCTTCGGTAATGCCACGCCCGATCCGGGTGATTTCCAGCCCATCGCGCACCCGCGCGGTGCCGAGCGAATAAAGGTGAAAGGCCTTGTCGGTCAGCATGACAAAATCGGCGAGGCAATCGAGATGCCGGGTCGAGGCATGCAGATCAACCGGCTCAACCGGGTAGCCCGCAGTCAGATGCAGGATATTGAAGCTTTGGCCCAGCCGCAGCAGGTTCTGGTAATCGGCATGCGCGCCCGGTCGGCGGCCATTGTCGAGGTCGGAGCAATTCGGCGCGCTGGCCATTTGCGCGAAAGCCAGCCAGTCGCCGCCCATGCGGACATTATGCGCCGGGTTGCGGGCATGCAGGGTGAATTCCGCCGGGCAGGTCTTGATAGCGGCTTCGATCATCGCGCGGTCGAAGCGGACCCGGATCCCGCCGGCGGTGACAGTCGCGCCCGCTTTCACGCAGATGTCGCGCGCCTCGGCATCGAGGAAATCCATCCCGATTTCTTCGAGAATGGTCAGCGAGGCCTGATGAATGCGCTCCAGCGCGTCGGCCGAGACGATATCGGTCGGCGCAAAACGGCGGCGTGGCTGGCGGAACGGCTTCTGATCAATCGGGCCTTTGCCGGCACTGCGCCCGGCACGGCCGGCACGTCCGCCGCGTCTTGGGGCGCTGTCACTCATCGTAAAAATCCTTACCTGCCATCGACGGGAACCTGCCCGCCGATGGTGCATCTGTCGAGACGCTTTCCCGCCGCGAAGAAGCTGTTAGCATTGGCAAGAATTTGCCGCCGGGAGGATTTGGGTTGCCAGAAGAAACCGACATGCTGCGCGAGACCGCGACACGGGTCTTTGCCGACCATTTCGCGCCGCGCGATCTTGCCACCGCCGAAGCTGGCACGTGGCCGGCGGCCGGTTGGGCGGCGGTGGAAGATGCCGGGCTGACGCGCGCGCTGGTGCCGGAAGAAGCTGGTGGCTATGGGGTCGATCCGGCCGAAGCCCTGTCGATCCTGCGTGCCGCAGGCGGCGCCGCGGTGCCACTGCCGCTGGCTGAGACCATGATGGCGAGCTGGCTTCTGGCCCAGGCGGGGCTCGCGATCCCTGATGGCACGATGTCGATCGCCCCGGTGCTGCCGGGCGATAACCTGTTTGCGACACCGGATGGCGATGGCTGGCGGATCACCGGCCAAGCCAGGCGTATTCCGTGGGGCAGATCGGTCGGCGCGATCGCGGTGCTGGCCGAAGGGCCGGACGGGATGGTGGTGGCATGTGTGCCGGCCGGCGGCTGGACGGTGACGACGAGCGCCAATCTGGCGCGTGAACCGCGCGACAACGTGACCTTCGCCGCCGTGGTGCCGCGCGCGGCAGTGGGTGCAACCATTGTTGATGCGGCACAACTGCGCAGGCTCGGGGCTGCCGCGCGCTGCCAGCAAATGTCGGGGGCGATGGATCATATCCTGGCCCTCACCCTGCAATATGCCCTGGATCGCAAGCAGTTCGGCAAGCCGATCGGCAAGTTCCAGGCGGTGCAGCAGAACCTCGCGATCATGGCGAGCCAGACTGCGGCAGCAAGTGCTGCCGCCGACCTCGCCGCCGAGGCGGTCGGGCATGGCATGGGCATCACCGCGATTGCCGCAGCGAAGTTACGCTGTGGTGAGGCTGCTGGCACGGTTGCAAGCCTCGGGCATGCCATCCACGGCGCCATCGGCTTCACCTACGAGCACAGCCTGCATTACTTCACCAAACGGCTGTGGAGTTGGCGCGACGAGTTCGGTGGCGAGGCCGAATGGGCGCTGCTTCTAGGCCGAATGGCCGCCGAACGTGGACCGGACCAGTTCTGGGCGGATATGACGACGCTCTAATGGATAAAGTTTTTTGGTTCTTTTCGTTCACAAAAACAACGCGCTTCCTTGCCTGAGGGACTTTCAATGAACGCCATCACCTTCCCCAAACCACCCGCGAGCCCGGAAGCCGAGATTTTGCGGGCAGAAGTGCGAGAGTTCCTGCGCGTTGAGTTGGCGGGCCGCGATGCCCGCGGCAAAGCCGAAAGCTGGTCCGGTCACGACGCCGAGTTCAGCCGCAAGCTCGGCGCCAAGGGCTGGATTGGGATGACCTGGCCGAAGCAATATGGCGGACACGAGCGCAGCGCGCTGGAACGCTATGTGGTCATGGAAGAAACCTTGGCAGCCGGCGCGCCGGTCGCGCTGCATTGGGTTGCCGATCGGCAAAGCGGGGTTCAGATCCTCAAGATCGGCACCGATGAACAGAAGCAGAAAATCCTGCCCAAGATCGCCGCCGGCGAATGCTGTTTCTGCATCGGGATGAGCGAGCCGGATAGCGGATCAGACCTTGCTTCCACCCGCACCAAGGCAACCAAGGTGCAGGGCGGCTGGGTGGTGAACGGCACCAAGTTGTGGACCAGTGCGGCACATCAGGCTGACTACATGATCCTGTTCTGCCGGACGGGATCGGTCGACTCGACCGATCGCCATGCTGGCACGACGCAGTTTCTGGTCGATATGAAAACCACGACCGGCATGCAGATCCGTCCCGTCCACGCCTTGTCCGGCGCGCATCATTTCAACGAAGTTGTCTTCACCGACGCCTTCCTGCCGGAGGATGCCCTGCTCGGCACCGAGGGCGCAGGCTGGAAGCAGGTCACCGGCGAACTCGCGTTCGAACGCAGCGGGCCGGAGCGGTTCCTGTCAACGTTCGGGCTGGTCGTCGAACTGATGCGGGTGCTGGGCCAGGACCCGTCGGAACGCGCCGCGATCGCGCTCGGGCGCTTGCAGGCGCATTTCATCACCTTGCGGCGGATGTCGCGGTCGATTTCCGGGATGCTGCAGCAAGGCCTGGAGCCAGCCAATCATGCAGCGATGGTGAAGGATTTGGGCACCACGCTGGAACAGGAAATTCCGGAGATCGCGCGGACCTTGATCGCGAGTGAGCCGACGGCGGAGACCACGGAGGATTTCCTCGCGGTGTTGGCGCATAGCATGCTGCACGCGCCGAGCTTTTCGTTGCGGGGCGGCACAAGGGAGATTTTGCGCGGCATGATCGCAAGGGGTCTCGGGTTAAGGTGAAGGCAGGACTTCTTTTCCTGGAAGAAAAGAAGCAAAAGAACTGCCGACTTTGTGTCCGAGTGCGCGCCACATGCGGTGCGTCAGTATCAAAAAGTTTTTTTGGTTCTTTTTGTTCACAAAAAGAACTACTTTCTTAAGGGAAACGTCCTAAATGTCCGAAGACCTGCTCTACCAGCAAGACGGCGCCATCGTCACGCTGACCCTGAACCTGCCTGAACAGCGCAATCCGATTTCCGATGACATCATCGAAGGCCTGGTTGCCGCCTGCGACCGGATGAACGGCGACCCATCGGTGCGCGTCGCGATCCTGACCGCCAATGGCAGCGCATTTTCCGCCGGCGGCAATGTCAAGCGCATGGCCGAAGGCGCCGAAGAACGCCGCCGCCGGCCGGTCAACACCACCAGCTATTACAAGCGCGGCATTCAGCGCATCCCGCTGGCGTTCGAAAAATTGGAAGTGCCGATCATTGCCGCCGTGAACGGCCCGGCGATTGGCGCGGGCTGCGACCTGACCTGCATGTGCGACATCCGCATCGCCGGCCAATCGGCGCGCTTCGCTGAAAGCTTCGTCAAGGTTGGCTTGGTACCAGGCGATGGCGGGGCATGGCTGTTGCAGCGCGTGGTCGGCTTCTCCAAGGCCGCCGAAATGGCCTTCACCGGCGATCAGCTTTCCGCCGACGAAGCGCTGGCCTGCGGGCTGGTATCACGGGTGGTGCCGGACGCCGAGTTGATGGCAACCGCGGTGGCACTCGCCAAACGCATCGCTGCCAACCCACCGCAAGCAGTGCGGCTGACCAAGCGGCTGCTGACCGAGGGACGCCATTCGCGGCTCGATACACTGCTCGAAATGTCCGCCGCGATGCAGGCGCTGGCGCATGCGACCGACGATCACCGCGAAGCTGCAAACGCCTTCGTTGAAAAGCGCAAGCCAGTGTTTACCGGGCAATAGCATGCCCCACCCCTGGATTGCTGCGCGATGACCTGGATGTCGAGCAAGCCCGCGGAAATCGCCTATAGCTTCGGCTATTATCGTGAGCTTTGCCCGGCGATCCTGCGTCTGGCCTGTCTTGATGCCGGTTTCGCACCGGCACCGGACGGGCCGACGCGCTATCTCGAACTCGGCTTTGGCCAGGGTGTGGACGTGGCACTTCATGCCGCATCGAATGCGGGCACCTTCTGGGGCACTGATTATAACCCCAGCCACGCCGCCCACGCCCAGGAACTGGTCGCGGCATCGGGCGCGCAGGCGATGCTGTTCGATGACAGTTTCGCCGATTTCGCCGCCCGCCCTGATTTGCCGGACTTCGATGTCATCGCCCTGCATGGCGTGTGGAGCTGGATTTCCGAGGCCGATGGCCAGATCGTCATCGATCTGATCCGTCGCAAGCTGCGGGTCGGCGGCATGGTTTATGCCAGCTATAACTGTCTGCCGGGCATGGCGCCGTTGCTGCCATTGCGTAATCTGATGAAACTGCATTCAGACCTTGCCGGCAGTGCCGCCGATGGCATGGCGGCCGGCATAGATGGGGCAATCGGCTTTGCACGCACATTGATCGACGCCAACTCGGTCTATTTTCGCGCCAATCCGGGCCTCGATGCCAAGCTGCAAAGCCTCACCGATCAAGGCAGGGACTATCTTGCCCACGAATATTTCGTGCCGGACTGGCGGGTGATGGGCTTTGCCGATTTCGCCGCGCGTATGGAACAGGCCAAGCTCAGCTACGCGACCTCAGCCTACTTGCTGAACCATATAGACGCCATTTGTTTGCCGCCGGAAGGCCAGCAATTGCTCGCCACCATCTCCCATCCGGTGCTGCGCGAGGCGACCCGCGATTGCCTGACCAATCAGGGTTTCCGGCGCGATATTTTCATCAAGGGCCCCAGGCGGTTGTCACCGGTGCGGCGTTGGGCGGCGTTGCGGGCACAGCCCTACATCCTGCTGACCTCGCTGAACGACGTGCCTGCCAAAAACCCTGGCCCGTTCAGCGAGGCGACCATCCCTGAGCCGGTATTCACCCCGTTGATTGCCGCACTGGCCGCGCAGAACTATGCGCCAAAATCGATCGATCAGTTGCTCACGGTGCCCGGCCTCGCGCATCTGACCGTCGACAAACTTCATGCGATCCTGCTGCTGCTCACCG
This sequence comes from Asaia bogorensis, assembly GCA_943333505.2. Lineage (GTDB taxonomy): Bacteria > Pseudomonadota > Alphaproteobacteria > Acetobacterales > Acetobacteraceae > CAITOL01. Next base: position 18,806 of record CALQTN020000013.1, on the reverse strand, counting down.
GTGCCGGGCATCTTGGGCCGACGCAAACCCCGAGCGCGGAAACCTTGGCCCAATGTCGCGCCTTCAATCAGCACGTCATGGATAACAACGCAGTCGGCAACAGCGTGATTGCCTATCTCGCCTCCCCAGTGATCGGCGGCGGGGTCCCGGTTTTCCGGGTGCAGCAGATGTGCCTGCTGGGGATGCAGCAGGGGCTTGGCGATGCGCCTGCGCTGGCACGCTATGTCTGGCGGTTGATGTCCCGTCTGGGAGAGCGGATCATCAAGAACGGCGAGAAGATCATGTCCGATGATGAAACCATCGCAGAGCTGGAGCGCGCACTCGGCGAGTTCATCGATCAGCGCGTGCCGCTGCTGCGTGCGCTGGGGATTGTATAGCCTCAGCCCCGCTTCACCGCCGCCAGCGCTACGCCGATCCACTCATTCAACGCGGCCACATCGATCCAGCGTAGCACGGCCACGATCTCATTCGCCGGATCGATCCAGGTGATGTTGCCGCCCGCGCCGAGGCCGAAATAACTTTCCGGGCTGGCGGCTGGCTTGAAGCTGCGATCGGTATTGAGCCACCACAGCAGCCCATAATCCGGGCGGATCGGACAGGGCGCACACATCGCGGCCACCCAGCCGGGCGGTAGCAGGCGTCTGCCGTTCCATACCCCGTCTGCCAGCATCAACTGGCCGATCAGCGCCTGATCCTCGGCGTGAATGAAAACGCCACCGCCCCAATGTCCGCCGCCCGAAACACTTTCAACCGCGTGACCGTTCACTGATACGATCGAATTGCGATAGCCAACCCAGCGCCAATCATTGCTGGCACCGATCGGGGCCATGATCCGTTCGGCGAACACGTCGCGCAACGACCGCCCGAAGCGGCGCAGCAATGCCAGCGCCAGCCGGTTCACCCGGACATCATTATATTCCCAGTAGCTACCCGGCGCCTGCAATGGCCGCGGATCGCCCTTCTTGTGGCCTGTCATGGCATCGCCGCCATTGGCAGTGCTGCGGTAGCGGTCGATCTGGTCAGGCTTGTCGAACAGGGTGCCTTCCCATTCGGAGGTCTGGGTCAGCAAATGCCGCCAGGTGATCGCCCCGTTATGCGGCCCGGCAAAGCCGCCATCATCGACCGTCGCGCCGACAAGCTCATCGATATCACCGATCAACCCATCGGCGATCGCCAGCCCGGTGAGGATCGCCAGATAGGATTTCGCCACGCTAAAGGTCATGTCGATCTGATGTGTATCGCCCCATTGCGCAATCCGCGCGCCGCGATGCAGCAGCACCCCGTTCGGCGCCCCTCGCACTGCGGTCGGACCAAGCACCGCGTTCCACGGCGCCGGCTCGAAGGCGCCAGCCTCCAGATGCGCGCCAATATCGCGTGGCCAGGTGGTTTCATGGGCAAGAGCAAATGCGGCCGGCGTCATAGCGCTTCCCCTGAGACTTTATTTTGCAACATCGCCAACCGTTCGGCGCCGCCGGGCATCTTCGGATCGACATCGAGGCAGCGTTTGAATGCCGCCAGCGCGCCCGTCCAGTCCTTGCGGGCCTCGGCAATCCGCGACAGGGATTGCAACACCATGAAATGGCGCGGCTCACGTGCCAGGGCTGCCTGAATGTCTGCGAGCGCGAGGTCGTATTTCCCGGCTTCGAAACGCGCGACGGCGCGGCGGTGGTAGCCTTCGGTCCAGTCAGGTTCGAGCACCAGGGCGGAATCAAACGCATCGAGCGCGCGATCGAAGTCTTTCGCTGCCAGTTCGCGCATGCCGCGTTGCAACATAACGACTGCAGACGGCGATCCGGATTTCATCCACGCGTCGCGGATGCGGCGTTCCAGCAGCACCGCCGCCTGTTCGTCGGGCGCAACTCTGAGCTGGCTTAGCAGATTGTCGATGTCGGGGCGGCCCTGGCCAATCGCCGATCCGGCCGCCAGGAGCAGGACAAAGCCTGCCAGAATCGTAGGAGGAATGCGCATGCGTCAATTTCGTCCACATCGGCGATGGGGGCAAGTAGAGCATTGTGACCGCGCCTATCAGCGGTCATCACCCTCTAATCTGCCGCGAGCGCCTGAATTTTCGGCTTTCCGGGCGCCGGGCCACCGGCCATCCAGTCCAATAGCTCGACCGTATGCACAACTGACAGCGCTTCACCCGCCAGTTGGGTCATGCAGCCGATATTGCCGGCCGCGATCAGATCCGCGCCGGTTGCAGTAAGATTGCCGAGTTTTCGCGCCCGCAACTGGTCAGCGATGTCCGGTTGCAGCATGTTGTAGGTGCCGGCCGATCCGCAACAAATATGCGCCTCGGCGGGTTCGACGACCTTGAAGCCAGCCTGGCGCAGCAAGGCCTTGGGCGCCTCGGTGATTTTCTGACCGTGCTGCAGGGAACAGGCGGAATGATAGGCGACAGTCAGCGGCGGCGCGGCGCGGCTCGGGGCATAGCCGATCCGCAGCAGATATTCGCTGATGTCGAGCGCCAATTCAGCTACCCGCGCAGCCTGGCTGGGCCAGGCGCCAAGCTCGGCACGGAACATGAACCCGTAATCCTTGACCGTGGTACCGCAGCCCGAGGCGTTGATGATGATGCCATCCAGCCCCTCGCCATCCAGTTCGCGCGACCAGGCGGTGATGTTGGCGCGGGCGGCATCCATCGCCGGGTCGTGCTTACCCATGTGATGCGCCAATGCGCCACAGCAGCCGGCGCCCCTGGCCACCACAACCTCGATCCCCATTCGCGTCAGCAGGCGGATGGTGGCATCGTTGATCGCGGGATCGAGCACTTGCTGGGCACAGCCGGCGAGCAGCGCCACCCGACCGCGGCGCGGGCCGATCGGGCGGAAAACCTGGGGGGTGACGGCGGCATTGGCCGGCAGATTGGTCGGTGCCATGCGCAGCAGCGCACGCAGGCGTTTGAAGACCATGGGCCCGCTTGGCAGCAACCCGGCGAAAGGCCGGGCGAGGCGGGCTGCCAGCAACGCTGCCCGCATCAGCCCCGGACGCGGCAATACCGTCGCCAGAACACTGCGGAGGGCGCGATCGTGCCAGGGGCGCACATAGGTCGCCTCGATATGGGTGCGGGCGTGATCGACCAGATGCATGTAGTTCACCCCCGACGGGCAGGTGGTCATGCAGGACAGGCAGGACAGGCAGCGATCGACATGGCGGACGACCTCTTCAGTGGCGTCGCGGCCGCTTTCGAGCATGTCCTTGATCAGATAGATCCGGCCGCGTGGCGAATCGAGTTCGTCACCGAGCAGCAGGAAGGTCGGGCATGTCGCGGTGCAGAACCCGCAATGCACGCAGGTGCGCAGGATCTGGTTCGAGCTGGCGGTGTCGGGATCGCGCAGTTGCTCGGCGGTAAAATTGGTTTGCATCGCTAGGCTCCGGCGACCATGCGCCCAGGATTGAGAATGCCGCGCGGATCGAACGCCGCTTTGACCCGCGCGCCAATCGCGGCCATCGCGGCCGGTTCCGGCGGGACCACAGCCACAGCGCTGCGCAGCGGATCAGGCGCGCGCATCAACGTCCAGACGCCACCAGCAGCGCTTGCAGCGGTGGTGACAGCGTGGTGGGCAGCCTCGGTCGCCGGGCCAGACACCCAGACCAGCCCGCCGCCCCAATCGAGCAGGCAGGTCGCACCGATCGCCTGCATGGCCGCGACAATACCCGCGCCTTGCGACGGACGGACCGATAGTTTCCAGATCGCGCCCGGAGCGCCGACCAGCGGCGTCACATTGCCGATATCAGCCCAAAGTGCTGCGCTCGCCGCATCGTCGAGCATTTCAACGGCCCCGAATTCCGCCAATTCGGCACGCAGCCTTTCGCCACGATAGGCAACCGACGGGGCGAAATCCTCGAGCCGCGCCACAGTGACGTTGCCGTCGAGCCAGCCCAGCGACGGCACCAGCGCGGCCAGATCAGCCGGCAGCCAGGCAGCCCCCGACACCGCGTAGGGCGAGCCGAGCGCGGCAGACAGCGCGGCCACTGCCTGGGCAGGGTTTTGGCCCTTGAGCACCAGCGTCGCGCGACGTTCCGGGGCGGGCAGAACCTTCAACGTCACTTCGGTGATCACCGCGAGGGTGCCGTGGCTGCCGGATAGCAGCTTGCAGAAATCGAGCCCGGTGACGTTCTTCAGCACCCGCCCACCGGCGCGCAGCATTTCGCCTCGCCCATTGACCGCGCGCAATCCCATCACATGATCGCGCATCGCGCCCCACGCGACGCGGCGCGGGCCGGACAGGTTGGTCGCGACCGCCCCACCGATGGTGCCCGGTTGATCGCTGCCCAACAGCGCACCGAGTTCCGGCGGCTCGGCGATCAGATGCTGGCCGCGTTCGGCCACCACGTCGCGCAACGCAGCAATCGTGGTTCCAGCGCGGGCGGAGATCACTAATTCGTTCGGCGAATAGAAGGTGACGCCGGTCAGGCCGGCAGTGGACAAGGTGGCGGCCGCCTGGACCGGGCGCAGCATGGCGAGCTTGCTGCCATGGCCCTGAATGGCAAGCGGGCCGGCGGCGTGCTGGATCGCGGCGACGATGCCGGCTTCGTCAGTCGGGCTCATGCCGCGCGCAACGCGGCCGTCAGCGGGAATACCTTATTGGCATTCAACAGCCAGTCCGGATCGAAGGCCGCCTTCACCCGGCGCTGCTGATCGAGCTCGATTTCAGTGAACTGCACCCCCATCAGATCACGCTTTTCGACGCCGACGCCGTGCTCACCGGTCAGGCAGCCGCCGACCTCAACGCAGAGCTTGAGGATGTCGGCACCGAACGCCTCGGCTTTGTGGAAACTTGCCGGGTCATTGGCGTCAAACATGATCAGCGGATGCAGATTACCGTCGCCGGCATGGAAGATATTGGCGACCTGGAGGCCGTAGCTCGCGCTCATCTCGCCAATCCGGCGCAACACCGCAGGCAACTGGCTGGTCGGGATGGTGCCGTCCATGCAGAGATAATCGGGAGAAATCCGCCCGACCGCGCCGAACGCGCCTTTGCGGCCTTTCCAGATTGCCAGTGACTGCTCCGCGCTTTCAGCGACTTTCAGGCTGATCGGGTCGTGGCGGGCGCAGATCGCGCTGATCCGGCCGAGCAGATCATCCTGTTCGGCCACGCTACCCTCAACCTCGATAATCAGCATCGCCTCGGCGTCGAGCGGGTAGCCGGCATGGGCGAAGGCCTCGCAGGCATGGATCGCGGGGCGGTCCATAAATTCCAAGGCCACCGGGATGATGCCGGATGAAATAATCGAGTCGACACAGGCGCCGGCGATCTCGTTCGACTTGAACGCCGCCAGCATCGCCCGCGCCCCCTCCGGGCTGCGCAGAATGCGGACGGTGACCTCGGTGACAATCGCCAACTGCCCTTCGCTACCGGTCAGCAGCCCGAGCCAGTCCAGCCCTGCCGCATCGAGATGGGCGCCGCCGATATCGACGATCTGCCCGTCCACCGTCACGATCTTGAGGCCGAGCAGATTATTGGCGGTCACCCCGTAGCGCAGGCAATGCGCGCCGCCGGAATTCATGTTGACGTTGCCGCCGATCATGCAGGCCAACTGGCTCGACGGATCAGGGGCATAAAAGAACTGGCGGGCGGCTACCGCCTGGGTAATCCCGATATTGGTGACGCCGGCCTGCACCACCGCACACCGATCGGCGTAATCGATGTCGAGGATACGGTTCATCCGCATCAGCCCAAGGACGACGGCATCTTCCATCGGCAGCGCACCGCCGGACAGCGACGTCCCAGCGCCGCGCGGCACCACCCGCACACCTTCGTGGGCACAGAACGCCATCACGGCGGCAACTTGTTCGGTGGTTTCCGGCAACACCACCGCCATCGGGGTCTGCCGATAGGCAGACAGGCCGTCGGTTTCATAGGGCTTCAGCCGCAGCGCTTCCGCGATCACCCCGGTTTCCGGCAGCAAACGCCGCAAGCCGGCGACAATACTGTCACGCCGGGCGAGCACACCGTGCAAGGGTTCCGGTTGTTCGATCATCGCTGGCACCCCCCGCAAACAGGCAGGGACGATGGCCGCAATCACGACGCCGCGCAACTCGCACCCCACAAGCAAACGCCCCGGAAGCATGCCTCCGGGGCGCAACATCAAACCTGCAGCAGGGGCTTAACCCTGGCGGCACTTCATGCGCGGGTTCTTCTTGTTGATCACGTAGACGCGACCACGGCGGCGCACGACGCGGCAATTCTTGTCGCGGATTTTGGCCGCCTTCAGGCTGTTACGGATCTTCATGACAATCGACCTAGTGTGATCAGTGGAATGGAGGGCGCTGCCTAATGGTTGGCATCGTGCAAGTCAAGCTTGGGCCATCGAACTTGACTTGGAAAGCCTCGCCCCACTAGCGTCGGGGCCTTAGAGGGGGCGTGAAGCAATCATGGATCTCGGCCTGTCAGGGTCTGCCGTGGCGATCACCGGTGCCAGCCAGGGTATTGGCCTCGCCCTTGCGCTTGCTTTTGCCCGCGAGGGCGCTAATATCGCGATTTTCGCCCGCACGCCAGACCGGCTCGAAACCGCAGCCCAACAGATCCGCGCCCTCGGCGTTCAATGCCTGGCCATCGCCACCGATCTTACCGCCCAAGATGCCTGCCAACTTATGATCGATCAGGCGGCTGCCCATTTCGGTCGGCTGGACGTGTTGGTCAACAACGCATCAACCAATGTCGACCGCGTCCCGGCATCGCTGGAAGATGCCTCTGACAGCCAGTTGCTTGAACGCTTCATGGGCAAGACCATGGTGGCGATCAAATGCACGCGGGCGGCAATCCCGCATATGCGGCGCGGCGGCGGTGGGCGGATTATCTGCATCGGCGGCACCGCGGCGCGCAGCGTGTTCCGCGGCGGCGAGCAGCCGGGCACCGGCTCTGGCCTACCCCAGGGCCTCGGCAATTCCGCGCTGGTCAATTTCGTCAAGCATCTGTCCGAAGAAGTCGCGGCCGACCAGATCCTGGTCAACGCCGTCCACCCGCATGTCACCCGCACCGGCCGTCATCCCGCGCGAGTCGCTGGCCGCGCAGCGCGGCTTGGCATCACGCTCCATGAGGCCGAGGCCCAGATGGCGGCGAATTTCCCGATCGGGAGGATGATTGAACCCGACGACATCGCGCCGATGGTGCTGCTGCTGGCATCCCGCCTGTCGGGCGCGATCACCGGGCAGTCGATCACCATCGATGGCGGCGCACTGCGCGGCATCTTTCCCTGAACCAACCCAACGGAGGCAGTCCCATGTCAGCAACCGAGAGCGAAAAAATCATCCGCGACTGCGCGATGACCATCATCGACCTGATCAAGCAGCACGGCGAAGACGGCCCCGCCCTGCTCGCTGGCATGCGCGGTCCGCTTTCCAAGGTCCTGGCCTGCCCCGACCTCACCTCGCTCGGGGTCAAGCGCGATGGCAATCACATCGATAACTCGAAATACCTCTATTACGATGGCCTGCTGACCATGACCTTGGATGAGTTCCCCAAGGGCAAAAAAATTCCGCCGCATGATCATGGCGTGTGGGAGACCCTGGCGATCTATCGCGGCAAGGTCTCGCACACGGTTTACCAGCGCCATGATGATGGATCGGTGGAAGGATATGCCGATCTGTCGGTGCTGGAAGACCGGGTGCTGGAAGCCGGCGATATCTCGCTGGTGGCGCAACCGGCTGAAATCCATGGCTTCACCGCGCTCGAAGACGGCACCTATTCGCTGACCGTGGTGGGCGGCCACTACGCGGCAATCCGGCATTATTTCAAGCCGGAGGACAAAAGCTACGTGGCCCGCAAGCCGAAAGCGCTGGCCTGAGTGTCCACGGCGCGCCCAGCGGTAGGGTTCATCGGCCTTGGCGCGATGGGCGAGCCGATGGCAGCGCGCCTGGCGGCGATGGGCGAGGTGATTGTCTTCGACACCAGACCCGAGGCCGTTGCGCCATTTGCCAACATCGCCACATCGGCGGCTTGTGTCGCGGCCCAGGCGGACATCGTGTTCGCCTGCCTGACAGATCCCGATGACTACCGACTTGCCGTGCTGGGACCGGACGGCCTGCTCCAGGGCGGACGGATGCGGCATTACGTGCATCTCGGCACCAGCGGGCCACCGTTGGTGGTCGAACTCGCCCAAGGCTTGGCCCGGCGTGATATCGCCGTGCTCGACGCCCCGATCACCGGCGGGCCGGGCCGGGCACGCGATGGCAGTCTTACTGCAATGGTGGCAGGGCCGGCAGAGAGCCTCGCCCTTGCCCTGCCATTGCTGCGGACGTTTGCCAGCACCATCGTCAATCTCGGCCTCCAGCCTGGAGCGGCGCAGACGATGAAACTGATCAACAACGCGATTTCGCTCGCCAATCTCGCGGTGGCGTCGGAGGCGATGCTGCTCGGCGCCAAGGTCGGCATCCCGGCCGAGGCGATGCTCGCGGTGATCAATCACGGCAGCGGGCAGAACAGCGCGACCCTGACCAAAATTCCCAACCACACGCTCACGCGCGGCTTCGACTATGGCGGCAGCCTGCATGTGGTGATCAAGGATCTCGAACTTTTTGTCGCCAACGCGGGCGCAGCGGGCGCGCCATCCCGCCTCACCCAAGCGGTGCTCGCGGCCTATCACACCGCGCGGGCCGAGGGCGGACCTGGCGATGACGTCACCACTGTGATCCGACCGATGGAGCGTGCATCGGGCGTCGAACTGCACGCCACGCCGAACACCTGACCGATGCCGGCCTTTGGGAGGATATAAAAATGACCGTGAAACTCACCCGCCGCGCCACCAGCCTGCTGCTCGCGAGCAGCCTCGCCGCACCCGCCATCGCCCAGACCAAGACGAAGGTGAACTTCGCGATGGGCGCCGGCGCGTTCTATTTCACCCTGCATTACATCGCCCAGGCCGGCGGGTTCTATAAGGCCGAGGGGCTGGAACTGGACGAGGTCAACGTATCGTCCGGCCCGCGCCAGACCGCCGCGGTGATGGGGGGCTCCGCCGATGTGGCGCCGCTCGGGCTGCAACTGGTGGTCCAGGCGAGCCAGCGCGCCGGCAACATCGTGGCGATCTGCACCGGCTACAACATCCTGCCAATGTCGGTCCTGCTGTCCAACGATGCGATCGCCCGGGTCGGCATCACCCCAGGCATGTCCACCGACGACAAAGTGCGCCGCTTCAAGGGCTTGCGGATCGGCATTACCACGCCAGGTTCGGGCACTGACGACATGATCCGTGCGGTGCTCAACAAGCGTGGCATGGACCCCAATCGCGACATCACCATCCAGCCGCTGGTCAATGCCGAAGGTATGATGGCGGCGCTGGAACGCGGCGCGACCGACGGGTTCTGCTTCACCACCCCGATCCCGGAACTCGCGGTCAGCCGCAAGCTCGGCCAAATTGTGCTGGAACCGCTGAACGGCGATGTGCCGGAAGCCAATAACGTGCCCTACATCATCATGGCCACCAGCCCGGAAACCATCGCCGCCAAGCGGCCGTTATTGGTGGCGATGGTGCGCAGCTGGGTAAAGGCGATGGATGTGGTGCGTGACCACAAGGACGATGCCGCCAAGCTGGTGCGTGGCTATTTCCCCGACCTCGATCAGGCCGCCTACGATATCGGCTTCAATAAATACCGCGCCGGGGTGCCGACCAGTCCGATGGTAGCGGAGAGCCAGGTGCAAAACGTGGTCAATTTCATGCGGATCAGCAAAGGCCAGCCGATCGAGGCCAAGCTCGCCGACGTCTTCAACCCAACCATCGCCACCGAGGTGCTGAAATCGATGAGTCGCGGGTGACCGCGCCGAATGAGACAACTGGGGTGACCGCCCGGCAAACACTTCTCTGGCAGATCGCACTGGCCCTGCTGCTGCTGGCGCTTTGGGAGATGGTGGGCCGCGCAGGTGGGGCAAACTTCACCAGCCAGCCCAGCCAGGTTGCCGGCAAGCTGATGCTGTGGTTCGCCGGGCCGATCTATCCGCACCTGGCCGTCTCGCTCGCCGAACTGATCTCGGGGATGGCGATCGGCTGTTCCAGCGGCATTATCGCCGGGCTGCTGCTGGGACGGTCGCCGATCACGGCCGCGGTGCTGCGCCCGGTGGTGGTGGCTTTCTACAGCGTGCCACTGATCGCGCTGGCACCGCTGTTCATCATGTTCCTCGGGCTTGGCATGCTGCCGAAGATCGTTCTGGTGGCGCTGGTGACGTTCTTCCTGCTGTTCTTCAACACCTTCGCCGGCGCCGAGCGGATCGACATCGATCAGGTCCACGCCTTGGAACTGATGGGGGCGAGCCAGAGCGAAATTTTCCGCAAAGTGGTTGCGCCGGCCGCCACGGTGTGGATCATCGGCGGGCTGAAGATCGCCCTGCCCTACGCGCTGGTCGCGACCATCACCGGCGAAATGCTGGCCACCAGGGCGGGGCTGGGCTTCATGTTGAGCCAGTCCAGTGAGCGCTACGACATGGCGGGGCTGTTCGCGGGGCTGTTCATCCTGATGACCATTGGGCTGGTGCTCAGCGAAGCATCCACCCGCCTCGAAACCCACCTGCTGCGCTGGCGCCCGTCCGAGAGTGACCCACGATGACCTCCAAAATCGAACTTGCCGGCGTGGGCAAAACCTTCCAGTTGCGCGGCACCGTCACCGAGGCGCTGCAACCGATAGATCTTGCGGTGCGCGCCCATGAATTCGTCGCCCTCGTCGGGCCGAGCGGCTGTGGCAAATCCACCATCCTGAACATGGTCGCCGGACTGATGCCGCCGAGCACCGGGCAGGTTCTGTATGACGGCGCCGCGATCACCGGGCCGAACCGGCTGGTGGGCTACATGACCCAGAAGGACACCTTGCTACCGTGGCGTACCACGGCGGACAACATCCGGGTCTCGCTGGAACTGAAATGCCGCGCGACAGCGAAATCCGAAGCCGATGACCGGGTTGCCGAGATGATCGCGCTGGTTGGATTGGGCGGCTTTGAGAAACATTACCCAGCCCAGCTTTCCGGCGGGATGCGCAAGCGGGCGGCACTGGCGCGTACCCTGATCTACGAGCCCGAAACCCTGCTGATGGACGAACCATTTGGGGCGTTGGATGCGCAATTGAAGCTCGTCATGCTCGACCAGTTGCAGCGCCTGACGCAGAACCGGCGGATGACAGTACTGTTTGTCACCCATGATCTGTCCGAGGCGCTCACATTGGCCGATCGGATCGTGACGTTCAGCGGGCGCCCGGGGCGGATCCGATCCATCCACGAGGTTCCGCTCGCCCGACCGCGCGATGTCTACAAATCGCGCTTCGATCCAGACTTCTCCCGCCGTCATGAACTGTTGTGGGATGCAATGCAGGATGATGTGATTGCTGCCGGTGCACGCGCCTGATGCGGTTCATGGCGCACCCGGCCGGCCGCATCGCCACACGGCTGCTGCTGGTCGCGCTGATCATGGCGGCATGGCAATTCGCCCCGGTGAGCCGCGCCACCCGTTTCTGGATGAGCAGCCCGAGCCTGATCGCCGTCCAATTCTGGCGCTGGGTATTGGACGGCACGTTGTGGTTTCACCTGCAATCAAGCCTGGCGGTCATGGCGCAGGGCTATGTCGTGGGGGCGGTGTTCGGCGTGGTGTTCGGTTTTCTGCTCGGGCATTTCACCCGCGCGCACCGGGTGCTGGCACCGTTTCTGTCGGCCTTGTACGCGGTGCCGAAGATCGCGCTGGCGCCGTTGTTCATCATCGTACTGGGGGTGGATAACAGCTCCAAGATCGCTCTTGTCGGGGTGACGGTGTTCTTCCTGATCCTGACCGCGACCATCGATGGGGTGCGCGATGTCGATCACGACATGGTGCAGTCTTTCCGCCTGATGGGCGCCACCCGGTTCGAGACCGTCCGCAAACTGCTGATCCCGGCCTGCCTGCCATGGATTTTCACCGGGATGCGTATCGCGGTGCGCTATGCCTTCACCAACACGCTGCTCGCCGAGTTGATCGCATCCAACCGCGGTCTGGGGTTTCTGATCGAGTTCGCCGCGGGCAATTTCGATACCACCGGGTCCTATGCCGCAATCGCGGCGCTGGTGATGTGCAGCATTGCGCTGACCGAGTTGCTGTCGCGCGGCGAAACCAGGATGGCACGCTGGCGGGCATAATCGGATCAGTTCGGCTCCAGCGTTACCTTCGCATGGACCGCGCCGAGCACGTGCCAGCGCACCAGCCGGATCGCGCCGCTATGCATCAGGCGGATACGCCGGGTCCATAATTCGGCTTCGTGCACGATTGCGGCGGCCTCCGGGGTGGACGGCTTAGCGCCCCCTAGACTACGCACCAGCTCCTTCCAGCCGTGCAACGCGAGTTGCATGTGGCGGGCTGAAATATCCTCCACCACCCGAACGTCGAACCCTAGGCCCGCCAAAGCGCGGGTGATTGCCGCTTCGCTGTACAGGCCGGGCGACCTGCCTTCCAGCCGGCACCAGGCGGCAATTGCCGGGTCGGACAGATCGAGCGGCGCGGCGGCAACAAACTCCGCGATCACGAGCTGGCCATGCGCCTTCAACGCCAGGCTGACCGCCCCGAGGAATGGCTCAATCGGGGTCGTGCGGATCGCATCGAGCACCACCGCGTGGTGACAGAAGTTCGATCGGAATTGCGGCGCCAGGGGATCGAACAATTCGACCGTCGCACGTTTGGTAACGGCCGAGCCCGCCACGCGCAGATGTTTAACGGCCGCCGCCTGCAATTCGGGATCAGCCTCATAACCCACGACCCAGGCGCCGAACTCACTGACCATAAGCGCTGCAACCCCACCCGCGCCGGCCCCCAACAACAGGACCGTCGCCGCAGACGACAGCCCGATGGGTGTGACGAGGTGCCTCGCTTCCCCCCCACCTCCGGCGGTTACGTAGCCATCGCCCCATAAATGCTGCGACACCAGCAGCCGGGACGGGTTCCAATGCATCATTGATGGGGTAGCCGGCAGTCGAGACCCGGCTACCGGCCCAACCGCGAGGGCATCAAGGTCGGAACCATCGCCCGGTTCCGGGCTGGCAAGGCGGCTGAATACCCGGCTGAGCCAGGCACGAACTGAGGGTAAGTACATCGGGTTGTGCCTGATCGGACAACCGACATTGCACCGTACAGGTTAAACTATCCTTAGCTTGACGGCGCGACGCGGTGGGAGGATGTCGCAGGCAGCACAGGAGACCGACATGGCATCAGACGACCAACCGCCGACCCGGCTATCCCGCACGGCGATGGGCTTCATCGGCGCGTGCTTCGCGGTGGTTGGTCTGGTGGGGATCATGGCCGCGGCGATTGCGCCCTTGCCGATGCAACGCGCGCTGCACCGGCAAGTGACGCTCGATGCGGTGCTGGTGGCAGCGGCCGGGGCCGATCCAGCACCGGCGCTGGCAAAGCTGCGCCCGCTGCTCGATGACAGCGCGGCGGCAGTCCTGCCCAAGGACAAGGGGATCGCGCCAGCCGACATCGCCGCCAGGGTTGCCGCCGAACGTGGGGCGATGCTGGCACGGTTCGAGACCGAGCAGGCGGAACTGACGCTGCGGCTGCGGCTGTTGATCGTGGTGGTGACTTTGATGGGGGCCGGGTTTGGGATTGCGGTGGCGGCCATGCCCCGGGGAAAATAACGGCGGCTAGATCATCATTCGTCCAATCGGCTTCGATTGGACGAATGATGATCGTGAAAACAAGACTTTAGAGCGTGTCTGCTGACCCAGCTTCAACGGATCACGCTCTATTGCAGCGCCTGAAACGCGATCGCGCCCTGTGCTGCAAACCGTCCCGTGCTAAAACAGGCTTGCAACAAATACCCGCCAGTTGGCGCTTCCCAATCCAGCATTTCTCCGGCCACGAACACCCCCGGTCGGTCACGCAGCATGAAATGGTCGTCGAGTGCGTCGAACCGCACGCCGCCGGCCGATGATATCGCGCGCGCAATCGGGCTCGGGGCGACCAGGGTCAGCGGCAGCGCTTTCACCAGATCGACCAGATCGGCGGTGCTGCCGGCGTGGAGCGCCTCCTGCACCAACCCGACCGCCACTGCCGGCAGATTGGCGTGCTTGCGCAGGAAGGTCGACAGCGACTGGCCGCGGCGTGGAACCGACAGGCTTTTCGCCAGAACCGCGCGATCGATATCCGGACGCAGATCGAGATGCAGTGTCGTCGGACCATGGGCGGCGATGGCCTCGCGCAATGCGCCGGAAAATGCGTAAATCACCCCGCCTTCGATGCCTGTTTCGGTCACCATTGCCTCACCACGCTGGGTTCGGCCGGCAAAGCTGATGGCGATGCGCTTCAACGGGGTGCCGGCATAGCGGGTGCGGAAAACCTCGGACCACGGGATGGCAAAGCCGCAATTGGCCGGCTGAAAGGGCCGGATCGCCTCGGGCGGCAGGAATTTCGTCCACGCCCCGGTTCCCCCGAGGCGCGGCCAGGATGCGCCACCAAGCGCCAGAATTGTCACATCGGCGGCAACCTCCAGCCCATCGGCAAAGTGCAGCGCGCCGGCTTCGGTCCAGCCGGCCCATTCGGAGTGCCGACGCAGGCTGACGCCGAGTTGGGTGAGGTCGGCGAGCCAGGCGCGCAGCAGCGGACTGGCTTTCAACGCTTTCGGAAACACCCGACCCGAGGAGCCGATGAAGGTTTCCTGCCCCAGCCCTTCGGCCCAGGCGATAACCGCTTCGGGCGGAAAGGCGCGGATGGCGGGTTCCAACGCCTGCCGCGCCGCGCCGTAGCGATCGAGCACCGCGTCGAGCGGCTCGCTATGCGTGAGGTTCAGGCCGCCGCGGCCGGCGATGAGGAATTTGCGCGCGGGGGACGGCATGCGGTCGAAGATGGTGACGGCAAAGCCGGCCTCGGCAAGGGTTTCGGCGGCCGACAGCCCGGCGGGGCCGGCGCCGATGATCGCGGCGGTGGGGGCGGCGGTGGGGTAGGTGTGTGTCATCCGACCAGGGTAGCGTAAGATCGCCGCCACGTCGCTGGACGCCGAAAAAGGACATCGCAATGGAACTGTACATCACCTGGGCACTGATCTTGTGCGTCCTCGGCGCGATCATCTTGTTCGGGTCCCGTCGCACAACTGCGCCAGCCAGCGACGCCGAACTCCTGGCGTTGCGCGCCGAAAATGCGGCATTGGGCCGCGATTTGGCGGTCGAACGGGTGCATGCCCTGCGCGTGCCGGAACTCGAAGGGCAACTTGCGGGGCGCACCGAGCGGGCGGAGCGGCTGCAAATCGACAATGGCAAGCTGCAAACCGAATTTGCGACCGCGCGGGAAGCGCTGAGCCGGGTCGAGGCGACGCTCGCCGATACGCTGAACCGCTCCACAAAATTGGAAGCCGGCTTGGTTGATGCCACAGGGCGGCTCGAAGCGTTGCGCCAGGAAAAGGCCCAAGGCGAGGAACGGCTGGCCACCAGCGCCGCGCGGCTTGACGCTGGTCAGACTGAATTGGCCGATCTGCGCGCCCGCCTGGCCGTCGCCGAAACAACCCTGCGCGAGAAAGCCGAACTTGAAGCAACCCTCGCCAGTGTGCGCGAAGCTTTGTTACAGGAGCAGCGGAAATCCGCCGAAAAGCTCGCGCAATTGCAGGATGTGCGCGACGAGATGACCAGGGAATTCAAGCTCGCGGCCAATACCATCATGCAGGAGCATGGCGAGACCTTTAAGAAGCAGAACAAGGACCAGATTGATGTGGTGCTGACGCCGCTGCGGGAAAAGCTGGTCGAATTCCAGCAGGGCCTGACCAACGCGCATACCGAAAGTGCCAAGGACCGCGCAACGTTGGCCGAGCAGATCCGCCAACTTTCGGCGACCAGCGCGGTGATGACGTCGGAGACCTCCAACCTCACCCGCGCGCTGAAGGGCAAGGCACAGACCCAGGGTGCGTGGGGCGAAATGATCCTGGCGACGATCCTGGAAAAATCCGGCCTGCGGGCGGGCGAGGAATATATCGTCCAGGCGAGCCACACCACCGAGGACGGCCAGCGCCTGCGCCCGGATGTGATCGTGAACCTGCCCGGCGGCCAACGCATCGTGATCGACGCCAAAGTGTCACTGACCGCGTTCGAAGCCCATGTGAACGGGGAAACCGACGACGAACGCGCGCTGCAACTGCAACGCCATCTGCTGTCGCTGCGCACCCACATCAAAACCCTCGGCGGCAAGGATTATCACGCCCACACCAATGGCGGCGTCGATTACGTGATCATGTTCGTGCCGATCGAAGGCGCGCTCGCGGTGGCGTTACAGGAAGCCCCCGACCTCACCGGGATGGCGATCGAGGCCAATGTGAACATCGCCACGCCGACGACATTGATGATCGCGCTGCGCACAGCGGCGAGCGTCTGGCAGGTCGAGCGACGCAACAAGAACGCCGAGGAAATCGCCAGCCGCGCCGGGCAGTTGTACGACAAATTCGTAGGGTTCACCGGCGATATGGAACAGCTCGGCGGGCGGCTCGGCCTCGCGCAGAAATCCTATGGCGAGGCGATGAGCAAGCTCACGACCGGCAGCGGCAACGTGTTCCGCCAGTTCGAGATGCTGAAATCGCTCGGGGCCAAGGCGAGCAAGACCCTGCCGGTGGGATTGCTGGACAGCGATCCGGGTTTGGTCCATATCCCCCAGACAGATAAGAATTAGTAAGAGGCGCGGCCTGACAGCGTGCAGCCCCGGCTTACGACGGCGGGCTATATCCCGCATGCCCCAGGAAGACCGTAACAAAGCGGATGAATCGATCCTAGAGCGTGATGACCGTAGGTGGAATCACACGAAGGTCTGAATCACGCGACCAAACAAAGAGTTAGAGCGTGATGACCGCGCCTATCAGCGGTCATCACGCTCTAACGACCCAGGATCGACGCATACAATTTTCAACAATCACCAACATTTCTCATCATAAAACAACGTTATTTTGGCGCCTCATAATGCTATTTACTTCCTACAAGGCGCGGACCCAATTGGAGGGGCGCATTTAGATAAATAAGGAAGTTGCATTAAAAATGTCTTCGATATCATGCCTTGCAGAACAGAACATGCACGAAAACAAAACTGCAAACCAATATACATGGTGGCTTATGCCAATTTGGGCGGCGATGATATCTTTTTCTGTTGTTACATATTATACAATATGGAAGTTTTTTAGTTTTTTGATTTCCATAATATCATAACAATTGAAAATAAATACTAATTATCCCAGATTTTTACTTTTTTTTCATACATCATCATCCTAATTTAAGTCCAACCATTAAATTTCATTCTCCCGATGCAGGTTAAAATGCGCTACTATGAGGGATTATGTGTCATGGAAATAAATATTGCCATCCATATCAATGCAGACATCACATCAGAAACCGCCGAATACTATTTCGACGGTCTTCTCGACAGAATACGCCTTGATATGGCGCAGCGCGGTTGGCTAGCGCCAGATATCGATGCATGGCTTACGTTTTCCGCACCGCAAGCGCGGCACTTTACACGGCAGCGTGCAACGCCAGCACCGCCCCCCTGATTGCGCCGCGTATCCTGTCTGCGGTCAAGCGATCGCCCACTGCGCCTCGATAGCGTGCCGCCACCGCTCCACCAGTCCGCGCGCCGGCCGCGCCCATCGCCGGCCACGCGCCATGACCGAACAGGACAATGACGATGCCTCCCTGCTACGTTCGTGACACAAAAATTCTGACCACGACCGGCGAAGTGGTGGTGCAAGACCTTCGCGCCGGTGACATGCTGGTGACGCGCTTTGGCGCGCTTCGTGCGCTTAAATGGGTTGGCCGGCGCAGCTATGCGGGAAGATTTCTCGGGCACGCGCAGGCGCCTGTGTGCTTTCGTGCCGGGTCAATCGCCGATAATGTCCCGAACCGCGATCTTTATGTTTCCCCCACCCACGCAATGGTCATCATGGACCGCTTGGTGGGTGCCTACCTGCTGGTGAACAATTCCACAGTGACCCAGACCGCGACCAGCGCGCAGGTGGATTATTTCCATCTTGATCTCGGCGTGCATGACTGTGTTGTGGCAGAAGGTGCCTGGTCCGAAAGCTATGCCGAGCACAACAATCGCACACAATTCGATAACCTTGCCGAGTTTCGCGCAGAATTTCCAGACCATATCTCCACCACCCAAGACCGATGCCTGCCACAACTCCATCTCGGTGATCCTGCGCTTGCCGAGATCCGGGCCGCATTGTTGGCCCGGGTCCCACCGGAAGATTTCAGGAACGACCCTGGGGTCCATCTTCTGGTTGACGGCCTGCGCGTAACCGCAGACAGCACCGATATCAACGAATGGACGTTCTTGGTACCAACCCAGGCGAGCGAGGTTCGCCTACTGTCCCATGCGACCACGCCCGTCAGCATGGGGGCGGGCAATGACGAACGGCGGCTAGGTGTCTGCATCTCGGATATCTCGATTGAGTGCGGCGACATTCGCATAACAGTGCAGGCCGACCACCCAGGCCTCACCCGCGGAGGACATGCCGTCGAGCAGAGTATGTTCGGCGCGCGACGCTGGACAGATGGTAATTGCCTGCTGCCTGATGGGCTATTCACCTGCTTTCCACCTGGGGATTTAACCCGGGTAACCGTTCGCGGTCACGTGCTGGGCCGCTATCTGGCCGAGCGCAGCACCTAGAGCGTAATGACCGCGCCCATCAGATGTCATTGCGATATAGGAACTTTAAATATCGACGCGGGTGGCAAGGGTGGCAACATCGTCCTGGCTGCCGGCAAATACCGGATCGGTCAGTGGCACCAACAGCAGTGAACCCGCCGTTCCGGCAGTGTTGCATGATACGGGCGGGGCTCAGGGCGTGGTGACTTGGTGAAAACCAGATCGCTCGCCGCTCGATCCCTTGGGTT
>CALQTN020000012.1 GCA_943333505.2 Asaia bogorensis | reverse complement strand
TGTGCGACGCCTTGGCCAGAATCGCCGACGGACACACCATCAACCGCATCGGCGAACTGGTCCCCTGGAAGATGAGCCAGGATGCCACGTCAGCGCAGTAGATAACCGCGTAGCAATCACACCGAAACGGTCCTGGCCGGACGCTTACAGCTGGTCCACTTCCTCCACGATGACAAACGGCTGTGTGTCTGCACCGTAGAGCATGAACAGCATGTTCACGCTGTTGCTGATGGCAGCGAGGTCGTCTTTGACGTCTTGTGCATGGAGCTGCTCCACATAGGGCTCGTGGAAGCCACAAGCACGCTGTCTCGCTTCCACAATCAGTCGCGCTGTGCTGCTCTTGCCAGTGCCATAGGCACCATGCAGCATCACGTGACCCCAGCTTTCTCGGTTAGCATAGCTGCGCATCTGCTCAGCAACACGCGATGACGCAAACACCAAGTCCGCAAAGCTGCGCGGAGCATGGTTAGCCATAAACTGATTTTCATTGATCGAGATGGTCATGATTTTTCCTTTGATATGTGATGTCGCAATGCCACAGCGCTGACGCTGTCAACGCTGTGCATGGCAAGTTTATTAGGCAGCAACAGCAACTGCGCTGTTGTCTTGCACAGCCGCATCAATCTCTGCGTCCAGTGCATTAGCAGCCGCAGCCACAGCATCTTTGTGCTGCCCACCTGCGCGCTGCTTGTTGTGTGCTTCAATCACGTCTTTGCCCACGAAAGCCAAAAACTTCGCAATCAAAGACGCATTGTTTTCAGCGTGCACGATCTCATGAGCACCAGTGTTTGCGTTTTTCCGCACAAGCGCCAACGAAAAGTCCAGCGTGCCATTTGTGTTCACAGCAAGCGCAGGCACTGCTTTCCTCAATGACGCCAAAGCGTCACGTTCCAGCAGAATGTCAGCCGTAGCCTTAACGACTTGCTTGGTAGCTTCAGCAGAACTGATGCCGTTAGCACGCGTGCGACGCACCTCTTCGACGCCACCCGCGTCAGCCACCCATTTGGGAAAGTCCAGCGCAGTCACACCAGCCGCAGTTGCCAGCCGCAGCACACGCGCATACGCATCAGTGCGCTTGCCTGTCATTCGAAACACATATCGCACAACTTTCGTCGTAAGATGTGTCGTTGCCAGCTTGGTGTAGCCCCAGCTTTCCAGCGCATTGTCCAGCAACTTGCGCTGCCCACGCTCGCCCTTCAGCTGCTCGCATACGTCGAGACAGCCTGCCAGCATGCTGTGCAGCTTGTCCGTCGTGCCTTTATACTGCTTGTCGTGCCACTGCACTTGCTCTGCATGCAGCTTATCCAGCTGCCCAATTGCCATGCTATTGATCAAAGTCTTAACAGTGATCTTACGCGTGTTTTTGACAGCAGATTTGATGTTCTTGGTCATTTTAACATTTTCCTTGAATAGCGCCTCAGCGCATATGATGATATAGACGCATCAATGATTATCATTGACTTCTCTTTAGTATTTTTTCTCAACGCAACGCTACGCCCAATTGCGTGCATACTGCGTTTAGACCAGATTAAATTTTAACAAAGAGCTGTGTGTCAGGCACTCAAGCGCCCCTCACAACAAGGAATATAGCCCAAAATATGCAAAACGCTGAGGAATCGCGGTAAAATACATATGGTGTTCTGCATGCCAGTTGAGGTATGTGTTTTTCACCATGAAAGAGCCAAAAAACAAACGACCAAGCCGCTTTCGGTACGCCCCACCACTCCGAGGCAAATGGGTGGGCAAAGAGCGCGTCAAGGGTGCTGGCAAGTGGCAAAGTACGCGCGCACACGTGGAGCCACCCTACCCAGGCGCACCACTCTGGCAGTGTTCAGTGTATTATTGGTGGTGGGAATATCTGCGATGCAACGAGGGCTATCGCGAAACCTGCGCTGCCCATGGACAAGGCAAATACGCCAAGCTTTACGCGGATTTCGGCAATGTGCATGAGGGCGAGTTCTGGGATTGGTGGAAGGCAAACGGCGTGGCGCTGTTTGCCGAGCCATTGCCCGAGCAGGTCACGGAACTGGCTGGGGGCACCTATGTGCGCAAGCGAGGTGATGTGGTTGCGGTATCTATCCCGTTGGATTTTCCCATGGGCGTTGTGACCAGACAACTCAAGCGCATGCTGTCTGTGCGCCAAGCACAGCGCAAAGCCCAGTTGATCGCCCTAAATGCCGTGAGCAAAGCGCGTTATCCCGTGGCATCTCGACCCAATCTGCCAGCGCTCTACAAATACCTTGAGGCATGGAAAGCACGCCAAGCTGATCCTGATGCAAAGCTCTATGAGTTGGCAGCCAAGCTCGAAGGCAAAGACCAGTCCCTGGATGAGGACTACAGATACGCGCGCGTAGATTGGACCAATGAGATGGCACGCAGGATACGCAAGGCACGTGAGTTGATTGGCAATGTGGGGATTGGGCTGTTTCCGCTCGTGGGAGAACAACGCGTTGCGCGTGAGTGAGTTGTGTAAACACGGTCAGGCGGTTTAATTCATTGAAAAGAATGGATTGTTTTTGCGCGTGATGTCGTTCGGACCCCAGATGCCGATCTCGCTGTCATGTGGTCATGGCATGTCATTGTGGCTCTGGGCTTGGCTACTGGCTGTGGGTGTTGATCGGCTTATCAAGCCCTTGCTGCGCAAGTGCAGCTGGCTGAAGCCGCTTCACACCTGCGGTGTTCGCTCAGCTTCGCCAGCTTGGCGCTACGCCAATGGTGTGGTGATAACAGCATCAGTGAAGTTGGTGGTGTTGAAGTAAGTTATCACAGGAGAATGAATGAACAGGCATTTCGCTAGATTTAGTGCTCAGACGACGACTGAACCATCGTCGTCATGAGTGAAAAAACTGCCATTCGCTGAGTTCCTCGACCCTGCTTGCCTGTTGCAACCCGTTCTTCACGGGCAAAGCGCTGTCATGATTTCCTGCTTTTTACGCTGATTTCTGCTCATCTCGTCGCACGACCTGCAAACTTCGACTACCGCGCGATGTCATTGATGTGGGGTTACCTGTCACTACCCCAAGTACCATTTCTGGCTTGTGCTTGCATCTTCGTTCTTCCTTCACTCCAACGGCAACGCTCTCGCGGCAGTTTTTTTATAGGGCACGACCTGTCGTGCTTAACGCTGGATTTCTCCCAGCATGATGCTTGCTGGTTATTTAGCGTGATATCTGCATGACAGGCTAAATAACACATGCAAGACATACAACCCAGACCCAGAATTCGTCTATCAGACCGCGACATCCTCAACCTGTGCCGCGAGCACCATTATGCCTACACACAATATCAGCTGAGCCAGTGCTGCGGACGCAATCGCAGCTGGATCAGTTCCCTGGCAGCTAGCGGACGCCGCATGAGCGTGGATGGGCTGGAAACACTGATGCTGAACATCACGCGTTATGCCAATCAGCACCCCGATTGGCAGACCGAGTTCAAGCTACTGGAGCTGCGACACTTGATTGCCAACGAGTGCATGACGCGCAGACACGAAGATGCCCTGGCTTGGATAGCTCGACGCAATCAAGGCATGTGCGATGCGCATTCGTGAGATTGTGGACGTCAAAAGCCAGCAGCTGACGCAGCAGATCGACGGGCTCAAACGGCAAAAGCGTCAGCTGCGTGCCACCAAAGCGCAGCAGCGAGCGCAACAAGCTCAAAAGTCGGCGCAAAAAGCAGCGCAACAGGTCACCAAGAGCCAGTGATCTACAGATACCTTATATCCAGGCATATCAGGGTAATTTTGTTCTGATTTAGGTCGCATCTTTCACATGGTCAGTGTCGATTACGGACATAGACAACTGGGAGATGCAGACAATGACGTTTTTAACCAAGCTCACCATCGTGGCTGCCAAGCGCATCATCAGCCAATCGCCTGCCGAGCAGCGTCGCGCCAAGCTGCTGGCGAAGCTCACCGAGCAACACGACCTGGCAGAAGCCATGATTGCTGGCACGACGTTGACGGCAACGCGCGATGTTTGGGTCAAGGACGACGCTGGCAGCAAGACGCGCGTGACAAAAGCTAAACGCATGCGCAGCTGGTTCTGGCTCAACACAGATGGCAAGTGGCTGCTGGAAGTTCGCTATGGCAGCAAGGCCCTGGAACTGAGCAAAGGCAAACGAGCGATCGAAGTTGGTGCTCGTGGCGAGCTGCCAGCGACTATACGCGTGATCCAGGAAGCCGTGCGTGCTGGTGAGCTTGATGCGCAGATTGACGCTGTTGCCGCCATGCGCAAGCTCAAGCTACCCAAACGCAGCTGACGCTCAGCAACACACACTGCGCAGCACAACAGCGTGGCAGCACATTGCCACGCTGTCGTCGTCTGTGCCGCTCGCTGCGTCAGCAGCAGCGTTGCCAGTGCAGCGACCAGCTGCGCAAGCCAAGCAATCAAGAACCTAATGAAATAGCGATTACCTTATATGACACACAAGCCATTGATATCTATGATGCATAGCCACAGCACACAGGCATCGACCATCCACAAGACAGGAAATAATGTCGCGACAACAGAAACGTTATCTGCAGGAATCCAACTGATGTCCCAAGCTCGCACACTGACCTCCAAGGACCTGCGTCGCGTGCTGGATCATGTGGCAACGCGTCCCCAAGCTGCACGCAACAGGCTCATGGTGTTGATGACGCATTGGGCTGGCATGCGTATTGGCGAAGTGGCTGCGCTGCGGGTCACGGATGTCATCAGCACGGATGGCACAGCAAAACCCGAAATCCGTCTGGCGCCCGAGCAAACCAAAGGCAAGCACGCCCGCACCGTGTTCGTGAGCGAACGCCTGCGCAAGGAGATCGGCGCCTATATACAGACTCTTGATAAAGCCCAGACCCATCTGTTCGCCACGCAGAAACAGCCAGCTTTCTCTGCCAACTCAGCCTGCCAGTTGCTGAATGCCATCTACCAGCGTGCTGGCATCGATGGCGCGTCATCGCACTCGGGACGACGCAGCTTCATCACTGCACTGGCAAACAAGGGGGTGGGGGTTCGTGTGCTGGCTGCTCTGGCTGGTCATCGGTCGATCTCCACAACCCAGCGCTACATCGACGTCAACGATGTCATGCAGCGTGCTGCCGTGGAACTGATCTGACCCCAGATCAGCTGCCAGCTGTCAGCTACCCCCGAACCCGCAAACCACCAGCCAACTGCTCGGCACGCTGACGCGGCTTCAAATGGCTGTAGTGCCGTTCGATCATCAAGATCGAGGTTCCCATCTGTTTGGCAAGTGTGTGGATATCCACACGCGCATGGATCAAGGACATGGTGGCGTAGGTGTGCCGCAAGGAATACAGCGTGCGGTTTTGCTCGGTCCTGCGATCCACCAGCAACCCTGCATCTGTGAGCAAAACCTCAAACGTCTGATGCAAGCTCTTGCTCTGGGTGCCATCGGGCAAGCGAAACACGAACTCATCGCGCCCAGCTGTGAGCAACTGATCCCAGGTCAAGTGCTTGAGGTCATCGGCACGCGCATGAATGCGTTTGAGATAGGTCACGCAGTTGTGTCGTGCGATCAGTTCGCGTCCGCCCGTCTTGCCATCCACCCACATCGCCAGATAGCGTCGATCGTGATCCACAAACTCGCTCACATGCTTCCACTTCAAGCCCTGGCTCTCGGTGCCATGCCGCATGCCTGTGTTTGCCAGGATCAACACGTAATCGCGCAGCAGCATGCGCATGTTGCGGCTCTTGCCCGATTTGCCCTGCTTCACCCAGCTGCGCATGAACCGATACAGGTGGCGATATTCCACCAAGGTGAAATCGGGTCTGCGGTCGCTGTCCCTGGGCTTGTTCTGCAACACGGGCAGCTGAGCCTTGTTCATGTAGCCGAGTTCCACAGCCACATCGAAAACGCGGCTCAGGGCTGCGTTATGTGTGTTGACGGTGCTGGATCGAGGTTCGTGCTTCATCTGGTCAGTACGCCACACGGCAAACTTGCGCAGCAAGCCAGCATCCACACTGGCAACGCCGTGGTTTCCGAAATACGGCACCAGGTAGTTGTTTAACGCACCTATATAATGTGCGTAGACAGTCTTGCCTCCACCTGCTGCCAGTGCGGCGTTCATGCGTGCAATCGCGGTGGCAGCCACGCTGGCAAAGCGCTTGGTAACAACAGGCATGCCATGGCGTTGTTTAAAGCGGGCTTCCAGCACAATATCTTCAGCTGCGCGTCGGGCATCTGCCAACAGCATTTGCTGGGTCGTGGTGCGCAGC
Organism: Asaia bogorensis; assembly: GCA_943333505.2. GTDB lineage: Bacteria > Pseudomonadota > Alphaproteobacteria > Acetobacterales > Acetobacteraceae > CAITOL01. The sequence continues at coordinate 71,695 of CALQTN020000012.1, read as the reverse complement.
CATTTGCCGTTGGCTTTATATCTCACCTGCCATGCGGCGCTGCGATTGCGCCGAAACAGCACGGCTACGCCATCCATGATCTTGATGGTGTCTGGGTTTAGTCGGGGCATGTCACAGCATGTTGCGTCATGCTGTCACGGTAGTGTCTGAATGTGTGGTGCGCAATCAAAAACCCACAGAGATGGTGGTGTTATATGCCTAATATAACACGACATTTTATCGCTCAATCACATCAACCAGTCTGCGCAAACGTCGTGCAAAACCGCATAAAATCGCACTGCAACCAGCCCAGAAGTGCGCAACGAGTGCGCAACGCGGTTCCGCTGCTTTTACGCAACGGACTGCAACGCTAACTTATTGGAAACACAGAGGAAAGATGGTAGCGGTGGCCGGATTTGAACCAGCGACCAAGAGATTATGATTCTCCTGCTCTACCACTGAGCTACACCGCCATACCATCACACCGACCGCAAGTTTGTCGGGAGGGGCGCGACATACCGCCTGCGCCAGCCTCCGTCAACCTACGCCCGAACCGGCGGCCGAATAAACCCACCGCCGAGCACCCGCTCGCCATCGTAGAACACGCAAGCCTGGCCGGGTGCGGGCAGCGCCGGGGCGTCGAGGATCACCTCGGCGCCATCTTCGGTCGGGATCACCTCGGCCGGATGCGGGGCTTCCCGGGCGCGCAGCTTGACCGTGCAGCGCAACCTTGCCGGCGGCACCAGCCAGTTCACCTCACGCAGGCGCACCTGCCGCGTGCCACGATCCGGCGCGCCAACCACAATCCGCCGCGTGGCAGGGTCAAGTGACACCACCACCCGACGCGCGCCATTATCCTGCGCCGCGTTGCCCAACCGCTTCGCCTGCCCGACCGTGTAGCGCGCAATGCCGTCATGCTGGCCGAGCACCCTGCCGTCCTCACCCACGATATCGCCACCCTGCAGCGCCTCGGGCCGAAACTTGCCGACCACTTCGGCATAACTGCCGCTTGGCACGAAGCATAAATCCTGGCTGTCGGGTTTGGCCGCGACTGCGATGCCGAGCCGTTCGGCCTCCGCACGCACCGCGTCCTTGTCGGCCATCGCGCCGAGCGGAAAAATCGTTTGCGCCAGCTGCGCCTTGGTCGTCGCAAACAGGAACCAGCTTTGGTCACGCGCCGGATCGGCCGCGCGGTGCAGTTGCGGGCCATCAGCCCCATCGATGCGTTGCACATAATGCCCGGTCGCCAGCCGGTCCGCGCCGAGGTCGCGCGCCAGTCCCATCAGATCATGGAACTTCACCGTCTGATTGCAGCGCACGCACGGCACCGGGGTTTCCCCGGCGGCGTAGCTATCGGCAAAATCAGCCATCACAGCGGCGCGGAACCGCGCTTCGGCGTCGATCACGTAATGCGGGATGCCAAGGTGGTCGGCGACCCGCTTGGCGTCATGGATGTCCTGCCCGGCACAGCACGCGCCCTTGCGGCCGACAGCCGCGCCGTGGTCGTACAATTGCAAGGTCACGCCGATCACCTCGTGCCCGGCCTCGGCCAGCAGCCCGGCGACGGTGCTGCTGTCCACGCCACCGGACATGGCGACCACAACGCGCATTTTAGCCACCCAACATGTTGCGGGTGCCAGCAGGAAGCCGCACCACCAAGCCATCCAACGCATCCGACATCACAATCTGACAGCCCAGCCGCGACGTGCGTTCCAGCCCAAAAGCCAGATCAAGCATGTCTTCCTCGTCCTCGGTCGGGGTTTCAAGCCCCTCAAACCAGGTCGGATCGACGATCACGTGGCAGGTCGAGCAGGCGAGCGAGCCTTCGCAGGCGCCTTCGATATCAACACCGTGCTTATGGGCGATTTCGAGCACCGATAGCCCGATCGGGGCATCAACTTCGCGGGCGGCGCCATCGCGCTCGATGAATGTCATTTTCGGCATCAGGATTCCGGTCTTGTCACGGTCGCATGGGCGCGGGCGAACAGCGCCACGGCGGCATCGATCTCGGCGGCGGAGGTAAAGCGTCCGATCCCCACGCGCAAGGTCCGCGCGGCTTCATCATCGCTGAGGCCCAGCGCACGCAGGACATAGGATGGCTCAACCTCGGCCGATGAACAGGCCGAGCCGGTGGAAACGCACAACTCCGGCATCGCCGCCATCAGCCCGATCGCAGCGGCGCCGGGGAAAGTCAGGTTGAGGTTGCCGGCGATGCGCGCCGCGATACTGCCATTGACCGCGAGGCCGGGGATGGCAGCGCCCAGGCCGGTGAGCAAGCGATCCCGCAAACCCGCAACCCTGCCGGTATCGGCAGCCATCTCCAAGCCAGCCAACCGGCACGCCTCCCCCAGCCCAACAATCAACGGTGTCGGCAAAGTGCCGGACCGCAAGCCACGCTCCTGCCCACCACCGGAGAATAGCGGTGCGATGCGCACGCGCGGGCGCCGGCGGACATAAAGCGCGCCGATGCCTTTGGGCCCATAGAGCTTATGTCCGCTGATCGACAGCAAATCGATCCCGGCAACATCAAGCGCAATTTTCCCGGTCGCCTGGGCGGCATCGGTATGGAACAGCGCAGCAGCCTCCCGCGCGATCGCGGCAAACGCCTTGATGTCCTGGATCACCCCGATTTCGTTGTTCACCGCCATCACGCTGACCAGCAGGGTCGGCACCGCAAGGGCCGCCCGCAGCACCTCCGGGTCCAGAAGCCCATCCCGCCCGACTGGGAGCACAAGCGGTTCGAACCCGTCCTCGGCCAAGTCTGCGACCGATTCGAGCACGCATTTATGCTCGGTCGCCACGGTGATGATACGCTTGCGGGGATCGCCCATCCTTGCGGCAAAGCGCGCCGCACCCTTGATGGCGATGTTGTTGCTTTCAGTGGCGCCGGACGTAAAAACGATTTCCCGGACATCCGCGCCAATCAGCCCCGCCACCTCGGCGCGTGCCGCCTCAACCGCCGCTTCGGCCTGCTGGCCCATAACGTGTTCTGCGCTGTGCGGATTGCCGAAGAATTCAGTGAACCACGGCAGCATCGCCGCCATGACGCGCGGATCGCACTGGGTGGTGGCCTGGTTATCGAGATAGATCGGCCGGTTGGGACGGTCGCTCATGCCGCGAGCCCGGGGCGAAGCCGGGCGGCCATGGCGCGATAGGCGGCGATGGCAAGATCGAGGTCGGCCTCGGTGATGTTCCACGGCAGCGACACCCGGATCGCCTCGCCCGCCAGCGTCCCCAGCCCCATCGCATCCAGCACATGGCTGCGCGCAACCTTGCCGGAGGAGCACGCAGCGCCGGCCGAAACCTGGATCCCGACGAGATCGAGCGCGATGACCTGGGTTTCAGCCTTCACCCCAGGCAGCGCCAAACAAGCGGTATTGGCCAACCTTGGCGCCCCAGCGCCGATTTCAATCGCGCCACACGCGTCTGCGGCGGTGGCAAACCGGTCACGCAACCCACCAAACCCCACCATTGGCAACGCAGCGACGGCGCCAAATCCGGCAATCGCGGGCAAGGCCGGGGTCCCACCCCGGCGCCCGCGCTCCTGTCCGCCGCCTTTGATAAGCGCGGTGATTTCGAGGCCGGGCGCCGCGAGCAATGCCCCAACCCCCATCGGCCCGCCCATCTTATGGGCCGACACCGCCAGGCTGTCGGCACCAAGGTTTGCCAGGTCGACCTGCATGCGCCCGGCCGCCTGGACCGCATCGACATGCAGCCGCGCACCAAACCGTCGGCAGATCGCAGCAGCCTCGACGATCGGATGGATCACCCCGGTTTCGTTGTTGGCGAGCATCAGGCAGACCAGCGCCGGCCCCTGCGCGAGCAGATCGGCAAGATGGTCGAGATCGGCCACCCCATTGCCATCCACACGCAGAATGTCTGCACCAGCGGCTGCGGCACGGATTGCATCATGTTCGGTCGCCCCAATAATAAGCCGCCGCTCCGCGCCAAGCGCATGCACCGCCAGCGCATCGGCCTCGGTGCCGCCCGAGGTGAACACCAAATCGCCGGACGCACCGCCAAATCGGCGTGCCACACTATCACGCGCATCTTCCAGCAAAGCACGCGCGCGGCGGCCGGCACCATGGACGGAGGCGGGATTTCCCGCGACACCAAACGCCGCGAGCATGGCGACGGCCGCCTCCGGACGCGGCACTTCGCTGGCATTGGCATCGAGATAGATTGCGGACCGGGAGCCAGGTTTTTGCATCGGATGTGACATTTTCATGGAAAAACGCGATGCGCCAATCTATACTATTCAGCGTGGCGGTGCGATCCCTCGGGGTGACACGCCATCGGTCACGGAATACCCAAACCGAACGAACCTACTCTACGCTGGTCTTACGCAAACCGGCCCTACACAAACCGGTCTGTCCAGGTCAAGGAATTCCGATTGTCATACGCGGCAGGGGAGACATGAGATTCGCGCGCTGGTTTATATGGTACGCAATCGCCAGTTTAGGTTTCGCTAAAATGAGATTCGTCCGTCTACGGGTGCTACCCAGCGCGATGCGCGGATGCGCGTGATAGGCTCGTTTGTAAACCCTGCCGGACCCGCTGCTGGTCGCTGGCAAACATGAATCGGATTTCGGAACACCATGCCTGAAGTCATGTTCGCCGGCCCAGACGGCCGGCTTGAGGGTCGTTACCACCACTCCAAGGAAACCGGCGCTCCACTCGCGCTGATCATGCACCCGCACCCAATGCATGGCGGGACGATGAATAACCGCGTCACCTATACGATGTACCAGTCCTTCCAGAAGCTGGGCTTTTCGGTGATGCGCTTTAATTTCCGTGGCGTCGGTCGCAGCCAAGGCCGCTACGATGGCGGCATTGGCGAAATCAGCGATGCGGCCGCAGCTCTCGACTGGATGCAGGCGGTCAATCCGTCGCATGGCGGTCTTTGGATTTCCGGCTATTCCTTCGGTGCCTTCATCGGCATGCAGTTGCTGATGCGCCGCCCGGAAGTCACTGGCTGGATCAGCGTCGCCCCACCGGCCAACCATTATGATTTCGGCTTCCTCGCCCCCTGCCCATGCAGCGGTCTGCTGGTGCATGGCGATAGTGACGAATTGGTGCCGGAACCGGCGGTGAAGAAGCTGGTCGATAAACTGAACACCCAAAAGAACGTGACCGTCGATTACCGCATCCTCGCCGGTGCCGATCATGTGTTCGCAAACCATGCCGACTCGATTGCCTACGCCCTCGAAGACCATGTCAGCACCGTGATGACCCGCCGCACCATGGCGCTTGCGGCTGACTAACCAGCCCGAGATTACGCCTGAATTGCTGTTGCGGGCCTACAGCGCCGGGGTGTTCCCGATGGCTGAGGCCCGTGACAGCGACGAGCTTTCCTGGTTCGATCCGGTGCTGCGCGGCATTTTGCCGCTTGATAGCTTTCATCTGCCCCGCCGATTACTGCGCACGGTGCTGTCGGACAGCTTCGCTGTGACCACCGATCATGATTTCGCTGCGGTGATCGCCGCCTGCGCCGAGCCTCGTCCCGGTGCACCGGAGACCTGGATCAATCCGCATATCCAGGCGCTTTACACCGATTTGCACCGCCGCGGCTTTGCCCATTCGGTGGAATGCTGGCAGGGCGGCGCCCTGGTAGGCGGGCTTTATGGCGTTTCCATCGGGGCAGCATTTTTCGGCGAGAGCATGTTCAGCCGCGCCACAGATGCATCCAAAGTGGCACTTGCCCACCTCGTTGCCCGGCTCCGTATCGGCGGCTGGCGGCTCCTCGACACCCAGTTTGTCACGAGCCACCTTGCCCAGTTCGGCACCACCGAAATCCCGCGCGCCCGCTACAAACGATTGCTGGCGGCCGCGATCGCGCGCCGGGCCGATTGGCAATCCACCCCGGATCCCGCCCGATTGCTAGCCGAATTCCGCACCATGGCGGCATCCGCTCGCGCCTGCCTGACGTAAGGCGTGATTCAGCTGTATTATATCGGCGCCCCTAGCCTGTCTGCCCCGCGAGAGGATAACTCAATATGTGGAATTCGATCGCTGGATTATGGCGCGACCGCGCCGGGCGCTTTGCGCGCCTGAAAGCTGCAGCATTGGCAATGGCAGTGTTCCCCGCGCTTCTGCTCGGGCTACGCGCGCTCACCGGCGATCTCGGCAGTCGCCCGATTACCGAGGCAACCCATAATACCGGCGACTGGGTGATCCGGTTTTTCCTGCTCAGCCTTGCCGTCACCCCAGGGCGCGCCTTGCTCGATGCACCGAAACTGGTGCCGTTGCGGCGTATTTTCGGCGTGGCCTCCGCCTGCTACGCGGTTTTGCATCTGCTGATCTATGCGCTCGACCAGAAATGGGATCTCGGGATGATCGTCTCCGAGATCCTGCAGCGCTTCTACCTGACCATCGGCTTTGTCGCAGTGCTGGGGCTGGTGGTGCTGGCGATCACCTCCACCGATGGCTGGCAGCGCAAGCTACGCCATCGCTGGAAGCAGTTGCATCGTCTGGTTTGGCCGATCGGGGTGCTAGCGCTGTGGCATTACTTCCTGCAATCGAAAAGCAATGTCGGCGACCCGACCTTCGATACCGGGCTGTTTATTTTTCTGCTGCTCTGGCGCCAGACCCCGCGGCGCTGGCAGACCAGCATCCCGGCGATGGTGCCGCTGATCCTGCTCACCTGGATTGCCACGGCAATGGTGGAATTCGCCTGGTACGGTCTGGCGACCAAGCTTGATGCGTGGCGGGTATTACGCGCCAATCTTGATATCTTCTACTCGGTTCGCCCCGCTGAGGAGATCCTGGTTGCCGGCGCGGCTATGCTGGCGGTGCTGCTGGTCAGGCGCTTGCGGAAACGGCGGTTTGCGCGGGCGTGAACATCATCCCCCGAACTTGTCCCGCCAGGACGGCAGCGCGCCAGGATACGGCAGAGCGGTCGCTGCAAACACCCCGCGCGCGATCGCCCGTGCCATCACCAACGTCGCGACATGGCCGATTTCGGTCAGTTCGCTCGGGTCGTCCATAGCGCGGCGGCCGGTGGCGGCAGCGAACACACAATCGCCGTCGGATGGCGCATGGGCCGGCAATAACGCGCGGGCCAGACCGTCATTGGCCATGATGGCAAGTCGCTTGGCCTGCGCCTTGGTCAGGGTTGCATCGGTCGCCACCAGGCCGATTGTGGTCGCCGTCCCCGATGGTGGCGCACCTTTGAGGCGCGGGCGCAGATCTGCGGCACGCACCTGCACCGGCATGCCGCGTCCACCAAATTCGGCGTTCACCTCATAAGGCGCCGCCCAAAAATGCGGACCATCGCCAATCAACGGCGATCCGACCGCGTTGACCGCGACAATCGCCGCCACGGTATGGCCCTGGCTGGTCCTGGCGCTGGCCGAGCCAATGCCGCCCTTTAATCCCGGCACCGTCGCGCCCGTGCCGGCACCCACGCTGCCGAGCACAAAATCGCCCGATGTCGCGGCACAGGCCGCCGCATAGCCAAGATCGCGATACGGCGAATGCAGCCCCCAATCCTTGTCGCCGCCATTGAGCAGATCGAACAGGATCGCCTGGCTGACCACCGGGATAATCGCGTCGCGCAACCGCCAGCCCCGCCCCTGCGCGCGCAGAAACGCCTGTACCCCGCCCGCGGCATCCAGCCCGAACGCCGAACCACCGGACAGCACGAACGCATTCACCCCCGGCACGGTGGCTTCCGGTTCCAGCAACCGTGTGTCCCGCGTGCCCGGCGCACCCCCGAGCACGATGCCGGATGCCACCGTCATCTCATCAAACAGGATCGCCGTCGCCCCGGAACCGAGCGCGAGATCGGTGGCATGACCCACCGAAATCCCAGCGACATCGGTCAGCAAATTCCGCATCAGGAATTGGTCGCCGGCTGATAGGTGCCGATCGAATTGCCACCATCGACCGCGATCGCGGTGCCGGTGATGTAGGACGCGGCCGGCGAGCACAGGAACATCACCACCTGGGGCGTATCATCCGGCCCCGAATTGCGGGCAAGCGGGATGCGCGCGGTCATCCGGTCAACATAATCCGGCGGCAAATAGGAGAAATCACTGCCCGGTGCGAAGCCAGGCTCGACCACGTTGACCCTGATCTTATGGGGCGCCAGTTCCAGCGCCTGGCCCTTGGACAGCCGCTCCAGCGCGGTCTTGGACATACAATATGCCACCGATCCGGTCGGCATCTGGCGCGCGGCACCTGATCCGATATTGACGAACACGCCCCCAACCCGCTCAGCGATCATCAGCTTGGCCATCGCTTGCGTCACCAGAAACGGCGCGCGGACGTTGACCGACATGATGCGGTCGAACTCGGCTTCAGCGAGATAAAGCAATTCGCCGGTGCGGGGATAAACCCCGGCATTGTTGATCACGATGTCGGGCGCGCCCCAACTGGCGGCCACCAGGGCGGCAAGTTCACGGATTGAGCTCGAATCGGTCAGTTCCGTCCCATGGCACAGGGTGGTAGCGGGATCGAGGCCGAGGCGTTCCACAACCCCCGCGAGCAAGTCGCCACGCATATCGGACAGGCATAAAATCGCCCCGGCGCGGGCGAACGCCGCTGCGATCCAGCCGCCATAAATACCGGCAGCCCCGGTGACCACCACACGCTTGCCACGAAAATCATCCCCGAACTGCATCGCATCCTCCTGCCGACTGTGTATCGCAGGCTAAGCGAAGTTATCCCGCCGCGCCATTCCGGCCTGTCGCAAAGCTGAACCAGCAAGGGGGAGGGATTGCGGGGCAGACATAAGGGGCCGGCAAGTATATGCGGTTAGTGGAATGCATTATGCTGATAGCGTTGATCCGCTGCAGCCAGGAGCCTTGAATGTCCCGACTTCGCGCTAGTCTTCCCGCCCTTGCCGCCCTGCTGCTGGCGGCAACCCCAGCCATTGCCGGCGACGCCGCCAACGGGGCAAAAGTGTTCAAAACCCAATGCGGCGCCTGCCACCGCGCCGAGATCGGCAAGAACCTGATCGGGCCAAGCATGTTCGAGATTGTCGGACGCAAATCCAGCAGCGTCGCCGGATTCAAATATTCCGCCGCTAACCAGGCGGCAAACCTGACCTGGGATGCCGCGACGCTCGACAAATACCTGATCAACCCGCGTGAAACGGTCCCGGGCACGACGATGAGCTACGCAGGCCTGAAGAACGAAACCCAGCGCGCCGATCTGATTTCCTATCTCGAAAGCCTGAAATAGCCGCCTATTCGGGGGCGGTCGGGGTTTCGGCCGCCTTGCGCAGGGCAGTGTAGCTGCGCGCGCTGAACGGCAGCATGCCAAGATAGACCAAGCCGGCCGCAGCCAATGCCGCCCACGGGTCAGCCACCAGCAAGGCTGCGAACAGGCCGGTGCCCAACAGCATCGGCAGCACGTAGCGGGTGGGCACTTTGAAGTTCTTGAAGCTCCACACCGGCAACGTCGAAACCAGCAGCACCGCGACACCCACCAGCACGGCGGCCACCACGGCGGGGAAATGCACGATCGTCAGCAGCCAGCCCCACCCCATCGTCTGGGCTTCGAGGCCGACGAACAGCGGAAACAGCACCAATCCCGCCCCGGCTGGCGCGGGCACACCGGTGAAGAAATTATAGGTGAAAGCCGGATGCGGCGGGGCATCGATGGCGGCGTTGAAGCGTGCCAGACGTAGCGCCATGCAGACCGTGTACATCAGGCACGGCATGAAGCCGTAGCCGTGCCAGACTTGTAGGCTCCACAAATACAGGATGAAGGCCGGCGCCACGCCGAAGCAGACAAAATCCGCGAGGCTGTCAAATTCAGCGCCGAACCGCGACGTCGCTTTCAGCAGCCGCGCGAGGCGACCATCCAGCCCATCGATCACTGCCGCGACCACGATCGCCACCGCAGCCGCGCCAAACCGCCCCTCCAGCGCCAGGCGCATGCCGGTCAGTCCCGAGCACAGCCCCAGCATGGTCAGCAGATTGGGGATCATCCGGTTAAAGGAGGGGCCGCTGAAACGCGGGCGACCGCGCGGACGCAGTTTCACCTTCAGCCGGCCACCAAAGCGCTGGATCGGCGAAATCACCGGGCGGGCGGAAGGTTCGCTCACGCAGCGAGCTCCGCGAGCACTGTCTCGGCCCCGATCATGGTCTGGCCAACCGCGACCAGCGGGACCACGCCATGCGGCAGATAAACATCGGTGCGGCTGCCAAAGCGGATAATGCCGAAGCGATCCCCGGCCCGCACAGTTTCGCCTTCGTGCACATCGCACAAAATACGCCGGGCGATCAGCCCGGCGATCTGCACCACCGCCAGATCACGACCGTCGGGCAACCGGATCGCAAGCGCGTTGCGTTCGTTGTCCGTGCTCGCCTTGTCGAGATTGGCGCTGAGGTATTTGCCATGGCGATAGGCGATCCGGGTGACCACGCCATCAACCGGCACGCGGTTGACATGGACATCGAGCACCGACAGGAAAATCGCCACCCGCCAGCGCGGTTCGGCGCCGAGCCCAAGCTCTTCCGGCGGAGCGGCCATCATGACCGAGACGACGTGCCCATCGGCCGGCGCCAGCACCAGATCGGGCCGTGGCGGTACCACGCGCTCCGGATCGCGGAAGAAGTAGAAACAGAAAACTGCGAAGATCAGCCCGAGCCAGGCGAGCCAGGCGCCCACGACGAGACCAATCACCACCGCGACGACGCCGCCGGCAATGAACGGGCGGCCAGCGGGATGCGGCGGCGACAGCACGAGTTTCAGTGATTCAGCAAGGGCCATGATGATATTTCGCTCCGTGGCGCCTGTTTATGGAAGTTTCACGTTTGTCGGGCAAGAGAGTTCCTTTGATCCGCCATGATTAGGCACAGGAGCCGCCAATGCCGTTCGATGCGCCGTTTACCCTGGGCCCGTTTCAGGTCGACCGCGATGGTCGCTTAAGCCCGACGTCGCCGAAAAATTTCCCCGCGTTTAATGTTATGTGGTTGGGTCGCCAGGTCTGGGCGACGATGCACCAAGCCGACGGCGACGCTTTGGCACTGACCGTTGTCGTGGGCCGGGTACCAAGCACGGCCGGCGCCATCTGTGATCGGCGTCGCGAAGTCCTGAGAACGCTCCCGTCCTTGCATGCTGTGCTGCCGCCAGGCTGGACCGCCCAGTTGGCCGCCGATCACCGGCTGGTGTTGGCAACCCAAACCACACTGACGGACCCACCCACCATCACCGAACTGGTGAGCGCGCTGACATTGTTCCTGCTGGAGTTGACCCCCTATCTGGAACTATTGAATGAAGCCGGCCTCGCAGTCCCAGGACGGGTGGCAGCGGGGGCCGCAAAGACCTGACCCGGAAATATCAGATCCGGGTTACGGATCTGACTGAGATTGGCCTGATAGATGTCGGTATAATGAACGCCGCTGCCGTAGAGCCGCGTCGCGATCCGCCACAGGCTTTCCCCTGGCTGCACAACAACCGTCTGGGCGCCGGCAATCGGCACCTCACTGGCCAGCACCCGGCGGAACGGCACTTCGACCCGCGCTGCCACGCTGCCATTGGCCGCAAGCTGGTCCAAGCGCAGCATATGATCCCCGACTGAAACCGCATCGGTCGGCCCGAGAACCCAGACCCCGCCAGCGTCTGTCGTGATTTGGCCAAACACGCGGTTATCGACATAAATCCGAACCGCGCTCGCAGGGTCCGCCGTGCCAGAAAACCGGATCGCACCAGCGGCATCATAATCGACAATACTGAGCGCCAATCCCTTGCGAGGCGACGTTGGGCCGGCTTGGGTTGGTGCCTGTAATACCTGCGGCGCGGCATTTGGCGGGGTCAAGACAACCAGCGGGGTTGCCGCGGGCGACGTTGGCTCGGCGTTTTGTGCAATCGTTGGCGCAGGCACCACGACGATCACCGGCGCGACGCCGCTGACCGCCGGCTGATCACCGCTGCGGGCAGCCAAGGTCAGTTCCTGCGCCCCCAGCGCAATCGGTTTGTCCGGCAGCACGACGAACTGACCTTGCTGATCGGCCTTGGCACGCCCAATCTCCTGACCATTCTGCTGAACACTGACCTCGGCCCCGGCCGCCGCCCGGCCAGCAATCACCGTATTGCCCTGCGGACTGACCCGAACAATATCAAAGGTCGGCGCAGCAACGCTCGGGGACGGGGCAGGTGGGGAAGCCGCCAGACCCGGCGGCGCCGGGGCCGCAACGACCGCTTGCGGCGCGACAGGTGGGGTGCGATGGCTCGCGCTGCCCCACCACACCGCCACCCCAATGACCACCACGCCCGCAACTAAGCCGGCAATGCGGAGGGGATTGGCGCGATAAAGTTTGATCGGTTCTTGTGCCATGCGCCAACAGTATCGCGCCAAACGCGCCACGTCACCCTTTCTAAGCAGTTCCGCTAAGGTGCCGGATGCAATAGAAACAATGTCTGATCTGTCCAATCGACCCGGCATCCACACTGCCATCGATGAAAAATGAGGGATGTAACCAATGGCGCCGCGCAAGCCGACCACCGGCCTGATCCTGCCTATGAAGATATGGGATCTGCCGACAAGGTTGTTTCATTGGATATTGGTGGTGCTGATCGCCGGTAGCTACGTGACCATCAAGCTTAACATGCTGGCGCTGCACATGCTGTGTGGCGAGGCAATCCTGGTGCTGCTGCTGTGGCGCCTGGTCTGGGGCCTGATCGGCAGTGAAACCGCACGGTTCAGCCAGTTCATTCGCCATCCGTTCGCGGCAATCCGCCATCTGTTGCATTTCCCACGCCGCGAACCCGATACTCAGATCGGCCATAACGAGGCCGGCGGCTGGATGGTGGTGGGCATCCTCGCTCTGCTGCTGGCACAGGTCGGCACTGGGTTGTTTGGCCGCAACGATGAAGATTTCGTCGAAGGTCCGTTATCGAAACTGATCGCGGGCCCGCTCAGCGAGACTTTGCTGACACTGCATTTCCTGACCTTCGATCTGATCAAGATCGTGGTGCTGCTGCATGTCATCGCGATCATTGCCTATGCGGTGGTCAAACGCCATGATCTGGTGCGGCCCATGCTGACCGGCAAGAAACGCCTGCCGGCCGCCACACCCGCGCCGCGCATGGTAAGCCCGATGCTCGCGGGGGTGGTGCTGATCGTGATGGCGGCGCTGGTATGGTTGGCGGTGACGGGGATTTAGTCATCCACGTGCAACTTGTCATGACAGGATCAGCACGCACCCAACCCATCTGCGTCCCGTCCATATTGCTCCGTGGGCTTGATCCCGTTCCAAGCCATGGCCAACAAAAAACCCGGAGGACAATGCCCTCCGGGTTTTCGTAACACTCAGACCGCGATCAGGTCTTGGCGCGGAAAGTCCGATGGCAAGCGCCACACGTACCCCCCGTGGCACCGAACGCGGCGGTCGCGGCGGCCTTATCATTGGCCTTCAACGCGGCCATCAGCTTGTCGGCTTCGACGCCAAGCGCTGCGGCAGCCTTCTCGAAATCGCCCTTACTGACCCAGATATCCGGCAACGCTGCGGTTTTGACGCCTGATTCGGGGCCGCTGCCGGTCGGGAACGAGGTCGGGATTTTTTTCGCCCAATCGGAAATACCCTGCGCGTTCGCGGCAACCGTGGTCAGGTCACCACCGGCATCGAGCACCTTCTTGATGGCGCCCATACTGCCGCCAGTCGCCTTGTAACCCGCCTGACGCGCGGCGATCACATCAGCAAACGCGCCCTGGGCCTGGGCGAAACCCGCGCCTGTCACGACCGCCGCCAAAGCCAAGCCGCCGAAAATAAACCCGAAACGACGCATGAGTATCCCCCTCAATAATGTGCACGCAATGGTGACATACGCAGTAAGACGTCCAACCACCAACCTCTATTCCCATCCTCAAGCAAAAAATGATCTCAATCGGCAGAGTATGCTAAGCGCGCCGATCACGTGTTTTCTTTCTGGTCTGGAGACCTTTGATGTCCCGCATTGAATCTGCAGCTGTATTTTGCGGCTCCGCTGTCGGCAGCAACCCCGCCTTCGCGGCCGGTGCGACCGAATTGGGCCAGGGCCTCGCGGCCGGCCGCATCAAACTGGTTTATGGCGGCGGCGGGATCGGATTGATGGGGGTCGTGGCACGCGCCGTTCTGGCAGCGGGCGGCGATCTGGTCGGCGTGATGCCGGATTTTCTCATGCGACGGGAAGTCGCCCATATCGGCGCCGGCGAATTGATCATCACCGACAGCATGCACAGCCGCAAGCGCCGGATGTTCGAACTTGCCGACGCCTTCGTTATTCTGCCCGGTGGCCTGGGCACGCTCGACGAATTTTTCGAGATCCTCACCTGGCGCCAGTTGCAACTGCACCACAAGCCGATTCTGATCTGCGATATCGCCGGCTACGCCAAGCCCTGGGTGGCAATGATCGAGGCGACCATTGCCAACGGCTTCGCCCGTGAAACCGTGCGGGACCTGTTCGAGGTCATTGAAGGCGTTCCCGCCTTGCTCGCCCGGCTCGCCATGCTGCCAAAGCCGGTCAGCCAGCCAGGGGCATTGCTCTGAGGTGGGGTTGCCCTTCCCTCCCGGCACCGATATAAGCCGCCCCTCGGTCGGAGTGTAGCTCAGCCTGGTAGAGCACTGGTCTCGGGGTCCAGGGGCCGGAGGTTCGAATCCTCTCACTCCGACCAAATCCCCCGTCTAGCCAATGCCGTGATACAGCACGACGTGTCAGCCCAGGCGTAAACCCGTCTCGGCGTCGAACACGTGCAGCATCTCGGCCGGAAAACTGACCCGTATCTGCTCGCCCGCCGGCGCCCGCCCCGGCACTTTCACCGACAGCAACTCACCATCATCCATCCGCCCGATCAGGACGGTTTCCGATCCCAGCGGCTCGACCAGATCGATCTGCATCGCCATGCCCGCCGGATCGAGCGCGATGTGTTCCGGACGAATACCAATGGTGAGCCTGCGGCCATCGGCGCCATCGCGACCGCCATCGACGAAGGGGATCACCAGGCCGCGCCCGAGATCAGCCGCCATGCCACCCTGGCAAAGCACGCCTGGGAGCAAATTCATCGCGGGCGCCCCGATAAAGCCCGCGACATAGGTGTTGGACGGACGCTCAAACACCTCCATCGGGGTTGCCAACTGCACTGGCACGCCCTGATGCAGCACCAGCAGGCGGTCGCCCAGCGTCATCGCCTCGACCTGATCATGGGTCACGTACAGGCTGGTCACGCCCATGCGGCGTTGCAGCCGCTTGATTTCGGCCCGCATGGTGACCCGCAATTTTGCGTCGAGGTTCGACAGTGGCTCGTCGAACAGAAACAGCTTGGGTTCGCGCACGATCGCCCGCCCCATCGCAACGCGCTGGCGCTGGCCACCGGATAATTGCCGCGGCTTGCGCTCAAGCAACGGGCCAAGCCCCAGCATTTCAGCGGTTTCCCGCACCCGGCGGGCAATATCGGCGCGGCTCAGGCCCCGGATTTTCAGCGCGTAGGCCATATTGTCGAAGACCGACATATGCGGATAGAGCGCATAATTCTGGAACACCATAGCAATATCGCGCTCGGCCGGATCGAGCCGCGCCACGTCGCGGCCATCCAGCACGATGCGGCCGGCGGTGGGGATTTCGAGGCCCGCGATCAGCCGCAGCAGGGTGGATTTGCCGCAGCCTGATGCACCGACGATCACCAGCATCTCGCCATCGTTCAGCGCCAGATCAACCCCGTGCAGCACGGCGGTCGCGCCAAAGCTTTTGCGCAGATCATGCAGTTCCAGCGTCGCCATTATTTGTCGCCCTCGGTCAGGCCCTTGACGAACCATTTTTGCATCAGCACCACCACCAGCACCGGCGGCAGCAGCGCCAGCACGGCCGCGGCCATCACCCGGTTCCAGTCCGTGACAGTGTCGCCGCCGATCATCTTCACGATCCCGATCACGATGGTGTCGAGCTTGGGGTCGGTCGCCACCAGCAACGGCCACAGATACTGGTTCCAGCCATAGACAAACACGATCACGAACAGCGCTGCCATGTTGGCCGCCGACAGCGGCAACAGAATATCGCGCAGGAAACGCAGTGGCCCAGCGCCGTCCATGCGTGCGGCCTCGACCAGTTCATCGGGGATCACCAGGAAGACCTGGCGGAACAGCAGGGTCGCGGTGGCACTGGCGATCAACGGCACAGCCAGGCCGGTGAAGCTATTGATCAGGCCGAAATTCGCCATCACCGCGTAGGTCGGCACAATCCGCACTTCAACCGGCAGCATCAACGTGATGAAGATCGTCCAGAAGCACAGCATGCGGAACGGGAAACGGAAGAACGAAACAGCATAGGCCGATAGCAGGGAGATAATGATTTTGCCGAACGCGATGGCCAGCGCCAGCGCGGCCGACACCAGCATCATCCGCCACACTGGCGACCCACCGGGCGCCTTGTCGTTCAGCACCGACCAGAAGATGCCAAGATTGCGCAGATCGGGCACAAACGACAATTCGCCGCGCGCAATCGCCCCGCCATCCTGGGTCGCCCCGGCCAGGAGCAGCCAAAGCGGCAGGACAAACAACGCCACACCGGTACATAGGATGCCATGCGCAAGCCAATCGATGCGCGGTTTCATTCCGCATTTCTCCGCCCGATAAAGCGGAATTGCAGCCCGGTCAGCACCACCACCGCGACCATCAAAATCACCGATTGTGCGGAGGACGAGCCGAGATCCAGGTTGATCAGACCGTCCCGATACACTTTCAGCATCAACGTTTCAGTCGCCTTGCCCGGCCCGCCATGGGTCAGGGCCTGAATGGTCGCGAAGGTGTCGAAGGCGGCATAGACAATATTAACCACGATCAGGAAAAAGATCGTCGGCGCCAGCAAGGGAATGGTGATAGTGCGGAACCGCCGCCAGCCGCGCGCGCCGTCCATCCGCGCGGCCTCGATCACCGTTTTCGGGATCGATTGCAGCCCGGCGAGGAAAAAGATGAAATTATAGCTGACCTGCTTCCAGGCCGATGCCAGGATGACCACCGTCATCGCCTGAAAATCGTTGAGCTTGTAGTCCCACAGCACGCCGATCGATTTCAGCGCATGGGCGACAACGCCGATTTGCGGATTGAGCAGCAGCACCCACAGCACCGCCGCAATCGCCGGGGCAACCGCATAGGGCCAGATCAGCAAGGTACGGTAAATCGCCCGTCCGCGCATTTCCCGATCCGCGAAAACCGCCAGCAGCAAGGCGGTGCTCATCGCGAGCCCCGCGACGGCGGCGCAAAACACCACCGTGCGCAAGGCGGAATCGAGATAAAGCGGATCAGCGAACAGATCGGCGAAATTCTCCAGGCCGACAAATTCAGTGCGAATGCCGAACGCGTCCTGGCGCACCAGGCTGAACCACATCGCCTGGGCCGCTGGCCACAGGAAGAAGAACACCGTCAACAGCAGTTGGGGTGCTACCAGACAAACTGGCAGCACCCATCCGGCAAAGATCGTCCGGCGTTCCACCCGACCTGCTCAGCCTGTCTTCAGCCGCGTGCCGATTTCTCGAACTCGCGCAGCACCTTGTTGCCACGGCTGACGGCGCTATCGAGGGCAATCTGCGCGGTCTGCTGGCCTTGCAGCGCTTTTTCGAGTTCTTCCTGGATGATATTGCGCAACTCGACCATGCGACCGAGCCGGAAGCCCTTGGAATTGGCCGTCAACTTGCCGCGTGCGAGCTGGGTGATCGGGATATCGGTACCGGGGCTTTTTTCGTAAAAGCCCTGCTTTTTGGAAAGTTCATAACCACCGAACGTCACCGGCACATAACCCGATACCTGATGCCAATGGGCGTCCTGCTCGGCCTGACCGATATACTGCAGGAAGGTCGCAACGGCCTTGTATTCGGCCGCAGTGCGGCTCGGCGCGGTCATAGTCCACAGGCTGGCACCACCGATGACCGAGTTGATCGGGTTCGGGTTGACCTCCGGGTCGGTTGGCAGCAAGGCGGCGCCGGCTTTGAACTTGCCATCGCGGGTAATGGCGGCGCGCGCGGCCGACGACGTAAACCCGATCGCTGCTTCCCCCGAGATGAACAACGGTTCGGCCGCACTATCCCGACCGCCATATTTGAACAGGCCCTCCTTCGACATGTCGAGCAGGCGGTTCAAATGCTTCACGAACGGCGCGGTGTTGATTTTCAGCTCGGTATCGAGCCCATCGAACCCATTGCCCTTGGTGGCAAATTCCAGGTCGTGCATCGCCGCATACTGCTCGAAATGCACCCATGTCGGCCAGGCAGTGGTCATCGGGATGGCCGCCGCGGCCTTTGCCTTAATGGCGCGGCAGGCCGCGATCACGTCATTCCAGGTCGTCGGCGGCTTGGCGGGGTCGAGCCCGGCTTTTTCGAACACGTCTTTGTTGTACCACATCACCGAGGTCGAGGAGTTGAACGGCATTGACGCCATCCGCCCATCCGACAGGCTGTAATAGCCGCGCACGCCGCCGATATAGGCGCTAGGATCAAGCGCGACGCCGGTTTCGGCAGCCAACTGCCAGACTTGCTTGACCGCCGGGCCGGCGGCGAGCATCGAGCCGGTGCCGATTTCGAACATCTGCACCAGATGCGGCGCCTGCCCGGCACGCCAGGCGGCGATCGCGGCGGTCAAGGTTTCCGGATACGAGCCCTTGAAAATCGGCTCGATTTCATACGCGGTCTGCGCGGCGTTGAAGCCCTTGCAGATATTACTAACTTCCTCGCCCAAGGCGCCGGCCATGGCGTGCCAGAAAACGAATTTGGTTTTCGCACCCTGCGCACGGGCCAAGCCCAGAGGGGCGACAACAGCGGTTGCGGCGGTGGCAGCCAATAACGAGCGACGCTTCATCGACTTGGATCCCTCAATGTTGAACACGGTCTTGAGCTAGGCCACGATTATTACCGAGGTATGACGCCAATCGGTCAATCCGATGGCCAAAGCCAGTCGCAAGGCATTTACCACTTACGCGCGGCCCATAGCACCAGAAAATGCGCTGGTGGGACCCATAACACCCCGGCGACCAGGAAGTAGGCCAGCTGCAATGTCCAATGAAACGTCATCACCTGATCGGCAAGCACCACCGCCCCGCCGATATAGGCGAAAAACCCGATAAGCCCGACAAAGGTTGCAAGCAGGATACGTGGCATGGCTGTGACCTAGTGATCCGCTTGCGATCCGGCAAGCTCCCCGTCATATACCGCCGCCTGACCCGCAGTGGAGCGATCGACCCATGGACCTTAAAGACCACATCCGTGGCATTCCGGATTTCCCCAAGCCGGGCATTCTGTTTTACGACATCTCGACCCTGCTCGCCCACGGCGACGCTTGGCAGGTGGCGATGGGCCGGATGGCCAATGCCGTGCGTGCGTTCAACCCGCATGTGATTGCCGGCATCGAATCGCGGGGGTTTCTGGTGGCCGCCCCACTCGCCCTGAAGCTTGGCTGCGGGTTCATCATGCTGCGCAAGCGCGGCAAGCTGCCCGGGGCGGTAATCGGGCTCGACTATGCGCTGGAATATGGCACGGACCGGATCGAGATCCAGGCGGACGCAATCGCACCAGGGCAGCGTGTGGTGGTGGTCGATGATTTGCTGGCGACCGGCGGCACCTTGGCGGCTGGAATCGCCCTACTGCGCCAGGTTGGTGCAGAGGTGTCGGCTGCGGCAACGATTATCGAACTCACCTTCCTGGGCGGCCGGGCGAAGCTCGATGTGCCGGTCGAATCGCTGATTGCCTACGACTCATAAACCGCTCGCGCTCGCATCTTTTTAGAGACTATTTTACCAATTATTAACCATATCGCGGTATACTTCTTGGTGGGCGCTGAATGAGCGGCCGGAGGGATCGCCGCCATGGGTTCGGACATCACACTCTCATCCATTCTGCCGCCACCGGTGATCCAAGCCACAGTCACGCGCAACGCGGCGGCAATCGCGGCCCCGGCGCCGGCAGCGACGTCACCGATGCATCCCAACCCGAGCTTTCATATCGATCCTGCGCTCAACATGGTGGTGATCGAATTCATTAGCGCCCGCGGCCAGGTCACCGGTTCGCTGCCAACCCCGAGCCAGCTTGACGCCTATCAGCGCGCCGGCAAGGTGCCAAACGCATCCCAGTCTTCACTATTGCTGAAGACTTAGGCGCCATTCTGGTCGTCTCACCACCTCATCGGGTGGGACAACACTCGGATGCCCCATGAACCAGGTGACCCCACCCGCGTCCTTTATCGCCCTCGCCATGCAGCACGCCGAACGCGCCGAATGGCCAGTTGCCCGCGCATTGTTGGAATATGCCACGAAAATCCCACGTGACAGCCAGTCGGCACGGCTGTTGCTTTGGGAGGTCTGCCAGGTGTTGGGAGATCCGGAAGCTGGCGTCGCCCATCTGCGCGCCGCCGTCACCGAAACGCCCTTGACCTTTCGCGCCGCCACGCACCCATGCCGCCGCGTGCTGGTCATCAATGTGGTGGGTGATTTTCAGGCAAACCTGCCGGTGGCGATGCTACTCGATAACACCACCACCGACCTCCATACCCTATGGATGCAGCCGAACGTCCCGGTGCCGGATGTGTTGCCCGAGATTGACTGCGTCTTCATTGCCATTGCCGAAGATCAACGCCATGCGGAGGTCTTGCAGGCTGCTGATCAACTGGCCACGAAGCTGGGCGTACCGCTTATCAACCCCGGGCATCTGATTGCCGCCACTAGCCGCGACCAAATCGCCGCGCTACTGCGTGACATACCAAATACCATTGTGCCCAACCAAACGCTCCTTATGGCGCAAAACCTGCTGAGCAGCGCCGAATTTCCCCTGATCATCCGTCCACGCCATTCCCATGCCGGCAACGGACTTGCCCGCATCGACAACGCCACAGCGCTGGCAGCCTATTTGCAGCCGTTCCAGCCTGCGGAGCCGTTCTTCATTGCCCCCTTCATCGACTACCGCAGCACCGACGGCGCGTGGCGGAAATACCGCATCATTTTTGTCGACGGCCACCCGATGCCGTTTCATATGGCCATCCATGACGACTGGGCGGTGTGGTATTATAATGCCGGGATGGACCGCGACGCCGACAAACGCGCGGAGGAACATGCATTCCTCAATGATTTCAGCCGTGTCTTCCCACCACGCGCCATCCATGCGTTGCGGGAAATCGCCACAAGGGTTGGCCTGGCCTATTTCGGCCTCGATTGCGGCCTGATGCCAGATGGCACGCTGGTCGTGTTTGAGGTGGAGACCGGAATGATCGTGCATGATCGCCCTGAGGGCGAGCTGTTTGCTTATCGTCAGGCGCCGTCGCGCCGTATTCTGGCGGCGGTCACTGCGCTGATCGATGCCCGCATCGCCGGGTAAGGCATCGCGGCGCCAACGCGTCTAAATCAGCAGATTGTCACGTCAGGCACTGATCCCACCACTGAAGCCGCGCATCGTGTGACCCGGCGCCACGACGGGCAGGACCGGCACACGCAGGCCATCTGCCAGATTGCGGTGAACCTCAATCAAAGGTTGCAATGACACGTCGCTGGTCATCGCGGCAATGCTATAGCCCATGGCCCAAACGCCGAGGCTGAGCAATTGTTCGCGCAACGATGCCGGCAGGCGATTGCCGGGGTTGGACAGATCGCGCACCAGAATTCCCCACAACATATGGGTCTTGTGCAGGGCCGCGACACGTTCGGCCGGCGTCTTGGCCTGGCTGAGACGCACGTTGCAAAGCCCAAAGGCAACCGCCTCGGTTTCACGCGGCGTGGCGCCGCCGAGATCGGATTGCTGGGCATAGCTGGATCGACCGTTCATCGTAATTCCCATCGAAGCTGCACGCGGATCGCCACTGGATAAAGGCAAACGACAGCCTGCGCGGCCTTTTCAAACCACGCAGGCTGGGTAGTCGTGTTTTAGAAACCGCGACTTAGAGCGTGATGACCGCTGATAGGCGCGGTCATCACGCTCTAAGTCTTTGTTTAGTCGCGTGATTCAGACCTTCGGTGATTCCACCTACGGTCATCACGCTCTAGCGGAAGAGTGACATCAGCGCCTGCGGTCCCTGGTTAGCAATCGACAACGCCTGAATCGCGAGTGATTGCTTGGTCTGCAACGATTGCAATTTGGCACTCTCGCCCGCCATATCGGCGTCCGTCAGGGCACCAAGACCGGCAGTGAGGGAGCTTGACAGCGACGACGTGAAGTTCGCCATCCCGGCAATCTGCTGTTGGGCTTGCCCAAGCGTCGATGTCTTGGTGTTCATCGAAGCAATTGCGGAATCAACAATGGCAATCGCGGCGCTCGCACCGGTCAACACCGATTTCGCGGCACCAGCACTGGCGACGGTGACTGACGAGGCAGCATTGGTAATGCCCTTGCCACCGATATTCACGCTGCCATCGCTTTGCACGTCCGCACCAAACCCGGCAGCCTTCATCGCTGAAACCATCGCGCCGATCATTTGCAGATTGGACTGCGAAGCCGGGGTTACCTGGACAGCATAGACCGTATTATTCGGTCCTGGCGTGCTGGTGGTGGCCGCCGAGCCATCAGAAAATTCGAAGGTGTAGCTTTTTGTCCCATCCGACAGCACAAATTTATCGGCGTTGGCGACAGCAAACGTGTTATCGAACGTTAGTTTCATCGCAGTACTGTTGACGCCCAAACCAGTCAACCCAAGTCCCGCGGCAGTGGTGCTCTGGTTGGCGACCGAGATTTGGCTGCCCTTCATATCCTGGACCACGGCCAGCGGCGAACTGGTTCCGTCCAGCAGATTGACCCCGTTAAAGGTCGCACTTTTGGAAAACTGATCGATATTGGACAGGATGGCGGTAATCTGGGAGCCCATCACCGCCGGGTCAATACCCGTCTGCTGGGCCTGCACAACAGTGTTTTTCAATTGCGCCAGCGCCGATGAAATCTGGGTTGCCGCGGATGTTGCCACTGATACCGTTGCATTACCAAACGATAGATTATCCGAAACTGCGGCCAGACCAGCCAGATCCGCGGTCATCGTATTCGAGATACCGAAAATCGCGGGATTATCCGATGATGCTGAGACCTTTTTGCCGGTTGCAATGGTCTGCTGGGTGTGTTGCAGCATCGTCTGAGTGTTATTCAGGGTTGAAAGTGCCGCCATCGCGCTCAGGTTAGTATTAACAGAAAACATGACAGATATCCCTTATGTCACAACATATACTATTGTTGCAACCACTTGGTACTTAGAATGCAACGCAAGAGTTTTTCCCGCGCGCAAACAGACCTTAGACGCCAAAGGTAAATTTTCAGTTAATGAACCGGCGACTTTCGCATTTTCGAGGGATAATTTTTTATTCGGCGATCATCGCGGGGAATCTTCGTCCCAGCACCGCATCTTCATGGCGGCCAACACGCCGCACCAGCTTCTACACCAGGTAGCAATCATCCGCCTCAGCAAACATCATGGCACGATCAGGGATGTCAATCACCACCACCGAGGTCGTTGCCATTTTGCAAGCCGCCATAAGCTCCCATACACCGATCAAGCCTACCAGTTGTTCTTCCTCGGTGCCAACATAGGCGGTTTCCAGCGCGAAATACATCTGCCGTGCCGGGCTATCGGCCTCAACCAGCGCCAGGTTATGCTTTCCAAGCCAAAACGCGGATTGCTGGGCATAGCTGGATCGACCGTCCATCGTAATGCCCATCGAAGCTGCACGCGGATCGCCGCTGGACAAAGGCGAACGACAGCCTGCGTGGCCTTTTCAAACCACGCAGGCTGGGTATTTGGGTCTTTCGGATACGGCGGCTTAACGGAAGAGCGGCATGAGCGCCTGCGGTCCCTGGTTAGCAATCGACAACGCCTGAATTGCGAGTGATTGCTTGGTTTGCAGCGATTGCAATTTGGCACTCTCCCCCGCCATATCGGCGTCCGTCAGCGCACCAAGCCCGGCAGTGAGGGAACTTGACAGCGCCGACGTGAAGTTCGCCATCCCGGTAATCTGCTGCTGGGCCTGCCCAAGCGTCGATGTCTTGGTGTTCATCAAAGCAAGTGCGGAATCAACAATCGCAATCGCGGCCGCCGCACCGGACAACGGTGTTTGCGTGACGCCAAGACTGGCGACGGCGACTGTCGAGGCACCATCGGTAATGCCCTTGCCACCGATATTCAAGCTGCCATCGCTTTGCACGTCCGCACCAAACCCGGCAGCCTTCATCGCTGAAACCATCGCGCCGATCATTTGCAGATTGGACTGCGTCCCCGGGAGTACCTGGACAGAATAGACCGTATTAGCCGGTGTAGCCACACTGGTGGAGACGGCCGATCCATCAGAAAATTCGAAGGTGTAACTTTTTGTGCCATCCGACAGCACAAATTTATCGGCGTTGGCAACCTGAAACGCGTTACCGAACGTTAGTTTCACCGCAGTGCTGTTGACGCCCAAACCAACAAGCCCAAGTCCAGCCGCAGTGATGCTCTGGTTGGAGACCGAGATTTGGCTGCCCTTCATATCCTGGATCACGGCCAGCGTCGAACTGGTTCCGTCCAGCAGATTGACCCCGTTAAAGGTGGCACTTTTGGCAAACTGATCGATATTGGACAGGATGGAGCTAATCTGGGAGCCCATCACCGCCGGGTCAATACCCGTCTGCTGGGCCTGCACGACAGTGTTTTTCAATTGCGCCAGCGCTGATGAAATCTGGGTCGCCGCAGATGTGGCCACGGAGACCGTTGCACTACCAAACGCTAAATTATCCGAAACCGCGGCAAGACCAGCCAGATCCGCGGTCATCGTATTCGAGATATCGAAAATCGCGGGATTATCCGACGACGTCGCGACTTTTTTGCCGGTTGCAATGGTCTGCTGGGTGTGTTGCAGCATCGCCTGAGTGGTATTCAGGGTCGAAAGTGCCGCCATCGCGCCCAGGTTGGTGTTCACAGAAAACATAAGAGATGTCCTTTTGTTACATCATATACTATGATTGCAACCACTTGGTATGTAGCGTGCAACGCGAAAGTTTTACCTGAGAGCATCGGAAGACTAGACGCTAAAGGCAAATTAATAGTAAATAAACCGCCCGATTTTATATTTTCGAAGGGTAAATTTTTTAGTCTTCGACAGTCTCGGCGTCGTTTCGTCCCATCACAGCATCTTCGTGGCGGACAATACGTCGCACCAGCTTCAACGCCAGGTAGCAGTCATCCGCCTCAGCAGCCATCATGGCGCGATCAAGGATCTCAATCGCCAGCGCCGAAGTCGTTGCCATTTTGAAAGCCGCAATAAGCTCCCGTGCATCGGCCAAGCCCACCACCTGTTCCTCCTCGGTGCCGACATAGGCAGTTTGCAAAGCGAAATAAATCCGCCGAGCCGGGCTATTGGCCTCAGCCAGCGGCAGGATCTGCTTTCCAAACAAAAACTTCGCCTTCGCCACGAGCTCAATCCGAGCCTTGGTCCGAAATCGAATTGATGCACCGTTAAGCACCATTAAATCGCCCTGGCGAAGTTCTAGAACAAGATTAGGCATCGATTTTGACCCTTCCTGGGTGTTATTTAATTATAAATACTCAACAAGAGACATGTTCTGCATGTTGGATATCAACCGATAGGACGCTTGCAACTGCGTCTGAACCGCCGAAAGCGCTGTCGCGGTTGCCGCCATGTCGACGTCTTCCACCGATGACAGCTGCGCGCTCAAGGCAGAGGCGACCTCGGACAAGCTGGTTTGCTGGTCTTTCAACCCGATCTGCTCCTGGCCTATCCCCGCCATTTCGGTGCCGAGTGCCGCAACAACACCCTGCAATGATGCGCCAATATCGGTCACAAAGCTGGTGAAGCCGCCGCCCAGCGCGGTCTGCCCGCTGCTCATCGCGGCAAGCGAGGCCAGGCTGCGTACCAGGTCCTTGACGTAGGACCCGGTGCTGTTCGCCGCATTCTGCACCGCATAGGCATTCCGGCCTGCCAGAACACCGGTCGCCACATTCGAACCGTCCCCCGCGTTCACCAGCGCCCGCGCGGTCCCGAGGCTTGCCGAGGTAATGCTGGCACCGTTCGCGGCCGCCAGCGTCGCCGCCGTCGTCGCCGCCGCATTGGTGGCCGACAAGGCCCCGATCGGGGTTTTCACCGCCGCCACAAACGCCAGAAATTCGGCGCCCGGCACCGGTTGATTGGCACTGTCCTGGCCGGCAAACAGATAATGGCCGCCGATTTCGCTGTTAAGAAGGGTCTGCACCTGCTGAAGCGCCATGCCAGCCTGCACCGCAATCGAGTCCACCGCGGTGGAGGTTTGCGCGCTCATGTTGATGGTTTGGGTGGCAAAGTTGGATGCAATATCGCTCAGCTGCTGCAACGCTGTGCCTGCGACCCCCAGCCTGGTATCGGCCTGGCTGATATTATTGGTGTAGGTTTCAACGCGCCCAAGGCCGGGTCGCAGATCGATCGAAATCGTCGCGCGCACGCCAAGCCCGCTATAGGTTTCTGCCACGCGGCCGCTCGCCGCCTGCTGGGTGAGCGCGTCCATACGCTGGCGCACAGCGGCGCTGTCCCGCGCCAGCATCCCCAGCGTTCCCGCCGGCATCCAGGCTGTTCCAATTGTTCCGCTCATGCGCTTTCCCCGCCTAACCGACGCTCTGGAGTAATTGTGCCCACATCGCCTGCAACGCCGAGATCACCCGCGCATTGGCGCCATAGGCGTTCTGCAACTGCACCATGGTGGAGAGTTCGGTATCGATATTGACCGCGCTGCCCTCCGCGAGCCGTGCCTGCAGACTGGTTTGCACCGCCTGCTCGGTTTGTAGATTGGCGCTGATGGTGGAGCTGTGCCCGGCTGAAGATGCGACCAATGCACCTGCCATGGTTGCGAGGCTGCCGCCCGCACTGAACGGGCCCACCAGATTGCCCTGGGGTCCAAGCCCGTTACTATTGGCCGCCGGTTGCGCGGTGCCGGATGCGACCTGCGCACCGAAGGCGAAGGTGATCACCCGGGTGATCATCGTCGCAAACCCCGCCGGACCCAGGGCGGGATTGGGCGTGAACGCGCTTGCCCCACCGACAGCGCCGGCAATCGCATGGGTACCGTCGCGCAACAGGTTCGGCGCTGCCAGCACGGTCGGGTTGACCGAGATCGCGCTGGCGTAGCCGAGATAGGTCGCTTGCACCGGCACTCCGGCGCCGGTCGGCACGCTGCCATTCGGCCGGGAGAACAAGGTCAGGCCCTGCGCATCAAACCGGGTGGAAATGGTTTGCGCGAGCTCGTCCAGCCCTGCCTGAATGCCGGGCATGATGTTGTCACGGACATCGATGTTACCACCAAGCGACCCACCGCCCGCAAGCTGCCGGGTCACGTCAATCCCGTTCATGCTGATCGCCGGCACCCCACCGCCGGGATAGAACGCCGAGGGTCCCAAATTCGTGGGCTGGGTCGCAAAGCTGGTGGCACCGGCGGCAAAGTTGATCGACAGCCCCGATGGGATGATGGCCTTGATGTCACCGTTGTTCTGCACCAGGAACCGCGCGTCGATCAGCTGGCTGATCTCGGCCATTCCGACATCGCGCTGGTTCTCCAGATCGGCGATACTGACACCGGCGGCCTTGGCGGTCATGATCTGCTGGGTCTGCGCACTGACGCTGGCAATGGCGGCATTCAAACTGGCGACATCGGCCAGAATGCCGCTTTGCGCATGTTGCCGGGCGCTGCCGACAGCCGTGCTGACAGTGTTGATCTGGCTGGCAAACCGCTGGGCTGCCGCCAAAATCTGCGCCTGGCTGGACTGGCTGTCAGGGCTTGCCAGCAGCGCGGAAAACCCATCCTGAACCTTGCCCAGCAGGCTTGCGATGTCGTTGCCCTGCCCTGGGGTTCCCATCACCGCGTCGATCGAGGCAAGCGCCTGCTGGCGGGTCTGCAGCCCACCCACCGTCGCATTTTGGGTAAACAGATCCCCTTGCTGCTGGGCATTGAGCACCCGGGTCGCCGGACCTGACACAACCCCCATGCCCTGGCCACCAGCCGACAGCGCCTGCTGGTTGGACACCTGCCGCGCGTAGCCTGGTGTGTTGGCGTTGGAAACGTTCTGTGACACCACCGCGAGGTCGCGGTTGATATTGGCCAGACCACCCATCGCATTGGAAAGCGCGACGCCGATGCCCATTTTGGACCTCCGTCAGGTTTGCTACATCATTGCTTCATGTTCAGCGTCGTTTGCAGTAATTGATCCGCTGAGGTGACGATTTTTGCATTGGCGGAATAGGCCTGCTGGGCGACAATCAGGTTGCTGAACTCGGTGGCGATATCGACGTTCGATGCCTCGGTGGAACTGGTCTTGATCAGGCCGGCGCCGTTAATGCCGGCATCCTGGTTCAGTGCCTGGCCGGAATTCAAGGTCGCGGTGAAGGCCGAACCGTTCTGGCGCTGCAATTCATCGGCAGCGTTGAAGATGGTGACCGGTACGCGGGCGATGGTGCGCACCTGGCCGTTGTTATAGTTCACCTGGATATCACCCGCCGAGGTCACCGAAGCACTGCTGAAGCTGCCTTGCGGTACGCCGTTCTGGTTGATGCCTTCGAGTTGGAAGGCCGTGCCGGCATATTGGGTCAGTCCGGCCGACCTGCCGTAAGTACCAAAGGTCAGGGCAATGGTTTGCGGACCATTGCCGAAATCGGTGGCGAATGACAGCGACGCGGGGTTGTTGGTCGCGAACGCACTTCCGGAAACCGAGCCGGTTGGGCTGGTGATGCTGCCGACCGTGCCATCGGCGACCGGGTTGCCACTGGCGGTGGGTCCGAAATTGATCGAGGCCGTCCCGCGCTCGCTGAGGGTCGCATCATCGGGGGAATTGACCGCAACAGTCCAAACATTGGGCGATGTCTGCGTCAAGCCCAGCGAGATAATATGGGACGTGCCCAGCGTGTCATAGACCGAAACCTGGGCATTGATCGGGACACCTGCAGCCGGCGTGGCGGGCAGGTTGGCCGCCATGTCGACAACGCTGGTGGCAACCGGGTTATAGACACTCTGGGTCACCTGGATCGGTGCCAAGGTGGTGCGGTTAATTTCTCCGGTTTGCGGATTGATCGGCCAACCATTGAGATAGCCGCCGGCGTTGTTCACCATATAGCCGCTTTTATCCATCGAGAAGTCACCGGCGCGGGTGTAATATTGTTGTGGGGAAAAGTTGAATGTCCCAACCTGACCGCCATTCACCAGACTGATTGGAAAGAACCCCTGCCCGGCAATCGCCATCGATAGCGGATTACTGCTCTGGGCAATGGTACCCTGCAAGGTGTTCTGGTAATCGGGCTTGGCAAGTACAGAGCCGGACTGATTTCCTTGCGCGGTGCTGCTGGTCAGGATGTCTTCGAAATTCGTCCCTATCCGCTTGAAGCCCACAGTCTGACTATTGGCGATATTATCGCTGATATTTCCAAACGATGCAGATTGTGCGGACAGACCGCTGATGGCCGTGCTCATGGCGCCGAGAAGCGACATTGTGAAAACTCCCGAGGTCCGTCTGATCCATTGCCACCAGCCCATGCTGCCTGGCGTTCCCTGGTAGTCAGCACGAACCGTGCCACGGCGTTGACGGCAGAAATCTGGCGGGATTGCTGGCACCGTGTCCGGTAGTGGCCCCTGCCAGGCATATTTGACCGGGCAAAAATTGCCGCCTTGGCAAGAACCCGCCGGTTCCGGTGGACATTTGGGATGGTTGCGGTTGAGCCATCCGCCCGATTTCCGCGGGTTAGCTCACTTGGCCCAAGTATTGCCTAGCGTTACCGGACCCAGGCCCAACAGGGGTGACGAACACGCAAGGATATCGCAAGCATGCCGGCCATCACTGCCGACCTCACGCCGAAGGCAGGGGTCACCCCACGTGAAATCACTCCGTCCGATGCCAATGCTGGCGACGGACTGACCAGTAGCTTTGCGACAATGCTTGCCACGGCCTGCGACACCCCGACCGCGCCGACCCGCGTGGGCAATGCTGCGCCAACCCTGCCAGCGCCGACGATCACTGATCCAATTCTCATGGCACTCGCCGTCGGTCAGGACATCGCGCCCGGTACCGCAATGCCGCCGGCACCCATGCCACCCGAGATCCCTGCGCATCAGGCAAGCGCCCCATCCGATCTGGCGCCGCCCATCGCGCCGCCAGAACCCGACATGATGACTGGCTCCGCGCCGCCGGCGGGCACCCCGGATGGTCCCGTTCCCCATGCCGTAGCGGGCCCCGCCTCCGGCAAACCGACAACCAAAGCCGGTGCCGCTGCGGCCAAACCCGACGCGCCCGAGGACCAGCTGACCGACACCCCAGCACCATTGCTGGCGTCTGCTTTCCTTGCCCCACACCCGTTGGTGACCGCGACGCCACCACCACCGGAGGCACCGTCCAGCGCTCCGTTAGGATCGGCCCTCGACGCAACCGGGTCCGCGCCAACGCCATCGCCTGCCCACCCAGACATGCCCGCCGACCCGGCAATCCAGCCAACGCCCTATGCCGCCCCGGCCCCGGCCACCGCCGCTCTCCACGCCAGTATCCATGTGGCGCCCGCCCACCCGGGTGGGCCGCCGCCCCAGGGCGTCGCAAACCAGCTTGGCTCGGCGTTTGTGGTGCTGGCCCGCGAAGGCGAGGGCGAGCATCATCTGACCATGACGCTGCAGCCACCCGATCTCGGGTTGCTGCGGATCAGCATCGAGCAGGCCAAGCACGGCCCGAGCAAGGTTGTGATCACAGCCGCCAACCCATCCACCCTGCTGATCCTGCTGCGTGACCAGACCGCATTGAACCAGGCGCTCGACAACGCCGGCATCAACGGAGACGGCCGGGCGGTGACGTTCCATCTTGCCGCCAATGAAGCATTGCCCGTCCCCGCCGTGCCATCAGGCGACAGCGCCGACGCGCCACGCAGCGGCATGTTCCACTTTTCGAACCAAACCGAATCCGGCCCGGATGGGCGGGAGCGGCCGCAACCGCGCGGACAGCAAACACCCTGGACAGGCTCGGCCGACATCTCCCCAACCGACGTCGCCGCAACCCTCCGCACATCACACCCATTACAATCCGGCATTGATATCACAGCCTGACAAAAGGAATCTCTCGATGAACGTCGCCACAACCATCGCCCAACCCGCCGCGACCCAGGCCGCCAACCAGGCTGCAAATGCCGTCAGCACCAGTCCGCTGGGGTCGCTCGCCGGGAATTTCTCGGATTTTCTCGGCATGCTGATGACGCAGCTGAAGAACCAGGACCCGACCAGCCCGATGGATGCCAACCAGTTTACCACCGAGCTGGTGCAATTCTCCGGGGTGGAACAGCAGATCAATACCAACACCAGCCTGACGCAGCTGATCCAACTCACCCAGTCCCAGCAAATGCTGCAATCAGCCAACGTGGTTGGCCATCAGGTGTCGATCACATCCGATAAATTATCGCTGCAGAACGGCAGCGCCGGGGTGGCATTCACCGCACCGGTCGCCGGACCGGTCACCATCGGCATCACCGACCGCACCGGGGCTGTGGTGTCGCAAACCCAGCTCGACGCGACCCAGGGCAGCAACCAATGGAGCTGGAATGGCAAAAACACCTTCGGCGGCCAGATGCCGGATGGGGTTTACGGGGTAACCGTTACGTCCAACGCCACCGGTAAAACCGCGACCGCGGTGCCGTTTACGGTGATCGGCACTGCCACCGGCATCGCCCAGTCCGGCAGCACGCTCAACATGCAACTCGGTGGCCTGTCGACACCGTTCAGCAACGTCACCGCCGTGCGTTAGAGCATGATGACCGCTGATAGGCGCGGTCCCCATGCTCTAACTCTTTGTTTGGTCGCGTGGCCAGACCTTCGGGTGATTCCACCTACGGTCATCACGCTCTAATTATTCCGCGCGCCGTGCCGCCCGTCGAAGGCGCGGCTTCGGTTGCGGGGTTGTGGCATCAAGCAATGCGTGGAGCGCGGCGACGGTTTCCGGCGGCAAGCGCCGAATGGTCTGGGCAAGCCGATTGGCGAGCGCGGTCTGTTCTGGGGTCAAGCCCGCCGTATCCACCATTACCCGCGGATGCGACAGCCGCGCGAGGTTGGCCAGTTCCTCCGCCTGGTTCCAGATCAAGCCGAGCTGGTCGCAAACCTGGTGCACCAGCCCGATGCTCGGCGCGCCGCGCCGGCCATGTTCAAGCGCGGATAAATAGGCGGACGAAACCTGCAACTGGGCTGCGAGCTCCTTTAAAGTCATCCCGCGCGCTGACCGCAAGGCCCGCAGACGCGCGCCAAAGGGTGTCATCTCGTGCGGCGCAGCAAGATACGGACCGAACCTGAATTGGCGGCATGCGGATGGCTCGCGGCCAGCACCATCGGGCGCAAGGCCGGCAGGTTGAGCCAAAGCGGCAATTCACGCCGCAACACCCCACCCACTTCGCCCGCGCCGCGGCCGGTGATCACTTCCACACAGCGAACATGGTCGGCATAGGCGGCGTGCAGGAACGAATGCAGCGCGTGGTAGGCGCGCTGGGCCGTGCGACCGTGCAGATCGAGCGTGCGCATGGTCGGCATTTTGCCAGTGCGGAACTTGTTCCAGCTCGACTTGTCCAACCCGCCCGGCGCATCGCCAACCGCCACTGCAACCAGCCCGCGTGGCCGTGGCGGCGGTGCACGGGCGATCAGTGCCGGCGTCGGGCTGATCGGCGGCAGCGGTGGATCGGGCAGCGGCAATGGCGTGCGACCGTTCATCGGGCGAACGTGTTGGGTGTAGTTCGCCCACTCGCCAATATCGGTGGCCGTTAGCTGTCCGCGCCGCGCCATGGATCAGGCGATGGCCGCAGGATCGTCATCGACCAGCACGATGTGCAATTGCCTGGGGCCGTGGGCACCGAGTTCAAGCGTGGACTCGATATCGGCCGATCGCGACGGGCCGGTGACCAGCATGACGTTGCGCGGCATGAAGCCGCCGGAGGTACTGTCATGACGGGCACGGAGCCAGTTCCAGGCATCTTCGTACGGGCCAACGACACGACTGGCGTGCAGCACCACCAGGGCAATATCGCCAAGCAGGTTGAGCGTGGTTGGCCGCATCGCTTCCCCAGGCAGCATCAGCGTGCCGGTTTCGGCGATGCCGGCGAAAGCCTGGGTCAGGCACACAAGATCCGACGGTTCGGCGCGGCCGATGCGGGGTTGCAAAAGCGCCCAATCCAGGCCTGCGAGATCCGGATGTGGCGCCATGGCGAAATGGGCCGGGAGATTGCCGGCGGCAAGGTAGGCGGCGATTGCGGCCGGCACGTCGACAAGGCTGGGCACGCGGGCGACGCTGCCGAATTCCTTCTCGACATTGGCAATGAACAGCGCGATCTGCGCCGGACGAGGCACTTGCGATCGTGCCGGCGTCAGATGGCGCGGATGGGCATCAAGGCGGGCACGCAACGCGAGTTTCTGATCTTCCGGCAACGGGCCACGGCGCAGACCGCGCCGGATCGCGCCGAGGACAGCATCGCGGCTCATGACTTGTTCCGTTGTTCGCGGGCGTAGCGGGCGAAGAAGGTATCGCCCTCCGGCGCCGGCAGGTCGCGGCCATCGGTCCAGCCGCCGGCGAACGGCAGCCAGGAGAAGCGGCCGCGCTTGCGCCCCAATACCCCGAGGCCCCAGGCGGCAACCCTGGTCACCGCCCGATAAAGCTGCGGGCGACGGGCGAACCAGCCCCAGATGGCAAGGTTATTGCGCATCGCACCTGGCGTCAGATGGCGTTCGAATTCCCGTTCGCGCCAGTGCCGCATCAGTTTCGGCAACGGAATTTTGACCGGGCAGACGCTTTCACATTTGCCACAGAAGGTGCTGGCGTTGGGCAGATGGCCGGCCTTTTCGACACCGACCAGACTAGGGGTCAGCACGCTGCCCATCGGGCCGGGATACACCCAGCCATAGCTATGGCCGCCGACGGTGAAATAGACCGGGCAATGGTTCATGCAGGCGGCGCAGCGGATGCAGCGCAGCATGTCCTGGAATTCGGTGCCGATCATCGCGCTGCGGCCATTATCGATGACCACGACATGATATTCTTCCGGCCCATCGAGATCATCCGGCCGCCGCGCGCCGGTCGAAAACGTGGTGTAGACCGAAAAATCCTGACCGGTCGCCGACCGCGCGAGCAGGCGCAGCAGCGACGTCGCATCATCCAAGGTCGGGACCACTTTTTCGATGCTGGCAAGCGCGATATGCACCTTCGGCAGGGTCTGGGTAAGGTCGCCATTGCCCTCATTTGTCACAATCACCGAACTACCGGTTTCAGCGATCAGGAAATTCGCCCCGGTAATCCCGACATCGGCGGCGATGAATTTCTCCCGCAGGATGGTACGGGCTTCGACCATGATGTCACGCCGTTCGCCGAACACCCGGTCCGCCGGCAGATCGGTGTGGGTTTTGCGAAAGCTTTCCTCCCAATCCTCACGGTTCAGGTGAAACGCCGGCGCGATGATGTGGCTCGGGCCCTCACCGCGGATTTGCAGGATGTATTCGCCGAGATCGGTTTCCACCGGTTCGATGCCGTGTTTTTCGAGATGTTCGTTGATCCCGAGTTCTTCGGAGATCATCGACTTACCCTTGGTCACCGTTTTAGCGCCAACCCGTTGGCAAATCGCCAGCACCGCGGCGCGTGCGTCGTCCGCGGTTGCGCACCAATGCACGTGGCCACCGGATTTTTCGACGTTATCGGCCCAGGTTTCGAGATAGAAATCGAGGTTGGCCAGGGTGTGGTTCTTGATGTCGCGGCCGATGTCGCGCAGCGCCTCGAACTCCGGCAACGCAGCAACGGCGGCGGCGCGGCGTTCGGGGAAGCGCGGGCGGGTGAAATGCAGCGCCTTTTGCAGGCCGGGATCGGCGAGCGCTTCGGCAACATTGGCCTTGAAGGCGGGGGAAGTGGTTTGCATCAGCGTCGTCCCATCCCGATCGGCGGTAATTCCCCGGTCATGCCGGCCAGCACTTCGGCGACGTGGCGGACTTTGATGCTGCTGCCCTCCCGTGCCAGACGCCCGGCCATGTTGAGCAGGCAGCCCATATCGCCGGCGAGCAAAGTGTCGGCCCCGGTCGCCACGATATCGCGGGTCTTGTCGGCAACCATGCGGGTCGAGATATCGGGGTATTTGACGCAGAACGTGCCACCAAAGCCGCAGCACACCTCGGGTTCCGCCATTTCGCTGAGCGTGAGGCCGGCGATTTTGCCAAGCAACGCGCGCGGTTGGTCGCGCACCCCAAGCTCACGCAGCCCCGCGCAACTGTCGTGGTAGGTGACTGTGCCGGGATAGGCCGCGTGCGGGTCGGTCATACCGCGCACATCGGTGAGAAAGCTGACCAGTTCATAGGTTTTCGCCGCCATTGCATCGGCGCGGCTGCGCAGATCGGGGTCATCATCGAACAGCCCGGGGAAATGGTCGCGCAACATGCCGCCGCAGGATCCGCTGGGAACGACGATATAGTCGTAGCCGGCGAAGGCCTCGATGACGCCCCGCGCGAGGTCGCGCGCGGTGGCGCGGTCCCCGGAATTATAGGCCGGCTGGCCGCAACAGGTCTGGGCGCGCGGCACCTCAACCTGGCAGCCGGCGGCTTCCAGTAGCTTGATGGCGGCAAACCCGACGCTGGGGCGATGGAGATCGACCAGGCAGGTGACGAACAGGGCAACGCGGGGGGGCGGGGTCATGGGGGGAGTTTAGTTGGTTGGGGGAGAATTGCGAAGTGCTGCGCAGATTTGATGCCAGGATTCCGCGAAGAAAACCGCTGCTGGTTTGACCCATGTCAGGGTCTGGACTGGCGGGGCCGGTTATCACGGCATTCCTACCACCCCAAGGACCCTCCCAATGACCCCAAACGTCGGCACTATCGACCGCGCCCTCCGCGCCATTCTCGGCATTGTCCTGATCGCCCTCGTCTTCGTCGGCCCGCATACCCCGTGGGGTTGGCTGGGGCTGGTACCGTTGGGCACCGCGCTGCTCGGCTGGTGTCCGCCTTATGCGATGTTCGGGATCAACACCTGTGGGACCAGCAAGCCGTAAGCTTGTCGGTGACGGGGCGGGGACTTATTCAGGGCTTCCCGACAACCGGAAAGTCCCGTCCATGTCCGCGCTGATTTACGTCCTCAACGGCCCAAATCTCAACCTGCTCGGCAAGCGCCAGCCGCATATTTATGGGCATGAGACGCTTGCCGATGTCGAGGCCGCGTGCCGGGCGACAGCGGAAGGGCTTGGGCTGGCGATGCGGTTTCATCAGTCCAATCGCGAATACGAACTGATCGACTGGATCCATGAGGCCCGGGAAGATGCGGCCGGCATCGTGATCAATCCGGCGGCGTTCACCCATACCTCGGTCGCAATCCTCGATGCGCTGATCACCTGCGAGTTTCCGGTGTTCGAGGTCCATATCTCCAACGTTCACAAGCGCGAGGAATTCCGCCACCACTCCTTCGTATCAGGTCGCGCGGACGGGGTGATCGCGGGGTTTGGCACGCAAGGCTACACGCTCGCTATTCAGCGCCTGGCGCGCTTGATTGGGTAACGCCAGCTGATTTTTTTTGTGAATAAAAAGAACCAAAAAACTTTTTGATACTTTGTTGCCGTAGGCGCGGGACTGCGGCGGGAAGAGAAGTTCACCAAGGGCTCCTCCACCGCGGAGGGTTCGTTGCGGCGCGAGGTTTCCACTGCGTATCCCAGCGACACAGTTTGTCACTCCTACGCACCAAACCGGGGCCATGCTGACCCGCCTGCTGGAGTTGGACCGCGCTAGAGCGTGATGACCGTAGGTGGAATCACGCGGAGGTCTGAATCACGCGACCAAACAAAGAGTTAGAGTGTTATGACCGCGCCTATCAGCGGTCATCACGCTCTAAAATGGACGCCGCCCTTGCAGCGCAGGCCAGCGTGACATGTGATCTGGTCGACCGTAAAAACTGAGGCATCATGGCAAGCTGGCAATCCATCCTCCTGTGCAATCTGATGCGTTGGATCGTTAAACGACGCGCCAAGTCGCCAATCGACATTGCCGACACACGACGCAGATTGGGGCGCCCCCGCAGACGGGTTCTGAAAGTGCCACGCGGCGTCAGGATTTCCGCACGGCGCGAAGCGGGATTGGTCTTTGAATGCATCGATCCG
Source organism: Asaia bogorensis (assembly GCA_943333505.2). Lineage (GTDB taxonomy): Bacteria > Pseudomonadota > Alphaproteobacteria > Acetobacterales > Acetobacteraceae > CAITOL01. The sequence goes on along the minus strand of CALQTN020000012.1, from coordinate 34,714 downwards.
ATCATCCCACGCACCGATCTGGTGGTGCTCTATCTGCACGGTGGCGGCTATTGCTTTGCGTCGCCGCAAACCCATCGCCAACTGACCTCGGCGATGGCCAAGCAGGCACGCGCGCAGGTCTGGACGTTGGATTACCGATTGGCGCCGGAGCATCCGTATCCTGCCGCGCTGGATGACGCTGTTGCAGCCTATCGCTTTCTGGCCAGGGCATATCCCGACAAGCGCATCCTGCTGGCCGGCGATTCGGCCGGTGGCGGACTCGCCTTGGCCACCGCAGTCGCAACCCAGGACTTTGGCCGCACCGCAGCGCTGGTTCTATTCTCGCCCTGGACCGATCTCGCCAATACCGGCGCCAGCAACGAGGACAATGCCGAAACCTGCGCGATGTTCACGCCGCAGATCATGCGCGATGTCGCCGCACTCTATTGTGGCCACACCGACCCCAGGGACCCAGGCGCATCGCCGCTCTACGCCGATTTGCACGGTCAGCCGCCGATGCTGATTTTCGTCAGCAGCGATGAAATCCTGCTCGACGATTCGCGTCGGCTGGCGGACAAAGCGCGCGCGCAAGGATGCAGTGTTGAACTGCATATTGTTGCTGGCGTTCCCCATGTCTGGCCGCTATTTGCCCAGGTGTTACCGGAAGGACGGACGGCCCTGGTGCAGGTCGGCGCGTTTGTGCGCCGGGTTTGCTAATCGCGGGTCAGGATCATCGCGCCTGACGGGTGGATTGCGGCGTTCCAGCCTGGCGGCACCACGGTCGTCGCATCAAGCTGGACGATGATCGCAGGTCCGGCGAACCGATTGCCGGCGCCGAACTTGTCGCGGGCATAGACCGGGGTGGCCAAGGTTCCCGACACAAAGTGAACATCGCGGGTTTCATCGGGCGCGGGCATTGGCGCGGGCGCGAGCGTCGGCAGCACTGGCGGTGGCATCCGGCCCGTGGCTTCGACCCGCAAGGTGACCAACTCGATCGGCGTGTCCATGGTAAAACCGTACAGCGCCTGATGCGCCGCGCGGAACGCATCGAGCGCCGCGGCTTCTGTACCTGTCCAGGCAACAGCCAGTTCCCCGCCCTGCCCTTCGTAGCGCATCAAGGCGACGGCTTCGAGCTGGCGATCGGCTTCCGGCACCGCCTCGGCTTCAAGCCAGGCAGTCGCATCCTGGCGCAATTGCGCCACCAGCGCGTTGGCGGCCGCCGCGTCGGGCGCACCGGCGAGCGGCAGGGTACGATGGAACTCGGCCTTGAGGTCGGCGGCCAACAGCCCTTCGGCGCATAGCACGCCTGGGGCGGGCGGGATCAGCACTGTGGTGCACCCGAGCAGTTCGGCCAACGCTGTGCCGTGCAATGGCCCCGCTCCACCGAACGGCACCAGGGCGAAATCGCGCGGGTTGTGGCCACGCTCGACCGAAACCACCCTGATGGCACCAACCATGTTGCTGTCAGCGATTGCCAGGATGCCGCGGGCGGCGGTGTGTAAATCAAGGCCAAGCGGTTCGGCAACCTCCCGCCTGATGGCTGCTTCCGCGAGCGCGGGATCGAGCCGCATGCGGCCACCAAGCAAAGATGGCGGCAGATGGCCAAGCACCACATGGGCATCGGTCACGGTCGCGAACTGACCGCCGGCGCCATAACAGGCCGGACCAGGGTCGGCGCCAGCGCTGGCGGGGCCGACCGATAATGCACCATCGGTGATGCGCGCAATCGAGCCACCACCGGCGCCAACCGTTACCATATCGACCATCGGCAGCGGCAGCGGCCATTCGCCGACCTTGCCAGATTGGGTGAGGCCGATGCGGCCGTCCTTGATCAGGCAGATATCAGCGCTGGTGCCGCCGATATCGACGGTAATGAGGTCGCTGATCCCGGCCGCCTCGCACACCATACGCGCGCCGACCACGCCGGCCGCAGGGCCGGACAAGGCGGTGACGGCGGGGGCGCGACGGATGGTCGGCACCCCGGCAACACCACCATTGGATTGCATCAGCAACAACGGCGCGGTGACACCGGCATCCTTGAGGCGTTGTTCGAGCCGGGAGACATAGGTCGAAACCGCCGGCATGACCCCGGCGTTGAGGATGGTTGCCAAAGTGCGTTCATATTCGCGCACCACCGGCAGCACGTCGACCGATGCCGTGACGGCCACACCCGGGAGGGCGGCGCGCAGCATCGCAGTGACACGCTCCTCGTGATCGGGGTTGGCGAAACTATGCAACAGGCACACCGCCACCGCCTGCACGCCCAGTCTGCGACAAGCCTCGGCGGCCTCGGCGACACTTGCCTCATCAAGCGGGGTGATCACCCCGCCACCGGGGCCAATGCGTTCGATCACTTCGAACACCCGGGATGCGGGCACCGGGCGGCGCGGCTTCTTCCAGGCATAAAGATTGGCGCGGCGGGGAATGTCCTGGCGGCCGATATCCAACACGTGGCGGAAACCGGCGGTGGTGATCAGCGCGGTTTCGGCGCCTTTGTCTTCGAGGATCAGATTGGTGGCCACGGTCGTACCGTGCAGCACACGGCTGACGGCGTCGGTGGTTGCGCCGGCCTGTTCCAACGCCAGCCGCATGCCCTCCATGAAGGCCCGGCTGGGATCGGAGGGAATCGACGGGGTTTTCGCCCGCCAGGCTTTGCCGCTGGCGGCATCTTGCAAGGTGACATCGGTAAACGTGCCGCCAATATCGATGGCGACGGACAGGCGGGGGTCAGACGAGTTCATCGACATAGTCCATACGGTGAAAATTTCCCGCCTTGGGGCGATCGTTGCGCGTAGCGAGCGTAGTCGGCAGATCAAGCTCGCCGTCGGTAATCACCACGCCATAATCGCGCAAGGCGGCGGCGACGGAGACGTAACCTTCGAGCACGTCACGCAGCACCGCGTGGGGTGACCGGTCATACGGATGGCCACGTCCGCCGCCGCCACCGGTTTCAATCCGCAGCACGTCGCCCTTGCGGAGTTTGTTGCCATCCGACAAAGGCGCCAGAATAACTTCGCTGTTGCGGCCCGGATTGATGATGGCGCGCGCGGTGCCGCCGGACTTGCCGCCCGCGGTGCCCCAGGGCGGGTTCACCACGCTATCGATGCGAATGGCGAGCACGGAGTCTTCGGCAAGCACTGTGTATTCGCGGATGATGCCGCAGCCGCCACGAAACTCCCCAGGGCCACCGCTATCGCGGTTGATGGCGTAGGTATTGAGCCGCACGGGGTAGCTCAGTTCGAGGAACTCGACCGGATAATTCTCCTGCGCGACGAAATAAACCGCATCGATGCCGTCCTGATCGGCACGTCCGCCGTAACCGACACCGAGGCCGTCCGACAGCAGGAACGGCTTTCCGTCCCACATTCCCCGCATCAGCAAAATCACATAGGCCGAATGCGCGGCTGGCGCCTTGGTGCCGGCGACGTTGATCAGGCCGTTAAGCGCGGCCAGCACCCGCATCATGGTCATGCCGCGCATGCCCAACGGCGCGGGGAAGCGTGGCCGCAACAGCGACCCTTCGCGCAGGATGATTTCGTCGAAGGCGCGTGCCCCGCCGGCATTGACCACCTGGGACGGATCGCCGCCGAGGAAATAGAGCGCGAAGGCGGTGCCTGGCACGTCGCGGTTCATCAGGTAGTTGACCGGACCTGGGGTCTGGTCATCAGTTTCACTCGCGTCGAAGATGAAACGATCATCCGGTGTGCGGGTCAGCGCGAAACGGATATGCACCGGGCCAGTACCGTGGCCGTCACTGTCAATCGCATCGGTAAATTTCCAGGTGCCGACCGGGAAGGTGTCGCGCAGTTTCTGGCGCACCAGGGTTTCGGTGCGGGCCAATAATTGGCGCAGCGCGTCTTCCAGCATGTCGGCCGAGAAACGCTCGGCGATTTCCGCCATCCGACGCACCCCGAGATCGACGGAGGCCATCAGCGCCCGCGTGTCGCCCTTGCAGGTCGCGGGGTAGCGCGAGTTGCGGTAGAAAATGTTCAAAGTGGCTTCGTTGGTGATGCCGCGATCGATCAGCTTGGTCGGCGGGATGATGATGCCTTCCTGGAAGATATCGGTGGCATCAGGGGAAATCGATCCCGGCCGCAGCCCGCCAATGTCGGAAAAATGCGCCCAACCCATCACGAAGGCGCAGCGGCGACCTTCATGGAAGACCGGTGCCAGGAACACCTGGTCGTTGGAGTGGGAGACCGCGCCGCGGCTGCCATAACAATCGTTGTACCAATAGAGATCGCCGGGCTGGATCGTCTCGATCGGGAAATGGTCGAAAACCGGGCCGCAAATGTCGCCGAAAATCGGCACGTTGGACCCGACCGCCATCACGCCGTCGGCGTCGAACAGGGCGGTGTAGAAATCCTTCTTTTCCCGAATGAACGCCGAAATCGCGGTGCGTTCCAGCAAGGCTTCCATTTCGGCCTGCGTCGCGCGAATGGCGCCGCGAATGATTTCGAGCGTGACCGGATCGCATATGGTCATGACATGGCTCCTTCAAGATGGCAGGCGACGCGCCGGGTGGGGGTGATGGTGCGCAACGGCGGGGGTTGTTCGGCACAGATTTTCATCGCGTGCGGGCAGCGGCCCCGGAAGGCGCAGCCACCGACGCTTGCCGCATCCGACAGGCTGCCGCGGATCGGCAATTGCGCGCGGTCCTGCGCGACATGCGGGACGGGAACGGCGGCGACCAAAGCGCGGGTGTAGGGGTGCGCGGGATTCCCGATCAGTTCCTTGGTCGGGCCTTCTTCCACCACACGGCCGAGATACATCACCATCGTGCGTTCGCACACGTAGCGGATCAGCGCCAGATCGTGGCTGATATAGACTGCGGCGAGGCCAAGCGCGTCGCGGGCTTCGCGCAGCAGATTGAGGATGCCGGCGCGCACCGAAACATCGAGCATCGACACAGGTTCGTCAGCCACAATCAGCGTCGGCCCAGGGATCAGCGCGCGGGCCAGCACGACGCGCTGTAACTGCCCGCCGGATAGTTCATGCGGGCGGCGATCGAGCCAGGCGGCTGGCGGGGTCAGGCGGACGCGATGCAGGACAGCGTCGATGCGATCGGCATGTTCGATCGCCGGGACGCCGAAATTATTCAGCGGTTCGGCCAGAGCGCGGCGGATGGAAAAACGCGGGTTGAGCGCATCGAAAGGGTTCTGAAACACCAGTTGCGCCTGGGCGCGAAATTTCAGCAGCGCCGCACCGCGCAGGGTGGTGATGTCAGTGCCGTCGAAGGCGATCTTCCCGGCGCTGGGGTCTTCCAGGCGCAGCAACATGCGCGCAGTGGTGGTCTTGCCGCAGCCACTTTCGCCGACAATGCCAAGCGCCTCGCCCCTGGCGACCGACAGGCTGACATCGGCAACCGCCGTGACATCGCGGCCGCGGGTGCGGAAGGTTTTCTCCAGGCCAATGGCTTCGATGAGCGCGGTCATTTCGGCAACCATGTCGCGGGGATGGCCGCCAGCGCCCGCAATTCGGCGGCTTCGTCAATCCGCCAGCATGCGGCGTGATGATCGCCTTCTGTCACAGGGGGTTCCTGGGCACAGCGCGGCTGGACGAATGGGCAGCGGGCGGCAAAGCGACATCCGGCCGGTGGGTGCAACAGGGATGGCGGGGTGCCGTCGATCGGCACCAGAGTCATATCGTCGCCGTACAAATCGGGAAAGGCATGGGTCAGGCCCATTGTGTACGGATGGCGCGGGTTTTCCAGAACGTCCGCCACCGGCCCCTGCTCGACAATGCGGCCGGCATACATCACCGCCACCCGGTCGCAGGCATAGGCCACGACGGCGATATCGTGGGTGACCAGGATCATCGCCAGGCCAAGCCGCGCCTGCAATTCGCGCATCACATCAAGCACCTGGCGCTGGACGATGACATCGAGCGCGGTGACCGGTTCGTCGGCAATGACCAAAGCCGGTTCCAGCGCCAGGGCTAATGCGATGGACGCCCGCTGGCGCATACCGCCGCTGAACTGGTGCGGGTAGTCGGACAGGCGAATGGGATCGAGCCCGACCAGATGGAACAATTCCGCGGCCCGCACCAGCGCGTCGGCTTTGCCGAGGCCGCCGCGTTCGATCAGCACTTCCAGCATTTGCGCCCGCAGGCGCTGCACCGGGTCGAGCGCGTTCATCGCGGTTTGCGGAATGAACGACAGGCGCCGCCATGCGATGGCGCGGCGGGCAGACGGGCTGAGGGCGGCGATATCGACACCCTCGAACATGATCTTGCCGCCGGCGACACGGCCAGCATCGGGCAGCACCCCCATCAACGCACGGCCAAGAGTGGATTTGCCGCAACCGCTTTCACCAACCAGCCCGGTGATCGATCCGGCCGGCACGTCGAGATTAACGCCATCGACCGCCCGAATTGGGCCAGCGCGGCTGGCATAGGTCACCACCAGATCACGGACCGACAGCAGGCTCATTGATCGGCCAGTTTCGGGAACAGCAGTTTTTCCGAGCCGCGCGAAATCAGGAAGCCGGCCAGCACCATTGCCATCAGTGCCGCACCTGGCGGGCCGAACCAGTTCCACGCGCCGCGCGACAGGGCCTGGTTGGCATAGGCTTCCTGCAACATCACGCCCCACGACATCATGTCCGGATCGCCAAAGCCGAGGAAGCTTGCTGATGCCTCAGCGAGGATCGCCCAGCCGATGGCAACCGAGCCATAAAGCGCGGCCAGCGGCAAAACCTGCGGCAGGACATGGACAAACATGATCCGCCCGGTCGAACACCCGGTCACCCTGGCGGCTTCGACCCAGGCGCGTTCACGCAACGACAGCACCTGTGACCGGATCACCCGGGCTGTGTTGGGCCATAACAGGCCGGCGACCGAAATGATCACCACCGTGGTTCCAGGACGGGTCAAGGACGCCAGCACCAGCATTGACGGCAGAAATGGCAGGCCGAGCACGATATCGGCGAACCAGGTGATGATCTTGTCCACCCAGCCGCCGAGATAGCCAGACAGCAACCCGAGCACGGTGCCGATCGCGACCACGGCCACGGCCGCCGTCACGCCCACGGCAAGCGCGGCGCGGGTGCCCCAGATCAACTGGCTCAACACATCGCGCCCACTCGAAGTCGTGCCGAGCCAATGCTCGGGCGACATCGGCAGATAGCGCGCCACGCGCGCGCCGACGCGCAGGATCGCCTTGGGCGGATACGGCGCCAGCCGATCGGCAAAAATCGCGACCAGCACGATGGTCGCATAGATTGCACCACCGACCGCTGCGAACGGCTCGGCGCGCAAAAACCGCAGCATGGCGCTAACGCTTCGCACCGACCGACACTCGCGGGTCCAGGGCGGCGTAAGCGAGATCGGCGAGGGTGTTCATTGTCACCAGCGATGCCGCGATGAGGATGAAGGCGCCTTGGGCAAGTGGGTAATCGGCGCTTTGCACCGCCGTCACCAGCACCCGGCCGATGCCAGGCCAGGCAAACACCGTTTCGACCACGACATTGCCACCTATGCTGGCGCCAAGGCCAAGCGCGAAGGCGGTCACCACCGGCAGCAGCGCGTTGCGCGCGGCGTGGCGCATCACCACCGACCAACGCGACAGACCCTTCATCTTGGCCATCACGATGAACTCGTCATTCAGGACTTCCAGCATGGTCGCGCGCATCAACAATAATGGCAGTCCTTGCAGATAGAGCATCAGGGTCAGCGCCGGCAGCACCAGATGCCACCAGAAATCAGCCGACATCAAACGGTCGGCGAAGCTGTTCAATTCACGGCCGGGGCTGAGCGCGCCGCCGGTCGGGAACCAACCGGTCTGGAACGCGAGGCCCGCCAGCAGCAACATCCCAAGCCAGAATTCCGGCGCCGCGCGCGTCGCCAGTGCGGCCGGGATTGACACCGCTTCCACCAGCCCGCCACGCCGGAACGCCAGGAATGCACCAGCCACGATGCCGAACGCATAGGCGGCGGTAAGCGAAACCAAGGTCAGCAGCACGGTGTTCGGCAAAGCATCCGCCAGCAGCACCGCCACCGGCTTGCCTTGCAGAAAGGACTGGCCAAGATTGCCCTGCAGCAAATTGCCCATATAGATGAAATACTGTTCCCACAGCGGCTTATCGAGGCCGAAGCTCTTCATCAGGGCGGCGCGCGTTTCCTCGTTAAAACTCGGTGACAGAAAATTGATTGTCGGATCGCCAGGGGCGAGGCGGAACAGGATGAAGGTCAGGCTGGACACTGCCCATAGAACAAAGAGCAGATGCCCGAGCCTGCCAAGCGCGCGTCGTGCCACGCGCTATTGGAACGCCGCTGTGGTTTCCTTGACGCCTGCCGGGTAATGCAGCTTGCCATTGACCACGACATAGCCTGCATCTTTCAGCATCTGCTTGGCTGCCGCGAGATTGCCGCCCGGGACACGTTTGGCGATCCCCGGTGCCGCCCAGAAGGCCAATGCCGGCGATACCCAGGAGTTGGACGGCACCGCAGCACCGCCATAGGCATCGGCCGCAATCGCGTCACGATCGATCACCGCCGAGATGGCGCGGCGGAAAGCGACGTCACCAAACGGCTGGCGGCGTTCGTTATAGGCAATGAAGCGGATGCCCATGTCGAGCGCGTCGGCGATCTTGATGTTGGGGTTGGATTTGGGCAGCGCCATCAGCAATTCCGGATCGCCGGTATAATCGGCAAGCACGTTCAATTCACCCGACTTCATCGCGCCAAGGCTCGCTTCGATGTTCGGCGTGATGCGCATGATCCAGCGATTGATCAGTGGCTTGGCCCAATGGTCGGGGTTGGCTTCCAGCACGATCTGTTCGTTCAGCTTCACCGAAACGAACTTGAACGGTCCGGAACCGACCGGCAGCTTTTCCATGATGGTTTCGGCGGTTTCCGGCTTGTTCTTCAGATCTTCGAAGATCGGCGCCCAGATTTTGCGCGACGCGAGGTTGAGCTTGGACAACGATGACACCAGGAATGCCGCATCCGGGCGCTTCAAGGTAATCCGCAACGACATCGGGCCGATGGTTTCGACCTTGGCGATGTTGCCGACGAAGGGCTTGTACATCGGCGACTTGTCGCCATAGCCCGGCGCTTCGAGGCTGAAAATCGCATCGTCAATGGTGACCGGGGTGCCGTCATGCCATTTCATACCGGCGCGCAGCGTGAGTTCCACCGTGGTCGTGGTTGGGCGGGTGACGGTTTCCGCCGCCCAGGGTTGCGGCAAGCCATCCGGGCCGATGCGCATCAGGCGATCCCAGACCAGCTCGGTTGCCCACGAGCCTTGCGCGCCGGGGATGTTGAACGGGCTGAGATTGGTGGGCGTTGCAACCGAATTCAGGATCACATCTTTCTGCGCGCCCTTCGGCTTGATGCCGATCCAGGTCCAGAAGTTGCGCACGCCGATACCGGCCTGCACTTTCATCGTGCTTTCATCCCAGACTGCGGCATTGAACGCGACCAGGTTTTTCGGATGGACCATGAAGCCGTAGGGCTGATCACGGTTGATCAGTTCCTGCGCTTCCATCAGCACGGCCTTGCGCTTGGTGATATCAAGTTCTTCACGCTGGGCCTGGGCGAGGCGATCATATTCGGGGTTCAGATAGCCGACGAAATTATAGCCATTGGCCGCGTTGGCGCCGACGAACAGATTATAGGTCAGCTCATCAGGATCGGACCGTTCCGGACGGCCCACCATCTGCCAGGTGGTAGCGTCCCAGCGCTGGCGTTCGTACCAGACGATCTGGTTGAATTGCTGGCTCGGCAGCGGGCGGACCTGGACTGTGAGGCCAAGTTGCTTCCAGGCCTCGGCGACCATTTCAGCGGCCTGAAACTCCTGCGGGGCGGCGGCTTGGGGCTGCGCCAGGATCACCAGCGCCCGCACTGGATCGCCGGCTGGCTGGGCCATGACGGGAAGCGCAGACAGCGCGGTCAGGCCAAATGTCAACAACCAATGCTTCATCATCAACACCCCTTGATCCATCCAAGCGAGCATTCAACACGTGCTTTCAATTTGGTTCAAGCCCAAAAGGGCGCTTGCGCCAAGGCCGAAACAGTGATGGCATCGTCGCACGATTAGAATTTGGGAACCCGACCATGGCGATCAGCGCAACCGAACAACGCTTCCTCAACGATATCAGTCTCGACGTGCCCTGGGGGCTGGTGGAGGCATTTTCGGTCATGCCGCGCTGGCGGCCAGAAGATGTGAACCGTGGCGCCGATGCGATTATCGAACGTCTGCGCGCCGCCGGTGTGCCGGTCGAAGTGCATGAGCCGGAGATTTATCTGTCGATCCCTTATGCGGCATCTGTCACCGCGGGCGGCGTTACCTATCGCGCCAAGCCGCCATCGTCGGCGATGTCGGTGCCGGGCGGGCGCACTGGCAAGCTGATCATGCTCAAGGCCAATCCCAAGGCGTTGCGCAGCTATAATCGCGACATCAAGACCCTGTTTGGCGGCAGCATTTCCACCGTCGAGGAAGCCCGCGCGCTGGTGCGCGGCAACATCGTGGTGATGCAGGGCTTCGGCAATCCGGCGCTGACCAGCCTGATCGAGGAATGGGGCGGCGTGGGACTGATCGCGGTCAATCCCGGCATCGATATCCATTGGGGCACCTGCACCACGATCTGGGGCAGTCCGGATTTGCAGGATATGGGCCGCAAGCCGAAAATCCCGGTGATTGCGGTCAATAATCCCGATGGCCAGAAGCTGATGGCGCTGGCGGCGTCGGGCGGGGAGGCGACCATTCGCACCGATCTGCAGGAAGGCTGGTTCAAGCAGAAAATTCCGGTGGCGACGATCCCCGGCAATATCGAGCCGGACAAGTTCGTGCTGGTGCATGGCCATTACGACAGCTGGGATGTCGGTGTCGGCGATAATGCCACCGGGGACGCAACGTTACTCGAATTGTCCAGGGTGTTGTGGGCCAATCGCGACGGCTTGCGGCGGTCGGTGAAACTGGCGTGGTGGCCGGGGCATTCGACCGGGCGCTATGCCGGATCGACCTGGTTCACCGATGCATTCGCCATGGACCTCGACCGCAACTGCGTCGCGCAGATCAACTGCGACAGCCCAGGCTGTCGCTGGGCGACGAGCTATCATGACACGCGGTCATTCACGGAATCAGCCCAGATTGCGGTCGATGCGATCAAGGACATCGTACCTGATGCGGTGGTTGCCACCTTGCGGCCGCCGCAGGCGGGCGATTACAGCTTCAACAATATCGGCCTGCCAAGCTTTTTCATGCTGAGTTCGACGATGCCCGAGGAAGTGCGGCACGAGAAGAATTACTATGACGTGTCGGGGTGTGGCGCCAACATCGCCTGGCACACCGAGAACGATCAGCTTGAGATCGCCGACCGCGACGTGCTGATGACCGACATGAAGATCTACATGCTGTCGACCCTGCGGGTCGCCAATCCGGAATTGCTGCCGTTTGACTGGGCGGCGACCTGCGATGAATTCCTTGCGACGATTGCGGGCTATCAGGCGGCATCGAAAGGGTTGGCCGATCTGTCGGATTGTGCCGCGGCGACCGAGGGGCTGAAGGCGAGCCTCGCCGGGCTCGCCACCGCCGCACCTGCCGCGCGCAACGCGGTGGTGCAGGAATTGGCGCGCATTCTGGTCCCGATCAACTACACCCGCGAAGCCCGCTTCCGCCACGATCCGGCCTATACCGTGCCGGCGTTGCCGACGCTTGCGGTTGCCGCCGATCTGCCGGATTTCACCGATGACCATATGCGCCGGGTGGCACAGGTGGAATTGATGCGCGGCAAGAACCGCTTCCTTGCCGCAATCGATGCGGCAAGGCGGCTGGTTGTGTCGGCGGGTTAAGCTCTGCGGGCGAATAATTTGGCCAGGACTGGGTAGATCAGGCCGAGACCCAGTCCGAAGCCGACCCCGTTGATCAGGATGCTGCGGACCCAGGTGTTCACCATCCAGCCGCCGCCGATCGGCGTGCCCTTAATCGTGGGGACAACGAAGAAACCGACCAGGACGGCAACCATGCCCATGATCAGGCCGCAAAGCCAAAGCGGCACGGTGAAGCGCGGCGCCAGCATGCCGAACACGGCGCCATATAGCCCGCCCCAGAAGCATAGGTTGAGCATGACCGGGATGCCCAATGGCGGGACGGCGCGCATCGGATAGGGCATCGGCATCTGGTAGCCTGGCAGATTGGCCATGTGGAGGATGGCCCAGACGCCCTGATGGAAGATCAGCACTGAGAGTGCGGCCGCCAGAAAACCAACCAGCACCCGCAGCGGCAAAGAAAGTATCATCACAGCCCCCATTTTGATTTATGAGAATGTTGCCCTGTTTTATGTCGAACCGTAAGGGAGTGCCGGCACAGCCCATGCGAGTTCACCGCAACCGCGTTGGGTGATAGGGTAGGCGGCGTCGTTGATCTGGGGAGCTTGGTGTGTCTGAGGTTTCGCAGGAAGATATCGAACGCCTCGCGGCACGGGTGGCGATGCTGGTTTCGGAAGATGGCGAAGCGGCCAATGCCGGCCGCGCGGTCGGGCAGCTTGCCCGCAGGCTCGGGCTTTCCGGCGGCGATCTGAAGCAATTATTCCTGAACGGCACGCTGGGCACGACCCGCAAACCACGGGCGGCCGAACCGGTCGGGGCGGCGCAGGAAATTGCGACCCTCAAGCGCAATCTCCGCCGGCTGGAAACGATCATCGAAAATCTCCAGGAAGAGCGCGACCAACTAGTGAGCGAGGCCGGGCAAATCCGGGTGGCAATGTATCAGGCCCGGGCGCGGCGACGGCAAAACATGGTCATCGCGGCCGCGGGGATCGTGGTGCTGCTGGTGGTTGGAACGGTCGTCGGCTTTGCGGATTTTGGAAGCGGACGACGGGTGCCGGTTGCCGCTGACGCTGCGGCACCAGTGCCGTGGAGGCCTGCGCCAGGGACCTCGGCCACCGTGCGCAGCGCGCGGGGAACGCTGTACAGCCAGGCCGACCCGACATCACCGCCGGTGATTTATCTGCCGGCCGGCACCAAAGTCCAGGTGCGCCGGGTACTGTGGAACATGATGACCCAATGGGCCGAGGTCGAAACCCTCGGCAAGTCCGGATATGTGCCGATGACGGAGATCGACCTGTTCTGATCGGACCGCGCGTTCAGGGCAACAGGACTTGGGCTAAAAAGCGCGGCGACATTAATTATATATTCAAAATAACAGACGATACCCTTTTCACAGGATAAGGGGCCATTGGCGAGCAGATCACGATTTGTGAACTGTCAGCCATGAAGATCCCGCCAATAGCGGCCTTACCGCCGCGCCTTGTGAAGGGATCGCCATGACGGCCTTAGACATCACTCTAGCCTCGGACAAGAATTTCTCTCTGCGGCGCAGGCTCGCTATTTCGGGAGATCAAACGGAGTTGCCTGTGGCGGGGCCGGAAACCACGGCAGGTGGATCGGACACGTTTTGCGTCGATCTGTCGCCGCTTGCCGCTGCGGCGAGTGTTGTCATCCCACCCAATCTGGTCGGCGCCGGCGCCGGCCAGGCGCTCCTGGCACCGCAGGCGAGCCGCAGCTACGGGGTTACCGGCGCTGGGATCAAAATCGGCATCCTGTCAGACAGCTTCAACATCCGCAGCGGTCTGGCGGGGGACATTGCCAATGGCAGCCTGGGGACGGCGGTGAAGATTCTGAAGGAAGGCATGGCATCAGGTAGCGATGAGGGCCGGGCAATGGCGGAGCTGATCCACAAAATCGCGCCCAAAGCGGCAATTGATTTCTATTCGGGGTTCTACAGCGCCGCCGACATGGCGGCCGGAGTGGCGGCCTTGGTCAAGGATGGTTGCAACATCATTGTTGACGACATCACCTATCTCAACGAGCCGTTCTTTCAGACCGGGGATGGGCTGCAGAACGCGGTTTCGGCCGCCATCAAATCCGGTGTCAGCTATTTTACCTCGGCCGGCAACGCCGGTCGGAATTTTTATGAAGCAGGCTTTACCGGGGTTAAGGAGACCCTGCCTGGGATTTCCGGCAGTTACCTGGCAGAGAATTTCGGTACGGCGGCAGCCCCGGTGACCCGGCAGAGCCTGACTATCGCGCGCGGCACCACCAGCACCATCGATCTGCAATGGGACCAGCCGTTTGTCGGCATTGGCGGTAGCAAGGGGGCGGCCAACAGTCTGGGGATGGCGCTATACAACAGCAACGATAAGATCGTTGCCTATGCCACGCTTAATGGCGTGAACCGCAACCCCAATCAGATCCTTCAGTTCACCAACACAACGGCTTCGAGCAGTTTCAGCCTGGGGATTTTCAGCAACGGCGGCACAACGACGCCTGGGCTTTTCAAGTATATCGTGTACGGCAATGGAACCAAAATCAATGATGCCAAAGCCGGAAGTGGATCGGGCACACTGATCGGACACGCACAAGTTGGCGCTGCCAATGTCGTGGGAGCGGTCGCCTATAACGCGACATCGACATTTGGTGGCAAGAACGTTGTTGAAGCATTTTCATCGGTTGGGCCAAGCCGCCTACTGTTCGATGCTGCAGGTAATCGGCTGGCAACCCCGGCCAACTCGGGTGGGGTGGATTTTGTGGCGCCTGACGGATCGTCGACCAACGTGTTCAACCCGTTTTTCGGCACGTCAGCCGCGGCACCGAATGCAGCGGCGGTGGCGGCGCTGATGCTGCAAGCGAACCCGCTATTGACGCCGACCCAGGTCAGCGCCGGGCTTGCGGCGTCGGCAATCGCGGCAACAGGCACTGCCGGGTCCACCGGGGTGGGATTGATCCAGGCGACCGGCGCGGTAAAATTCGCGCTCGCCGCGAAAGCCAAGCCGTCGGTGACCGCGAGCACAAATATTGTAACCTCGGCCAGCGCATCGGGTGGCGCGGCCATCCGCAGCGGGCTTGATGGTGATCCGACGCTCAGTATTGAAGATGCGCTCGGCAGCCTGGCCGCCGACCCGACGGCCGCTGGGGATTATTATGTCAACATAGACCCCGCGGTCGCCGCCGCCATGCCGATGCCGGATCCGAGCGTTGGGTCAGCCGTTTCGGCACTGGCGATGCTGAACAACGCCAATTGGGATATGCCATACCTGACCACCGGGCCGAAAGTGTTTTAGATCGTGTTGACCGCCGACAGGCGCGGTCATCACGATCGAGGCGACTTGCGCTATCTGATCTGCGGCGCGATGTCCTTCATGAACAGCTTCAGTGCGCGCGCGGAAAACTCGGCCGGCATCGGACCTGTTCTGAACCGAACGATGACGCCGCCAATCCCGGTTTTCGCCAGGCCGGTGAAATCCTCCATCATGCTTTCGGGGGAGCCGCAGAGCACCGCGAGATTGGGTTTGGCGTTGGCTATGGCGGCGCGTTCCTCGAAGGCGGTGCTCTGCGCGGCACGGTAGGTCTGCATCATCTTGAAATACGGCAGGCCGACCTCGTGCGCCTCTTCATCGGTTGGGGCGAGGACGACGGTCCGGGCGACCCAGCATTCGGAGATCGCCTGATCGATCCTGTCAGCGCTGATGCCGGCTTCCTTGGCGGCGGCGCGGTAAACTTCGATATTGCGCGCCGCACCCCGCGCGGTTGCGGCGGCCATGATCACCGGCCGGCCCTGGCGCGCCTGGGCAGCGAGGGAGGCTTCGGAGGCGACGCTGCGCAGGATCGGCGGGTAGGGTTTCGTATAAGGCCGCGGGCGCAGCATCGGGATTTCGAAATTCCAGTATTTGCCAGCATGCACGACTTTTTCGTTGTTCCAGCACTGCAGAAGGATTTTCTCGATTTCCTCGAAACGTTCCTGCGCGCTGGCGGGGTCGATTTCGTAGCCGCTATATTCGTGGGTGTTGACTAGGCTGCCACGCCCCAGGCCGACAATCAGGCGGCCCTTGCTGAGGTTGTCGATCAGCGAAATCTGCTCGGCCATGCGGAGCGGATGGTAGAGCGAGGTTTGCAGAACGGCGAAACCGATCTTGATCCGGGTGGTCGCCATGGCCAGCGCCGCCGCGAAGGCGGGTGGATCGACATAGACGCAATTGCCGTCGAAATGGTGTTCGGCGAGAAAGACGGCGTCCATGCCTTCATCCTCGGCGAGGCGGGCTTCGGCGATGGCTTCGTGGATGACCTCGGCGTCCGCATTTGGATCACGCGACTCATGAAACAGAAAAACCCCTACGCGCATTCACGTCTCCTGCAGAGTTCAATTTTGTGGTGATGGGTTCCGGCCCGGGGTAGCGATGGCTGTCTGGTGCGAACTTTACCGGACAATGAAGGAGGTGTCGCCCCTGGCGCACGACATGGCCCATATTTTTGTGAAGCGGGGGCCGCTCACCAACCCATCATGGCTTGGACAGAAGGCTTTCGCAAAGCCGCCTGAGAGTGGCTGCCTGTCGTTCCAGCCTTCTGATTTCAGCCTCCACCGCCGCGATCAGCTTGGGCGCGGGTGAATCCCTGCCGATCCGGCGGAATTCGTGCTTCAGGTGCTGTTCGGTCTCCGAGGAGACAGTCCCGGTTTTTTGTTCGGCCTGCAGCGCGGTGATGAATTGTCCGGTGATGGTCATTTCCTGACCATAGGGCAAATGGATGCGAGCGCCAGGGCGGTTGGTCAGTCGACGTATCGAGTGGCGGCTACATCCGCGATTGTGCCGACCCTGTAGAAGGATATCGCTGAAACGGACATCGCGCGCCCTGAAGTTGGATGCGGCAACTGGATCAGATACCCGACGATCGTTCGAGGCGAGGCCTATGGGATTGGCGCGCATATGCCGCGCGCACCCAATGATATTCGGGTCACACCCAGAAACAGGTTCGGGAACGCCGAACGGAACCCTGAAACCCGCAACGGGGCTGGGTCATTGATGTTAAATTGATTGCTCGCGGACCCATTCAAGCTCGGTTCGACCAGGCCGACCTGTGACTGCCGGGTGGCGGTTCTCTGGCGTCGAGAGCTTTAGTATCTCGCCGGCAATTTCGTAGAAGCGCAGCAGATCCCCCCCCCATGTCGGCTGCCAGGCGAGATCGACGGTTGTGATGAGCCGTCCCGGGCCGTCACTCCGGACATACCCCGTATAGGCCATCATTCCGGTGAAAAGATCCCGATGGTCAGCATCGGTCAATGGAACCGGGCGATCGCGCCGCATCAGCAGAAACATGATCCGCCCGCCGGCATCGAGCACCATGCGCCCGTTCGGATTGGAACCGAACGCTTCGACCCGCTCGCCAGTGTCGCTATACGTTCGCCACAGGGAACGCAGAGTCCAAGACCCAACAAGGGGTTTAAAAGCCGGGTCGAGTGGCATCGGCTGCTCCTTTCCGTCAACATTTCCTGCCTGCCCGGTTGATCCGGGCATTAAGGGTGAATGCTAGCAGCAGGTTGCGATCGAATAAAAATCAAAGCTCGGCGAATTTATCTCATCGCGCTTCAGCGACCGCAACCGCCGCCTCATTCCGACGCAGGAAGGGCAGCGCGAAGGGCGGGTCATAGCTGAGCATATAGGGGGCGCCCGTTGGGTTCCAACGCGATCCCCTCAGCGCAGCGATCAGTTCCAATTGTCGTCCGGCAGCCCCGTCGGACGATCCGGAAAAGCGCAAGGTCGCAATTGTTTCGCTCGGTGCTGTCACAATTCGCACCCGGCCATCAACGGGCTTCGGTGCCGCGTCTGCGCTGATAGACGCGGGGAGGTAGAACACCATGCGAACCAGATCGTTGGTTTCCGACACTTGCACGGGCACGGTCATCGCCAGCTTTTCGGTGCTGCGAACTTCGACGGGGGCGGTCATGGCGATCTTGGCGCTGCCACCGTTCTGGGCCTGGTTCGCCCCGGAAATATAGGCGAAGAGCAGACGGAAGGCCTGGCCGCGGTTCGCCTCCCCGGCGCCGGAGAGTTCAACCTCGGCCGCGAGGCGGGGCGCATAGCTTCGGATTTCAACGTGATCCCCGAGGCGCCCGACGATATCATAACGCGGTTCCTCATAGAGCCGGATGCCGAATATTCCGACTAGGCTTTCAAAGCCCAGCGTCGCGTAATAGGCAAAGTTGGACCACATGTTGGCACCCTCTGATGGCAGGAGGTATGGCGCCCATCAGACCGCCGGAATTGCATGTGGGTTTGGGTTTGGGGGCATTCAACCCTGGCGCCCCGCCGTGGCTGACGTGATCGTTAACGTTGGCTATAATCTTCCCGAGAGGCCGCAGCGTGCGCCGACCGATGACTATAAATCGGAATTTGATCCAAGTTGAATGGGAGCAACCGACATCATGGTTCAGCTCGACCGAAGCAAAACCGATCCCTGGCAGCTCAAAACGCCGCCAGGAACCGCTGACTACACGATGCATGTCGATCAAAAAGACGGCATCGCGGTGCTGGTGTGCACGGTTGGCAAAACCGTATTGCTGTATGATGCCCGCTGCATCGATGACCTTCATGCCATGCTCAAACAGGCAGCCGATTGGGTTGAGCTCGGCGGCGCGGATGAACAGAAACCAGCCAAGGACGGAAGCGTCGAAGCCTGGGGGCGATCAACGGACAATCCCGTCAAAGGCTGGTACGGCCTCAAGAAAGGTCTGCGTGGGCGCTTCGGCGTTTATGTCCCGCCGCTGATGGAGGCGTTGGGCCTGTGCGAGCTTGAGCATAATCCGAAAAATAATCGCATGCGGGCGAAGTGATCATCGTTCGTCGACGGGTGGTTGAGCGGCGGCGGATTTTGCGACCGGTTTGTCGGATGCTTGGGGTATGATGCCGGCAGTGGTGGTGGAGGGGCCGGGATATCTGCCTCCAATTTATTTCAATTTCGTAATT
Organism: Asaia bogorensis; assembly: GCA_943333505.2. Taxonomy (GTDB): domain Bacteria; phylum Pseudomonadota; class Alphaproteobacteria; order Acetobacterales; family Acetobacteraceae; genus CAITOL01. The sequence continues at coordinate 15,998 of CALQTN020000012.1, read as the reverse complement.
AAAATGGTTGGCCGCTGGCACGCCTCAGGATGGATTGCTTCGCCAGGGCTTGCAATGACGACAGAGGCAGCCAACGGCCACGAATAGACGATTTTTTTGCTGCTTTTTGTTCCCCAAAAGCAGGCGCGTCCTACCCCGCCCGATTATCCACCAGATCCGTCACCACCGCCGGATCGGCGAGCGTCGAGGTATCCCCCAGCCCATCGATTTCATTCGCCGCGATCTTGCGCAAAATCCGCCGCATGATTTTGCCGGAGCGGGTTTTCGGCAGGCCGGGTGCCCATTGGATGACATCGGGTGCCGCGATCGGGCCGATTTCCTTGCGGACCCAGGCGACGAGTTCTTTGCGCAGCGCCTCGGTGGGCTCGATGCCGGCGTTCAGGGTCACGTAAGCGTAGATGCCCTGGCCCTTGATGTCGTGCGGGAAGCCGACGACGGCGGCTTCGGCGACGAGTTTGTGGGCGACTAATGCGCTTTCGACCTCGGCGGTACCCATGCGGTGGCCGGAGACGTTGATGACGTCATCGACGCGGCCGGTAATCCAGTAATAGCCGTCCGCATCACGCTTAGCGCCGTCGCCGGTGAAGTAATAACCTTTGAAGGTGGAGAAATAGGTTTGCACGAAGCGATCATGGTCGCCGAAGATGGTGCGCATCATGCCAGGCCAGGATGCTGACAGGCACAGCAGGCCGTCAGCGGCACCTTCAAGGATGCGGCCCTCGGCATCGAGCAGGATCGGCCGCACGCCGGGCAACGGCAAAGTGGCGGAGCCGGGTTTGAGCGCGGTGGCGCCGGGCAAGGGGGAAATCAGGATGCCGCCGGTTTCGGTCTGCCACCAGGTATCGACGATCGGGCAGCGGCTGTCGCCGACATTCTTGTAGTACCAGAGCCAGGCTTCGGGATTGATCGGTTCGCCGACGCTGCCGAGGATGCGGAGCGATTTGCGGCTGGTGGCCTCGACAGGGCCGGTACCCTCGCGCATCAGGCTGCGAATGGCGGTGGGGGCGGTGTAGAAAATATTGACCTGGTGTTTGTCGACCACCCGCCAGAAACGGCTGCTGTCGGGCCAGCTCGGGACGCCTTCGAACATCAGGGTGGTGGCGCCATTGGCGAGCGGGCCGTAGACGATATAGGTGTGGCCGGTAACCCAACCGACATCGGCGGTGCACCAATAGACCTCGCCATCGCGGTAGTCGAAGACGTTGGCGTGGGTGTAGCTCGCCCAGACCATGTAGCCGCCGGTGGTGTGCAGCGCGCCTTTGGGTTTGCCGGTGCTGCCGGACGTGTAGAGGATAAAAAGCGGGTCCTCGGCGTTCATTTCGGTGGGCACGCAAACTGGGGAGGCGGCAGCGCAGAGCGTGGCGTAGTCGTGATCGCGGCCAGCCTGCATCGGCACCTCGCCGCCAGTGACCTTGACGACGACCACGGCCTCAACGCTCGGGCACTGGCGCAGGGCTTCGTCGGCGTTGGTTTTGAGCGCGACCTTACGGCCCCCGCGGCGGCCTTCATCGGCAGTGATGAGAATTTTGGCGGTTGCGTCCTGGATGCGGTTGGCAAGGCTGTCGGGGGAAAAGCCGCCGAAGACGATGGTGTGGATGGCGCCGATGCGGGCGCAGGCGAGCATGGCGACGGCGGCTTCGATCACCATCGGCAAATAGATGCAGATCCGGTCACCCTTTTGGGCACCGAGCGATTTCAGCACATTGGCGAAGCGACAGACCCTGTCATGCAGGTCTCGGTAAGTGACTTTTTCGGAGACATCAGGGCTGTCGCCTTCCCAGATGATCGCGACCTGATCGCCCCTTGTGGCAAGATGACGGTCGAGGCAGCTGACCGAGGCGTTGAGGGTGCCATCTTCATACCAAGTGACGCGGACATCGCCGTGGAAATCGCCTTCGACGGTTTTGGTCGGCGGACGCATCCAGGCAATGCGGGCGGCTTGCTCGGACCAGAACCCGGCCGGATCGGCGGCGACACGCGCGGTCATGGCAGCAAATTGCGCGGCGTTGATACGGGCGGCAGCGGCGATCTCCGGTTGGACCGGAACGAGCGTATCGGACATTGGTGGTCTCCCTTAAGCTTACAGGCCGGCGTCCTCGGGCACATAGAGCGTGCCGTCCCTGATGTGGATCATAACGGTTTCCAGCATGTCGCCAAGGCAGGGGCCTTCGACGCACATTCCGTCGGACAGGCGAAAGCGGGCGCCGTGCATGGCACAGACAATCGCGCGGCCGTCAGTGGACAGGAAGCGGTTGGGCATCCAATCGAGTGCGACGCCGATATGGGGGCAGGAATTGATGAAAACCTGGACGCGATCACCCTGACGCAGCGCAAACAGGCCGAGGAAACCGCCCTCGGCGGGCGGGAAAGCCAGGGTGCCGCCGTCGTCAATATCGGTCACTTCGCACAAGGCGCGCAGTTTCACGGACGAACGCCACCGAGCGTGCAGATCGCCTGCCAATGAATTTCTGAAATCGGCATCACCGACAGGCGGGACATACGGATCAGCGGGAGATCGGCGAAATCCGGGTTCGCCTTGAGGGCGGCGAGGGTGACCGGGGTTTTCATCGGACGCAGGGCTTTCATGTCAACGCAGACCCAGTCGCCTTTCTCATCCGGTTCAATGGTGGGGTCGGGGTAGTGGGCACGGGCGATTTCGACGATGCCGACGATCTCCTTGCCGATATTGGAATGATAGAAGAAAGCGCGATCGCCCATGGCCATGGCCTTGAGGTAATTTTTGGCCATGTGGTTGCGGACCCCGGTCCAGGGTTCGATGTGGTTCACCACCTGCTGCGCCCAACTGAATGCGTCGGGTTCGGACTTCACCAGCCAATATGCCATTTTTGGGGCCTCCAGATACATCCATATCGTGTGATGGCGGTGGCTTCAAACCTGGCCGCATTATCGCTATATCGAGGGGGTGAAGTCGTCCCCTGCCATCGCCCCTCGCCCCGGCCATATCCTGCATCGGTTTGCCAATCCTGGCCGGTTCCTGCGGCTGGCGTCGGTTGTGCAGCCGTACCTGACCGGGATTGCGCTGGTGCTGGTTGCGGTCGGGTTGGGTTGGGGGATGTTTATCGCGCCGGGGGACCGGTTCCAGCATGATGCCATGCGGATCATCTATGTTCACGTCCCCAGCGCCTGGCTGGCGAGCACCGGGTATTTCGGGCTGGCGATCTGCTCGGCGCTGTCGCTGGTCTGGCGCCACAAGCTCGCCGATCTCGCCGCCGCCGAGATCAGTCCGGTCGGGGCAGCGATCACTGCGCTCGCGTTGGTCACGGGAAGCATCTGGGGCAAGCCGATGTGGGGCGCCTGGTGGGTGTGGGACGCGCGGCTGACGTCGGTGCTGGTGCTGTTCTTTTTGTATCTCGGGCATATCGCGCTGGTGCGGGCATTCGACGATCCGGAACGGGGGCAACGCGCTGGGGCGATCCTGGCGCTGGTCGGGGTGGTGAATTTGCCGATCATCAAATTCTCGGTCGATTGGTGGAACACGCTGCACCAGCCGGCCAGCATCACGCTCAGCAGCAGTGCCAGCATGGACCCGGCGATTTTGTGGCCGCTGCTGATAAGTGCGCTTGGCTTCTCGCTGGGGTTTACCGCCCTGGTGATGGCGCGGCTGCGGGCGGCGGTGATGGAGTGGCGCATTCGCGGGCTGTTGCTCGCCCTCACGCGAGAGGCTGGATGACCCATCTTCCCTATATTGTTGCGGCGTATGTGCTGACCGCGTTGGTGATCGGCGGGCTGGCATTCAGTACCTGGCGTCGGTTGCGGACCGCGCGGGCGCGGCTTGCGGCGCTCGATCCGCGCAAATGACCCGCAAACATCGCCGACTTGCCGTGCTGGCCGCTTGCCTGCTCGGGCTCGGGGGGGCCACCGCGCTCACCTTGACCGCACTCAGTGACAATATGGTGTTTTTCGTCGCCCCGTCCGACCTTGCGAGCAAGCCGCCACGCCCCGGGCGCAGTTTCCGCATTGGTGGGCTGGTGGAACCGGGCAGCGTCAGCCAGATCCGCCAGGACGGCAAGCCGGTGATGCAATTCCGGGTGACAGACGGAAAGGCGGCCGCGACTGTCTACTATGCAGGGGTGCTGCCGGATCTGTTCCGCGAGGGCCAGGGCGTGGTGGTGCTGGGCATGCTGCGGCCGGATGGCGAAATTGCAGCCAGCGAGGTCCTCGCCAAGCATGACGAAACCTACATGCCGCCGGAGGTTGCCGACGCGCTGAAAAAAGCGGGGCAATGGACACCAACTGCGACGCCACAAGCCAAGCCAGCGATGGATTTCAGGCCCGCCACGCCGGTTCCAGCCAAACCGGGTTAATCACACTCACGCAGCAATTGTCGGGCCAGAGAAGGCGCTGACACTCTGCAGAGGAGAGCGTTTTCCCTCCGCACGAATGCGCTATAGACATCATAGTCTCGTGCGGGCCAACTGCCCCACGACGTTGCCACAGGGTCACACAGGATGAATTTACGCCGGGCGATGCTGTTTTCAGTGCCGGTTGCTCTGCTCGGCGGCGCAGGCTTCGGCGCCTGGTATGCCTGGCGGGCGATGTTTGCGGGCACTAATATGCGCGGCACGCCCAGTATTCTCAGCGGCCGCCGCATTCCCGGCTTCCGTCTGCCAGGGCTTGGCGGCGAAGGGTTTCAAGCCACCGATATTTTCAACGGCGGCAAGCCCTTGCTGGTGCATTTCTGGGCTTCATGGTCGCAGCATTGCATCGTTGAGCAGCCGGTTCTCCTGCAACTGAAAGCGGCGAAAGTAACCGTGTGGGGGATCGCCTACAAAGACAAGGTGCCCGCAGCACTTGCGTTCCTGGAACGCGAGGGCAATCCCTATGCCCGCAACGCGATCGATGAGCCCGGCCGGATCGCCTATGACTGGGGGGTGGCCAACGTGCCGGAAACCTTTCTGGTCGATGGTGACGGCTATGTGCGCTGGCACATGGACGGACCGCTGCAGACAGCGATGATCGAAGAGCAGATACTCCCTCTTATCAGAAAGTACGAAGCATGACCGAACCGGCCGCGGATACCCCCCCTACCCCTGCTCCTGCGCCCGCCAGGTCAGTTGAGCCGCCGAAGATGCCGCGCGAAATAGGGGGGCCATCGGGCCCTGAACCTACACGTTACGGTGATTGGGAAAATAAAGGTCGCTGCTCAGATTTCTAACGGGTTTATAACGATTTGCGAAGCAGCCTCGGTTGCCGACAGCGCTTCTATTGGCTATGCATTCAGGCGACACGGTGAACATGCGGCAGACTGAAACGGAGACCCGGGTGAGCTCTACACAATATTTTCCCCACATCGATCTTATTCTGCATTCGCTGCGGATCAACCGTGAGCGGCTTTCCAGCAAGTCCAAAATTGCCATCGATGCACGGCTGCTGCGGCTGATGTTACAAACTGTCGCAGCAACGCTTCCGTTTTCGGAAGATTTCTACATGGAACACTACCCGGATATCGCTGATGCTTACGCCGCAGGCAAGATTCCCAATTTGCACCAGCATTTTCTCGACTCGGGCTATCTCGAGGGCAGGATTGGCTACCCGCCTGAGATCGACGAAACATTCTACCTGTCGACCTACAAGGATGTCAGCAAGGCGGTGGCAGCGGGCGATGTCGGAAACGGCGCCGAGCATTATATGCGCGCCGGTGCGGCCGAAGGGCGGGTTCCCAATGCGGAGGTGCGGCAATCCATCGATAATTGGATGGCAGTTCTACGCGACGAAACCGGTCGCGGCTGAAGGCGCTGTGCGCGGATAGGTTGGAAAAGTTGCCATGAACGCGTTCCTGCAGATCCATCGGCTGCTGTGTTCCCCCTTTGTTGACGAAACACTGTACCGGGGAGCGCTTGGTGACGGCCGGGCCGACCTGTCGACAGTTGGGCGCTATTTGGGCATCCCCATCCCGGACCGTCCGGTATTGTCGGTCTATTTCGATGCACCCTATTACCTTGCACTCTATCCCGATATTCGCGATGCCGGTCGTGACCCGCTGCTGCATTTTCTTGAGTATGGTATCCTCGAGCTTCGCTCTCCACACCCGTTGATACATCCACGCTACATGGCAGCGCATGATCCGTTGTTGCTGGGTGATCCGCCGACGACGGACGGGTTGCTGGACGCGCTGGAATACGACCTTGGGGCTTCAAGCCCGTATTTCGACCCGATCTGGTACCAGGATAATTTGGGCACAGCGGCACCAGCCAACGGGATGCTGCGTCATTTCATTCTGCAAGGCCTGCAGCAAGGCCGCAACCCGAACCCGTTCCTAGATTTGGCTTGGTATATTCAACATAATATCGATGTTCCCACCGATCCCTATAAGGCATTTCGTCATTTCGTGCTGACCGGCGATCCGGAAGGCCGCACCCCGGGAACTCGTTTCGATCCAGCTCTATACTGGGCACGCTATCCCGACGTTGCGACATCTCGGGCGGCGCCGTTGCGACATTTTCTCGAATTTGGCCGCAGCGAAGGCCGGCAAGCTGGTGCAGATGGCGGCGCCAAGGCATTTCTTTACGAGGTCGGCCAGCCAATGCCGATCGACATCGCGGCGGTGCGCAACGCGGGTTCGGCCCTGCGGACCATCGTAGCTGCCCGGCGCCAAGTGCAGAAAGATGCCGTACGGGCGACGCCGCCCGAGATGCTGGTGGCCCACGACATTGAAGCTGAAATTGGCGGCCTGCAGTTTGCCGCGACCGCCCAACCAAAAATCTCCATCCTGATCCCGGTCTATAATGAAGCCGACATCACGGTTGAATGCCTGATGGCGATCAGTGCATGGGGCGTCGCGTCGGACTATGAAATTGTGCTTGCCGATGATGCCTCGACCGACACGTTTATTGCCCAACTCGGCAATATTCCTGGTGTGATCCATATCCGTGGCGCCACAAACCAGGGCTTCATCGCCAATTGCAACGCGGGATTTGCCGCCTGCCGGGGCGAATATGTCCTGCTGCTCAACAATGATACTCAGGTGCAGCCCGGGGCTATCGATCGCCTGGCCGAGGCGCTCGACGCCGACATGACATTGGGCGCGGTTGGCCCGAAGCTGATCTACCCGAACGGGCGCTTGCAGGAAGCCGGCTGCTTTTTGCGCCCCAATGGGGAAAGCGGCATGGTTGGGCTGTTCCGCGATCCTGATGAGCCTGGGTTCTGCTACGATCGCGACGTTGCCTATTGCTCCGGCGCGGCGCTGATGGTGCGGAAATCGGCGCTCGGCGGGATGCTGTTCGATGTCGCGTTTCGCCCAGCCTATTGCGAGGATGCCGATCTGTGCCTGCGCCTGCGGGATGCCGGGTTGCGGGCGCGATATCTGCATGCGGCGGTGGTGGTGCATCACCTCAGCGTGTCGACAAACCGCGGCTCGGTGGCGCGGAAACTGCGTGGGATCAGCCGCAATCAGCAAAGTCTGGTGGCGCGCTGGGGTGACAAGCTGGCCGCTGATGACCAGGTCCGGGTGTTGGCATTCTATCTGCCGCAATTTCATCCGACGCCGGAAAACGATTTGTGGTGGGGCCCCGGCTTCACCGAATGGCGCAATGTCACCAAGGCGCAACCGAGCTATCGCGGCCACTACCAACCCCATTTGCCGACCGATCTCGGGTTCTACGACCTGCGTGCCCCGCAGGCGTTGGCGGCCCAGGCGGCGTTGGCCGCGCGCTACGGCATCGATGGGTTCTGCGTTTACTATTATAATTTCGGTGCCCGGCGGGTGTTGTCGCAGCCGCTTGAGGTGGTTCAGGCCAATCCGGAGATCCCGTTTCGCTGGTGCATTTGCTGGGCCAATGAAAACTGGACCCGGCACTGGGACGGCGGCAGCAAGGAAATCCTGCTCGAACAATTATACGACGACGCAACACTTGGCTCGATCATTGCCGACGCCGTCAGCCAGGCGGCCGATCCGCGCTATATCACGGTGAACAGTCGGCCGTTGTTCCTGGTCTATCGGCCGCTCCTGCTTCCCGATGTCAAAGCCTTCGCCGCCGATTGCCGGGCGGCATTTGCCGCGGCCGGCTTTGCTGGGGTGCATCTGGTCTATGTGGAAAGCATGGAAGCGGTCGATCACGGGTTGCGCCCGGCCGATATCGGCTTTGATGCCAGCGTCGAATTCCCGCCACATGGCCGCGCCGTGCCGGCCCATGACAGCGTCGAAGTGGTGAAGGAAGGCTGGACTGGCTATCGATACGACTATCCGCAAACTGCGGCAGCCTTCATTACCCGCGATACCGTGCCCTATTCCCGCTTCCCGGCGGTGTTTCCGGGCTGGGACAACACGGCCCGCCAGCGGCTGCGCGGCACCAGCTTCGACAATGCGACACCCGAGGCATTCGGGGTTTATGTCGGAGAAAAGCTCGACGAAATCAGAAATTTTCTGCTGGGCGACGAAAAATTGTTATTCGTCAACGCGTGGAATGAATGGGCCGAGGGCACCCATCTCGAACCTGATACCGGCTATGGCCATCGCTGGCTTGAGGCGCTGCGTGATGCCCGCGCCAGCCGCAGCTGGGATTGAAACGGATGGCATCGATCGACGACACAGTGATCACCGTTATCGGCCACCCTTGGGCACCGATCGGCATGGGCGAACAATTGCGCAGCCATGTCCGCGCCGGCCTCGCTATGGGCCTCGACATGAAGGTGCTGGATATTTTCCGTTACGCCCAGCGCACCGACCTTGCCCATGATGCGCTGCTGGATCCACTGGAGGTTACCACGGCACCTGGTGGCATCCGGATTTTCCACGTCAATGGTGATGAGGTCGAACGCGTGCTCGCGGCCTTCGCCGCCCGTGGCAATGAATTCGCGGCCGGCTACAACATCATCATGCCGGCCTGGGAATTGCCGACCTATCCGGCAGAATGGGTACCGGCTTTGCAAAAATTCGACGAGGTTTGGGCGATTTCCCGCTTCGTCCACGACAGCCTTGCTGTATCGGGCATCAAAAGCCATGTGATCGGCCAGGGCGTGCAGTTCCCGCCGATGCCACTGTTACCACGGCGCCATTTTGGCATTCGTGAAAGCGCGTTTGTGTTGCTGCATTTCTTCGATATGTCGTCCTACGCCGCCCGCAAGAACCCCGAAGCCGTGCAAGTTCTGTTCGATCGGCTGCGGGCGGAAAACCCGTTCGCCGATCTGCAACTGGTGTTGAAGGTAAAAGAGCGCGAGGCCGAGTCCGACTGGGGCGCGATCTTCGCTGACGATCCGCAGATCAAGGTGCTGTCCATCCCGCTTGATACCCAGGGCGTGCTAAGCCTGATCAATGCCTGCGACTGCTTTGTGTCCCTGCATCGCGCCGAAGGCTTCGGGCGCGGGCTGGGCGAAGCGATGGCGCTGGGGCGGCTGGCGCTCGGCACCGCCTGGTCCGGCAACCTCGACTTCATGACCACCGAAAATTCGTTGCTGGTGCAAGCTGGCACCATCCCGGTGCGTGCAGATGAATATCCCCATGGGGCGGGGCAGAGCTGGGCCGATCCCGATCTTGACCATGCGCATGATCTGTTGCGCCCGGTGCTGGCCGATCCCGCGCGTGGGCGGGCGATTGCGGAACGCGGGCGGCGGGATATTCTGCAAAGCCATGGCAATCGCGGGCTAGGGTTGCGGATTTTGGATCGGGTGCAGGCGATCATTGCGCCACCGGTGGTGCCCGCGGTTAAGCTCAGGAAGGCGAAAAAGGCCAAAGCGTGATAACCGTAGGTGGGATCACACGAAGGTCTGACCCGACACAGTCCCACGCCAACGGCAACACATTATCAGAGAGTTTTTTTTGGTTTTTTTGTTTGCAAAAAGAACATCTACCCTTCCTGAGTCGTCACAAACTCCACCCAATTCGGATTACGGCCAACCGCGAGGCGCGCCTGCGCGGTCAGCGCCCCAGTTGCCGCATCAATCGCGTAGAGCCCGACATGGTGCGATGCCTGCCCGGCACAGAGCAGCACCCGGCCAGCCGGATCGACCGCGAAGCCGCGCGGCCCGGCCTCGCAGGGGACATCACCGCGCGCGGATAGCAGGCCGGTGGCGGGATCAACCGCCCAGATCGACAGGATATTGGTCATACGCTCACTCGCGTAGAGGAATTTGCCGTCCGGGGTCAGGTGAATATCGGCCGCCGCGATCCGTCCGGTGGCGCCTTCGGGCAGTTGCCGCACGGTTTGCAGAAGGGTCAGATTGCCCGCATCGGATGCATAAACGTCAATCGTCGCATCGAGTTCGTTGACGCAATAGGCGAACGGGGCGGACGGCGCGAAGCGCAAATGGCGCGGTCCGGCGCCTTTGCGGACCGGAACGTCGGAGAGCGACGATAATTCACCGCTCTCCCAATCGAGAGCAAAGCGCAGGATCACGTCACCGCCGAGGCAAGGCACATAAACGAACCGGCCGCTGCGATCGGTGATGATGCAATGGGCTTTATCCGGCGTGGCGAGGATTTGCGTCGGTGCGCCGGTTGGCACGCCGTTCACGCATTTCACGCTGGTGACCAGGGACGCCGCATAGGACGCGCCAAGCAGATGCGCCCCGTCAGCGACCTTGCTGACATAGGCCATCGCCTCGGGCAGCAATGTGCCGCCGAGATGGCGCAGCGCGCCGGTGGCCGGATTGATCGCGAAGGCATCGGCCGGATAGGGCGGATGTCGCACCGCAGTGGTCAGCACGCGTTTGTCGGCGGACATCGCCATCGCCATGCTCATCACCGCGGCAGGCGGGCCCGGCACCGGAGTTTCAGCGATTTTTTCCAGGGTCATGCCGATTGGATCGACAAGAACGGTATCGATGCGACGATCCTCGGCGCAGGAAATATAGGCGATGAGTTGTGACATGCGTGCCCCCTAGCTTGAAGGGGTATTGCCACACTTCGCGGTGGTGTGCACATGCTGGGCCATGGTGGATTTCACACGACGTTATGATGTTCTCGTGGTTGGCGGCGGCAACGCGGCGCTGAGTGCTGCAATCACCGCGCGACAGGCCGGGGCATCGGTGCTGGTGGTTGAACACGCGCCCAAGACCATGCGCGGCGGCAATAGCCGGCACACGCGCAACTTGCGGGCGATGCATAACGCGCCAACGTCGGTACTGACCGACGCCTATCTCGAAGACGAATACTGGGACGATCTGAACCGGGTGACCGGCGGGCAGACCGACGAACATCTGGCGCGCATGACCATCAGGGCATCGCAAGCGGCGCTCCCTTTTCTGGAAGCGTGCGGGGTGCGGTTCCAGCCGTCATTGACCGGAACCTTGTCCTTGTCGCGCACCAACGCGTTCTTCCTCGGCGGTGGCAAGGCCTTGCTGAATGCGTTGTATGCGACGGCGGAACGGCTCGGCGTGGATGTGCTGTTTGATTCCGAGGTGCGGGAAATTGACCTCGATGACGGGTTCGCGCGTGCGGTGAAGATCAACCATAAGGGCTTCCCGGAAACCGTGCAGGCGCGCTGCGTGATTGCCTCCGCCGGCGGGTTCCAGGGCAATCTTGACTGGATGCGACAATACTGGGGCGACGCGGTGGATAATTTTGTGATCCGCGGCACGCCTTATGCGAAAGGTCGGGTGTTAAAGAATTTGCTGGCGCAGGGCGTGGGCGAGGTCGGCGATGCGACCCAGTTCCATGCCGTGGCGCTGGATGCGCGCGCGCCGCAATTCGATGGCGGGATCGTGACGCGACTTGATTCCGTGCCGTTCTCGGTTGTCGTGAACAAGCACGGCGATCGGTTCTATGATGAGGGCGAGGATGTCTGGCCCAAGCGCTACGCGATCTGGGGACGGTTGATCGCCCAGCAGCCGGACCAGATCGCCTACTCGATTTGCGACGCCAAGTCGGTGCCGCTGTTCATGCCATCAGTGTTCCCGGCGATCACCGCGGGCAGCATCGCCGAACTTGCCGGCAAGTTCGGGCTGGATGCGGCGAAGCTGGAGGCGACGGTCGCGGCTTATAACGCTTCGGTGCGGCCGGGAAATTTCGATGGCACCAAACTGGATGGCTGCACGACCGAGGGCCTGACCCCGCCCAAGACCAACTGGGCGCAGCGGATCGATACCGCGCCGTTTGTTGGCTACCCGCTGCGGCCTGGCATCACCTTCACCTATCTCGGGCTGAAAGTGGATGAACGGGCGCGGGTGCTGATGGCGGACGGCAAGCCGAGCGCGAATTTATTCGCCTCGGGCGAAATCATGGCCGGCAATATTCTCGGCAAAGGCTATCTCGCCGGTTTCGGCATGACCATCGGCACGGTGTTCGGCCGCATTGCCGGCGCGGAGGCGGCAAAATATGCGCGAAACTGAGGCGATCACTGAGGCCCGCCGCAACCTCGAAATCTGCAACGCGTGCCGCTATTGCGAGGGCTACTGCGCGGTGTTCCCGGCGATGGAATTGCGGCGGGATTTTTCGCCGGCCGATATCGGCTATCTGGCGAATTTGTGCCATGGCTGCGCCGGATGTTTTTACGCCTGCCAATACGCGCCGCCGCATGAATGGGGCATCAACCTGCCCAAGGTGTTCGCCGAAATCCGGGTGGAAACCTACGAGGAATATGCCTGGCCACAGCCCTTGGCGCGCGCGTTCGCCAAAAACGGCACGGTGGTTTCGCTGGTGACGGCTTTACTGGTGGCCGCGGTGTTCATTCTGGCGATGGGGCTGCAATCCAGCGCGGCTTTGTTCGGGACCCATACCGGCGCCGGCGCGTTTTACGCAGTAATCCCGTTCCCGGTGATGGCATGGACTGCGGGCGCAACATTGGTGTTTTCGCTGGTCGCCATCGGGATTGCGGCGTGGCGCTTCTGGCAGGACACCGGCCCTGCGCCGGTCCGCAAAGGCGCGTTGGCCGAAGCGGTTGGCGACGTGCTGACCCTGAAGAACCTCGGCGGCGGCGGACATGGCTGCAACGACACCGACGGCGCATTTTCAACCACCCGGCGGCATTTCCATCATGCGCTGTTCTATGGGTTTGGGTTGTGCTTTGCCGCGACGTCGGTTGCGACGGTTTACGATCACGGGTTTGGCTGGATCGCGCCTTATTCGCTGCTGAGCCTGCCAGTGGTGCTGGGTACGGTTGGCGGCATCGGGATGATTATTGGCTGCGTCGGGCTGATCTGGTTGAAGATTGTTGGCGATACCGAGCCTCGGGCGAAGTCGTTACTGGGCGCCGATTACGCGATGGTGTTTCTGCTGCTGCTGGTTGCGGTGACCGGGCTGGTGCTGCTGGCGTTGCGCAGTACTGGCGCGATGGGCGTGGCGCTGGCGGTGCATCTTGGATTTGTGTTGGCACTGTTTGTGACCTTGCCGTACAGCCGGATGGTGCATGGGGTTTATCGCGGGCTGGCGCTGTTGCGGTCGGCTCGGGAGAAGGAGGGCGGGTAGGGTGGTGCATTCCGCCGGCGGTTCCTGTCACCTGGCCTCAAAATTATATTGAACCGCCCCTTCGGAGACACACACCCATGACCGACGGCACAATCTATATCGGCACCAAACGCTACTCATCCTGGTCCTTGCGCGGCTGGCTGCCGGTGCGGCTGGCGAAGTTGGACGTCGAGGAAGTGACGATCCCACTCGCCGGCGGGGTGACGGCCGCCGTGCAGGCAGCAACCAAGGGCGGCACGGTGCCATATCTGCGCCACCAGGGTGCGGAGATGGGCGAATCGCTGGCCATCGCCGAGTATTGCGCCGAGTTCTTGCCCGCACTTTGGCCCGCCGATCGGGTGGCGCGCGCGCATGCCCGCGCCATCGCGAGCGAAATGCACGCCGGCTACCGCGCGTTGCGCATGGCGATGCCGATGTCGCTGTTTCGCCCTGGTGCGGCCGGCAAATGCGCGACCGATGACGCGCTGGCCGACATCGCCCGCATTGACGCAACCTGGCAGGACACACGGGCGCGGTTTGGCGCCGGTGGCCCCTATCTGTTCGGCGCCGCGTTCAACAACGCCGACGCGATGTTCGCCCCGGTGGTGTGCCGCCTGCTGACCTATCAGCCGAAACTCTCCGACGTCGCCGCCGCCTATTGCGCCGCGGTGCGGGCACATCCGCTGATGGTGGACTGGTACGACGCGGCGGCGAAAGAGCCGCGCGAGTGGTACCTCCCAGCCATGGAAACCGCCCCTTGAGCTTGGCCAGCGGCCTCGACCATGTTGGCATCGCGGTCCACGATCTGAACGCGGCGGCAGCGGAATTCGAGGCGCTTGGCTTTCAGGTCACGCCGACCGCCCCGCATCTGCCCGGCGGCATCACCGGCAATCGCTGTGTGATGCTGGGGCAAGGCTATCTCGAACTGCTCGCGGTGATAGATCCAGCCGGCCGCAGTGCGACGGTGGAGAAGTTCCTCGCCCGCTATCAGGGCATCCATGTGCTTTCGTTCCGCACCGATGATGCTGAGGCAGCCGGAAAACGGCTGGGCCAGGAAGTTATTCGCTCCGAGCGCACGACCGACGATGGCCTCGCGCGCTTCGCCAGGGTTGCACTAACCGCGCTCACCCCGCGCCTGCAACTGATCCAGCATCTGACGCCGGATTTGGTCTGGCGGGCGCAGGACTGCGTGCATGCCAACGGCGCCCAGGCGCTGACACAAGTGCTGATGACCGCCGACAACCCCGCGATCGCCGCCGCCGATCTGGCGGGCACGGCCGGCCGGGTGCTGGTGCCCGATCCGGATGGCGGGTTTGCACTGCGGCTCGGCCAGGGGGAGGTGCGGGTGCTGGACGATGTCACGAAAATCTTCCCCGGTCTTGCAGTGCCGGGTCTGCCTTTCGTCGCGGGAGTGACCGTCAGGACAGCTGACAAAGCGCTGATCGGGCACGTCGCCACCGCCGCTGGCGTGGCTATCCGGTTCAGCGGTTAAGTTCTTCGGGCACCGCGGCGATCTGGTGGTTGCGCAACCAGCGTGACAGCCCCGGATCTGCCGTCACCACACAAAACGGGATCGCCAGCACCAGCCCGATCGTCCACGGGATCGCCCACAGCACCATCGTCCAGGACGAGGCAGCGAACCCGATAAACGCCAACAGCCCGACCAGCGTGTGCGGCCAGAACATCCGAGCCGCCTCCCCCCAACCGACGCCGCGATCGGCGCGGTTCTGCGCCAGCCAACCGGTCCGCGCGCCGAGCAACAGCCCGCCCATCGCCAAGGTCTTGTGAATCGTCGCAATTGCGTCGAGCAGCAGGGTGAAGACAATTTCGGTCAACGCGCCGGCGGTGAAGCGCCAGAACCCGCCATAGCGCGCCCGATCAAGCGCAAGCACCTGGCAATAGGCCAGCAACTTCGGTGAGTACAGCGCCAGCGGCCAGGCGATGGTCAGCCCCAGCAAGGCACTGCGCGGTGTTGCGTCGCCCGCACCAGTTGCCGCCGACAGCGCGGCAAGCAACAGGATGGCAGAACATAGCGGCGCACCCGCGAAGAGCAGCATCGCCTGAATCAATTGCCAGCGCCCCATCGCGGTGAAGCCGGGCAAGCGCAGCAAATGCCAATACTGCAAATTGCCGGCGAGCCAGCGGCTGTCGCGGCGCAGGAATTCGGGCAAGGCCGGCGGGTTGGCTTCGAACGACCCCGCCTCGCCGGCCCAGACGAAAACCTTGTAGCCGGCATAGCGCATCCGCGCGGCCTCGACCTGATCATGCGACAGGATCACGCTGCCATCGGGCAGCGGCCCGAGCTTGCAATGATCGCGGAACGCGGCGCTGCGCAGGATGGCATTGTGGCCCCAGTAGGGCCCGTCGGCGCCTTGCCACAGCGCCTGTCCGGTGGCCCAAATCCGCATGCCAGCGCGCATACCGAACTGGAACAGGCGCGGGAAGGCTGAATTCGCCGGCAGGCCGACGGTCAGGTGTTGCACGATCCCAATCGCCGGATCGGCCTGCATGATACGGACCAGGCGCAGCACGGCGTCAGCGGTCATCACGGAGTCGGCATCGAGCATCACAGTTAGCGGAAAAGTGTCGGCATGCCGGTCGAGGAACGCCATCACATTGCCGGCCTTGAAGCCGGTGTTCAGCGCACGGCGGCGGTAGT
>CALQTN020000011.1 GCA_943333505.2 Asaia bogorensis | reverse complement strand
TACCGTCGGCCTACGGCCTCCGTTCGTGCCGTCACCGGCCGCCGCATCGATCTGTCTCGGGAGCATGGGCATGACTCAGATGATCCTTCCGCGCCCTCAAGTCTAAATTCCCGGGGGGTAAATGTCTCATCTTCATTGGCACGGAGGGTATCCCAATGATTTCGCTGTTGAGGCCGAACGTTTGACGGCGGTCGCGTTTGGACCAGCAGTTCAATTTCAGGGCGGCGATGAGGATGCCTATACAGAATGGGCCGAGCGTGGACATTTCGTCGAGCACCAGAAGCGGTTGCTGGAATGCGCGGAATCCTACCTCTGGGGCTTAGGTATCGCCGGCGTCTACCACCAATTTGAACGCGACGTTCGCAAAATGGTAGGCGCCTTCACGAAGCCAGCGATCATTGAAAGCAAGCTTAGTAAGGCTGATTTTGCCTGGCTATGCGGCCGCCTTGCAAATTTTGGTTACCCAATCGAGCAGAGCGCAGGCTTTGATGGCGTTGATGTCGCCCGCCTTATCGCCAATGCCATCAAGCATGGAGAAGGTCCGAGTTGCAGTTGCCTATCTTCCAAGCGCCCAGATTTATTCGTCGAGCAGCACCCGAACAGCAAAGACCTTAAAGCAAAAATACCACTAAATGTCGAGGACCTCCGAGTGGGAGTGATCGAATTCGATCAAGCGGTTTCGGCTATCTCAACGATTTGGTCGGAGCTTAAAGCGGCAGTTTCAACCTCCCTCCGACCTTGAGTAAAAAAATCCAGAGAGAGCGACGAATTTAGTTCACAGGCATCTTAAATAAAACTATGATATTTTCAGATTCATCTTGCGAATCAGATCAATATCTTCCTTTATTGATTCAAATTCAATTTTGCTGGCATTTGCAATGACAGCCTGCCTAGCGACGTCATATTCGACCTTAAAAATTTCCCGAGCATTTTGAGAAAGGCCGTTCTTTTGGTAGGATTTTTCGGTTACTGCATGGTGCAACAAATAAGATTGAATTTTGAACTCCAACTCTCCCGAATTTGATGCAGACATTCTTAAAAGTAAGACCCAATCGGAAATCCCGCCGTAGCTTTCATTCCTGATTTGGGATAGACGGGAGTCTACATCGGACGAACTTCCTATTTTAATAAACTTATCATTCAGGGAAATAGATATATATACAAATCCAGGTTTATGGTGGCGCTTATAAATACCAAGACGTCTAAGGTCGCATTGAGAGCAATGGTTACCTCGTGTTCTTATGGCTTCGTGGCCATTAAGGCAAATATTTTTCTTTGTATTATATGCATAGAATTTTTCAGTGCAGTGCATGGTATCGAGTACTTGTTTGATGGTATGCCCATTGGCATCAAAAAGATACGAGTAAGGTATATTGTGTTGAGATAGAAATTCTTCCTGGGCGTCGGACAGTTCATGCATTGCAGTAAACCTTTCCCCGCCAACCAGCACGTTCATTAGGATTCTGCTCATGAACAGCCAGTTAGCTCGGTAAGAATGCACGATACGCGCTACGCCGCGCATTCGGCAACGGAAAACATAGGAGGAAGACCGCCAGCGTGCGGGAGCGCATCTGACAGCGAAAAGCCCTTACCTTGCCAGCGTGGAAAGCGTACCGGAAGGACGGACTTTTATGTCGCGCGCCGTGAGTATGAGGGGCTGTGTAGGCCCCAGGGAATCCGATGGGGTTTTCTGACTGCTGAATTGTCGGATGAGGACGCCGAACGAATCGCCTCGTCGTGCATGGATGCACGGGACGACCATTTGAATCGTCTGCTCGACCCACAATAGCAGGTTTCTCGTCGCGCCCGGTGGCGGATTCCGATCCCGTGATTTGCGTTTTTTGCGGTAAAGATCGCCCCATGGCGTTCGACTATCGTCTTTAGGTGCCAGTTCCGCTTCGAATTGCTCTTTTGTCGGGGGCGGAATGTGGTGCAGTTCCACGGAGCCTGACACTCTGCTGTAAGATGCTCTCCGCATCTGACAACCATATCTTGGCGGTCTGGGGACGTCGTCTTGGCTTCCTGGTAGTCAGCAGATGGATCGCCACGCAAGGGCTCGCGATGACCGGCGAGGCGGGTGGAGTTCGGGCGGATAATTGGGAGCTGCCACTAAAAATGCAGAGACCTGGTGGTTATCGCCTTCGGGGATGGCCTGGGGCGCATGGGGGGAAGCTCATGTCCAGATCGTTGATGCTCTGCATCCTCCAATCTGGTTGCTAACCTTCGGCGAGCGCGTGCGCGACCATGGCCCGCACGGCGCGTTGGAAGTCTTGACGGGTGTTAATTGCCCATTCGGCGTCGAACCAAACCGCATTATGCGCGGCATCAATCATTGCGTCGGTTGGAACCGCAAGTGGCTTCAACGCCGCGAGGGCTAGGCGGCGATATCGTGATGGGTCGCCCGGGATGGGTTGGCCGTCAGCCGTGGCGATGGCAAGCGCCATGCGATCGATCATATTGGTTGGCGCAGCGGCACTGTGTTTCGGCACGGTGGAGTTCTCCGAGCAATGGGCGTGGCGGGAATTCTAGGCTTTAGCCGATCCACCCAGAAGCCGGGTAAACGGCATTTCCTGTGGTTTGCGCGGGAGCGTAGGGGGGTGGCAGATCATGGGGGCAGCTTCGGCTCTGGAGGTTCGGGCCTCGAGTGCAAAGCAAGGGCTTCCGGTGACGGGCGATCACTGGCGGTAGAAGTTCGACGGATGCATAGGGCGGTTAGTTGTGCCGTGCTGGACCTAGCCACCGGGAGTCCCCACGCCAACAGCGCAAAAAATATAGTGGAAGGAAGGGGTTTCCCGTCGTGCTGAGATTGTCTATATGCTGTCATTGCAGCGGTTGACAGCATTTGAAGGAGAGACCCATGGCGACTCTCACAGTTCGCAATCTTGATGACGAAATCGTGCGCCATTTGCGTATCCGGGCGGCCGAACATGGGCGCTCGGCCGAGGCGGAACACCGGGCTCTCCTCCGGGAGGTTCTGATTGGTGACGCGCAACCACCTGCCCATTTGCTGGCGGCTGATCGTCTCGCCGAATTCCGCCGCCGCACGGCTGGGCGCGGGTCGGCGTCGGCTGCTGAACTGCTGGAACAATCCCGTGCTGCCAGGTTGGAAACGCTGACCGGGGCAGGGTGATTGTCTTTGGTTGTCGATGCCTCGGTCGCGCTCAAATGGGTGCTTCAGGAACCGGACAGTGCTATCGCGGATGCGTTGGTTCGAATTGAGTCGGATCTGATCATGCCTGATTTCTGGCTGGCCGAGGCGACGAATGTTCTCTGGGTGCAGGTCCGCCGGAAGCTTCTTACGCCGGATGAGGCACGGGAGGGGCTGGCGTTGCTGCGCGCGCTGATTGCGCCGACGCCGACCGCGGATATGAAACTGCATGAGGTTGCATTGGATATCGGCATTGCGGTCAACCATTCGACCTATGACACGCTGTATCTCGCTTTTGCCATCGCCATGGGGGCAAGGGGCGTGGTGGTGTCGGATGGACAATTTGTGCGGGATATACGAGCGCATCGTGATCCGGTGCTGGCCGCGATGGTTTTGCCGCTTGATGACTGGGCGCGATTGAACGGGATTGCCTGAATGGTTCTTTTGCGTGGAGAAATTGGAAGCAGCAGCGCTGGATCGCCACGCAAGGGCTCGCGATGACCCAGGAACACGCACGGTAGAAGCGGAACACGGCTAATTTGGCAGTTTTTTTGCTTCTTTTTTTCCAAAAAAAGAAGCGCTTCCCTTGCCTTAACCCGCGCTTTCGTATGCAAAATTTCTTGACATTCTAAGGTAGATAATTTAACTTGTGACCATGAATAATTTCGCCAACCTCCTCACTGACCTGCGCGCCGCGATTGCGGTTGTGGCGGCGCGTGACCGGGGGCTTTCGGCGTTTCTGGGGTTGGTTTGGGTCCGGGTGGCGCGGATGGGGGCGCGGTTGGAGCGGTTGATCGGGTTGTGGCGGGCGGGGAGATTGCCGGAGCCGCGTAAGTCTCGGGCAGGGGCGGTTCGGTCGGCGGTCCGCGCGAAGCCGGTGTTTCCGACGTCGCCGGCCTGGCTTTTGGCGCATGTTCGGGAGGCTGGGGCTTTTGGGTCGCAGTTGGAGCATTTGCTGTCTGGCGAGGAGGCCAAGGCGTTTCTGGCGGCGGTGCCGCGGGCGGCGCGGATTTTGCGACCGTTGTGTCGGATGCTGGGGGTTGGGGTGGTGGTGCGGCCGACGCGCAGGGCTCGGCCGGTTTGGCTGGTTCGTGTGGCGGTGCCGCTGGTTGAAAAGGCGGGGCTGGTGCTTGGGCCGGGTGGGCGGCTGATCTATGTTTGAGCGGTTGGGGAAAATTGCGACTATTTTGTTTCGATATCGTAATTAAAATGCAGCGCTTACCGGTTGGCTGGCGGCCAAAACCCTGGCCGCCAGCGCGCCGAGCTAAACGATCAGGCTTTGGTGAAGGCGCAGCCCAGTTCTTCCATCGACTGGAAGGCTTTGTCGCCGGGGATGGTTGCGAGCAGCTTGAACTGATCCCATTCGCCCTTGGATTCGGCCTTCGATTTGGTCTGCCAGACCCGGTTGGCATGGATGTGCTTGCCATCGGCGCGGACCGAGCCTTCGCCGAAGAGCGGGTCGTTCACCGGCAGTGCCTTCATTTGCTCGATTGCGGCGCGCCCGCTCGCCTTGGCTTTTGCCACGCCCATTGCGGCGCATGACTTCAGGTAGTGGGTGACGGCGGAATAGGCACCGGCGTGGAAGTAGTTCGGGTAGGCATTATGGTAGCGGGGGGCGAAGCGGGCGGCAAAGGCGCGGGTATCGGCGTTCATGTCCCAATAGAACGGCATGGCGCCGATGATGCCGGCTGAGGCGGTTAGACCCACCGAGCGGGCGATGTAATCCTGGAAGACGATGCAGGCGATTTTCACGCCCGATTGCGGCAAGCCGAATTCATAGGCCTGTTTGATGCAGTTGGCGGTGTCGTCGCCGGCATTGGCCAGGCACAGCACTTTGGCTTTGGACGCCTGGGCCTGGAGGATATAGGCGGAAAAATCGGTGGTGCCGGGGAACGGATAGGCCGCGACGCCGGCGACTTTGCCGCCGAGCTGTTCGACGATTTTCCCGGTATCTTTGGCCATTACGTGGCCGGAAATGTAGTCGGGGTTGAGGAAGAACCAGCTATCGCCACCCGCGGCCACCAGGCCGCGAGCGATGGCGGATGAATTGCTCCACAGATCATAGGTCCACTGGACATGGTTCTTTGAGCAATATTTGCCGGTGAGGTCGGGGATGCCGGCGGCCGTCAGGACCAGGACTTTGTCCTTTTCGGTGGCGATGCTGCTGACTGCGAGCGCCACGGCCGAATGCGGGATGCCGAAAATTGCATCGACGTTTTGCAGATCGAACCATTGCCGGGCGAGACTCGCGCCGACATCGGGCTTCATCAACATGTCGCCCTTGATGACTTCAACTTTGATATCGGGGTGCTGGACCATGAAATCCTCGGCGGCCATCAAACCACCAAGGGCGTCGCCAGGGCCGGACGCTTCGGAATACTGGCCGGACATATCGTCGAGCATGCCAATGCGAATGATATTGTCTGCGGCACTGGCGGTGTGGATGGCAGGCATCGACAACGCGGCGGCTCCGGCAATCAGGCTGCGACGACGAATATTCATGTGCGGTCCGTTTCCTTGTAGATCTTTGGGTGTCGGGGACGTTTCAGCAGCGCCCGGATCTTAGTTTGCCCTGGGTGGGGCTGCGCGCCAACCCTTTGAGGGGGGATCGTGCAGGCACGGATGGTAACAGACTGTGATCGGCCTGGCTCAGCAAATCGCGGCTTGCTGCTGAGGGCTTTGTCGGGGAAGGTGGTTTTGTAATGCGAAGGGAATTTGGGCATATGGGCACACGTTTGGCGGGCAAGGTTGCCATTGTTACGGGCGCAGGCCTGGGGATTGGGCGGGCGACCGCGATTGCGTTTGCGCGAGAGGGCGCAATGGTGGTGATCGCGACCCGCACCGCAAGCCATGGGGCGGAAACTCTGGCGTTGATTGAGGCCGAGGGCGGCCGGGCGTTGTTTCGCCAGATTGATATCGGTGATCACAAGGCGAGCCGGGCGATGGTGGATGAGGTCGCGGCGACCTGCGGACGGCTTGACATCGTGGTGCATAATGCAGCGGCGTTCGGGCGGATGCTGGTGGCGGAGATGGATGAGGCGACGCTTGATCTGCTGTTTAATGTGAACGTGAAGCCTTGCTTTACTCTCGCTGGCGCCGCGTTGCCGCATATGAGAAAGCAGGGCGGCGGGCGGTTCATTGTTACGTCATCGGTGACCGGTCCCAAGGTTGCGATGCCGGGGTCTGGCGCTTATGCCACCAGTAAGGCGGCGATTACCGGGTTCATTCATACTGCAGCTCTTGAGTTTGCCGTCGATAACGTGACGGTCAACGCAATTGAGCCAGGGTATATCGATACCCAGGCGCTCGATGGACTGAAGGCGCGTTATGGCGAGGATCGGATTGTCCATTTCATCCCGGCCAAGCGGCTGGGACGCCCGGAGGAAATCGCCGGGCCAATGCTGTTCCTGGCGAGCGACGACGCAAGCTATGTGACCGGCGAAACCATCGTGGTGGATGGCGGGGCGCGCCTACCGGAGAGCCCGACCTTTGCGGACCCGAGATAACGGGGCTTCTGCCATGCGTTTTTCGCCTTCTAAATGAAATCAGCATAATATGCGATGGTCTTGACCTAATCAGACCTGGACATCACCGGGCCGGATACGACATGCTGCACTGCAATATGAAATTCACACGGCCCGTGCGCTTGCGCGGGCCGCGATGCATCCCAATTGCACCGGATACCCACTTGGGTCACGCCAGATCATGGCCCGCAGATGTCGACGATCAAGCAAGAAGAGAAGGACGAGCCCAATGGCAACGGAAAAAGCACAAAACGTGCAGGATGTGTTCCTGAACCACGTGCGCAAAGCGAAAACCCCGGTTACGGTGTTCCTGGTAAACGGCGTGAAGCTGCAAGGAATAATAACCTGGTTCGACAATTTCTCGATGCTACTGCGCCGCGATGGGCACACCCAGCTGGTCTACAAACACGCGATCAGCACGGTGATGCCGGGCGCGCCCATTCAGCTGTTCGACGGCGTGCCAACACCGCCATCGCCGAACACGCTCACCCTCGCACCACGGGGACAGGACGCTGACCCCGACTGACGGCCACGCGCCGCCAACCCGGGCCGCAGTTATTCTGCCATGGGAACGCCCGATCGGGGGCGCCGGGCTTCGTTCGGCCGAAGCACGGCTGGCCGAGGCCATTGGCCTGGCCGCCTCGATCGAGCTTGTGGTGGTGCACAGCGCGATTTTACCGCTGCGCGCCAAACGGTCTTCGAGCCTGCTCGGCTCTGGGCAGATCGAGGCGCAGGGGGAGGCGCTGAAGGAACAGGACGTTGCGGTCGCTATCGTCGATGCGCAGCTCACGCCGGTGCAGCAGCGCAATCTGGAAAAGGCCTGGGGCTGCAAGGTGATCGACCGCACCGGGCTGATCCTGGATATTTTCGGGGCGCGGGCGCGGACCAGTGAAGGCGCGTTGCAGGTCGAGCTTGCTCATCTCGACTACCAGCGCAGCCGGCTGGTGCGGTCCTGGACCCATCTTGAACGCCAGCGCGGCGGCTTCGGATTCCTGGGCGGTCCCGGCGAAACCCAGATTGAGGCGGATCGACGTCTGATCGGTGATCGCATTGTGCGATTGAAGAAGGAACTCGAACAGGTGCGGCGCACGCGGTCGCTGCATCGGTCAGCGCGTAAGCGTGTGCCGTTCCCGATTGTGGCGCTGGTAGGCTACACCAATGCCGGCAAATCGACCCTGTTCAACGCGTTGACCGGCGCCGAGGTGGTGGCGCGGGACCAGTTGTTTGCTACACTCGACCCGACCATGCGCGGTTTGCGCCTGCCATCGGGCCGGCAGATCATCCTGTCCGACACAGTCGGTTTCATCAGTGAATTGCCGACCGAACTGGTGGCAGCCTTCCGCGCGACCTTGGAGGAGGTGTCCGAAGCGGACGTTATCCTGCATGTCCGTGACGCTGCCCATCCCGACTCGGACGCCCAGCGCGCTGATGTGCTGGCGGTGCTCGGCGGCATGGTGCGCGATGGTGTGCTCGACGAAGACTGGCAGTCGCGCTGCATCGAGGTTTTGAACAAGGCGGATCTGCTCGGCGGCGTTGACCAAATTTCGGTGCGGCATGACGCGATCGCGGTCTCGGCGATTTCCGGTGACGGGCTGGCGCGCCTGGAGGCGGCGATCGACGGGCGGGTCGCGGCGAGTATGGAGATCAGCCAGTACGATCTGTTGCCGAGTGATGGTGCTGCGGTGGCCTGGCTGCATCAACACGGCGAGGTCATCGGGCGCGAGGATGACGGCGAGAAAATCCGCATGCGGGTCCGGCTGCGGCCAGAGGACCGGATGCGGTTCGAGGCCGATCGTGCTTGAGGCGCTGCGGTCTGGCAGTTGGTTGACGCCGGTTCGTGCGCGGGCCTACCCGCTATTGTTGATCGTCGTCTTTGTGGTTGGGATTATTGCCGCCTGGGTAACGGCAACCGGTATGATCGATACGACCGGCCGGCCGCTTGGTAGCGATTTCAGTATGCTGTGGGCAACCGGGCAGAGCGTGCGGAACGGCGACCCGGCGCTTCCCTATGATTTGGCGCAGTTCGCAACTTCGCAGCGCAGGATTTTTGGCGCTGACACTCCCATTCTCGGCTGGCATTATCCGCCGTATTTCCTCGCGGTCGCAGCGTTGGTCGCGATGCTGCCATATCTGTGGGCGCTGCTGGTCTGGCAGGGGGCGACGCTCGCGTTATATGGCGCAACGATTTACCGTATCCTGCCCGATCGCTGGGTGGTGGTAGCAGCGCTCGGGTTTCCCGGGGTCATCATCAACATCGGGCATGGCCATAATGGCTTTCTGACCGCCTTCCTGCTGGGTGGCGGGCTCTTGGCGCTTGATCGCCGGCCGTGGGTTGCGGGGATGTGCTTCGCGCTGCTGGCTTACAAGCCGCAATTTGCCATTGTGCTGCCGATCGCCTTGCTCGCTGACAAGCGCTATGCTGCTGTTGTTTCGGCAGCGATCGGGGTCGCCGCGATCACACTGATAAGCGTCTGGGCATTCGGGATGCAATCCTGGCTCGCCTTCCGCACCAGCATGGATTTTACCCGCACGGTCGTTCTGGAACAGGGCAGTACTGGCTGGCAGAAAATCCAAAGCAGTTTTGCGGCCGTTCGAGCGCTGGGCGGCAGTATCGAGCTCGCGTATGCGGTGCAAGGTGCCGTTACCCTTGCCGTTGTGCTGGGCGTTGGGTGGCTCTGGCACAGCAAGTCCAACAGCCGGCTGCAATACGCATCGCTGATCGTGGGCGCATTGCTCGCGACGCCCTATGTGCTCGACTATGACATGGTGGTGCTCGCCCCGGCGCTTGCGTTTATTCTGTCGCATGGGCGCGAGTTGGGCTTCCGACCCTGGCAGAAAACCCTGATGGCACTGGTTTATGTCGCGCCGTTCGTGACGCGGATGGTGGCCGAGGCAACGCTGGTGCCGCTCGGGTTGCTGGCGATGCTGGGGTTGTTTGCGATGGTGATCGGGCGGGCCTGGGGCGATTTGCGGGGGCGGGATGCGTCGGTGAAAGCCTCCCATGCGTGATCAATGCCAAGACCGTGCTGCTTTGCCTTGCGATTCTGGCCGTCGCGTCGTAACATTCCCGACTAAAATAAGCTCAGTGTGAGGAAGACGCCTATGTTCCACGGCTCCAACGTCGCCTTGATTACTCCGATGCGCGCTGATGGCTCGTTGGACGAAAAAAAATTCGCTGAATTCTGCGACTGGCAGATCAAGGAAGGCACGAACGGGTTGGTGCCAGTGGGAACGACGGGCGAATCCCCGACGTTGAGCCATGCCGAGCATAAGCGCGTGGTGGAAATCGCGATCGAGGTTGCTGCGGGCCGGGTGCCGGTGATGGCTGGGGCAGGATCGAACAGCACTGCCGAGGCAATCGATTTTGCCAAACACGCGCAGAAATCAGGCGCAGATGGCATTCTGGTGGTGACCCCTTACTACAACAAGCCCACGCAGGAGGGGATGTTTCTGCATTTCACCGCGATCGCCGACGCAGCCGAAATTCCGATGTTTATCTATAATATCCCTGGGCGCAGCGTGGTGGATATGTCGGTTGAAACCATGGCACGCCTTTCCAAGCACAGGAACATCGTCGGTGTGAAGGATGCGACCGCCAATTTGGCGCGGCCGATGCACCAGCGGATCGCCTGCGGGGAGGATTTCATCCAGTTATCGGGTGAAGATCACACCACCTTGAGCTTCAACGCCAATGGCGGGCACGGGATTATTTCGGTCACCGGCAACGTTGCGCCACGGCTGGTGAGCCAGATGCAGGAATCGTGGTTTGCTGGCCGTACCGCCGAAGCTGTGGCGATCCAGCAACGCCTGTACCCGCTGCATGACGCGCTGTTCTGTGAAACCAGCCCTGGTCCGGTGAAATATGCCGCGTCGCTTTTGGGATTGACCACCGAGCATTGCCGTCTGCCACTCGCCCCAGTCGCGGATGCGACCAAGGACCGGGTCAAGGCTGCGATGAAACACGCGGGTCTTTTGAATTAATGGCTGTTGCCAAGAAGAAATCAGGGCTGATCAGCCACGGTATGGCGGCGCAGAACCGCAAGGCGCGGTTCGATTATTCTATCAAGGAGACGATTGAGGCAGGCTTGGTGCTGAAGGGGCCAGAGGTCAAAAGCCTCCGGCTTGGCCGTGCCACGTTGACCGAGGCCTGGGCCGGGGAGCGGGACGGGGAACTTTACCTGTTCAACTGCTATATCCCTGAATACCAGGGCGGTGTGTTGTCGCGGTTTGAGCCGCGGGCGCCGCGAAAGCTGCTGGTCAAAGCCACCCAGTTGGTGAAGTTATTGAGCGCGGTGGCCCGCGATGGCCAGACGTTGGTGCCGCTCGATATCCATTTCAACGAGCGCGGTATCGCCAAGGTGGAGTTGGCCTTGGGCGAAGGCCGCAACAAATCGGATAAGCGCCATGCCATCGCGGCGCGCGACTGGCAGCGCGACAAGGCGCGGATCATGCGTGACCGTGGGCGGGATGGCTAAGGACAGCAAACTCACTGAGACCAAGCGCCAATGGGCGCGCGATAAACGGTTGCTGACTGGGGAAATCGCTGACCCCGCCCGCGACCGCTTGCCGCCTGGCCAGACGCTGACCCAGGGATTTCCCGTTCTTGACATCGGCGCCCAACCGGAAATTGGGCTGGAACGCTTCCGTCTCGATATCGATGGCGCGGTCCGCCACCCGCTCAGCCTGCGCTGGGACGAATTCATGGCGCTGCCGCAGACCGAGATGGTGAGCGATATTCATTGCGTGACCCAGTGGTCGCGTTTCGATAATCGCTGGGGCGGGGTGGCGGCGACGACGATTTTGGACGAGGTGCAGCCTTTGCCAGACGCGGCCTATGTCATCCTACACGGCTATGACGGCTACATGACCAATATTCGTTTGGAGCAGTTTGCATCTTCGGACGTGGTACTGGCGTATAAGTGGCAGGGTGCCCCGTTGACCGCCGAACATGGCGGTCCGTTGCGTATGATCGTGCCGCGCCTATATCTCTGGAAATCTGCCAAATGGCTGCGGCGGATCGAAATCTCGGTCGCTGACCGGCAGGGTTTTTGGGAACGGAATGGTTACCACAACAACGCTGATCCCTGGCTGGAGGAGCGCTATGATGACGATGAGGCGACGTGATTTGGCGTTGGGTGGGCTGGCCATGACGGCTGCGGGCAATGCATCGGCAACTGGCAAGACTGCCTGGAACTTTAAGTTCGCCGATATCGAGGGCGGCGTTCTCGATCTCGCCAGCCTCAAAGGCCGGGCGTTGATGGTGGTCAATACTGCAAGCTTTTGCGGTTTCACCTATCAGTATGAAGGGCTCGAAAAGCTCCACAAGAAAATGGCGGCGCAGGGGCTGACGGTCGTCGGCGTGCCGAGCAATGATTTCAATCAGGAATCGGTCGACAACAAGACGGTCAAGCAGTTCTGCGAAGCGAATTTCGGGGTGGACTTCCCAATGACCGGAATTGCCCATGTGCGTGGCGACGACGCCGACCCGTTCTTCAAGTGGGTAAAGGCGGAGAAGAACTGGGAGCCAAGCTGGAATTTCGGCAAAGTCGTGATTGGACGAAACGGCTTGATTGTTGGGTGTTTTGGGTCGTCTGATGAACCCACGGGTTTGCGGATTTCGAGCGCGATTAATACGGCATTGTCGGTGAAAGTTTAGCCGTGGAGGTTTTTGACTTGGCGTATCAAAATTAATTTGAGTCTTTCTGGATTCCAGCTATTTTCTTCCTGGCTGGCCTAATAATTGTCTGGCCGCGGGCCACATACACATGTATTGAAAAAATTCGTATCCACTCTGCAGCTTTCCGTCATCGGACTTTGATGGTAACGAGGCATGGAAGCCCAGTGGGAGCGTGCAGGTGGTAGAACGACCCAACGATATTCGTCTCCCCAGCGGGAGCGACGCTGGCCGGGGATGGGGTAGCGCGATCGCTGAATCGACCGATGATGCGATTATCGGGCTCGACCTTGGCGGCTATGTGGTGTTCTGGAACCGCGCGGCGTCCGTTCTGTTCGGCTACCTGTCCGAGGAAATCCTTGGTCGTTCTGTCAGCATCCTTATCCCGGTTGCCGAGATTGGTGCCGACATTGCGGTGCTGGACACGCTTCGGCGTGGCGAACCGGTGGTGGTTTTCGAAACCGAGCGGTTGCACCGTGATGGATCGGTGATCGCGGTCGCGGTGACCGTGTCTTCGATCCGCGACCGACAAGGCCGGATTATCGGCATTTCGCAAATCATCCGCGACTGCACCGAAATGCGCCGGGCCCGCGTTGCCGCCGAGCGCCAAACGGCGGTGCTGACGTCGGTTTTCGCGACATCCCGCGACGGGCTGGTGGTAATAAACGATCGCGGCTTGATCGACAGTTTCAGCGGCGGTGCCGAGACTTTATTTGGCTTTCATGCCACCGAAACCCGCGGCCGTAATGTCAGCATGCTGATGCCATCGTCGGATCGCGAAAACCACGATGGCTATCTGGCGCGATACAGCGAAACTGGGGTGGCGCGCATCATCGGCATCGGCCGGGTGGTGATCGGGCAACGCAAGAACGGCAGCGTGTTCCCGCTCGAACTGTCGATCGGCCAGGTTGATTTGCCGGGGGAACGCCTGTTCACCGGCGTGCTGCGCGACGTTACCGAACACCAGGAAGATGAGCGCCGCTTGAAGGCGGTCCAGGACGAACTGATCCATGTCACCCGCCTCGCGGAACTCGACCACATGGCGTCGAGCCTGGCGCACGAGGTCGCCCAACCGCTGACCGCGATAGGCATGTATCTGGCCGCGACCAAAAAGCTGCTCGACGCTGGCGAGACCACAGAAGCCCGTGCCGCGATCGATGAACTGGGCACCCAGGCCGAACGCGCCAAGATCATCGTTCAGCGTATTCGTTCCATGATCAAGAATGGCGAGACCGAGAAAAAATTCGAAAACCTGCCCAAACTGATCGAGGAAGCGACCGCGATTGCGCTGGCCGGGGCAGGACGGTCGCTCGAATTATCGATCCAGATCGCCGATGACGCGACCGAAGCATTTATCGACAAGGTCCAGATCCAGCAGGTGCTATTGAACCTCATACGCAACGCGGTCGAGGCGATGGACGGTGCCCCGCAACGCAAGGTCAGCATCACTGCTGACAAGAACGGCGATATGGTCGAAATCCGGGTCGCCGATTCTGGGCCGGGCCTGTCGGAGAAAGCACGCAGTGATCTGTTTCAGCCCTTCGCGACAACCAAAGCGAACGGGCTAGGGATGGGTCTGTCGATTTCGCAAACCATCGTCAATGGCCATGGTGGGCAATTGCTCGGCAAAAACGGCATCGATGGCGGGGCGATATTCAGCCTCACCCTGCCAACCGCGCCAGCGGCCGCGGATTGACGGGGCAAGTCCGATTTTGATTTTTATCATCGTTCGGCGGACAACATTCAGTAATGTTTTAATATGTGCAGCCAATGCTTGGAGGACGCAGCAGCTATGAACAGCCGCATCGTCGCAGTCATTGATGATGAGCCCGCGGTGAGGGACGCAATGCGCTTCCTGATCGAATTGGAGGGGTGTGTCGTGGCGACATATGTTTCGGCCGTCGCATTTCTCGACGATGCCGATATCGTGCCGGCCTGCATGATTGTTGACTATCATATGCCAGAAATGGACGGCCTGGCGCTTGCCGAGGAATTATCCAAAGCCGATCGGATTTTTCCGATCCTGTTGATGAGCGGGGCGCTATCGGCCGCCGTCATTGAAAAGGCAGCTGAATTGGGCATTGCCCAGGTGCTCGCCAAGCCACCCGATGCCGATGCCATAATGGCTTTTGTCGACGCGCATTGCTGATGGTTTAGGCGGATCTATCACTCTGATACGCCGCCTGATGTCGCCCAGGACAGCCGGATCAGATCGGCGAGGCTGCTCGCGACCAGCTTATCCATGATCCGTGCACGATGCACCTCGACCGTGCGAGGGCTGGATCCCAGCGTGTTGGCGATTGCCTTGGTGGCCTGACCGGCGACCAGCAAATCGAACACTTCGGTTTCCCGCGGGGTCAGTACCGCGAGGCGTGCGGCCGCCGTTGTGCGTTCCTGATCGGCCTGATGCCAGCGCTGGCTTTGCGCCAGGGCACGGCCAGCGGCGTCGATAACGGACGCGTCGTCGAGCGGCTTTTGGAGAAAATCGATCGCTCCGGTTTTCATCGCCCGCACTGCGCCATCGACATCGGCACGGCCGGTCATCACGATAACCGGAAGACGCACGCCCTGGGTCCGGAGCCGGCGCTGCAATTCCAGCCCGTCGATCCCAGCCATGTTGATGTCAGTCAACACGCAGCCGGGCACGGCCGGGATGGTGGCCAGAATAGTCTCGGCGTCCGGATAGGTTTGAACCGCAAACCCCGACGCGGTCAGCAGTAGGCAGAGTGCGTCGCGCACGGCCGGATCGTCATCGACGATATGAATGATGCCAGGTCGCATTCAATTTTCGGTAGGTGATTTTACGTACGCATCCATACCAATTTCCGCCGCCCCGTTCATTTACTAATCACTGACAAAAGATCACATGTAGCGATTGGAGGCTAGCGTGCACATCGCACCATATTCGGTTATGCCGTCGTCCTATCGGGAATCGCAACGCGCGGTTGCCATATCCAAGCGGGTCGAGTTTGCTATTCCGGGTGATGTCCTGGAGCGTCTGGCGCCATGTTCCACATCTATTCAAGTCTCGGCCCGCCGCGAAATCGTGGCGCAGGGGCAGGATGCAAGCTGTTGCTACATGATTGCCAGCGGTTGCGCGCGCAGCGTCCGTATTCTCGAGGATGGCCGTCGCCAGGTCGCGGCATTCCTGTTTCCAGGTGATTTGTTCGGGTGGGAGGCGGACGAGCAGCACGAGGTTGGCGCTGAAGCGATCACGCCGGTTAACGTGTTACGCGTTGTCAGCGCCGCTCTCGATGCGCTTGCCTTGCGCGATCCTGTCGTGGGCCGTTGGCTGCGCGCGGTGTCGGCAAAACAATCGCGCGCCGTGAGCGAACGCCTGGCGGTTTTGGGGTGCCTCAGCGCGCCTGAACGGATTGCCCATTTCATGCTGGGATTGGCGAACCGGCCCGGCATTGCTGTTGGCGGGCAGATTGTGCTGCCGATGTGCCGGCGCGACATCGCGGACTATTTGGGCTTGACCGTCGAGACGATTTCTCGATGCCTGAGCCAATATGAGCGCGATGCTGTCCTTGCGGTGAAATCCGACAAGATCACAATTCTGGATCATGACGCGTTGGAATTCGCAGGGGCCGGGCTGTCGCTTTAAGCGAGCCCGTCATCGCAGTCTGACGCGAGGCCGAACCGCCGGTAATCAGCCTGCGCCGATCTTTGGGATCAACACAATCTCGGCTTTCTCGGGCAGTTTCTCGGAATGGGCGTCCTGAAAAATGACGCCATCGATAGCCACCGCCATGAATTCGGAGACATGGTGCCCGAGCCCGGGAAAACGCTGATCGAGCTCGCGCACCAGTCGTCCAAATGTATCGGCCGTCACCTCGATTTCCGTCAACCCGCCGGTGAATTCCCGGCAGGTTGACCCTGTAATGACGACCGTAGGCACTTAACCCTGGCCGCTATCCATCGCCGCCCGCAGTTTCGGCGGGGACATCGGCAGTGAGTGCATCCGGATGCCGATCGCATCACGAATGGCGTTGCCGATAGCGCCCATCGGTGGGACGATCGGCACTTCGCCGACGCCACGCACCCCGAACGGATGGCGGGTGTTCGGCACTTCGACCAGCACGGCCTCGATCATCGGAAGGTCCGAGGCGACCGGGACGCGGTAGTCGAGGAAGCCGGCGTTATCCATCTTGCCTTTGGCGTCGTAGATGTATTCCTCGTTCAGTGCCCAGCCGATGCCTTGCACCGCGCCGCCCTGAATTTGGCCTTCGACATAAGACGGATGGATGGCACGACCGACATCCTGGATCGCGGTGTAGCGCACGATGGTGGTCTGGCCGGTTTCGCGGTCAACTTCGACGTCGCAAATATGTGCGCCGAAGCCGGGACCTGCGCCCTGGGCGTTCACCGAGACTTCCGACCCGATCGGGCCGCCGGTCTTGCCGGCTTTCGCCGCAATCGCCGCCAGCGACAGCGGGTCGAACCCGCCGGCATTGGCGCCGGCCGGAACTGCTTGGCCGTCTTTCCAGTCTACCGCATCCGGGCTGATGTCCCAGATCATCGCGGCGCGCTGCTTGAGCTGCTCGATGACCTTTTCCGTCGCCTGCACCGTCGCCATGCCGGTGGCATAGGTGACGCGGCTGCCGCCGGTGACATTGGTGAAGCCAATCGATGCCGTGTCGCCGATGATCGGGCGGACGTTATCGACAGGAATGCCCAACACTTCGGCGGCCATCATCGCCATTGATGCGCGGCTGCCACCAATGTCGGGGCTGCCCGACACGACGCTGACGCTGCCGTCTTCGTTGACAAACACCGATGCCGAGCTTTCGCCGCCGATGTTGAACCAGAAGCCGGTGGCGATGCCACGGCCCTGGTTCGGACCGAGCGGTGCCTTCCAATGGGCATGCGACTTGGCTGCAGCGAGCACCGCCTCGTAGCCGATTTCCGGGAACGTCACGCCGTAGACCGTCTTGGTGCCGGCCTTAGCAGCGTTCTTTTCGCGGATGGTGATCGCATCCATGCCCAACTGGCGGGCGAGATCATCGACGACCTGTTCGGCGGCATAGGACGAAATCGGCGCACCGGGGGCGCGGTAGGCGGCGACTTTGGCGCGGTTCGAAATCACGTCGTAGCCGGTCACGTGCACATTGGCGATGTCGTACATCGCAAAGGCGCACATCAGGCCGGGCTGCACCGGCGAACCCGGGAAGGCACCCGCCTGGTATTTCAAGACGGCCTGGGCGGCGACAATCGTGCCGTCCTTCATCGCGCCCATCTTCACTTCGACCACAGCGCCCGAGGTCGGGCCCGAGGCGCGGAAGACTTCTTCGCGGCTCATCACCAGCTTCACCGGCTTGCCGGACATCTGAGACAGCTTCAAAGCAACCGGTTCGAGATAGACGATAGTCTTGCCACCAAATCCGCCGCCAATTTCAAGCGGAATGACGCGGATGTTGGAGATTTCCATGCCGAGCAGCTTGGCGCAGAAAGCGCGGATCATAAAATGACCCTGGCTCGACGCGTAAACCGTCGCCTGGCCGTCGGCGCCAATGGTGGCGACGCAGGCATGCGGCTCGATATAGGCCTGATGCACGGCCGCGGTCACATAGCGACCTTCGGCAATCACGTCGGCCTTGGCGAAACCAGCATCGATATCGCCGGATTTCAACACGATCTTCTTGGCGATGTTCGACGGCGTGGTCGGCTTCGGATCGACCCCCGCGGTGAACAGGTTTTCGTCCAGGATCGGCGCGCCCGGTGCCATCGCTTCTTCGACGTCGATCACGTGCGGCAGGACTTCATAAGTCACTTCGATCAGCGCCAGCGCCGCTTCGGCGATGGATGGCGACATTGCGGCGACGGCGGCAACAGCATGGCCCTCGTAGAGCACCTTGCCACGCGCCATCACGTTGAGCGACTGGTCACGGAAATTGGTCGGGCCTTCGCCGACGAACGCTTCTTCCGAGGTGATGTTCGGCATGTCGTCGGCGGTCATCACCGCCTTAACGCCGGGGAGGGCCTTTGCCTTGGAGGTATCGATCTTGATGATCCGGGCATGCGCGTGGGGGCTGCGCAGGATGCGACCGGCCAACTGGCCAGCGAGACGGAAATCCGCGCCATAAACTGCACGACCGGTGACTTTTTCGACGCCATCCGGGCGGTCCGGGCGGGTGCCGACGACGCGCAGATCAGACTTATTGCCGATATATGTCATTGCTCAAGCTCCTCGCATTTCGGCCGCAGCGTCCATTACGGCGCGGACAATTTTGTCATACCCGGTGCAGCGGCAAAGATTGCCGGCCAACCAGAAGCGAACTTCGGTCTCGGTCGGGTTGTTATTTCTTTCCAGCAGCGACTTTGCGGCCACCAGGAAACCCGGGGTGCAGAAACCGCATTGCAACGCGGCGTGCTCGATGAACTTGCGCTGCAGCGGGTGCAGCGTGTCGCCAGTCGCAACGCCTTCGATGGTCTGGATGGTGGCGCCTTCGGCTTCAACCGCGAGCACGAGGCAGGCGCAGACCAGCCGGTCATCGACGATGACCGAACAGGCGCCGCAATCGCCCGAGCCGCAGCCTTCCTTGGTGCCGGTCAGGCCAACTTCGTCGCGCAGCGCGTCGAGCAGGGACAGACCAGCTTCGGCGAGGAATTCCGCCGGTTCGCCATTGATTGTGGTGGTGACATGGGTCTTGCTCATGGTCTCAGGCTCCCGCGCGCTGAAAGGCGATGGCGGCAACACGGCGCGCGAGCACGCCGGCAACCTTGGTGCGATATTCGATGGTGCCGCGCTTGTCGTTGATCGGCTTGCACACCGCCTGGCATTCGGCGTCGAGCTTGGCCAACACGGCGTCGGTCAGCTTGTTGCCGATCAGGGCGGCGGCGGCTCCGGCAACCACCAGCTGGGTCGGGGCAACAGCACCCAACGCAACCTTGGCCGCGGTGCATACGCCATTGGCGTCAAGCGTCACGGCAATACCGCAACCAACGACCGCGATGTCCATTTCGGTGCGCGGAATAAAGCGCAGATATGCATCGCCCGAACGGGCTGCCTTTTTCGGCAGACGGAACTCGGTGATGAATTCCCCCTTGGCGAGGCTGGTGCGGCCCGGCGCGGTCACAATTGCTTCGACCGGCACTTCGCGCATGCCAGCGGGGCCGGCGATCACAGCAATCGCGCCAGCGGCAATCATCGCCGGCACCGAGTCGGCGCCAGGTGATGCATTGCAAAGATTGCCTGCAAGCGAGGCGCGGCCTTGCACCTGGGTTGAGCCGATCAGGTTGGTGGCTTCCACCACGCCCGGCCAGGCGGCGACCAGGCCGGCATGTTCGCCCAGCGCTGCGCCCGATGTCGCGGCCCCGATGACAAACGCGCCGCCAACTTCGCGGATCCCGATCATTCCGGGGATTTTTTTGGTATCGATGATCAGATCGGGCTTCACCCGGCCGGATTTCATCTGCACCAGCAGATCAGTGCCACCCGATAGCACTTTGGCGAGGCCGCCTGCATTGGCCAGCAGGCTCACCGCCTCACTGATTGTGCTCGGTGCCGTATAAGAAAGTCCTGACATATTCGCTCCCGCATTTGGCGTATTCGCGACCGCCCGTTCCGGTCCCACCCCGCAAGCGGAGCCGGGGAACTTCAGGCTTACGCGGAAGGCTATGCTATCTTTGCGACGGGGTCGAGAGGGGGGGGCGATCTTCGTTCGCACAATCACGGTTGACCAACGGATGAGGTTTCTCGGCTTCTGTCTATTGTCAAAAAGAAGACCTTCCTTCCGTTCCCCCCCTGCGCTACGTCTTGCACCCTTTTCCGCATTCAAGGCCCAAGCCCAAGCCATGACCAGCAGCAACGATATCCGCGCGACGTTCCTGAAATACTTCGCCGATAATGGCCACACTGTGGTGGATAGCTCACCGCTTGTGCCACGCAATGACCCAACCCTGATGTTCGCCAATTCGGGCATGGTGCAGTTCAAGAATGTGTTCACCGGCCAGGAGAAGCGTCCTTACACAAGGGCGACGACGGCACAGAAATCGGTGCGGGCAGGGGGCAAGCATAACGACCTCGACAATGTCGGCTACACCGCCCGGCACCATACGTTCTTCGAGATGCTGGGGAATTTTTCGTTCGGCGATTATTTCAAGGATCAGGCCATCCACCATGCGTGGCATTTGCTGACCCGCGATTTCGGGCTGGCGAAGGACAAATTGCTGGTCACGGTTTATTCCGAGGATGAGGAAGCCGCGGGCTTGTGGCGCAAGATCGCCGGGATTGGTGATGATCGGATCATCCGCATTCCGACCAGCGATAATTTCTGGCGGATGGGCGACACCGGGCCGTGCGGGCCGTGCTCGGAGATTTTCTACGACCATGGCGACCATATCGCCGGCGGTCCGCCCGGTAGCCCGGATGAGGATGGTGACAGGTTCATCGAGATCTGGAACCTGGTGTTTATGCAGTTCGAAGAAGGGCCGCCGGGGGTGCGCACCGCATTGCCGCGCCCGTCTATCGATACCGGGATGGGGCTGGAACGGATTGCCGCAGTCCTGCAGGGCAAGCACGATAACTATGACACCGACACGTTCCGTGCGCTGATTTTGGCCAGTGCCGAGGTGACCGGGCAGGACCCGGACGGGTTCCACAAGACCAGCCACCGGGTGGTCGCCGATCATTTGCGCGCCAGCACCTTCCTGATGGCCGATGGCGTGCTGCCCTCCAACGAAGGGCGCGGCTATGTCCTGCGCCGGATCATGCGGCGGGCGATGCGGCATATCCATATGATGGGTGCCAGGGACCCGGCGATGTATCGGCTGGTGCCGGCACTGATCCGCCAGATGGGCGCGGCCTATCCCGAGATCGCGCGGGCCGAAACGCTGGTAACCGATACGCTGAAGCTGGAGGAAACCCGCTTCAAGACTATGCTTGATCGTGGACTGGGGCTGCTGTCGGACGAAACCGGGCGGTTGGCCGAGGGCGCGGCGCTGCCTGGCGCGGTGGCGTTCAAACTCTACGATACATTCGGGTTTCCGCTCGATCTGATCCAGGACGCGCTACGCGAACAGGGCCGCACGGTCGACACCGATGGCTTTAATGCCGCGATGGATGATCAGCGCCGGCGCGCGCGGGCGGCGTGGGCGGGCAGCGGCGAAGCTGCGACCGAGACGGTGTGGTTCGAGATCCGCGAAAAGCTTGGCGCATCCGAATTCCTCGGCTACAGCACCGAGAGCGCCGAGGGCGAAGTGACCGCGCTGGTGGTTGGCGGCCATCCGGTGGCGCGGGCGGAGGCGGGAAGCGAAGTTGCGCTGCTGCTCAATCAGACCCCGTTTTATGCCGAGTCTGGCGGGCAGTTGGGCGATCACGGGGTGATTAGTGGCCCGGGCTTCCGTATCCAGGTGACCGACACGCAGAAGAAGTTGGGCGAATTGTTTGTCCATCTCGGGCTGGTAACAGACGGCGCGGTGGAGTTGGGCAAACCAGCGGTGGCGACGGTCGATCCGGTGCGCCGAACCGCGATCCGCGCGCATCATTCGGCGACGCATCTGCTGCACGAGGCGCTGCGGCGGCGCTTGGGCACCCATGTCCAGCAGAAGGGCAGCCTCAACGGCCCGGATCGTCTGCGCTTTGACGTGTCGCAGCCAACCCCGATCGGCAAGGACGATCTTGCCTGGGTCGAACATGAGGTCAATGCGCGCATTCGTGAGAACACCGAGGTGCAGACGCGGTTGATGACGCCGGATGCCGCGGTGGCCGAAGGGGCGATGGCGCTTTTCGGTGAAAAATACGGCGATGAGGTCCGGGTGGTCAGCATGGGTGTCGGCGAGGAAGGCCGGCCTGCCTGGTCGATTGAACTATGTGGCGGCACCCATGTCCGGCGTACCGGCGATATTGGGTTGCTGCGTATTGTTGCCGAAGCCGGTGTCAGCGCCGGGGTCCGACGGATCGAAGCGGTTTGTGCCGAGGCGGCGCTGGCACTGGTCAACGAAACCGACCGCCGGCTGAGCGAGGCGGCGGGGGCGCTGCGGGCGAGCTCGGCCGAATTGCCCGACCGGATTGCGGCGCTGATGGAAGATCGTCGCAAGCTGGAACGGCAGGTTTCTGATCTGCAGAAGAAGCTGGCAACCGGCGGGGCAGCGGCTGACATCGAGGATATCGGCGGGGTTAAGCTTGCCGCGCGCGATCTGGGTGATGTGGCGCCGCGTGAACTGAAAGGACTTGCTGAGGCGATCCTTACCAGCCTGGGCAGCGGGATTGCAGCGCTCGTCAGCAGCGCCGAGGGCAAGGCCAGCATTGTGGTGGCGGTGTCCGCAGATCTTGTTGGCAAGCACAGCGCGGTTGATCTGGTGCGCGCGGCGGCCGGCGCCGTGGGTGGCAAAGGCGGCGGCGGAAGGCCTGATATGGCGCAGGCCGGCGGGCCGGATGGTGACAAGGCGGCGCAGGCGCTTGACGCAATCAGGCAAGTCTTGAACGGCTGATATCGACGATCCCACCGGAGACAGACAGTGCAGAACACCGAAGAAATCTGGCGCCATGTCGATGCGCGCGCCGCTGAATTCACCGCACTCGCTGACCGGGTGTGGGAAATGCCCGAGCTCAATTTTCAGGAAACCCGTTCGGCCGCGGAACATGTCGCGATGCTTCAGGACCAGGGGTTCAGGATCACCGAAGGGGTGGCTGGCATCCCGACTGCGATGATCGGCGAATTTGGCGACGAGGGACCGGTGATTGCGATCCTGGGCGAATTCGATGCCCTGCCGGGGTTAAGTCAGCAAGCTGGGGTTGCGACACATAGTCCGCGTCCGGGCGAGGCTGCCGGCCATGCCTGCGGGCATAATCTGCTGGGCTCGGCGGCGATGCTGGCAGCGACGGCGGTGAAAGACTACCTGACGGCGAACGGTCTTAAGGGACGGGTGCGCTACTATGGCTGCCCGGCGGAGGAAGGTGGCGCCGGCAAATTGTTCATGGTGCGCGACGGCGCGTTCAAGGACGTCGATATCGCGCTATCCTGGCATCCGGCGCCGTTTTGCGCGGTCAACAACGCCAACTCGCTGGCAATGGTGACGATCGATTTCACCTTCCATGGCCGTGCGAGCCACGCCGCTGCTGCCCCGCATCTCGGCCGTTCCGCGCTCGATGCAGTGGAACTGATGAATGTCGGGGTGAATTACCTGCGCGAACATATGCCGTCCGACGCGCGCATTCACTACGCGCTGCTCGACGGCGGTGGGGTTGCCCCCAACGTTGTCCAGGCCCGCGCCAAGACCCGCTATATTGTGCGTGCCCGTGAACTCGCCGATCTGCACCCGCTTGCCGCCCGAGTGCGCAAGATCGCCGAGGGGGCGGCGCTGATGACCGAAACGCGGATGGAAGCGCAGCCGATCAGTGGGATGTCGAATTTGCTGGCCAACACCCCGCTGGAACAGGCAATGCATGACAATCTGCTTCGCCTCGGCGCGCCACAATGGGATGATGCGGATCGGGCATTCGCCCGCCAGATCCAGGCGAGCTTGCGTCCCGGTGATGTCGAAGCCGCGTATCGGCGTTTCGGGATGAAACCGAACCTGGTTGATCCGCTCTGCACCGATATCGTGCCTTTGCATTACAACAGCAACGAGGGCGTGGGATCGACCGACGTCGGCGATGTGAGCTGGGTGGTGCCGACGGCGCAAATCCGCGGCGCGACTTACGCGATCGGCACGCCTGGCCATAGCTGGCAGCTGACCGCGCAAGGCAAGTCCGGCATCGCCCATAAAGGGATGATCCATGCCGCCAAGGTAATGGCGGCCACCGCGATCGACACGCTGCGCAACCCCGCGCTTATTGCCCAGGCGAAGGCCGATCACGCCGCCCGGATCGCCAGCCAGCCCTATGTCTGTCCGATCCCGGACGATGTGCCGCCGCCGCTGGACATGGCGTTGGGTCTTTAGCTGATCGATCCCGAGGCGGTGCGCAACCGGTCTAAAAGCCGGTTGAGCGTCACCGCTTCGTCGCGTACGAAACCGTCCGTGCCTGCGGGATAATCGTCGTGGATGTTGGGCTGCATGTCCTGCGAAATGCCCCGTACGCCAAGCAGAAAAATCTAAAATTGCGGCTTTGCACCCTCGCT
The DNA here is from genome assembly GCA_943333505.2 of Asaia bogorensis. Classification (GTDB taxonomy): domain Bacteria; phylum Pseudomonadota; class Alphaproteobacteria; order Acetobacterales; family Acetobacteraceae; genus CAITOL01. Next base: position 57,793 of record CALQTN020000011.1, on the reverse strand, counting down.
TGTCCCTCCGCTATTTGACGCGACGCCGGGTTTCCGCAACAAAGCTCGTAACGGATTGAATAAAAAGGGAACGCCATCATGAGCGATCTGGATGATTTCCGTACCGAAGTGGCCGTCTGGTTTCGCGACAATCGCCCGCCGGAACCAGATTTCCTGTTGCCGGAATCCTTCATGGAAATCGGCACCGACGCCCAGTTCGCCTATCTCCGCGCCTGGCAGGCGAAGATCTACGAGGCCGGCTATCTCGGCATGGCATGGCCGGTCGCCTATGGCGGCCGAGGTCGTGCGCAAATCTATCAGGACATCGTCAATGCCGAGATGGTGCGCCAGAAAGTCCCGTTCGTGCCCAACACAATCGGGCTCAACTGGGCTGGGCCGTTGATCCTCGCGATTGGCAGCGAGGCGGAAAAGCAGCGCTACATCAAGGGGATTCTCAACGCCGACGACATCTGGTGCCAGGGGTTTTCCGAACCCGATCAGGGCTCGGATCTCGCCGCCAGCCAAACCCGCGCGACCCGTGATGGCGATCATTATGTCCTCAATGGCGCGAAAATCTGGACCAGCCTTGGCAGTTACGCGAAATATATGATCCTGCTTGCCCGGACCAATCCGGCCGAGCTGCGCTATGGCGGGCTGTCGTTCTTCCTGGCCCCGATGCAGACCCCAGGCATTGAAACCCAACCGATCCGCAAGCTTACCGGTGAATACGGCTTCACCCAGACCTTCTTCCGCGACGCGCGCATTCCGGCAGACTGCCTGATGGGGCGGGAAGGCGAGGGCTGGAAGATCGCGATGATGACGCTCACTTTCGAGCGTGGCGCCAGCGGTGGTCAGGCGGGCGGTACGGCACGGCTCGCCCCCGGGGTCGTCGATGTGGTCGAGCTTGCCCGCACAACCAGGCGCGATGGCCGGCCAGCGATCGAGGACCCGTTGATGCGTGACCAACTGGTCCGTTTTCTGATCGAAGATCAGGGTGATCGGCTCTGCGCCGCGCGGGGTGCCATTCCGGCCTTGTGCCATGAACGGCCGCACGCCATTCCCTTGTCGCAAAAGCTCCGTACCAGCGAACATCGCCATCGCCTGACCCAGTTTGCCATCGGACTGCAAGGCGCGAATGCCGCGCGCTGGGTTGGGGACGCCAACGCTTTTGAGGGCGGCAAGTGGCAGCGCGCCTATCTCAATTCCTTCTCCAGCACCATCGGTGGCGGCACCAGCCAGATCCAGGCCAACATCGTCGCCGAGCGCGTGCTCGGCCTGCCCAAGGATTAAACGCCATGGCAAACCTGTCCCAACGCATCGCGTTTACCGACGAGCAGGCCATGCTGCTCGAAACTGCCACAGCCTTCTGTCGTGAGAAATCACCGATCCGCGCGGTGCGTCATTTGCTTGGCAGTGACACCGGGTTCGATCGGGCGGTTTGGGACGAGATGGTCGCCCTCGGCTGGTCCGGCATCGCGATCCCGGAACAACATGGCGGCAGCGGGCTGACGCTCGCCGAGGTTGCCACCATCACCGAACCAATGGGTCGGCATTTGCTCGCAACCCCGTTTGTCAGCACCCAGATCGCCGTTCAGGCGATCCTCGCCGGCGGCAACGCGGCCCAGCAGGCGGCGATTTTGCCGCGTATCGCCCAAGGGGCCATTGCAACCACTGCCGTGTTTGAAGCTGGCGGGGACTGGGACCTCACTGCGATAGCCACCAATGGCAATGCGCTGCGGCTTGATGGCATCAAAACCCTGGTGCTGGACGCAGCGGTTGCCGATATTTTCGTGGTCTCAATCCGTGTCGACGGCGCCCCGGCACTGGCGATCCTCGATGCCACCGAATTGCCGATCGGATGTTTGCTGCCCGAAACCATCATTGACGAAACCCATCGGAGCGCGCGTATCGACCTTACTGGGATTGCCATTGCCGCTGATCGGCTGATCACCCGGCAGGCTGCCCGCGCAACCTTGCGCGCGATCCGCGATGCGGCACTATTGCTGGCCAGCGCGGAAGCGACGGGCGGCATTGCCGGGGTACTCGATGTGACTGTCGACTACCTCAATACCCGCACCACCTTCGGCCGCAAGATCGGCAGTTACCAATCGCTGAAGCATGCCTGCGCCGACATTCTCGTTGGATTGGAACGCAGCCGGTCGCATCTCTACCATGCCGCGACCTTATGCGCGGGCAACGAGGCGCCAGAAATCGCACTGCGTATGGCCAAGGCCGAGGCGACCGAGGTTTTCGCCTATGCGGGCGATCGTGCGGTGCAATTCCACGGCGGCTTCGGGTTTACCTGGGAGTGCGATGCGCAGCTATTCCTGCGCCGCGCGATGTGGCTGCAATATACCCATGGTGACGCCGCCCATCATCGCCGCAAGCTTGCCGATCTGCTGCTTGCCTAGGGCGTGATGATCGCCTGTTCGATTGTCGGCGCGCTTCCCGCCAATCGGGTCTGGCGGACATCGCGGGCCTCGGCCGGATCGAAGCGCCGGCCGCGATGCATGGTCGCGCGATTATCCCAGATAACAAGGTCGTTGAGCCGCCATCGATGCGCATAAACGAAACGTGGTCCGGTCGCGAACTCGGTCAGTTCGTGCAGGAACATCCGCGCCTCGGGCAGCGACCAGCCCTCAATCGTACCGGCATGCGATGACAGGAACAGCGACTTGCGGCCGGTCACTGGATGGGTGCGGACCAGGCGCTGGCGCACCGGGGTGAAGGCGAGGCGTTCGGCCTCACTCATTTCGGAGAAGCCGATTTTTTCCCGCGAATACATTTGCGAATGGCCACACACCAGATCTTCGGCCATCGCGCGGGTGCGGTCGTCGAGCGCGTCATAGGCCGCACGCATGTCGGCGAATTCGGTGTTGCCACCCCAGGACGGGATGGCGCGCCCGGACAGCAGCGAGTATTTCGCCGGCGTCGCACGGAACGAACTGTCGGAATGCCATAGCCGGTCGGCAAGCTTGAACAGATAGGCCCGGCTATCCGCGGCCAGCGGCGCGCCTTTGCCGTCGACATTGGAGAAATCCCCGATCCCGGCGCCAAGATCGCGCGCCTGTTGCACGGTGCGGAAATGGATCGGCCCCTTGGCACTGCCGTGGCCGGATTTTTCGATCTCGCCAAAATGCAGGGTGAAGGCGAGCTGTTCAGCATCGCTGAGACGCTGATCGCGGATCACCAGAACCGCGAACCGGTCCATCCCAGCCTCGAATGCGGCGACATCGTCCGGGGTTAGTGGGTGGGCGCAGTCGAGGCCGGAGACCTCGCCGGCGAACGTATCGGCGAGCGGTTTGATGGCCAGGGTCATGATGGGCCTCGCAATGTAAGATGCTGTTCGACAGAGGTACTGTTGGCCGAACCTAGATATTTGCAAAATGTCCTTGACGGTCCCGCATTGAAGTGGTGGCATAGCCTAAACGTGTCGCGTGCTACGTAAAGACGACCGTGCGGAGAAGAGACAACCATGTCCAGATGGCTCCAACAAGCGGCCACCGTCGCAATCCTTGCCCTCCCACTTGCAACCCATGCTCAGACCCCCAAACCTGCCACGGGAAGCCTTACCGTGGCTTTCGGCGCCGAGGCTACCGTCCTCGACCCGACAAGGTCCGCCGCCGGGGTGGACCAGTATTATATCGGCCAGATGTTCGAACAGCTGACCCGGACCGATCCCTCGCTCAAGCAGGTCAACTGGCTGGCGGAAAGCTGGGAGGTCAAGCAGGAAGGCGGCAAGCCCTATCTGGATATTCACCTCCGCAAAAACGTAACCTTCCATAACGGTGATCCGCTGACGGCAGAGGATTTCGAATATTCCTTCCGCCGCCAGAGCGACAAGAAAATCTCGATCTGGACCCATCTCCAGGCGGCCGTCGAGGCGTTCGAAATCATCGATCCACATCATTTCCGCATCCGTTTCAAGGAAGGCGATGGCTCATACATCTCGGGCGATCTGACCTTGTATGCGATGCCCAAGCGCTACATGGAACGGGTTGGTGACGAAGCCTTCGAGCGCGCGCCGGTTGGCACCGGGCCGTGGCGCTTCGTGTCACGTGCTGTAAAGGAGGAAATCCGCTTCGAGGCGTATGATAATTACTGGAACGCCCAGAACCGCCCGGGGGTCAAGAACCTGACCATCAAGGTGATCCCGGAAGATCTGACCCGGGTGGCCGCCTTCAAGACCGGCGCGGTGGACTGGATCGACGCGGTTCCGCCGGCGATGATCGAGGAATTTAAGAAGCTGCCAGGCGTGGTCACCACCAGCCTGGTCGCGCCGAATAACATGTATATCTCGACCGACTCGGTCACCGCTGACTCCAAATTCTACGATGTCCGGGTTCGTCAGGCGCTCGCCCATGCGATCAACGTCGATGCGATCATCAAAAGCGTGCTGTTCGGCCAGGGGCAGCGCTATGTCGAGGTCGGCATTGGCGAACTGGGCTATGATCCCGACCTGAAGCCTTACCCGTACGATCCGAAACGGGCGCGTGAATTGCTGCGCGAGGCGGGCTACCCCAACGGCTTTGACACGCCCTGCTACAATCTGACCAGCCCGCGCGAGCCCTATCAGAAGGAGGTCGGCGAGGCCTATTTCGCCTATGCCACCGCTGTCGGCATTCGCTGCAAGGTGCAGGGCATGGAATACGGCACCTGGATCACCTTCGGACGCCGCGAACGCCAGGGCCATATTGACGGGCTTTACAGCAACATGTGGGGCCACGGTCTGCCAGGCGACCCTGGGACTGCCTGGGCCGGACATCTGCACAGCTACGTCCCCGGCAAAGGCTGGGGTGCAACCTCGCTCTATGCCGACCCCGAGATCGACGCGATGGTTGAGGAATTGAAACGCACCATGGAGGTCGGGCAACGCGCGGATTTGATCAAAAAGATCGCCCGCCTGAAACGCGATCGGGTTGCCGGTGGCCTGTCGACCTACCGCCCGTTGGTGACCTTTGCCTGGCGCGACAAGGTCGCGTTCAAGCCGTGGCCGATTGCGTTCTGGCGCAGCATGCAGGAGATCGGTCTCAAGCAATAGCGAAGCGACGACTATGTCCGGGTTCTTTATCCGCCGGCTGATGCAGGGCGTGATCAGCATCATCGGCGCGAGCATGATTATTTTCGTGATCTCGCGCCTGTCGGGCGATCCGATTCTGATGCTGCTGCCCAATGACGCACCTATCAGCATGATCGAGGAAACAAGGCGCACTCTCGGCCTCGACCGGCCGCTCTGGGTGCAATATCTGATCTTCGCCCAGAACGCGCTGGTGGGTGATTTCGGCAATTCCTATCGCTGGAAAATGCCGGCGATCAAGCTGATCATGGACCGCCTGCCGGCAACAATTGAACTTGCCATGTGCGGCCTGCTGTTCAGCGTGGCGGTGGCAGTGCCGGTCGGGGTGATGTCGGCGGTGCATCGCGGCGGCTGGATTGATCGGATCGGTCGGGTCTTCGCCATGCTCGGGCAGGCGATGCCGGCCTTCTGGGTCGGGTTGCTGCTGATCCTGGTCTTTGCCATCAAGCTCAACTGGTTGCCGGCATTTGGGCATGGCAGTCTGAGCCAGATGGTTCTGCCGGCGATTTCGCTCGGCTGGTATCCGGTGGCGGCACAAACCCGGATCGTGCGATCGGCGATGCTCGATGTGCTGGACAGCGACCATATCCGCCTGTCGCGCGCGCTTGGCACGCCAGAACGCCTGATCATCTGGAAATACGCGCTGCGCAATGCAGCGGTACCGCTGCTGACCATGCTTGGGGTTTATTTCGCTGCGATGTTGGGCGGGGCCTTCGTGGTGGAGACGATTTTCGCTTGGCCGGGTGTCGGTCGCACCGTGGTCGAGGCGGTGTTCGCGCGCGATTTTCCGGTGGTGCAGGCCGGGGTGCTGTTCACCTCGATCCTGTTCGTCATGTCAAATTTGCTGGTCGACCTGTCCTATGGCCTCGTCGATCCAAGGATCCGCAATGGACGCTAGCATGTTTCGCGGCGTGCCGTGGCTGCCGCTTCTGGTGATCGCCGCAGTTGGGATCTGCGCGGCCGGGGGCGAGGCAATGCTGCCGTTCGATGCCAATGAGCTTGATCTCGGCGCGGCCTTCAAACCACCGTTCTGGCTCGAAGGTGGGGACATGACCAACCCACTGGGTGCCGATAATCTCGGGCGCGATATTCTTAGTCGGATCATGGCGGGATCGCGGGTTTCGGTGATCGTGGCCTTTTACGCCATCCTGTTTTCCGGGGGCATCGGCGCGGTTATCGGCATGATCGCCGGGTATTTCGGCGGCTGGGTTGATACGCTGCTGATGCGTTTTATCGAAATCCAGCAATCCGTCCCATCGATCGCGCTGGCACTGATCCTGGCGGCGGCCTTGGAACCGGGGCTGTCCACCGTGGTGGTGGTGATTGTTCTGACTTACTGGGCCTGGTACGCGCGTATCATCCGCGGCGAGATCATGGCATTGAAAGGCCGCGACTACATCGCCTTCGCACGGGTCGCCGGCGTCGGCACACCGACGATATTTGTCCGCCATTTGCTGCCCAATATCTTCAATACGCTGGTGGTGCTGGCAACTTTGCAGGTCGGGCAGGTGATCCTGTTCGAGGCATCCTTGTCCTTCCTTGGGCTCGGCATTCAGCAGCCTGATATTTCCTGGGGCCTGATGCTGTCGGACGCGCGGCAATACATCACCAACGCCTGGTGGGCGATCACCATGCCGGGGATTGCGATCATGTTGACCTGTCTGTCATCGAATATCTTTGGGGACTGGTTGCGAGACCGGCTTGACCCGCAGTTGCGGCAACTCTGATGCTACTGTCAGTCAGGAACCTGCAAACCCATCTCCACCTCAAACGCGGTGTGCTGCGCGCGGTCGATGGCGTGAGCCTCGATGTCGCCGAGGGTGAAACCCTGGGGCTGGTCGGCGAGTCCGGGTCGGGCAAAACCCTTACCGGATTGTCGTTGCTGCGGTTGTTGCCGAAAGGCTCAGGGCGGATCGTCAGCGGCTCGATCAAGCTCGATGGCCAGGAACTGACCACACTTTCCGAAGCGGCATTGGCGCGCGACATTCGCGGCCGCAAGATCGCGATGATCATGCAGGACCCGATGACGTCGCTGAACCCGGTGTTTTCAATCGGCGATCAGGTTGGATCGCCCTTGCGCAACCACGATATCGCGCGCGGCGCCGCCTTACGCTCGGCCGTTATCGATGTCTTGCAAAGGGTGCGGCTGCCGTCGCCGGCGGATCGGCTTGGCGATTATCCCCACCAGTTTTCCGGTGGCCAGCGCCAGCGCATTGTTGCCGCCATGGCGATCGGCTGCACCCCGCGGCTGTTGGTCGCCGATGAGCCGACCACTGCGCTCGACGTCACCATCCAGGTGCAGATCATCAACCTGTTGCGCAATATCCAGGCCGATACCGGCGCCGGCATCATCCTGATTACCCATGATCTCGGCGTGGCGGCGAGCCTGTGCCGGCGCATCGCGGTGATGTATGCCGGGCAGATCATTGAAACCGGGCCGGTGCGGGCGATCTACCGCACCCCTTCGCACCCTTATACACAGGCCTTGCTGGCCGCGATCCCGCGCCTTGGCGCTAAGCGCGGCAGGCTTACCGCGATTGCCGGCCAGCCGCCGAGCCTGATCGATCCGCCCAGCGGCTGCCGTTTTGCCGCGCGCTGTCCGATGCGGATGGATAAATGCGCCGAGGCGCCGCCGAATGTGACGCTGTCGGATGGCCACAGCGCCGCCTGCTGGAAGCTGGTCTGATGGACGCCATGCTGGAGCTTACTGATATCACCAAGCATTATCCCACCAAGCATGGGCTGGTGCGGGCGGTGGAGCGTGTGTCGCTGCGGGTCGAACCGCGCACCACGATGGCGCTGGTTGGCGAGTCGGGCTGTGGCAAGACCACGATCGCCAAGATGATCCTGCAATTGGAACAGCCAACATCGGGTACGATCCGCTTTGAGGGCCGGGATATTGCCGCGATGGATCGGGCGTCTCTCCGGGCCTATCGCCGCCAGGTGATGGCAGTGTTCCAGGACCCCTATTCCTCGCTCAATCCGCGCCTGCGGGTCGGCACGATTATCGCAGAGCCGGTGCTGGCGCATGAAAAGAAATCCCGCGCCGAACTCGACAAAATCGTCGCCGAAGTGCTTGATGTCGTTGGCATGCCGGCCAGTGCGGCGCGGCTTTACCCGCATGAGTTTTCCGGCGGCCAGCGCCAGCGCATTGCCATTGCGCGTGCGCTTGCGCTGCGGCCCCGGTTGATGGTGCTCGATGAACCGGTATCGGCGCTCGATGTCTCGATCCGTGCCCAGATCCTCAATCTGCTTGCCGATATCCAGACCGAGTTCGGGTTGACCTATCTGATTATTGCCCATGACCTCGCGCTGGTCGAACATTTCAGCAGCGATGTCGGGGTGATCTATCTCGGCTGCGTGTCCGAGGCCGGCCCGACCGAGCAGGTGTTCGCCGCCCCACGCCATCCTTATACCAAAGCCCTGCTGGCCGCAGTGCCGCTGCCTGACCCCGATCATGTGCTGAGCGAGGCGGCCGCGATGGGCGAAATTGCCAGCGCGATGAACCCGCCCGCCGGCTGCCGTTTCCACCCGCGCTGCCCTTATGTGATGGATGTCTGTCGGGTAACCGCCCCGGTCCTGGTCGGCGCCCCGCATGCGACAGCGTGCCATCTGCCGGTCGGCGGCTGATCGACGCCATTCCCCCCAGGCGCGGGCCGGCCTATGCTCAGCCCTCAGGAGGGTCTTCACGTATGACCGCGAAACGATTGGGCTTCTTTTCCCGTCTGCTTGATCAGACCGACGCCGCCAGCCGTTACCGTCTGGCGACCGAACAATTTGTCCATGCCGAACGGCTCGGCTTCGACAGCGCTTGGGTCGCGCAGCACCATTTTTTCGAGGATGAAGGCGGGCTGCCGTCGCCCTTCGTGCTGCTCAGCCATATTGCCGCCCACACCTCGACCATCCGGCTCGGCACTGGGATCATCACGCTGGCGCTCGAAAACCCGTTGCGGGTGGCGGAAGACGCGGCGGTGTTCGATCTGCTGTCGGGCGGCCGGCTTGAACTCGGGGTCGGCTCAGGTGGCAATCCACAGGCTTTCCCACCCTTCGGATTGGACAATGCCGGTCGCACCCCGGTCTATGTGCAGAACATGATTGCGATGCGGGCCGCCTTGCGCGGTGATAGCCTGGGGGGAGCCGCGCAGCTTTACCCCGCCGGCCCGCAACTGCTCGATCGTATCTGGCAGGCGACGTTCTCGGTCGAGGGCGGCAGACGGGCCGGGATGGATGGCGACGGGCTGATGCTGTCGCGCACCCAGCCACGCCCGGCCGACCACCCCGGCGCGAGCCTGACCGATATGCAAGACCCGATCATCGATGCCTATCTCGCCAACCTGCCAGCCGGGCGTACCCCGCGCATCACCGGCTCGCGCACTTTGTTCGTCGCCGACAGCCGCGCGGAAGCCCGGCGCTACGCCGATGCAGGCCTACGCCGACACGAGGCACGGATGAAGAGCCTGGGCCGTGGCCTAAGCGCTGAAACCCTCGATGAATTGATCGCCTCGACCGACAGCTATATCGGTACCGTTGACGAGGTGCTGACCGCCTTACGCGGCGACCGCACGCTCGATCGGGTCACCGATCTGGTCTTCCAGGTCCATTCCATCGACCCACCGCATGAACTGATCCTGCGCTCGCTCGAGCTCATCGCAACCGAGGTCGCCCCCGCCTTGGGCTGGCATCGAACCCCGCTCCGCCAGTTGGAGGCAGCCCAATGAGCCATCCAGATATCGTTGACCTGCTGGTTGGCATTACCCCGGGGTCCCATCTCGACAGGCTGCGTGCCGAGCGGATGCAGGCGCGCGATAATGCCCAGAAGAGCTATCTCGCATTGTTTCATCCCGCTGAGCCGGTCGATATCAGCCTGGTGGAACGCCACGCCGTTGCGGTTTTCGTGGCCGGCCTTCATCGCCAGCCGGCTATCGCGGCATTTTATCGCGAAGGCCTGGCGGCCGCACCGGATCTGCGCCTGATGCTCAACGCCGAAATCGTGCGCGGCGCCACGGCCGGCCCGTACGGGCATTTTCCAGCCGGCCCGTTAAGCTCGGAAGACAAAGACGGCCCGGTCTTCACCGCGATCACCGATGTTGGGCCACGCCTCGCGGCGGCGCTCGCCCACACCCACATGCTGGTGTTTCACCCGCGCGACGCCTCGGCCGCCGCATTGCGCAAGCTTGAAGCGGCGGGTTGGTCGGCTACCGGCATTGTCACCTTGTCGCAACTCGTGGCGTTTCTGACCTTTCAGATCCGCGTCATCATCGGGCTACGCGCCCTGGCGGAGGCCCGCTGATGTCCACCCACCCGACAATTTTCACCCAGGCCCAACTTGACTGGCTGCCCTGGTTGCCGCCCTTGCCGGCCGAAGAGCTTACCCCCCGCCATTGGGATGGTCTGGTCGATCCGGCCCGTGCCAAATCGGCCTATTTCATGCTTCTGGCGCGCGATCCGGATATTCTTGGTGCCCGCACCCGTACCGACAAGGACATCTTCTACAACCCAAATGCCGGCTTGCCGCGCGCTGAGCGCGAACTGGCGGCAGCGGCGACCTCGCGGCTGAATGGCTGCATCTATTGCGCATCGGTCCATGCCCGTTTCGCCAGCCATTTCTCCAAGCGAGGCGCCGATGTGGACCGGATGCTGGCTGATGGCGTGGAGGTCGATCTCGATCCGCGCTGGAACGCGGTGGTGGCAGCCTCGGTGGCGCTGACCGAAACCCCGACCGGCTTCGGGGGCGCCGATATCGCCGCCTTGCGCGCGGTCGGGTTGGATGATCTGGCGATTGCCGACGCGATCCATGGCGCGGCTTTTTTTAACTGGGCGAACCGCCTGATGCTGTCGTTGGGAGAACCGAGATAAGCGACATCATTTTCGCTCAGCGGCGCTGACCAGCATCGGCACACCCAGCACACAGGCATGAACGCCGAGATGGGCGGTCAACTGGATCGCCTCGAGGATTTCCTCCTTGGTCGCACCCGCACGAATGGCGCGGGCGATATGCAACCTGGTGCCGGCCGGATTCTGATGGGTGAGGCAGGCATTGAGTGCCACATTGATCAGGCATTGTTCGGCGTAGGACAAAGCGCCGGTCACTGACGGCGCGGCGAGAAGCTCGGTCATCACCTCGAAATAAGCCGGCGACAGGCGCAGCAGTTGGTCTGCGAATGCCGGCCAGTCTCCGAAGCGCGCGGTATAGGCGACGCGCAGTGTTTCCTGCTCGGCGGTCAGTGCGCCACCGAGGAACCCGGTATCCTGACCGGCCGCCTGCAATTCCTCGACCAGGATTTCGACGCCCATGGTGACGCCTTCAAGGCCCTGGGCGGTGGCAAGCTGCAAGGTCTCGATCACGTCATGCACGCTGGCACCCATGGCGAGCGCGCGGCGGACATGGACCTTCAAGCCTTCGGCGAATAAATGGGTCGACGACGCATCGACCGCGACATAGATCAGTTCGCACATGCGCTCGCTCAGCGGGCCGGTTCGCGCTGGCAGAGCGGCGTAGCGGAGATAGGTTTCTAGAAAATCCTGGCTGTATTTCAGCAGGCCATCATTGAACGCGACCCAGTAGCCGCGCGCCTTGATATAGTCTTCCTTGAATTTCTGTTGGGCTTCGGTGAGTTCCATAGCGGGTTATCCTTTGGCTTTCAGGAGCGCTGGATCGGACATTGGCACCGGAATGGAGCCACCGCGGGTCTTGTCGGAATAGACCCCGCCGGCGTTGGAGTAATCCAGCCCGGTTTCAACCTGCAGTTTGCGGCCCAGCGCCATGACTTCGGGCACGGTTTCGAGCGGCGCCATTCGCGGCTTGCGCGCCAGAGCAGCCGCGAAATAGGGCGCCAGTTCCGCCTGCTTGGCGGCTTCGCGGGCGGGTTCAGCGGCCTTGAAGTCGGGCATGACCTCGGACGCGAACAACTCCATCGCCTCCATGATGTGGCCGTGCTGGTTCTTGCCGCATTGCTGGATGAAAATCATCTGGTCGACCCCGGCATCGGCAAATGCCTTGAGATTGGCTTTTACCGCTTGCGGCGTGCCGATCGCGCATTCGCCAGGTGTCGCTGGCATCTGGTCGCGGACTTCCTCGAAACGATCCCAGACATTGGTGACACCCGGTTGATGGGTGCCGAAGATGCCGTAATGGGCGAGCGAATAGCCGAAGAAGCGAAACCCATCTGTGCCCCGGCGCGCGGCTTCGTCGGCGTCGGGGTGCACCGACATGCCGGCGAGGCAGGCAAAATTGGCGTTCACGCTGTGGCCCAGCGGCACGCATTCATCGGATTTGATGATCGCGTAATACTCTTTTATCCACTCGGCGGCCTGATCGGGGGTGACAAAGCCGAACACCAACGCGCCCATGCCGTTGCGGGCTGCGCGCAGAATGCTGTCGCGGCGCGAACAGGCCAGCCACATTGGCGGATGCGGGTTTTGCCGTGGCTTGGGGATCACGTTGCGTGCGGGCATGGAGAAATGCACGCCCTGAAAGCCGGGATAGGGCGTCATCGCCATCATGTTGGCGGCCTGCTCGGTGCCTTCGCGCCACATCGCCCCCTTGTCCTTGGGATCGATGCCGAAGCCATCCATTTCCATCAGCGATCCCGATTCGCCGCTGCCCCATTCGACCCGCCCGTTCGACAGCAGATCGAGCATCGCGACCCGTTCCGCGACGCGCTGCGGCTGGTTGTATTTCGGCGCCGTCAGGTTGATGCCGTGGCCAATACGGATTTGTTTGGTGCGCTGGGTGCAGGCGGCGAGGAACACTTCGGGGGCGGAGGAATGCGAATATTCTTCAAGGAAGTGATGCTCGACCTCCCAGACGCAATCAAAACCGAGTTTGTCGGCAAGTTCGATCTGATCGAGGGCCTGCTGGACGATATTGTATTCGGAATCTTGCGTCCACGGACGCGGAAGCTGCAATTCGTAGAATACCCCAAATTTCATTTTCCGGCCCTCCGCCACATGTTCTTGCTGTAGTGATGGCAGATAGAGCAGGGATGTCAAAGCCTGCGGGCTGGGGTGAAAAATTTCATGTCAGTGAAATCGCCCTGCGCCATGCCGTCGATTTGGCCCGATGCGGCGCTTCATGGCATGATCGATGAGGGAAAATAACAGGCTCCAGGGGAAACACGATCATGTTTGTCAGTTTTACCGTTACACCGCGCCAGCGTCTGCTCGCGAGCGCCATTTGTCTTGGACTGGCTGCGACGCCGGTCGTCGCACAGCCGCTCAAAATCGGCATCATCGGCGATCAGTCCGGCCCGTATGCCGATAATGGTGGTCCGGGCTCGGTGCTCGCGGCCCGCATGGCGATCGAGGATTTCGGCGGCAGCGTGCTTGGCCGGCCGATTGAGCTGGTGATCGGCGATGATCAGAACAAGCCGGATGTCGGGGTGTCGATGGTAAGGCAATGGCTCGCGGTCGAGAAGGTCGATACCATTCTGACGTTTTCCATCTCCCCGATTGCGCTAGGGGTGGCGCCACTGATGGCGGAGGCAAAAAAACCATTTCTGATTGCAGGGAGCGGTTCGGCCGATCTGACCGGCAAGGCCTGCACGCCGATGTCGATCAATTTTGAATACGACACCTACGCGACGCCGAAAGCTGTGACCAAGGCGCTGGTCGCAGCGGGCAAGGACACCTGGTATTTCATTACCGTCGACTATGCTTTCGGTGCCGCGATGGAAGCCGGCGCCACCCAGTTCATCAAGGAGGCTGGCGGTCGCGTGCTCGGGACGGTGAAACACCCGCTCGGCACCACCGATTACTCTGCCCAGTTGATCCAGGCCCAGGCCAGCGGCGCCAAGGTTATCGCGTTAGCCAATGCCGGCGCCGATTTCACCAATGCGGTGAAGCAGGCGGCCGAGTTCAACATCACCGGCAGGGGCCAGGTCCTGGCATCGACCGGCACCACCATCAACACCATCGTCGCCATTGGCCTGCCGGCGGCGAAGGGCATGCAGTTCACTGTGCCGTTCTACTGGGACAAGGACGCGGAAACCCGCGCCTGGAGCCGTAAATTTATGGCCCGCTTCAATGGCCGCGCGCCAACCTTCCTGCAATCGGGCGCCTATAGCGCGGTCAGCCATTACCTGCAGGCGGTGAAGGCGACTGGCACTGTTGAAGGCGAACAGGTGATGGCGAAGATGAAGGCCACCCCGATCAACAGCTTCGAAATGAAGAACGTCCAGATCCGCGCCGATGGCACCACGTTACGGCCGATGTACCTGGTCGAAGTCAAGACGCCGGCAGAATCGAAGGAGCCGTACGACGTTTACAAAATTGTGGCGACTGTGCCGCACGAGCAGGTATGGCGGACACCGGCTGAGGCTGGGTGTTATTTGATGAAGTAAGCAGTTTTTTTATGATTTGTTGCCGCTGGCTAGGGAATCCTCTGCGGTCCCACGCCAACGGCAACAATGGATGAAGTTTTTTTGCTTTTTTTGTTCACAAAAAGAAGACCTTCCGTGCTTTGCCTAAATATCCACTTCCGCCACCAATTTAGCGTTCTCCTGAATAAACTGAAACCGCAACTCCGGCCGCCGTCCCATCAGGCTTTCCACCAGATCATTGGTCCGCGCCCGCTCATCCGACGGTGTCATCATCTTCAACAGCGTGCGTTTTTTCGGGTCCATCGTGGTTTCCTTCAGCACCGCGGCCGGCATTTCGCCGAGTCCTTTGAACCGGCTGACATCGATCTTGGCGTTGGGTTTGAACAAAGCCCGCTTTTTCACCAGATCGTCATCGTCCATCGCGTAAACCGACTTCGCGCCTTGAACCAATCGATAGAGCGGCGGCTGCGCCAGATAGAGATGCCCGCCGCGCACCAGTTCCGGCAATTCGCGGTAGAAGAACGTCATCAGCAGGCTTGCGATATGGGCGCCATCGACGTCGGCATCCGTCATCACGATGATGCGGCCATAGCGCAGCCTGGTGCGGTCAAAGCGATCGCCGACGCCACAGCCGAGCGCTTCGACCAGGTCCTTGAGTTCCTGATTTTGCCGCAGCTTTTCGGTGGATGCACTTGCGACATTGAGGATTTTACCGCGCAACGGCAGCACCGCCTGGGTCGCCCGGTCGCGTGCCTGCTTGGCCGACCCGCCGGCGCTGTCGCCCTCGACCAGGAATAACTCGGTGCGAGACGCGTCCTCGACGGAGCAATCAGCGAGTTTACCGGGCAGGCGCAGGCGCCGCGTCGCGGTTTTGCGTGGGGTGTCCTTCAATTCCTTGCGGCGAATGCGTTCCTCGGCGCGTTCGATCACAAAGCTCAGGAGGTTATCGGCAAGCGTTGGGTCGCCGGCGAGAAAATGGTCGAACCGGTCACGCAATGCCTGTTCGACCAACTTGGTCGCCTCGGGGGAGGTGAGCTTTTCCTTGGTCTGGCCCTGGAATTGCGGATCGCGCAGAAACACCGATAACTTGGCGACCAACCCGGTGGCGACGTCATCGGCGACCACTGCGGCGGCGCGCTTGTTGCCGCGATGTTCGCCCCAGCCGCGCAGTCCGCGCAACAAGGCGTTGCGAAACCCGGTTTCATGGGTGCCGCCTTGCGCGGTCGGCACGGTGTTGGCGTAGCTGTGCAGAAACCCATCGCCTTGTTCGAGCCAGGCGACCGCCCATTCCAGCCGTCCGGCCGGGCGGCCATCTGCCGCCGCCGCCAGATCGCCGTCGCCGGACCACGGCGTGGCGACCAATGCCGCGCCGCCAATATCGGCTTCAAGCGAGTCGCGCAGGCCGCCGGGGAAATGCAAAACCGCCTGGGCGGGGGTGTCGTCCCTGATCAGCTCTGGCGCGCAGGACCAGCGGATTTGCACCCCACGAAACAGATAAGCCTTCGATCGGCAGAGCCGGTAGAGGCGCGAGGCGATAAATTGCAGCTTGGCGAAAATCTGCTCATCCGGATGAAAGCGGATTTGCGTGCCGCGCCGGTTCTGCACCGCGCCCGCATTGATCAGTTTGGTGGTCGGTTTGCCGCGCGCATAACTTTGTTTCCACAGCACCCGGTCGCGCGCGACCTCCACCTCCATCACATCGGACAGCGCATTGACCACCGACGACCCAACGCCGTGCAAGCCGCCTGATGTGTCATAAGCCTTCCCGCTGAACTTGCCGCCTGAATGCAAGGTGGTGAGAATAACCTCTAATGCACTGAGGTTTTTGAATTTTGGATGCGGGTCAACCGGGATGCCACGGCCATTGTCGCGCACGGTGAGCCAATTGCCGGCTTCAAGCGACATCTCGATCGTGCTGGCATGGCCAGCAACGGCCTCGTCCATCGCGTTATCAAGCACTTCGGCGGCGAGGTGATGCAGCGCCGCTTCATCAGTGCCGCCAATATACATGCCGGGCCGGCGGCGCACGGGTTCGAGGCCCTCAAGAACCTCAATATCCTTGGCCGTATAGTCGTTGCCCGTGGTCTCGGCTTTGGCGCCGCCGAAAAGATCGTTCATGCTGTGTTCCCGTTCTGGGGGGGACTTTAGCCAAAGCGACCCCTTCGCTGCAACCTAGTTGAGGCGCGGCCTATCCGGCAGCCGATGCGGGGCAACCGCGATGAAGCGGCTTGGCACGATTGGCGTGCCGATATGCAACGCCATGGCCTGCGCCAGCACCGCGCGATCTGCGCCGCTGAGGCGTGTGGCCTCGCGCAGATGGTCAGTCCAGTTCTCCACCGTCCAGACCTCGACCCAGCCATCGGCATGGGCGATGTCCTCGTAAAGCTGCCAGCCAACCGCGCCGGCGCGGCTGCGAACGTCGCGAACCTCGGCCATCGCAGCCAGGAACGCGTCGGCGTTGTCGCTGGCAATCCGATAGCGCTGCCATTCCATCACCCGGTTGCGCGCCTCGCTGACCAACCCGATGAGTTCGGGATCAACCGCTTCGGGGGCAGGGGCCGCGTCGAGCGGGATAGGGGAGAGTGTGGTGGGCTCGGTGTCGATATTGGCACCGCGGGCCAGCACTGACAGCCCCACCCCGGTGGCCGCCGCAGCCAGCATGGCATCGGACAGGCCGATCTCGGTCCCCAGCCACCCCCAGAATAACGTGCCGGCAATCATCGCGAAATTGAAGCCGAGCTGATAGATCGCCAGTGCGCGCGACCGCACCCAGGGAGGGGCAGCCAACTGTGCCGCCCCTTGTGCCACCGACGACGCCGCCACCCAGCCGATGCCGAACAACACCATTCCGAGGGCTGCCAGCAGCCAATGCTGGGCAATGCCGACCAGCGCCATGCCCAGGCAGCTGACAAGGCCCGAGCCGAACACTGTGTTGCCGCGCGAGAACCGGTGGCGGATTTGCGGCAGCAGCAGACCAGCCGTTACGCCGCCGGCGCCCATCAGGCCAAGCAACAGGCCGTAGGTGCCCGCTTCCATACGTAATTGCTGTTTGACGATCAGCGGCAGCACAGCCCAGGGCGCAGCGGCGGCAAAGAAAAAACACCCGGTCCGGATCATCGCCGCCTGCATCACCGGGGTATGGCGCACAAAGCGCACCCCGGCCCGCATCGCGGCCACCAGATGTTCGCGCGGCAGGCTGGGACTGCGCGGCCGGCGATGCCACGTCATCAATGCTATGATAACCGCAAGGTAGCTCAGCGCATTCAACCCAAAGGCCAGCGCCGGCCCGCCCATCAGCACCAGCACCCCGGCCAATGCCGGGCCCACGGCGCGCGCCAGATTGAAGCCAATGCCGTTGAGGGTGATCGCCTGGACCAGATCGTTGCGCGGCACCGACTCGGCCATGACCGAGCCCCAGGCCGGGTTGTTCATCGCCTGACCAAGCCCGATGGCAAAGGTGAAGGCGAGCAGCAGGCTCGCATCCGTCATCCCGGCATAGGTCAGCAGCGCCAAACCGCCAGCGGCGGCGAGCATCCATCCTTGGGTGATCATGATGAACAGCCGACGATCGACGATATCAGCGAGTGCGCCAGCCGGGAGCGCCAACAGCAACATCGGCAGGATGGTGGCCATCTGCACCATGCTGACCGTCAAGGCATCCGGGGCCAGCGTGGTCATCAACCAGCCCGCCCCGGTATTCTGCAGCCATACGCCCACCGAGACCACCAGATTGGTGGTCCACAGCAGGCGAAAAAGCTTATGTCGCAGCGGAGCGATGGCGGCGGGAAGTTTCATCGCCGCATCCTTGCCTGATCAGTCAGGCGGGTGCAAAGCCGGATTTATACTTATCCGCACGCGAGCGGCTGAAGTGCCTAGCGCGCGGTAAGTTTGCGAAGCGCTTCCACGAGATTCTTGATCTCAGATTGCGGTAGCATCAGGTCCAGCACGTCTTCTGACTTACCTTCCGCGTCGAGTTGCGCGAACGCAATCCTCAACACCCCGTTATGCAGGCCAATGCTGCGGGCCATATCGGCAAATACCCGGGCTTTTGTCATCCTGAATTCCGTTATTCCTGTGATAATTTCGTTTTAGCGAGATCGCAAGACGTCGTAAAGGTTGAATTGTCCCCGATTGCATCTGAATGTTAATGATTTGTATCTTGACGATATGCGGGACCTGGTAGACTCAAACCCGCAAATCAGCGCCCCCGAAACACCGGTCTCCGCTTCTCGTTGAACGCCGAAACACCTTCGCGCCGGTCATCGGTTGGTGGCAGGCGGTTATAGGCCTCGATCTCGAACATCAATCCGCTGGCAAGGTCGGTTTGCATCCCGACATTGACCGATTGCTTGATCTGGCGAACCGATAACGGCGCGTTGCCGGCAATCCGCACGGCCGTGTCGAGCACCGCCGGCAGCAATCCGTCAGGTGTGCAAACGTCATTCACCACGCCCCATTCCAACGCCTGCACCGCAGTAAACGCGCGGCCGGTCAGCAGAATTTCCTTGGCCCGACGTATCCCGGTGGCGCGCGGCATATTCTGGGTGCCACCAGCGCCGGGCATGATCCCGAGTGTGACTTCGGTCAGTGCAAAGCGGGCAGTCTCGGACGCATAGGCGAAATCGCAACACAACGTCATCTCGCAGCCACCGCCATAGGCCGCGCCATTGATCGCCCCGATCACCGGGATCGGGCAGGCGATCATCGCGCGCACCTGGCGCTCGAAGATCAGATGCTGCGCCTGCCATTGCGCGTCGGTCATGCCCTGGCGCTGCTTGAGGTCGCCGCCAGCACAAAACGCGCGGTCGCCCGCCCCGGTCAGAATGATGCAGCGATAGGCGCCGGGGTCGGCACACAACCCGCCGAACACCGACAGCATATCTAACCCCATCTGGGTATTCATGGCATTCATGACAACCGGCCGGTTCAAGGTCACCTGCAGGACATGCTCGGCCGGTTCGCTCAGCAGCAGGGTTTCATAGGTCGCGGGCATAGGCTTGCTCCTGATCCGGTTGCTGGCAGCCGTCTGTCAGCCTAGGAAACGCCTAAACCGGGGACGTCGCATGGTCAAACAACGCGCATTCGATACCGCTGCCACACCACCGCTCGCCGATCTCCTGGTGGTCGACCTGTCGCGCCTGGTCGCCGGCAACATGGTCAGCCTGCAACTCGCCGATCACGGCGCCGAGGTGATCAAGATCGAGGACCCCACCACTGGTGATCCGCTGCGCGCGTGGCGCACCGCGGGGCATTCGCTGCATTGGAAGGTTTATGCCCGCAATAAGAAGAGCCTGGCGCTCGATCTTCGTAACCCGGACGGCCTGGCCTTGCTCGCCGACCTGATTGCCCGCGCCGATGTCCTGATCGAAAATTTCCGCCCCGGCACATTGGAAACCATGGGACTGGCGCCCACCACGCTTCATGCCCGCAATCCGCGCCTGATTATCGTCCGCATTTCGGGCTTCGGCCAGGATGGCCCCTACCGCACACGGCCCGGCTTCGGCACCCTCGTCGAAGGCATGTCCGGATTTGCCGCGATGAACGGTTTTGCCGATCGCCCGCCGGTGCTGCCGCCGCTGGCGCTCGCCGACATGATTGCCGGGCTGTATGGCGCCTATGCGGTGATGATTGCGCGGCGCGAGGTGGAGCGTGGCCAGCCCGGCCAGGTGATCGATCTGCCATTGCTCGATCCGCTGGTTTCGATCCTCGGGCCGCAAGCCGAAATCTGGCGGACCTCAGGCCAGTTGCCGGAACGCACCGGCAGCCGGTCCAACACCACCAGCCCGCGCAACGTCTTCCAGACCCGCGATGGCCGCTACATCGCGATATCCGCCTCGATCCAGGCAATGGCCGAACGCCTGCTGAGGCTGATCGGGCGCGAGGACATGCTCACCGACCCGCGCTTTGCCACCAACACCGGCCGCGTCGCCAACGCCGAGGCCTGCGAGGCGCCGATCGCTGCCTTCATTGCCGCCCGCGACTGCGATGACGTGCTGGCGATCTTCGACAAGGCCGGCATCACCGCGGCCCCAGTCTATGACATCGACCAACTCATCGCCGATCCGCATGTGATAGAGCGCGAAATCCTGGTCGATTTACCCGATGACGATCTCGGCCAGGTGATGATGCACAACGTCGTGCCGCGCCTGTCGGCAACCCCCGGTGCAATCCGCACCCCGGCCCCGCGTTTGGGCCAGCACACGCGGGAAATCCTGCATATGCTGGGCCGTGATGCGCCAGCGGTCGCGGCGCTGCTCGCCAGTGGCGCCGTCGCCGCCGAGCCTACGGTTCCAGCAGATTGACCATCGGCGTCGCGGTGCCATCAAGCTGGTTCACTGGCTCGGCGCCAAACCGCAGGGTGATGGTGCGCAGGATCGACCCGAAATCGTAAACGCTGTGGTCGATGAAACCCTTTTTCACCATCGGCCCGATCGCCAGCAGCGGCACCCGCGTTCCCGGCCCCCAGGCATCACGCTTGGGTGGCGCGACATGATCCCACGACCCGCCATGCTCATCATAGGTCACGATCACCAGCGTGTCGGCCCAGTTCGGGCTTTTGCGCAACCGCGCAATAATCTCGCCGAGATGGGCATCGCCATCGCTGATATTGGCGTAGCCCGGATGTTGATTGAGCAAGCCGATCGGCTTGTAGAACGCAACCGGCGGCAGGGTTCCCGCATCAATCGCGGCCAGTAAATCCTTGGCGTCCTTCAGATGCGCCTTCTGCGCGGCGCTCCCCGGCGCCAAATCCTTGAAATAGGCCAGGGGCTGGTGATGGAATTGAAACCGCCGATGCGGTTTGCCCGCCATCGCGTCGTTGTAGCCACCGGCATACCACGCCCAGTCGATGTTCTTGGCGTCAAGCCGGGTGCCAATATGCGGCATGGTTTGCGGCGGCACCAAACGGCTTGCATCGGTATCAACTGGCGCATGGAGATAGACTGATCGGCTGGTATTGACCGCGTAGCCATCCGGCGTCACCTGGCCGTCCCGGATCATCGCGCCATCCGGCCCGATCTGGGCAACCAGGGCAGGGGGGGCGTCTGGCCAGCGGAACGCGCAGCTGCACACCAGATAGGCGTGGTTGAGGAACGATCCGCCAAAGGCCGAATGGAACATCCTGTCCCCAAGCGCGAATTCCTGCGCGAGTTTCCAACCCTCGGTGCCAGCCCCGTCGAAATACCCCATCACCAGCCCGCCTGCAGTCGAATGGGCAACAAACCGGTCCATCCGGCCGCCATTGATCTGCGCCTGTTCCTGATAGAACCGGTGCACCATATCGCCGGTTTTTCCGTCCTTGCCGACATAGGCCTCCATCGCAAAGGGCCGATTGGGCAAACTGGCCGGGAAGCGCGGGTCGGGGCCCGCCGGGTGGAGGTTGCTGTCGGTTGGCTGCGGCAGGCTGACATATGGCACGCCCTGCCGATCAAGCTGGAGTGCCGCCGGTCCGGCATTGGCAATCCCGTCTGCGCCGGGGAAAGTGCCGTACAAAGTGTCGAAGCTGCGGTTTTCCTCAAAAATCACCAGGATGTGATTGACCTTCTGCAGGGCAGGCGGAATTTCGGCATGGGACCCCGCCACACCACCCAGGAGCAGCATCGTCGCCAGAACGCCCATCCGTATCATTGTCCAGTCCCCCAAATGCAGGCTGAATCGCTCGAAATCCTCTGCCGGCGGTCACCGCGCTTTGCATGACACTTCAGCGAAACCGCGTCGCCGCATACGGCGCCGGATCAATCACCGGCGCGGTGCCGCCCACCAGATCGGCGACCAACCGCCCCGAAATCGCGCCCGCCGCCAGCCCGACATGGCCATGCCCGAAGGCATGCACCACCTCGGCGCAACCGCTCGCGGGGCCAATGCACGGCAAGCCATCGGGTGTTGACGGCCGATGCCCCATCCAGAGTTTCACCCGATCGGCCGGCAGATCTGCTGGCAATCCGGGGATCACCTTGCGGACAAAATCCCGAAGAATTTCCGCCCGCCGCCAGTTCGGCGCGGCCTCGAGACCGGCAATCTCAACTTGCCCGGCAATCCGCAGACCGTTGGCGGTCGTCGTGGTGGCAGCCTTGCTGTCGGACGGCATGATCGGGATGCGCGGCGCGCTTTCGGGATTGGATATCTCGGCGTGATAGCCGCGTTCGGTCTCCAGCGGCACGGTGTCGCCAACCATTGCGGCGAGCGTCTTGGAATGCGCGCCCGCCGCGATCACCGCGCGATCACACATAATTGCGCCAGCCGAACTGGTCACCGCCCGCAGCCGTCCGCCCGTCATCGTGAATCCGGTGGCACGCGCCGATACCAGTTTTGCCCCTTGCGCCTGGGCATGGGCGACCAGGGCTGCAACATACGCACCCGGATCGCTGCAATGCCCTCCATCTGGGACAAAGGCCCCGAACTGGTAACGCCGGTCGAGCGCCGGCTCCATCTGCCGCAACTCATCGCCATCAAGTTCCGTCCAGCGTACCCCCTGTTCGCCGCGAATGGTCCAGGCGAGCTTTTCATCCTCGAACGCCGCGCGGCTCGGGAACGCATACAATAACCCGCTCATGTGGATCAGATGTCCAACGCCTGCTTCCTCGGCCAGGCGCTTGTGCAGGGCAGGGCAGCCTTCAACCAACGGCCGCAAGGCGCTTGCGATCGTCCGCAATCTGGCCGGCGTCGACCCCGCCGCCAGAAACCGCCACAGCCATGGCCAGGCCTTGGGCAAATAGCGCCAGCGCATCGCCAGCGGCCCAAGTGGATCTCGCAGAAACCCTGGTACTTTCTTCCAAAGCCCCGGCGCCGACATTGGCAGCACCGAACTCGGGCTGAGCCAGCAGCCATTGCCGTAGCTCGCCGCCTGCTCCCCGCCCGGCGGCCCAGGTTCGATGATCGTCACAGTTTGCCCGTCGCGCAGCAATTCCAGCGCCGTCGCTGCGCCCACAATTCCCGCACCGATCACCACCACATGCATGGCACTTTTCCCAATCCAACTTGTCGGGCACGATAGTCCGGCACGGGGGATTTGGAACCCCGCACCATCAAGGGAGACGTCAATGATCTACGAACTGCGCATCTATCGCACCCTGCCCGGCCGCCTGCCCAATCTGCTGCAGCGCTTTCAGGACCACACTCTGCGCATCTGGGAACGCCACGGCATCCGTCAGGCCGGCTTCTGGACAACGCTGGTCGGCGAGTCGGCTTCCGACCTGACTTATATGCTGGTTTGGGAATCGCTCGCCGAACGCGAAGCCAAATGGGCCGGTTTCGCCACCGATCCGGAATGGCTGAAGGCGCGCGCCGAGAGCGAAGCCGATGGGCCGATCAATGCCAATGTCAGCAATCAGTTGCTGGTGCCGACGGCGTTTTCCAGCGTTAAGTAAGGCACGCTTGTTCTTTTTGTGACTCTGTTGCCGTTGGCGTGGGACTGCTTGATGTTACACGCTGACGGCAGCTTGGATGAGTTGGTAGTATTGGTATGATGTAACGATATCGGCTTGGGAATGCCGCGATCATCGGCGCTGGTTTTCGGATCGCCTCGGCTGGGGGCTTAACCCCCAGCATCCGCAACAGCGGGCGCAGAAAGCGTCCTGTTGCACTGCAGCAAAAGTCCGGCTAAGGTGGCTGTGGGCCACGCTCCCCCACCGGAGTGCATTTCTTCTGTGAGGGAGAGTTACAATGTCACTTGCCGACATCGCCGCGCGTCCGTCTGTCCGACCCGCGAACCCCAATTTCTCCTCTGGCCCATGTGCCAAGCGTCCCGGCTATTCGCTGGCGGCACTCCCGACCGACGCGCTCGGCCGGTCGCATCGCACCCCAGTGCCCAAGGGCCGCCTCGCCGAGGTCATCACCAGATCCCGCGATATGCTTGGCATGCCCGCTGACTGGCGCCTCGGCATCGTGCCGGCGTCGGATACTGGCGCGGTTGAACTGGCGCTGTGGTCGCTGCTGGGTGCCCGCCCGGTTGATGTCCTGGCACATGAGAGCTTTTCCGAAACCTGGGCCTCCGACATCGTCAAGCAGTTAAAGCTGAAGGATGCCCGGATCCTCACTGCGGCCTATGGCGCCTTGCCCGATCTGTCGCAGGTCAATCCGGCGCATGATCTGGTGCTGGCTTGGAACGGCACCACATCCGGTGTGCGCTTCCCGAACGCCGATTTCATCGCCGCTGACCGTGCAGGTCTGGTGATCTGCGATGCAACTTCCGCTGCTTTCGCCATGGATTTGCCATGGGACAAATGCGATGTCGTCACCTGGTCCTGGCAGAAAGCACTGGGCGGGGAAGCCGCCCACGGCATGCTCGCTTTGTCGCCGCGCGCCGTCGAACGCCTGTTGTCTTACACCCCGCCCTGGCCGCTGCCAAAGATTTTCCGCCTGATGTCGGGCGGCAAGCTGGTCGAAGGCATCTTCAAGGGTGAAACCATCAACACCCCGAGCCTGCTTTGCGCCGAAGACGCGCTCGATGGGCTGCGTTGGGCGGAAAGCATCGGCGGCCTGCCGGCACTGATCGGGCGCAGCGAAGCCAGCCTCGCCCACATCGCCAAATGGGTTGCCGCCAGCGTCTGGGCGGATTTCCTCGCCATTGATCCGGCGACACGGTCCTGCACCTCGATCTGCCTTGTCATCAAGGCGCCGTGGTTCCTCGATCTCGACGAGAATGATCGCGCCACGGTCGCCAAGAAAATTGCCGCGCTCCTCGACAAGGAGGGTGTCGCCTACGACATCGGCGCCTATCGCGATGCCCCGCCCGGCTTGCGGATCTGGGCCGGCGCCACCGTCGATCCCGACAATATCGCCGCATTATTGCCCTGGCTCGACTGGGCCTATGCCCAAATTGCCCCGGCGCAGGGAGTATAATGATGGTCAAGGTCCTGATCAGCGACAAATTATCACCCGCCGCTGTCGATATCTTTCGCAGCCGTGGCATTGAGGTCGATCTCAAGCCTGGCCTGTCGCCCGCCGAACTGCGTGCCATTATTGGCGATTATGATGGCCTCGCCATCCGTTCGGCGTCCAAGGTGACCCGCGAATTGCTCGAGGCAGCGCCCAACCTGAAAGTGGTTGGCCGTGCCGGCATCGGCGTTGATAATGTCGATGTCAAATCGGCCACCGCCCGCGGCGTGGTGGTGATGAACACCCCGAACGGCAATGCCATCACCACCGCCGAGCACGCCATCGCCATGATGTTCGCGCTCGCCCGGCAGATCCCCGAAGCCAGCGCGTCCACCCGCGCCGGCAAGTGGGAAAAGAACCGTTTCATGGGCGTCGAGCTCACCGCCAAGGTGCTCGGCCTGATTGGCTGCGGCAATATCGGCTCGATCGTTGCAGATCGCGCCCAGGGGTTGAAAATGCGCGTCATTGCCTACGATCCGTATCTGACTGACAAACGTGCGCTGGCATTGGGGGTGGAAAAGGTTGAGCTCGACGATTTGCTGGCCCGTGCCGACATCGTCACCCTGCACACGCCCTTGACCGAGGCAACGAAGAATATTCTGTCGCGCGATAACATCGCCAAACTGCGAAAAGGCGCCCGCATCATCAACTGCGCCCGTGGTGGTCTGGTCGATGAAGCAGCCCTCGCCGACGCGCTGAAATCCGGGCACATCGCAGGGGCCGCGCTCGATGTGTTCGAAACCGAGCCGGCGACCGACAGCCCCTTGTTCGGCCTGGACAACGTCGTCTGCACCCCGCATCTCGGGGCTGCGACTGCGGAAGCGCAGGAAAATGTCGCCCTCCAGGTCGCCGAACAGATGAGCGATTTTCTGTTGACCGGGGCAGTCACCAACGCGATCAACATGCCCTCGGTTTCCGCCGAGGACGCCCCGCGCCTCAAGCCCTACATGGAATTGTGCCGCCTGCTTGGCGCCTTCGCCGGCCAGATGACCCAGGCGCGCGACGGGATTATCAAGAAGGTTGAAATTGAATACGAGGGCAATGCCGCCCATCTCAACCATCGTCCGCTGACCGCCGCCGCTTTGGCTGGTCTGCTTGCCCCGGTGATGGCCGGGGTCAACATGGTCAACGCCCCGGTGCTGGCGCGTGAACGCGGGATTGATGTCGCCGACATCGCCCATGACCGGCCGAGCGAATACCAGACCCTGGTGCGCATCACCGTTACCACCGACCAGAACCGCCGGTCGGTGGCCGGAACCTTGTTCGCAGGATCGCGGCCGCGCATCGTCGAAATCAAGGACATCAAGATCGAAGCCGATTTTGGCCGCCACATGCTCTACGTCACCAATCTCGACAAGCCCGGCTTCATCGGCCGTTTCGGTGCAACCTTAGCCGGCGCAGGCATCAACATCGCCACCTTCCATCTCGGCCGCGCCGAGGCCGGCGGCGATGCGATCTGCCTGGTCTCGGTCGATGAAGCGGTTCCGGATGATGTCCTGGCCATGGTGCGCACCCTGCCGCTGGTGGTGCAGGCAACCTCGCTTAGCTTCTAACCAGTGACACGCTGGGCATTTCTGATCCTGGTGGTGGCTCAGCTCGCCGGCTGTGCCACCACCAGGGTATTCGACGCCGTCGCGCCATTGTCGCCGGAGCCGCTGAGCGAAACCATTCTGGTGCTCGATGACGGCTGGCACACCGAAATCGCCTTGCCGGCGTCCAGCCTCGACGAAAAGCTGGCCCAGTTTCGTGGGGTGTTTCCGGCCAATCCCTGGATTAGTTTCAGTTTTGGCGACCGGCGCTACGAGCTTCAGACCAAGACCGACGCGTTCGACAAGCTGATCGCGCTGCTACCCGGGCCCGGCATCGTGATGGTGATCGGCCATCGCGCGACCATGGCCGATGGCGATGCCGTGTTGCGCGCGACCAGACTGAAGATCAGCCGGGCCGGCCTTGATCGGTTGCAGGAATTCCTGTCGCGCGATTTCACCCCTGGCGCCTATGCTGGGGTCGAGATGCTGCGCGACGCCCCGGAATGGAACATGCGGGTTTATGCATCGAATGCGTCCTATGATGCGACTTATACCTGCAACACCTGGACGCTGGACGCGCTGCGTGCGGCCGGGCTGCCAACCGCGCCGTTCGGCATATTATTCGCCGATCAGGCAATGACGCAGGTCCTGAGGATCGCTCAGGCGCAGACGCTGGAAAACTGACTGCAACGGGCGATCGGCGGATCAGACGGGTTGCTTGCACCGCCGGTCAGGGCTGGGCAGGCGGCTGGTAAACCACGCCAGCCGCCGCGAGATCCTCGATTGCGCTGCCGACCGATTTGAACACCGTGATCTCGTCGGCGTTTTGCCGCCCCGGATTTTCGCCCCGGCACAGGGTGAAGAGTGACCCCTGGACCTGGATCGGCGCGGCCTGGGTCAGGTCGCCGGCTTCGGCCAAGGCTGCATCGGTATCGATGAAGACCCGCCCGCGCCGAATGGCGTCCGTATCGGCCTCACGCATATCGGGCCGATAGGCGCCGATCAGGTCGAGATGCATGCCGGGCCGTAACCACTGACCAGCGATCAAGGGTTCGGCGGCGAGTGTCGCACAGGAAACGATATCGGCCACCCCGACGCCGGCCTGCAGATCGGTCGCAGCCATGGCGTTGAAGCCTTGTCCGCGCAGGGATGCGGCCAGCCGCTCGGCGCCTTCTGGCCGGATGTTCCAAATCGTGACGGTATCAATCGGCCGCACAGCCGCCCACGCGCCCGGCAGCATGGACGCGACATGCCCTGATCCGACCACCAGCAAATGCCGCGCATCGTGGCGTGCCAGATAGTCCCCCGCCAGCGCCGATGCCGCCGCCGTCCGGCGAGCGGTCAATTCGTTGCCGTCGATCACCGCCAGATGCTGCCCGGTCTGCCCGTCGCACAGCAGATAGGTTGACGACACCGCGTTCAACCCGCGTTTGCCGTTCTCGGGAAACACGGTAACGATTTTCACCCCCATCGTCGCGCCCCCACGCCAGGCCGGCATCAGCAGCAAGGTGCCACCCGCCTCGGCAAGGTCATGGCGATGTCGCAATGGGGCGTTCGCCCCGGCGATGAAACCCGCCCGCAACGCCGCGATCAGCGCGGGGAAGGGCAGGCGGCGTGCGGTTTCGGCCTGGTCGATAATGGCAGGGACGTGCATCGCGGCTCCGTTCGATTTGCCCACCCAGCGGCGGCACGGCAAGATGGCGCAGGTTTGCCCAGGAGGCGAGAGCGCGACATGGATTTTGCCCTGACCGATGACCAGATTGCCGTTCGTGACGCGATCACCCGGATTGCTGCCGGCTTTGATGATGCGTTCTGGCGCGAACGCGACCAGGATGGCCGCTTCCCGCATGAATTGCACAAGGCGCTGGCCGATGGTGGCTGGCTCGGTATCTGCATGCCGGCTGAGTATGGCGGCGCCGGGCTTGGCATCACCGAGGCCGCTATCATGATGCAGGCCATCGCCCAGTCCGGCGCCGGGCTGTCGGGCGCATCGGCCATCCACATGAACATCTTCGGGCTTAACCCAGTGGTGGTCTTCGGCACTGAGGAGCAAAAGCGCCGCATGCTGCCGCCGCTGATCGCGGGCGTGGAAAAATCCTGCTTCGGCGTCACCGAACCCGATGCCGGCCTCGACACCACCGCGATTAAAACCCGCGCCGAGCGAAAGGGCGACCGCTACATCGTCCACGGCCAGAAAATCTGGACCTCAACTGCCCAGGTCGCCGACAAGATCCTGCTGCTCGCCCGCACCACCGCCGTCGACCAGGTGAAGAAGAAGACCGAAGGGCTGAGCCTGTTCTACACCACGCTTGACCGCAGCAAGGTCGAAGTCCGCCAGATCGACAAAATGGGCCGCAAGGCGGTCGATTCGAACCAGGTCTTCTTCGACGGCCTCGAAATCCCGGTTGAGGACCGCATCGGCGAGGAAGGCGCGGGCTTCCGCAACATCCTGCACGGCATGAACCCCGAACGCATCCTGATCGCCGCCGAGGCCGTGGGTTTGGGCCTGTGCGCCCTCGATCGCGCCCGCGCCTATGCGACCGAGCGCCGGGTTTTTGGTCGCCCGATCGGCCAGAACCAGGCGATCCAGCACCCGCTGGCGGAATCGTGGATGGAACTCGAAGCCGCCCGCCTGATGACGATGAACGCCGCCTGGGCCTACGACACCGGGCGCGAGGCTGGCGCGCTGGCCAATTCCGCCAAATATCTTGCCGCCGAAGCCGGCTTCAAAGCCTGCACCCAGGCGGTGATGACCCATGGCGGCATGGGCTACGCCAAGGAATATCACGTTGAGCGGTATATGCGCGAAAGCATCATTCCACGCATTGCGCCGATCAGCCGGGAGTTGGTGTTGTGTTATATCGCTGAGCGGGTGTTGGGCCTGCCGAAAAGCTACTGATGCGGGTTGTTATTGTTGGCGGCGGAGCGGTTGGCAGCTCCACGGCCTATCATCTCGCCAGACGCCCGGATTTCAAGGGCACGATCACTGTCGTTGAGCGTGACCCTACCTACCGCATCGCGTCCTCATCGCTGTCAGCAAGCTCGATCCGCCAGCAATTCTCCACCCCGGTCTGCATTGCGATGTCGCAATATGGCTGGGAATTTCTGCGCGACATGCCGCAAGCCGGGCTCAAACAGCGCGCCTATCTGTTCCTGGCGACCGCGGCCGGCGCTGACATTCTGCGTGAAAACCAAGCGGTCCAACGCGAAGCCGGCGCCGATATTTCCCTG
Organism: Asaia bogorensis; assembly: GCA_943333505.2. Lineage (GTDB taxonomy): Bacteria > Pseudomonadota > Alphaproteobacteria > Acetobacterales > Acetobacteraceae > CAITOL01. The sequence continues at coordinate 27,782 of CALQTN020000011.1, read as the reverse complement.
CTTGGGCCTGCGGCTTTGCAGAAGCGCTTCCCCTGGATGAACACGGGCGATATTGCTCTGGGCGCTGTTGGTGAAAGCGGGGAGGGGTGGTTTGACGGACCTGGCCTGCTCGCCGAACTTCGTCGCCGTGCCCGCGCACTCGGTGTCACCTATGTCGCCCAGGATGCCACCGGCCTTCTCCAGCACGGCGCGCGGATCACCGCGGTCAAGCTCGCCGATGGCCAGGAAATCGCTGCCGACATCGTCGTCAACGCCGGCGGACCCTGGGCCGCCCGCATCGCCGGCTGGGCCGGGATCGATCTGCCGGTGCGGGCACGCAAACGCATGATCTATGTCGTTGGCTGCCGTGCCACGCTGCAAGATTGCCCGCTGGTGATTGATCCGTCGGGGATTTTCTTCCGCCCCGAAGGCGCGTTCTTCCTGTCCGGCCGCTCCCCCGGCGAAGGCGAAGCCGACCCTGACGAGCCAGCTTTGGAGGTCGAAGAAGCGATGTTCCACGACCAGGTCTGGCCGGCGCTCGCCAACCGCGTGCCCGCCTTCGAGGCTTTGCGGCTGCAATCCTCGTGGGCCGGCTATTACGAGTACAATACTTTCGACCAGAACGGCATCATCGGGCCGCACCCTGAATGTAACAACCTGATTTTCGCCAACGGCTTTTCCGGCCACGGCATCCAGCATTCGCCAGCAACCGGGCGCGGGGTGGCGGAACTGGTCATTGATGGCGGGTTTACGACGCTGAATATGTCGGTGCTGGGCTTCGGGCGGGTGATTGACAACAGGCCGCTGGTCGAACGCAATATTGTCTGATCCTACCCGCGCATTTTCACCCCATCCGGATCAAACAACGGAGTGGCAAGCAATTCCGCCCCCCGCGCTTGCCCCAGAATATCCACCGTGAACCGTGCCCCATCGACCGCAAACCCAGCCGGCACATAAGCCAGCGCCAGCGATTTCCCGACATGATGCGCGTAACCGCCCGATGTCACCCAGCCCATCGCCTTGCCGTCCAACCTGACCGGTTCATCCCCCAGCGCATCGGCATCGGCCGCATCAACCACCAGCTTTACCAACTTCAGCGCCGGCCCCGCGTCGCGTTCGCGCAAAGCCGCATCGCGGCCGATAAAATCGGGCTTCTTCGCCGCCACGAACCGCCCCAGCCCGGCTTCGTATGGCCCATAGATCGGGCGATACTCCCGTGCCCAGGTGCCCCAATCCTTCTCCAACCGCAGCGCATTCATCGCCCGGATGCCGACATGGGCAATCCCCAGATCAGCGCCCCCGGCCAGCAACAGATCATACAACGCCGCGTGATAATCCGGCGTTACCCAGATTTCGTAGCCCAGATCGCCGGTAAACGTCAGCCGCCCAACCCGCGCCGGGATCATCCCGAGATCCATCCGCCGGTACTGCATGAACGGGAAGGCAGCGTTCGATACATCCTCCCCGCTCACCCGTGCCAGCAACGCGCGTGACTGCGGCCCGGCGATCGACATGCCAACCAGCTCCGACCGCAATGACCGCAGCGAAACTCCGCGTTCCGGCAGATGCGCCTGCCACCAGCGCATGTGGTAGTCTTCTGCCCCACCGGTTCCGAAGACGTGGAACCGATCATCGGACACCCGCGCGACCGTAAAATCGCCAATCAGTTTGCCGTTCTTGTTCAACATCGGTGCCAGCACGATCTTGCCAACCGCCGGCATCCGGTTGGTCAGCATCCGCGACAGAAAATCTTCCGCCTGCGGACCAAACACTGCGTATTTCGCGTAGCCCGAGGTTTCGATCAGCCCAACCGCGCCGCGCACCGCCGCACACTCCGCACCTATCGGTCCGTGCGCATTGGTGCGGTGAAACGAAACATGCTCAACCGCCTCGGTGCCCTTGGCGGCATACCACAGCGGATATTCCAGCCCCCACGCCGCACCAAATACCGCACCAGCCGCCTTTTGCCGCTCATGGATCGGTGAGGTCCGCAACGGGCGGCCCGCCGGCAATTCCTCGTTCGGGAAGCTCACCCGAAAGCGCCGACCGTAATTTTCCACGACCTTGGCCGAGGTATAACCCCGCGTCGCCCAGTCGCCGTAGCGCGCTACGTCCATTGCCCATATGTCGAAGCCGGGATCGCCGTTGATCATCCAGCCCGCCAACGCCAGCCCAACCCCGCCGCCCTGGCTGAAACCCGCCATCACCCCGCATGCCACCCAGAAATTCTTGAACCCGCGCACTGGCCCGACCAGCGGATTGCCGTCGGGCGAGAAGGTGAACGGTCCGTTGATCACCCGCTTGATACCGACATTTTCCAGCGCCGGAAAATGCTTGAAGCCAACCTCAAGATTACTGGCGATGCGGTCGAGATTGGGCGGCAGCAATTCAGCCGGGAAATCCCATGGCGTGGTCTTGGCCGACCACGGCGTGCCATGATGTTCGTAGGTGCCGAGCAGCACGCCCTGGCGTTCCTGGCGCAGATAAATCTCGCCCTCGAAATCAATCGTGTGCGGCAGTTCCGGCATCCCCGCCAATTCCGGCATATCGTCGGTAATCAGGTACTGATGCTCCATCGCCAGGATCGGCAGTTCAAGCCCGACCATCCGCCCAACCTCGCGCGCCCACAGCCCGCCGGCGTTGACCACGTGTTCGGCAATGATAACTCCGGACGCGGTGATGACATTCCATGTCCCGTCGGGGTTTTGCTGCAAATCCTCCACCCGGGTGTGGCGATAGACTTCCGCACCCTGCATCGTTGCCGCTTTGGCATAGGCGTTGGTGACGCCAGAGGGATCGACATAGCCATCCAGTGGGTCCCACATCGCGCCAACAAATTGCGTTTTATCGATCAGCGGCAGCAGTTTTGCGGCTTCATCCACGCTGATCAGCTGCGCTTCCATGCCGAGATAATCGCCGCGCGCCACTGCCATTTTCAGCCAGTCCATGCGGTCGGTTGTGCCGGCCAGCATCAAGCCGCCCGGCATGTGCAGCCCGCAGGATTGGCCTGATATCGCCTCGATCTCCTTATAGAGCTCGATGGTATATTTCTGCAGCTTGGCAACATTTGGGTCGCCGTTCAGCGTATGCATCCCGCCCGCCGCGTGCCAGGTGCTGCCTGCTGTCAGTTCCGCGCGTTCCAGCAATACCACATCGCGCCAGCCGAGCTTGGTCAGGTGATACAGCACGCTCGCGCCAACAACGCCGCCGCCGATCACGGCGACGCGGACATGGGATTTCATGGCTGCGGATTTCCTTTAAGCGCTGTTCCGGCCTGGGCAAGCCAAGCGGCAATGTAGGTCCCTAGTGGGCGATCGACATGCAGCAGGATCACGTCGCCGCGCCGCCACAGCAGACCCTTCACGCCTGCGAAAATGGTTTGCGCACATAATCCGGGCGCCAGCAGGGCGGGGTCGAGGGTGGTGGCCATGGCAATGATATCATCCGCATTGGTGAGCGCGAAGACGGCCTGCCCATCGGTGATATCGGACACGAAGCTTCCATCTGGCGCCACCGCCCGCCCAAACCCCACCACCAGCGCCCGGCCAGGAGCCAGCCACAGCCGTGCCGGGTCGTCGCCGGTTACGGTGTTGGCGGCCTGATCGCCGCCCGAAACAAGATGGATCGACGCAGGCGTTATCACAGCCGTGTGGGAAATCGCTGCGTGATGCAGCCAGTCCTCAGCCATGCAATCTCTCCCCGGCCGGGTCGTAGAAACAGGGTGCGACGATGGTAGCGCGGCTGAATTGCCCGAGATGGAACAGGTCGATCGCCTCGCCGATTTTCGACCGCCCACCCTCGATCATCGCCAGTGCCACCGACCGTTGCAGTACCGGTGACTGACACGCGGTGGTGATCCAGCCGAGCGAGCGCTGGTCCGCTCCGTCGCGCAGCACCGCATGGGTTCCTGGCACCGGAATAATCGCCGGATTGGCCGGCAGCAGCCCGACCAGTTGCCGCCGGTCGGGCCGCGTCGCATCCGGGGTCAGCAAAGATCGTTTCCCGACGAAATCGAGCTTTTTGGCCTGCAACGGGCCTTCAAGCCCAAGATCCACCGGCAAGGTCATGCCATCAGTATCGGTGCCAAGCAGAATATAGCCCTTCTCGGCCCGCAGCACCGACAGCGATTCGATCCCGTACGGCATGATCCCGGAATTTTCGCCAAGATCGAGCAGCCGGCGCCACAGCGCATGCGCGTAGCCCGATGGCACCGAGACCTCGTAGCTGCGCTCCCCGGTGAAACTAACCCTAGCGATCCTGCACCGCACTGCCCCAAGAATCGTCTCGGTCATTGCCATATGTGGCAGCGACTGCTCGGACAGGTCGGCGCTGGTGCCCAGTGCCGCCACGATCTCGCGTGATTTCGGCCCACTGACCGCGAAGGTCGCCCAGGCCGCCGTTACGTCGTGAAACGCCACCTGCATAGTCGGGTATTCGGTCTGATGCCATAATTCCAGCATCGCCAGCACGCCGGCAGTGTGGCTTGATGACGGGGACAGCAAATACCGATCCGGTGCCAGCCGCGCCACCACGCCATCATCGTACACCACCCCGGTTTCGCGCAGCAGCAGGCAATAGCGCAGCCGGCCAGGCCGCAGATTGGCGACCTCGTTATAGTACATCAAATTCAAAAATGCCGCTGCATCAGCCCCTTGAACCTCGATCTTACCAAGACTCGACCCATCGAACAGACCAACCCGAAAGCGCGCATTGGCCGCCTCGCGCTTGATGGCAGCTTCCGTCGTTTCGCCAATGCCACGATAGCACGCCGGCCGCGCCCAGCCGCCATAGTCGCGCATTTCCGCCCCGAGTGCGACATGATCGTCATGCACCGGCAACTGCCGCAACGGCGCGAACAGGCCACCGGCGCGCAGCCCAGCGATCGCGGCGAGTGGAACTGGGGTGAATGGCGGGCGGAACTTCGTGGTGCCAACATCTTGGATGGCTTGTCCGGTTGCATCAGCAAGAATTGCCAATCCATTGACATTACTTGTCTTGCCCTGATCTGTCGCCATGCCGAGCGTGGTGTAGCGCTTCAGATGCTCGACCGAGCGATACCCTTCGGACGCGGCCAAGCGCACATCCTTGGCCGTCACATCGCTCTGGTAGTCCACCCATTGGCGTGTGCCCGGCAGGTCGAGGCCCCAAATTGGCAGGATTGGCCGTGGCACCGCACTGGCGGGCGCCCGCGGTGCAGCAAGCGCGCTCGCATGCCCGGCCGCGTCTAAACCGGCCTGATGGCCTTGCGCCAGGCAGGCCGCCAGATCCCATGCCCCCGTCGCGCTGCCGGCAACATGCTGCCCGGCCAGAACCGGCAAGAACGCGGCCAGCGTCTCGTCCCAGCGCAATGTGCCACCGGCCTGGCTGAACAGATGAACTGTCGGCGACCACCCGCCCGAAACTGCCAGCAGATCGACCGGTACCCGCTCGCGGTGCGACCCGTCGAGCGGCCCGAGATCAACCCAGGCCAAGCCGCCGCGCCCGCCCGTTGCCAGCGGCACGGTGCCCGATCGCACCCTTATGCCATCGACATCAGGCGCATCGGGCCGCGCATCGGCGATCTCGACCGCCGCCCCGGCATCGCGCAACGCGATCGCGGTCGCATAGGCGCTGTCATTATTGGTCGCCACGACCACTCGCCGCCCTGGCAAGACTGCGTGCTGGCGAAGATAGGCGAGGACGGCATTGGCCGACATGATCCCTGGCCTGTCATTATCGGGAAACACCAGCGGGCGTTCGATCGCGCCAGTGGCAAACACCACCTGGTTTGCCCGAATGACCCATAGCCGAGGCCCGGCCCAGCCCGCGGGCGCGCTGGCACGATCTTCAAGCAGGGCGAAACTGCCATGGTCATAGGCGCCGAACACTGTTGTGCGCGACAGAACCCGCAGTCCGGCGACCGTTGCGGCAACCCAGTCGAGGGCAGGGATGTCGTCGATTGTTGCTCTATCCCAGAGCAAACTCCCGCCTGGCTCGGGTCGGTCATCGGCAAGGATCACCGATGCCCCCGCCGCCTGCGCGGCCCGTGCTGCGGCCAGCCCGGCGGGCCCGCCGCCGATGACCAGCACGTCGCAGCGCGCGTTGCGGGTTTCAAAGGCGCGGGTTTCAATCGCATCGCCAACCTGGCCCAACCCGGCCATGGCGCGGATACGCGGCTCGTAGGACTGCCAACCCGGCGTCATGAAGGTCTTGTAGTAAAACCCGGCAGGCAGGAAACGCTGCAGCAGATCGAGCGCGCCGGCCGCGTCATGCTCGACCGACGGATACCCATTCACCCCAGCAACAACCATCCCGTCCCGCAGCGCCACCAGGGTTGCCCGCGCATTGGGATCGTGCTGGTCGCCGCAGCGCACATCAACCACCGCATTGGGTTCATCCACCCAGGCGGCGAACACCCCGCGCGGGCGATGATACTTGAAGCTGCGGGCGACGATCTTCACGCCATTGGCTAACAAGGCCGAGGCGATCGTATCACCGGCGAACCCGGTCAGCGCCCGACCGTTCCAGGTAAAGGACAGCGTCTTGGTGCGGTCGATCCGGCCGCCGGATGGGAGCCTCATGGCAGCACCGCATGGGTTGCGGTATCGCGGGTCAGCACGAACCATTGCCCGCAACCGCCGGCATGGCACCATAATTCACGGTGCGGGCCTTTTTCGTTGCTGCGCATATAAAGATAATCCGCCCATACCGGGTCGGACACCGTCGATGGCGGGCGGATCGCCGGTTCGCCGCCGAACTGGAATTCGGCCTCGTCACGGGTGCCGCAATGGGGGCAGGGTAAAGCCAGCATTAATGCGCAATCCCGGCGCCGGCGGCTTCGTCGATCAGCCGGCCGGAGGTGAAACGATCGAGGTCGAACGGTGCCGAGATCGGGTGGTGCCGCCCGGTCGCGAGGATATGGGCGAGCAGCCATCCCCCCGCCGGAATAGCCTTGAAACCGCCAGTGCCCCAGCCGCAGTTCAGGTAAAGTCCCGCAACCGGCGACGGCCCGATCAGTGGCGAGTAATCCCAGCACACATCGACAATCCCGGCCCATTGGCGCAGCAGTTTCAAGCTTCGAAAGCGCGGAAACATATCCAGCAACGCCGCGATGATGGTCTGTCCGACCGGGAGATTGCCGCGCTGGGCATAGGACGGATACAAATCCAGCCCGGCGCCAAACACCATCTCGCCCTTGTCGGACTGGCTGCAATAGATCCCGGTGCTGCCCGACAGGATCACCGTGTCGAGCACCGGCTTGACTGGTTCTGACACCATCGCCTGCAACGCGTAGCTCTGGATTGGTAATTTGAAGCCGGCCCTGGCTGCGAGCGCCCCGGAATGGCCGGCCACCGCCATGCCGACCCGGCCAGCAGCGATCGGCCCGAGAGTGGTGTCCACACCCACCACCCGGCTGCCATCGAAGCGGAACCCGGTGACCTCGCAATTCTGGATGATGTCGACCCCGAGCGCGTCGGCGGCACGGGCATAGCCCCACGCCACCGCGTCATGGCGGGCAATCCCACCGCGGCGCTGCACGAAACCGCCATGGATCGGGAAGCGCGCATCGGGGGCGCGATTGGCGATCTTGATTTCGCGATGCGTGCCTTCGGCATCGAGCAATTCGACATCGATGCCGTTGATCAGCATCGCGTTCACGCTGCGCGCCATCAATTCCATCTCGTGATGGCTGTGGGCGATGGTGACCACGCCGCGCTGCGACAGCATGATGTTGTAGTTGAGGTCGTGGCTCAGCCCCTCATATAGCCGCAGCGCGTGGTCATAGAGCGCGGCACTTTCGGGAAAGAAATAATTCGATCGCACGATGGTGGTGTTGCGCCCGGTATTGCCACCGCCGATCCAGCCTTTTTCCAGCACCGCCACCCGGTTCGCGCCGTGGAGCTTGGCCAGGTAATAGGCGGTCGCCAGCCCGTGCCCGCCGCCGCCGATAATGATGAAATCATAGCGCGGCTTGGGGCTGGGCGCGCGCCACGCCTCACCCCAGCCGGTTTGTCCGGCGAGGCCCTGGCGCAGCAGGCTGGCGGCAGAATATCTCGTGCGGAACGGCGTCTGGCTCACTGCTTACCCCGGACCTTTGGCGGCGACTGCAACCACACGTTCAACGCGCGGCCCGTCGCTTCGTAGCACCATTCGCACAACGGTAAAAATCGCCGCGCTGGCCAGGATGGCCGGCAGATAGAGAAACAATGTCCAGGGCTGGCTTGCCGCCATCATCCAGCCCGCCAAGGCTGGCCCGATCGCGGCACCGCACGCCCAAACCAGCAGCAACCCGCTGCTCGCCGCCACCATATCCCCGCTGGCCAGCCGGTCGCTGGTCTGGCTCGACCCGAGGCCGTACAGCCCCGACGTCATCACCGAAAAGCCAGCGCCGAGCGCCACCACGACCGGAACCGTCGCCGATGCGGCGCTGTATAATGCCACGCCCAGCACGGCGCCGATCAGCAGCACGCCAACCGCCACCGGCCGCCGCCCGATCCGATCTGACAGCAGCCCGATCGGCATCTGCGCCACCATCCCGGCCAGATTGATGGCGACCAGAAACATCGCGATCTCGGCCTGGCTATAGCCTTGTGCATCCAGCGCCACCGGGGTCATCGCGTAGAACGCCGAGTTCGACAGCCCGGCCGCCAGACAGCATACCAGCCCGACCGGCGATACCCGCACCAGCCCCATCAGCATGACCCGTTGGCGCGCCGGGGCTTGCGGCACCGGCGCTTGGCCGAGCGCCACCGGCGCGCCCGCGCCCAGCATCACAATCCCCGCAATCGCCATCAGCATCGCCGAGGCGGGGACGAAACTGATGGTGAGCGGCCCAAGCACGTTGCCGCCCCAGGTCGTCAGCATGTAGGCGCTGAACACCCGGCCGCGCGTGGCGTTGGTGGCGTGCGCGTTGAGCCAGCTTTCCGCCACCAGGCATATCCCGGCATGCGCCACCCCCAAGCCCACCCGCAGCAGCGCCCACAATATCGCAGTATCGACCATCGCCATCCCGATCGTGACGCTGCCGGCAATGATGGTCACCACCGCCAAAGCCCGGCGATGGCCAAGCACCGCAATCAACCGCCCCAGACCCAGCGTGCCGGCGATGAACCCGACCGAATGGGCCGAGGCCACCAACCCGATTTCCGACGCGCTTGCACCAACGTCCAACAATAACAGCGGCGTGACCGGCCCAATAATGCCCAGCGCCACATAGGCGATGAACAGGCTGATCAGCAGTGGAGGAACCGGTGAACGGGGCATCGCCCCATGATGCCGATCCCAGCGCGCCAAGCCTAGCCCACCAGCACGACAATTGAGCGTGATGACCGCGCTTGGCGGCTGCCCGCCGATACCCACGCGCCCTGAACCCTGAAAGACGCCATCGCCCGCGAACGCGAACGCCTCGGCGTCTAATCTGGAATTCCCCTTCGATCCCCCGATAATCGCACTGCGATAGCGACGCCGAGGGCTGGATCAACCTCTCCGACGCGCCGGGGATGGGGGTTGAACTGGATGAGGACTTACTGCCAGCGACGAAGGCGCCTTAAGCAAGCGTGTTTTTTTTGTGAACAAAAAGAACCAAAAAAACTTTTTAACAATTCCTAGCCGTTGGCGCACTATCCCCCGTCGTCGTCGCGAGCCCTTGCGAAGCAATCCATCTTCGGGCAGGCGCACGGCCAATGAAGATAGTTACGATATCGAAACAAATAACGCGCAAAAAGACCTACCCACTCACGCTCTTGAAAATTGAATCACCGGCACAACCGTCACCGCAGTCCCGTTCGCTAACGCCTCCACCACAGCCACTGGAACAATCCGCTTCACCCGCCGCACAATTTCCGGCAGCGGATCAACCGTCAACATCCGCAACAACGGCCGCAAAATCCGCCCAGCCTGCGGCACCGCCGCCAGAAACGCCACGCACTCATCCTCGGTCAGCAGATGCTGCAACTGGGACCCATACGCCGCCACCTCATAACCCAGCCTGCGCAGCAACCATCCAGGCGCAGTCGGAAAGCTGATCCGCGCCGAACGCACAGAAACCCGGTCCCGCGCCACAACGTCCCGACCTGCCCGTGTCGCAGGCAGCGTCCCGGCCCGCCACAAGCGCACCAGCCGCTCCAGCCGCGCCCCCATCCGCGCAATCCGCCCCCACAACGCCACCAGCAGCACCGTCAACGCCCGCTCACGCGCCGCCCGCGCCGCGATCGCGGCCTGCAGACGGGTGAGGAGGAGTGAAAATGGGTTCATGGATTTTATTAACAGAATTAATCTGAAATGTCAAAATAAATACCTAATATGCTCCTCAACTACGGCTGGCGGGAGCGGGCAGGGTGAGGGTACCTGTTCCCAACCGTCCACCGCCCAATACCCCGCCACATTCACCGCACTCCTCAACATCCGGTCACTTTTCTGAGAATCGCAAATCGCTTGCGGTCATATCTTTCGGAAAATCTAGCAATTTGAAATCAGGTCGGTTTAAAAAATGTCTGAATCTTTTGAATGATGAGTGTCGCTACTTCCACAAAAATCTATACCAATCTCGACCGTTTTCGCAACACATACAGATCGATTTCACCGGACTGACGCATAACTGCCATCGCCCGGTCTTGAACACAGTCTAGCCAGACACTCCGCCATAACCGGAGCGTCATGCCCTATTTCATCGCCCGCCGCGCGCTGCGCCTGATCGGCACCATCTGGGTCATCGCCTCAGCGGTGTTCCTGGCGATAAGGCTCACCGGCAACCCCGTCGACTATCTGATGCCGGAAGGCATGGACGCCGCCGGGCGCGCCACCATGATCGCCTATTGGGGCCTCGATCGCGGCATCTGGGAGCAATATCTCGCCTTCTGGACCTCGCTGTTCCAAGGCGAGTTCGGCCTCGGCCTGATGGAACGCCGCCCGGTCGCGGTGATTTTTGGCGAGCGCGTCGGCCGCAGCCTGGCGCTGCTCAGCCTCACCATGCTGGTCACCATCGCCGTGGGTGTGCCGCTCGGGGTGTTGGCCGCAGTTTGGCGTCAGCGCGTCCTCGGCACCTGGCTGCTGCTGGTGGCGTTCCTGGGTTACGCCATCCCGAATTTCGTCCTGGCGATCCTGCTGCTGCTAGTCTTCTCCTTCAGCCTGCACTGGCTGCCGAGCGCGGGGGCCACCACCTGGCTCCACTACATCATGCCGACTGCGACCTTGTCGGCCTATTTCATTGCGTCCCTGGTGCGCTACACCCGCAACGCCATGCTCGATGTGCTCGGGCAGGATTTCATGCGCACCGCCCACGCCAAGGGCCTGGCGCCGTCAGTGGTGTTGATCCGCCACGGGCTGCGCAACGCGATGATCCCGGTGGTAACCGTGCTCGGCCTACAGGTCGCGACCTTGGTTTCCGGCTCGGTCGTGGTTGAAACCGTGTTCGCCTGGAACGGGGTCGGCGATCTGCTGGTTGGCGCGACGTTGCGGCGCGATTATCCGTTGCTGCAATTCGGCGTGTTGCTGGTCGCCAGCGCGGTGGTGGTGATCAACATGTTGGTTGATTTCGCCTATGCCGCGCTCGACCCGCGGGTGCGCCTGGCATGAGCGACATTGCCGGTCCGGCCCCGCTGAGCATGCCGCGCATCAGCTTCACGCGCTGGCGTCCCAATATAAACCTGTTACTGATGCTGGCAGCGATTATCGCCATCGTCCTGATCGCCTGCGCGGTGCTGGCGCCTTTGCTCGCCCCGGTCGATCCCAACGCGCAGAAACTGCTCGCGCGCTTGCGCCCGCCGGTCGGCTTCGATCGCGCCGATCCGCGCTACTGGCTCGGCACCGATCAACTCGGCCGCGATCTGCTGTCGCGCTGCCTGTTCGGCCTGCGTTTGTCATTGGCGCTTGCGGTGTTCGGGACTGTACTCGGCCTGCTGATCGGCGTTAGCATCGGGCTGGTCGCGGGGCTGTCCGGCGGGATTGTCGATGCGGTGCTGATGGCGATCGCCGACATCAAACTGTCGATGCCGTTTACCCTGGTGGCGCTGCTGGTGATTGCGCTCGCCGGCGCCAGTATTTCGGTGCTGATCGCAGTGCTTGGCCTGGCTTACTGGGCGCAGTTTGCCCGGCTGGTACGCGGGCAACTGCTGACCCTGCGCGAACTCCCGTACGTCGAGGCCGCCCGCGCGGTCGGCGCCACCCCGTTCCGCGTGGCACTTTGCCACATGCTGCCAAATCTGGTCGGTCCGGTGGTGGTGATGGCGACGCTGACATTTTCCAACGTGATCCTGCTCGAATCTGCGCTGTCCTTCATCGGCATTGGCGTTCAACCGCCCACCGCCACGCTCGGCAGCATGGTCGGCCAGGGGCGCGATTATATGGCGTCGGCGCCATGGATTGTGGCGGCCCCGGCGCTGCTGATCGTTCTGGTGTCACTGGTGGTGATGCTGCTGGGGGATGCGCTGCGCGACCGGATGGATGCGCGGTTGCGTGAAAGGTAAGGCAAGCAGTTCTTTTTGATACCGGCAGCAATGCTGCCAGTGTGCCCCCGGAACCCAAGTAGAAAGTTTTTTTGCTTCTTTTTTTTCAAACAAAGAAGACCTTCCTAGATTTTTTTACTGACTGGAGAACCCAAAATGCGCCTACCTCTCGCCACCATCGCGCTGGTCTTCGCCACCGCCGCCCAAGCCCAGGACCTCAAAGTCGGCGTCCAGAACATGGCCCCCTGGCTCGATCCCGGCCGCGATTTCTCCAATGTCGGCTCGCAATTCTATATCAACAGCTTTGAACCCTTGGTCGGCAAGGATCACACCAGTGCGGCCTCCGTCTGGCAGCCCGGCCTCGCCACCGGCTGGACGATCATTTCGCCGACGGTGATGGAGCTGAAACTGCGCCCCGGCGTGAAGTTCCAGAACGGTGATCCGGTGACCGCCGACGATGTCGCGTTTTCGCTCGACCGCATCATCCACGCGACCTTCCCGCCCTACACCATCCGCCAGCGCGACACGTTGCCCAATCTTCGTGCGGTCGAGATCGTCGATGCCACCACGATCCGGGTGATCGCGTCCAAGCCCGAGCCGTTATTCGAAACCCTGATGAACACCCAGCAGACCATGATTGTGTCAAAACGCTATATCATGGGCCTGACCGGCAAGCCGGATGTGCTGGAAGACAGCGATTACGAGGCTTTCGCGCTCAAACCAATGGGCACCGGCCCCTACAAGGTCACCGAATTTGTCCCCAACCAGCGCCTGGTGTGGGAACGTTTCGACGGCTATTGGGGCGAGAAGGCGCCGTTCGCCAAAGTCACCGTGACCCGCATTCCCGAATTGTCCGGCCGCATCACCGCGCTGAAAAACGGCGAAGTCGATCTGATCACCAACGTCCCGCCCGACCAGCTCAGCGTGCTCGACAGCGACAAGGCGCTGCGTGTCGAAGGCATGGTGACACCGCTATTCCATGTGGTGATTTTTAACACCCAGAACCCGCAAATGGCCGACCCCCGTCTGCGCCGGGCGCTGTCGCTCGCCATTGATCGCAAGACGCTGAACGAGGCGTTGTGGCAAGGCAAGGCGGTGGTGCCGACCACCCACACCTATTCCCAGTTCGGCGCGCTTTACATGCCGGAACTCAATACGTTCGAATATAACCCGGAAGAAGCCAAACGACTGCTCAAGGAAGCCGGTTATAACGGCATGGTGATCCGCTTCGATACTGCGGCGGCTTATTACACCAACGGGCTGCTGGCCGCCCAGGCGATCCAGGAAATGTGGGCCGCTGTCGGCGTGAAGTCAGAACTCAAGGTCGATGACGCCTGGACCGGCAACAAGCCCGACATGATGGCGCGCAACTGGTCGAACCCAATGTATTTCCCCGACCCGACCGGCAGCTTTGGCATCATGTGGGCGCCGACCGGCAATTCCGCCACTGAAGGCCGCTTCAAGCCGGACGCGAAATATGTCGAGATGTGGGAACGCTTTCGCTATTCAACCGAGCTTGCCGCGCGCAAGCAGGCCTATACCGAGCTGATGGGCTGGATCCGCAATGACCCACCCGTGCTGCCGCTCTACCAGCCTTACGAATCGTTCGCGATGCGCCGTGCGATCGCCTGGAAGCCACTGCCGGGCCATATTCCCTATGTGCTCGACTTCCGCGCTGGTCGGATTTCGCAGGCTGCACGCTAGTGGCCGCCCTTCGTCTCGCCGTGGTGGCGGATATCCACCACGGCGCCAACAGCCTGACCAAGCTCGGCGAAACCGCGCTGCCGCTGCTCGCCGAGTTCACCCGCTTCGTCGCGGATGCAAAGGTTGATGCGGTGCTCGATCTCGGCGACCGTATCAGCGATGTCGATACCGCAACCGATCTGCGTTTGCAGGCTGAAATCGCCGAGGCGTTCCGTCCGATCCACAATATCGCGCCTTTGTTTCATGTCTGTGGCAACCATGACCGCGACCATCTCAGCGTCGCCCAGAACGAGGAAACTCTCGGCCAGTCGCTCGGGCATGCAACGATCGATCTTGGTGACTGGCGGGTGGTGCTGTGGCGCGCCGATAGTCGGATCCGGCGCGGCGCCAATGGCCCGATCGGCTTTCACCTCGATGAAGCCGATCTGCTGTGGCTCGCGGGCGTGGTGCGCCAGGCTGATCGGCCGCTGCTGGTGGTGAGCCATGTGCCGCTATCCGGGCACTCGCAGATCAGCAATTATTACTTCGAACGAAACCCCCAGCTTTCGACCTATCCCGGCGCCGACCGCGCCCGGGCGGTGTTGCGTGCGGCCAAGGTGCCGGTCGCCTGCATCGCCGGGCATGTGCACTGGAACACGCTAACTGTGGTCGACGGCATTCCGCACATCACAATGCAGTCCCTGACCGAAAGCTTTACCTGCCACCCAGAGCCGACCGCAGCGTGGGGTTTGCTCGAACTCGATACACGCATCGTGCTCGACGTGTTCGGGCGCGATCCGTTCGCGGTCAGGCTCGATACTGCGACCGCCGGGCGACGTTGGGTGACGCCATTGGCGCCGTTTGGGGAACGCGGTTAAGCGGCGGCGGGGTGATTGCCTAAATCCGCCGCAGCGTAAATGTCTGCTCCAAATTCCGGGTAATCTCCGCCCCATGCGTCGGGTCCCGCGCCTCGAACATGACCTCCAACTCGGCGGTCTGCACGCTGGGCGACGCGAACAGCCGGTGATGCGAGACATCGATGATATTGCCGCCGGCATTGCCAATCCGCCCGGCAATTTCGGCGAGCACGCCGGGCCGGTCGGGGATTTCCAGCACCAGCCGCACCAGGCGCCCGTCGCGCAGCAGATTGCGCAGCAGCACGTTGGCGAGAATGCGCGGATCAATATTGCCGCCGCAGATCGGCACGCCGATGCGGCGCCCGGCAAAGCGGTCGGGGAAGGCCAGTAACGCGGCAACACCCGCCGCCCCGGCGCCTTCGGCAACAATCTTGGCACCCTCAGCCAGCAGCGCGATGGCTTCCTCGACGGCGCGTTCGGGGATCACCACCACGTCGGCGACATAGGCCCGGATGACCTTCAGCGGCGTTTCACCGATATCGCGCACCGCAATGCCCTCGGCGATGGTCGCACCACCGACTGACACTGGCTGCCCGGCGAGGCGCTGGGCCAGTGCCGCATAAGCGGCAACTTCGACCCCGATTACCTCAATGCCGGGCTTGACCCCGGCCGCCGCCACCGCGCAGCCGGCGATCAACCCGCCACCGCCGACCGGGATGACCAGCATGTCGAGATCGGGCGCATCTTCCAGTAATTCCAGCGCCAGCGTGCCCTGGCCGGCCATCACCGCCGGATCATCATAGGGATGGACGAACACCAGGCCCTCGCGCGCCGCCAGTTCCACCGCATGGGCGGCGGCTTCGGCCAGGGTATCGCCATGCAGCACCACCCGCGCGCCCCAGGATGCGGTGCGGGTGACTTTGGTGGCCGGGGTATGCTTGGGCATCACGATCACGGCCGAGGTCTGTGACAGCATCGCATGGCGCGCCACGGCCTGGGCATGATTGCCGGCCGACATCGCAATCACCCCGGCTTTGCGTTCCTCCGCCGTCAGCAACGCCAGCCGGTTGGCAGCCCCGCGCTCCTTGAACGCGCCGGTCGCCTGCAGGTTTTCGAGCTTGAGGGTGACGTCGGCGCCAACCACGCGCGAAATCACATCGCTGCGCAAAGCCGGCGTGCGCACCACCTGGCCAGCGATCCGCGCCGCCGCCGCGCGCACGTCGGCAATCGTGATCATCGGCATGAACGAAGGTTCCTGGCAGGTTTAGATAAATTTCACCGAGATGATCTCGTAGCTGCGATCGCCGCCCGGCGTCGGCACGGCAACCGTATCGCCGACGGTTTTGCCGATCAACGCCTTGGCGAGCGGCGCCGAAACCGACAGCCGGCGCTGCTTGATGTCAGCCTCATGCACGCCGACGATCTGGTAAACCGATTGCTTGTCGGTTTCTTCATCGACCAGTTCGACCGTTGCGCCAAACTTGATATGGGCACCAGTGATGGAGGCCGGATCGATGATTTCGACCGCACCGATGATTTCTTCGAGTTCCTGGATACGGCCTTCGATAAAGGATTGTCGTTCCCGGGCCGCATGATATTCGGCGTTCTCGCTGAGGTCACCATGGCTGCGCGCTTCGGCAATTGCGCGAATGACGGCGAAACGTTCGGTGCCTTTCAGCAGGCGGTGTTCTTCCTCCAGGCGTTGCAGGCCTGGCAAAGTCATAGGGAACTTCTGCACGTGGCAAACCTCAGGCGAAAAGGAACGGGGAACCGGGTGGGTAGAAACGGCTCCGCCGCGGACGGGCACGCATGCCCAGCCGCGTCAGAACGGGCTGCGAAAATAGGCTTGCAGCGGCATAACTTCAAGGGTCCCGGATTTCCGTGCCGATATCGCGTGTGCCGCCGCCCGCGCGCCGGCGATGGTGGTGAAATGCGGCACCCCGTGCATCAGCGCGCCACGGCGGATATCGAAACTGTCGGCAACGGATTGCGCGCCGGACGCAGTGTTGATGACAAGCTGAATATCGCCCGATTTGATCGCGTCGACGCAATGCGGGCGGCCATCCATCACCTTATTGATGGTCTTCACCTCAATGCCCGCATCACGCAATCTCGTCGCGGTGCCGCGCGTCGCCATCAGGGTGAAGCCGCATTCGATCAGCCGGCGCGCCACCGCCACGCTCGCCGCCTTGTCGCTGTCGCGCACTGACAGGAACGCGCAGCCGCTATCGGGCAGGATAACGCCGGCCCCCAATTGCGCCTTGGCGAAAGCGCGCTCGAAGCTGCTGTCGAGGCCCATGACCTCCCCGGTGGACTTCATTTCCGGCCCGAGGATCGTATCGACATCGGGGAAACGGGCGAACGGGAACACCGCTTCCTTGACCGCGACATGCGGCGCGATGCTGTCGTCATCCAGGCGGAAATCAGCGAGCCGCGCGCCAGCCATCACCCGCGCGCCGATCTTGGCGACCGGCACCCCGGTTGCCTTGGCGACGAAGGGCACGGTGCGCGAGGCGCGCGGATTGACTTCGAGAACGAAAATCTCGTTATCCTTGATCGCGTATTGCACGTTCATCAGCCCGACCACGCCCAACGCCTTGGCCATCGCCTCGGTTTCGGCCTTGATCTCGGTGACGGTTGCCGGCGACAGCGTGTAGGGCGGCAAAGCGCAGGCGCTGTCGCCGGAATGAATGCCGGCTTCCTCGATATGCTCCATGACGCCAGCGACATAAACCGTTTCGCCATCCGAAATGCAATCGACATCAACCTCGATCGCATCGCTCAGGTAACGGTCGATCAGCACCGGATTATCGCCCGACACGATCACCGCCTCGCGCATGTAGCGGGCGAGGCCGCGGTCATCATAGACGATTTCCATTGCCCGGCCGCCCAGCACGTAGCTCGGGCGAATGACCACCGGATAGCCGACCCGTGCGGCAATTTTCTCGGCTTCAGCGGTCGATCGCGCAATGCCGTTTTCCGGTTGGCGCAGCCCGAGCTTTTGCAGCATCACCTGAAAGCGTTCGCGATCTTCCGCCATGTCGATCGCGTCCGCCGACGTGCCCAGGATCGGGATGCCGGCCTTGGCCAGCGCCTGCGACAATTTCAGCGGGGTCTGCCCGCCATATTGCACGATGCAGCCCTTCAGCGTGCCATTGGATTGTTCCCGCCGGATAATGGCGATCACATCTTCTTCCGTCAGCGGCTCGAAATACAACCGGTCCGAGGTATCGTAATCAGTGCTCACGGTTTCAGGGTTGCAGTTGACCATGATGGTCTCAAACCCAGCTTCCTTCAGCGCGTAAGCCGCATGGACGCAGCAATAATCGAACTCGATGCCTTGGCCGATCCTGTTCGGGCCGCCGCCGAGGATGATGATCTTTTCGCGATCGGACGGATCGGCCTCGCAGGCCGGGGTGCCGAAGCCGCCTTCATAGGTCGAGTACATATAGGGCGTGGCTGAGGCAAATTCGCCGGCGCAGGTGTCGATGCGCTTATAGACTGGCACCACCCCGAGCTTGTGGCGTAAGGCGGCGACAGCAGGCTCCTTCTGGCCGCTGAGCCGGGCGAGCTGTTTGTCGGAAAACCCCTGCGCCTTGATGGCACGCAACCCGGTCGCGTCCTGTGGCAGGCCTTTGGCGGCGATGACCCGCTCGGTCGCCACAATCTTCTCCAACTCCCGCAGGAACCACGGATCGAACTTGCTGGCATCATGAATGTCTTCGACCGACATGCCCGCACGCAAAGCCTGGGCGGCCATCACGATCCGGTCGGGCTTGGGCTGCGACAAAGCCGCGCGGAACGCATCCAACCCGCCATCGCCTGGTGCCTCGATTGCATCGAGCCCGGAATAGCCGGTTTCCATGCTGCGCAGGCCCTTTTGCAGGGCTTCGGCGAAGCTGCGCCCAACCGCCATCGCTTCGCCGACCGATTTCATGCTGGTCGACAGCAAAGCAGGGGTGCCGGGGAATTTCTCGAAGGTGAAACGCGGAATTTTCACCACCACGTAGTCGATCGTTGGCTCAAAGCTCGCGGGCGTGGTCATGGTGATGTCGTTGGTGAGTTCATCGAGCGTATAACCGACCGCCAGCTTGGCCGCGATTTTGGCGATCGGAAAGCCGGTCGCCTTCGATGCCAATGCCGATGACCGCGACACGCGCGGGTTCATTTCAATCACCACCATGCGACCATCCGCCGGGTTGAGTGCGAATTGCACGTTCGACCCGCCAGTATCGACGCCGATCTTGCGCAAGCACGCGATCGAGGCGTCGCGCATGATCTGGTATTCTTTGTCGGTGAGCGTCAGGGCAGGGGCCACGGTGACGCTGTCGCCGGTATGAATGCCCATCGGATCGACGTTCTCGATGGCGCAGATGATGATGCAGTTATCGTTCTTGTCGCGCACCACCTCCATCTCGAATTCCTTCCAGCCGAGCACGGATTGCTCGACCAGGACTTCCGATGTCGGCGACGCATCGAGGCCGGATTGCACGATGCGTTCGAATTCTTCCTTATTATACGCAATCCCACCGCCGGTGCCGCCCAGGGTAAAGCTCGGCCGGATCACTGCCGGCAGGCCGATTTCGGCCAATGCGGCGCGGGCGTCGGCCATCGAATGGGCGATATGGCTCAACGGGCTTTCAATGCCGATTTCCGACATCGCATCGCGGAATTTCAACCGGTCCTCGGCGCGATCGATCACATCCGCCTTGGCGCCGATCAACTCGACGTTGTATTTGTCCAATGTTCCCGATTTGAACAGCGACATCGCGGTGTTGAGCGCGGTTTGCCCGCCCATCGTTGGCAGCAGCGCGTCGGGGCGCTCCTTGATGATGATCTTCTCGACAAATTCCGGGGTAATCGGCTCGATATAGGTCGCATCCGCCAGGCCGGGATCGGTCATGATCGTCGCCGGGTTGGAGTTGACCAGGATGACGCGATAACCCTCCGCCCGCAGCGCCTTGCAGGCCTGGGCGCCGGAATAATCGAACTCGCAGGCCTGGCCGATGACGATCGGGCCGGCGCCGATGATGAGGATCGATTTGATGTCGGTGCGTTTGGGCATTTTCAGGGTCCTTTTGGGCAAGGTGTTCTTTTTGTGAACAAAAAGAACCAAAAAAACTTTCTATCCATGGCGCAACGCTGTTCGTGCGAACGCGGAACCAAAGTGGGAAATTTTTTTGCTTCTTTGTTTTCAAACAAAGAACACACTTACTTAGATGCTTCGATAGCCTCAGCAAATCGTCCGAACAGATAGTGGCTATCCGTCGGCCCTGGGCTCGCCTCCGGATGATACTGCACGCTAAAGGCCCGCTTGCCGGGACAGGCAATGCCTTCGTTGCTGCCATCGAACAGGCTGGTATGGGTCACCTGCACCCCATCCGGCAGCGATGTCGCATCAACCGCAAAACCGTGATTCTGACTGGTGATCTCGACCTTACCGGTCGCCAGATCCTGCACCGGTTGATTGGCGCCGCGATGGCCGCGCGTCAGCTTGTAGGTCTTGGCGCCGAGTGCCAGCGCCAGCAGCTGGTGCCCGAGGCAGATGCCAAAGATCGGGGTACCGGATGCCAGCACGCCCTGGATTGCCGGCACTGCATATGCCCCGGTTGCCGCCGGATCGCCGGGGCCGTTGGACAGGAACACGCCATCCGGTTTGTGCCGCAGGATATCTTCGGCGCTGGCGGTCGCCGGCACCACAGTCACCTTGAACCCAGCCGCCGCGAGGCAGCGCAGGATGTTGCGCTTGGCGCCGTAATCGACCGCGACCACATGCCGGGTCGGTGCGGTTTGCCGTCCATAACCAGTGGGCCATGCCCACTCGGTTTCGTCCCACTCATAGCTTTGCGTGCAGGTCACAGTCTTGGCGAGGTCGAGCCCTTCCAGCCCGGCCCAGCCCGCAGCAAGGGCTGTCAGCGCGGCGAGATCGAATTTGCCATCGGCCGGGTAGGCGATCACCCCGTGGGGCGCGCCAAGGTCGCGGATGCGTAACGTCAGCGCGCGGGTGTCGATGCCGGCAATTCCTGGTACGCCCTGGCCGCGCAGCCATGCATCCAGCCCCTGGGTCGCGCGCCAGTTACCGGGTTCGGTGACATCGAGCTTGACCACCAGGCCGCGCGCGGCGATGCCCGCCGCTTCGAGGTCTTCCGGGTTGGCGCCGACATTGCCGATATGGGGGAAGGTGAAGGTGATGATTTGCCCGGCATAGGACGGGTCGGTCAGGGTTTCCTGATAACCGGTCATGGCGGTGTTGAAGCAGATTTCGGAGGGCAGGCTCGCCGCCACATGGGCGCCAAAGCCGCGCCCCCAGAACACGCTGCCATCGGCGAGCACGAGGGCGGCGGTGGCGCCGTGGGGAACCGCGGACGGATCGGACATGGCGACCCCTTTCAGGGTTGGGGTGGATTGCGGCATATCGCCAAGGGTTAGGCCGGTGGCCGCGATCACCGCCGGCCAGTGCCGGGTCGGGATTGCCTGCGCTTGGCGCCATTTGCGTAAGGCTTCGGTGCCGACGCCAAGCTGGGAAGCCGCCGCATCGGGGCCGCCGAGGCGTTGAATGATGGTTTCTACGGTGATGGCCATAGCGGCCTTTTATGGGAATTTTCTTCCCAACGCAATCATTCAGCGCAATCGGGAAAGAATTTCCCAATCGTTACACCGGCCTTGATGCGGCTTCCATGAAGATATACATTCCTCTCAACGTCTATCAAGCAAATGGATTTTACCATGCAAGTCGCGAAATGGGGCAATAGCCTGGCCGTCCGCATCCCCGCCGCCGTTGTAGAAGCGCTCGAACTCTCTGCCGGCGACGAAATTGAAATCCACATTGCCGACTCACGGCAAATCGCGATTGCCCGCAAACCCGGCCGCGACGAATTTTTCAACCGTCTGCGCGCCTTCCGCGGCCGATTGCCCGCCGATTTCAAGTTCGACCGGGACGAGGTGAATGCCAGGTAACTTCATCGACACCAACGTCCTTGTTTACCTTGCATCCAGCGATCATTTGAAGGCCGATCGCGCCGAAGCAATTCTGCGCACTGGTGGGGTGATCAGCGTGCAGGTGTTGAACGAACTGACCAACGTCGCTCGTCGCAAAATGCGGATGAACTGGCAGGACACACATGCGTTTCTATCCACGTTGCGCGGTTTGCTGACCGTCCAGCCGATCACCGTCGAAACCCACGAAACCGGACTTGCCCTCGCCGAGCGCTACATGCTTTCAACCTATGATGCGATGATTGCCGCCTCTGCGCTGCATGCTGATTGCGACATACTTTGGTCAGAGGATATGCAGCACGGTATGGCGCTGGGCGACAAGCTGCGGATCGCCAATCCGTTTCTAGCCGACCGATAGTTGCGCGGACGAGAGCGTGATCGGTTGAAGGTGAATCAGCAGACACGCTCTAGAGTCTTGTTTTCACAATCATCTTTATCCGTCCAATCGGAGCCGATTGAACGCATGATGATCTAAAGCCCGGCTCGCGCTATAGATAGACCCCATTTCCCCATCAGGAGGCCCCATTGGCCCTACGCGACGACTTCACCGCCCAGCTCAAAGCCGCCATGATCGCCAAGAACGCGCCCTTGGTGCTCAGCCTGCGCAGCATCACCGCGAAACTGAAAGACTTCGACATTGCCGCCCGCCCCAAGGGCGTCGACAAAATCTCCGATGACGAGATCGTCGCCATGCTGCGCGGCATGGTGAAATCGCGCCGCGAATCGGTCGAGATGTATCGCCAGGGCAATCGCGAGGAACTCGCCGCCAAGGAAGAAGCCGAGATCGTGGTGATCGAAACCTTCCTGCCGCAACAGATGGATGCTGCCGCGATGGAAGCGGCTGTCGCTGCCGCGATCGCCGAATCCGGCGCCACCGCACCCAAGGAAATGGGCAAGGTCATGGCGGTGCTAAAGGCGAAATATGCCGCCAGCCTCGACATGGGTAAGATCGGCCCGATCGTCAAAGCCCAACTTGGAGGCTAGATTTGGCCCTGCCGGACGGATTTCTCGCCGAGCTCCGCGCCCGTACCAGCCTGCAAGGGCTGGTCGGGCGGCGGGTGAAGCTCACCAAATCCGGCCGCAACTGGAAGGGCTGCTGCCCGTTCCATAACGAGAAAACGCCAAGCTTCTATGTCTATGAAGACGCCTATCACTGCTTCGGCTGCGGCGTGCATGGCGATGCGATCAGCTACGTCATGCAAACCTCGGGCGCCAGTTTCCCCGAAGCGGTGCAAACCCTGGCCAGCGAAGCCGGGATGGAGGTTCCCAAGCCGACGCCTGCTGCCGCGGCGGCCGAACGCGAGCGGATGGAATTGTCGGACGTGCTGGCGGCGGCCGCCGAGTTCTTCCGCAAGTTGCTGTTTGCGCCGGAAGGGGCAGGTGGCCTCACCTATCTGCGCAATCGCGGTCTGACCGATGACACGATTGCGCGCTTTGGCCTCGGCTGGTCTGGCGATGGCCGTGGCGCATTGACCGCCGAACTCGCTCGCCACGACGTGAAGCCTGACATGCTGATTGAAGCCGGGCTGATGCGCGAAGCCGAAGACGGCCGCCCGGCCCGCGAACAATTCTACAACCGGGTAATGTTCCCGATCCGTGACCGGCGCGGCCAGGTGGTCAGTTTCGGTGGCCGCATCCTCGGCGATGGCCAACCAAAATACGTCAACGGCCCGGAAACCCCGGTGTTTTCCAAGCGCCGGATGCTGTACGGCCTCGATTTCGCCCGCGCCGCCGCCCGCGCCGGGCAGCCCGTTATCGTGGTCGAAGGCTATATGGACGTGATTGCGTTGCATCAGGCGGGGTTTGGCGGCGCCGTCGCCCCGCTCGGCACCGCGCTCACCGCCGAGCAATTGGATGAACTCTGGCGCCTGTCACCTAGTCCGGTCCTGTGTTTTGACGGTGACGCCGCCGGCGCGCGCGCGGCCATGCGGACCGCCGAACTGGCATTGCCACTGATTTCCGCCGAGCGCAGCCTCAATTTTGTCCGGCTTGACGGCGGTGATGACCCGGACAGTCTGGTGCGCCAGCATGGGCCGGCGCGGTTCCAGGCGGTGCTGGCCAGCGCCCGCCCGTTCTCTGTCGCCTTGTTCGACATGCTGCATGAAGGCGTCGGTACCACGGCGGAAGCCAAAGCCGCCTTCCGCAAGCGCCTGATGGCGACCACCGATCTGATCACTGACAAAGCGCTGGCGGGAGAAATCCGGGGCGCCTTCTTCGACCAGATCCGTCGCCTGCGCGACGCCGCGTTCAGTCGCGGCCGCATCGGCGGCAAATTCACCGCCGCCGTGAAGTTCGCGCGCCAGCCCCCCGACACAAGCGCATCCATTGCCCGCCAGGCCGGAATGCTGGTCATGATCCTGCTGCACAACCCCGGCCTGTTGCCGTCGGTGGACGAAGCTTTTGCCAGCGTCGCGCTCCCAGAACCAATGGCACGGCTGCAAATGGCGGTTTTGGATTGGTTCCATGCGGCCGAAGTCCTTGACACTGAGGCTCTCATGTCCCACCTGCATCACTTGCAGCTAACGGGTGAGGTGGAATATGTCCGTACTTTGGTTGCCACCGACCTCCCATCTTGGGTATCGCGCGATGCCATGCCCAAGGATGCGGCCGAGTTGTGGTGGGAGTCGTTCAAGCTTTTGAACCGACCAATCCTAAAGGAACAGCAATTGGCTGCAGGTCAGCGCTTCGCTCGCGATCAGGACACCGATAGCGAACGGCAGTTTGGCCGCATGACCGCAATAATGCGCGCCGTCGACAGCGGTGAAGATAGTCTCGATCCGTGACCGGATCGGCAAACAGAACTCGATCCGTGACCGGATCGGCCGATTGAAATACGACCGGGAACGGCGACGGCCGCCCCCGCATGACATTGGAGATTGAACATCGATGGCCACCAAGCCCGCCACCGCGACGGAAAACGCCACCCCCGATCAGGACAGCGAAGCATCGCTGCTCGATGTCCAGTCGGCCTCCGTCAAGCGGCTGATCGCCAAGGGCAAGGAGCGCGGCTACATCAC
Source organism: Asaia bogorensis (assembly GCA_943333505.2). Classification (GTDB taxonomy): domain Bacteria; phylum Pseudomonadota; class Alphaproteobacteria; order Acetobacterales; family Acetobacteraceae; genus CAITOL01. The sequence continues at coordinate 2,828 of CALQTN020000011.1, read as the reverse complement.
CCTTGATGAGCTGAACGCGGTGCTGCCGCCGGATCAGAACACGTCCGAGCAGATCGAAGACGTCATGGCCGGCTTCAGCGAAATGGGCGTCCAGGTTGTCGAGAACGAGGAAAACGAGGAAGGCGAACCCGCCGTCGTCGCCACCGACAAAACCGATGAGGAAGCCGAGGAAGGCGCCCCGTCTGGCAATGTCGATGCCGAAAGCCTTGGCCGCACCGATGATCCGGTGCGGATGTACCTCCGCGAAATGGGCAGCGTCGAATTGCTGTCGCGTGAGGGTGAAATCGCCATCGCCAAGCGCATCGAAGCCGGCCGCGAGATGATGATCGGGGGCTTATGCGAAAGCCCGCTGACCTTCCGCGCCATCATCGCCTGGCATGAAGCGCTCAAAGCCGGCCGCATGCTGCTGCGCGATATCGTCGATCTTGAAGCAACCCAAGGCGGCCCCACGCCAGGTGCTGTCGCCGAAGCGGCAGACCCCAACGCCGACCCCAACGCCGAACCCGCACCGCCGCCGAGCTTTGAAGCCCCGGCTTCCGATGACGATGACAGCGAGGAAGGCGAAGGCCCCGGCCTGTCGCTGTCCGCACTCGAAGAAAAGCTCAAGCCCGAAGTCCTCGCCAATTTCGAGGAAATCGAGGCGCTGTATAAAAAACTGCACAAGATGCAGTCCAAGCGCCTCGAATTGATGACCTCCGGCGAGGAAGCCAACACGCGGTCGGAACGCAGCTACGACAAATTGCGCGAAGAACTGGTCGGCAAGGTCGAACAGGTGCGGCTGCATAATAACCGCATCGAGGAACTGGTCACCCAGCTCAAACAGCTCAACCAGCGCCTTAACGGCATGGAAGGCCAGTTGCTGCGCATGGCCGAAAGCAGCAAGGTCGCGCGCGACGACTTTCTGAACCAATATCGCGGGCACGAACTCGATCCGAACTGGCTTGAGCGGATCAGCAAGCTGCCCGGCAAATCGTGGAAAACCTTCACCACCAAGCACCCTGGCGATATCGTCAACGTGCGGACCCAGATTGGCGCCGTCGCCAACGACACCAGCCTGCCGATCGGGGAGTTCCGCCGCGTCTTCATGACCGTGAGCCGCGGCGAACGCGACAGCGCCCGCGCCAAGAAGGAAATGATCGAGGCCAATCTCCGTCTGGTGATCTCGATCGCCAAAAAATACACCAATCGCGGCCTGCAATTCCTCGACCTCATCCAGGAAGGCAATATCGGCCTGATGAAAGCGGTCGATAAATTCGAATACCGCCGCGGCTATAAATTCTCGACCTACGCGACATGGTGGATCCGTCAGGCAATCACCCGCTCGATCGCCGATCAGGCGCGCACCATCCGCATCCCCGTCCATATGATCGAGACGATCAACAAGCTGGTCCGCACATCGCGCCAGATGCTGCACGAAATCGGCCGCGAACCGGCGCCCGAGGAACTCGCCGAAAAACTCGGCATGCCGCTTGAAAAAGTGCGCAAGGTGCTGAAAATCGCCAAGGAACCGATCAGCCTCGAAACCCCGATCGGTGACGAGGAAGACAGCCATCTCGGCGACTTCATCGAAGACAAAAACGCTGTCATCCCCCTCGATGCCGCCATCCAGGCCAATCTCCGTGAAGCCACCACCCGGGTGCTGTCATCGCTCACGCCCCGCGAAGAACGCGTCCTGCGCATGCGCTTCGGTATCGGCATGAACACCGACCACACCCTCGAAGAAGTCGGCCAGCAATTCAACGTCACCCGCGAACGCATCCGCCAGATCGAAGCCAAAGCGCTGCGCAAACTCAAACACCCCAGCCGCAGCCGCAAACTGCGCAGCTTCCTCGACGATTGATGCGGAGGAGACGGGCGTGAAAGCAAGGAAGCAAGGCCTGGGGGCGCTGCCCCCCGGACCCTCCGTATGACGGCCGATGCCGTTACCCGCGTGGGTGTTGTGGTGACGTTTTTGCGGATGGATCGGGTCCCGGTTGAGGCTGCGCCTTTATTGCCGGACGGGGTTGAGGTTCGGGTGGCATCGCATTGCGCGGTGCCGTTTTACCGGTTCCTGTACGACACTGTTGGTGCGGATTATCTGTGGTGGTTACGCCGGGTAATGCCGGACTTGCAGTTGGCGGCGATTTTGCGCGATCCGCGGGTGACGATCCACGTGTTGTATCGCGGGGACGAGGTTTTGGGGTTTTACGAACTCGATCGCAGTTATCGTTTGGTGACCAATTTGGCCTATTTCGGCTTGATGCCAGGGGCGATCGGGCAGGGCCTGGGCCCGGCGTTTTTGCGCCACGCGGTTGATACGGCATGGCGCGAGGGTGTGGGTGCGATGACGGTCAACACCTGCACCGCCGATCACCCGCGCGCTTTGCCGAATTATTTGCGCGCGGGGTTCCGGGTGCTGCGGGCAACGCCGGAGGAATGGCATGTGCCGGTTCGTTTGGGCCTTATGATTCCGCCTGCATTGGTGCTTTAGAGCATGATGACCGCTGATAGACGCGGTCATCATGCTCTAACTCTTTGTTTGCTCGCGTGGCCAGACCTTCGTGTGATTCCACCTACGGTCATCACGCTCTAACGCCCCGCGTTAAATCAACTTAACCCGCCGCAACACCCACAGCATCACCACGACTGACAACGCCATGATCGCGCAGGCGCCGATGAAGCCGTATTGGGTCTCCTTGAACGTAAGCGTCCGGCCAGGACCGTTTCGGTGTGATTGCTACGCGGTTATCTACTGCGCTGACGTGGCATCCTGGCTCATCTTCCAGGGGACCAGTTCGCCGATGCGGTTGATGGTGTGTCCGTCGGCGATTCTGGCCAAGGCGTCGCAC